>CAYSMK010000013.1:0-142140 GCA_964432205.1 uncultured Geobacter sp. | reverse complement strand
GAACGTCGGTCGCTTTCCCGCCGGAATGCCGGTCGGATTCGTCCGGAATCCGCACCCAGTCCGAAATGCAGTGTGCTTCGTCAATCACCAGCAGAACGATCCGGGCAGCAATCCCGGCCAGTACTTGGGTGCGGAATCGCTCATTGGCCAGCCGTTCGGGTGAGATGAGAAGGATATCAATATCGTTGCGTACGAGTGAGGCTTCGACAGCGTCCCACTCTTCCTGGTTATCTGAATTGATGGTAACAGCCCGCAAACCCATCCGTTCTGCCGCCGCTATCTGGTTGCGCATCAGCGCCAGCAGCGGAGAAATCAGCAACGCCGGACCGCTCCCCTCCTCACGCAGCAGCTTGGCGGCAATGAAGTAGACAAAGCTCTTTCCCCAGCCGGTTTTCTGCACGACCAGCAGCCGGCCGCGACCATCAACGACATGGCGGATGGCATCCTCCTGGCCTTCACGAAAGCGGGTGCCCTGACTTCCAGTGCCTATGCGGAGCAGTTCAAGCGCTCGTTGTGGATCGTACGTCATGCGTCCTCCGGTTTAATATCATTCGGAAAATCCGGGTAAAATCCGGGACACTCCCCGGTTTTTCTCACTCCCCCACCTTCTCCCGCCCCTTCCCAATCAACCCCATGAAATTCTCCCTCGTCACCACCGTCTTGCCTGACCGCTTTTCGATATACCGGCGCGTGCTGCCGGCCACGGCGCCCCCCTCCTGAGCATCCTGTTTCAACGGTTCAGGAAATTCGGCGGTACCACATATGATATCCAAGGAAGCCCCTCACCCTCCTCTTTTCCTCGCCTCTAGCCTCGCCTTGGTCATCCGCTCCCGCAGGCCACCTTCCTTGAGAAACGCCTGTTCCAGAGACTTCAATTGCTTGTCCAGCAGAAAACTGGCAACCCTGATCAGGCCGATAATCATATTGGCGGCAATCGCCGGATCGTCGTGCTCGATTCCTTTTCTGAAGGTCTCATAGGTTGAGTTTGGCGTCCGATTAAGTTCCCGCAGCCGCTGCGCATAGGGATGTTCCTTGCTCCACTCCGTCAGGCCGCGCGTCCGCAAAAAATCGCGGTAATCGGCCAGCAGCTCTTCCAGGCTGGCCCGAGCCACATTTGTTAGCTTGATTTCCATCTCTTTTGAGGTGCCGGAGGCCATGCTCCCTTCAATGATGTTCTGCTTGCCGGATCGCGCTGCCTGCACCATCTGGTCATGGGTGCGGCTGCGCCGGTCAATGAACCGGTCGCAGAAGTAGACGGTGGCGTCATAGACGATCTCCGCCTTCTGGTAAGAAAGCAGCTTCTGATAGCCGCCATGCAATGGGATAAAGCCTTCAGTCATTTGAACTCCGTCGAAAAACAAAGAGACTTAAAGGACACAAAAGACAACAAGAGTCATGCTCAGGCTGATTGTCCTTGCCGTCACTGGAGTCATATATGTCCTTTGGAATCTCCTTCCGGGGCGCCTCCCAGGGTCGGACCAAGCTGGCAGGAATACGGGGATTTCATGCCGGACAATAAAACCCACTATATAACACTTTCCGTGCCAAAACCTGCAACATAGTCATTTCACATAGTTAAACAAGGGCATGTCACCAGGTGTAACAAAATGTGATGTCACATAATGTTACACCTCACCATTTAAAGCCTCACCCCATGCGGCTTTACAGCCTACTGCAACAAAATGTTACAGTAGGGGGAAATAGAGTGGTAATTACGAAAATCCGGGTCAGCACCCCCATAAAAAGCATAAAAAAAACCGCCTGCAGCAAACTATGCCACAGGCGGCTTCACAATGGTTCTGGAGAGTATCTTCAGGCTGCCCCCTCCAGGCCGGCCGGCATTTTCTTTAGCCGCTCACTGCGCCATACACGAATGATCCGGATACGGACAGCATCAACCCTATAGACGATGCGGAACGGCGGGTAAATGATCTCACGCAGATTGGACAGCCCGAACTCCGGCACAATGCGCCCACTTTCCGGGAAGTCGGCAAGTCGCTCCACCTGGGCAACAACCTCACCCACCAGACGCTTCCCCACCTCTGGAACCTGCTGATCGGCATACCAGTCGCGGACCTCCTCAAGATCGCCGACAGCCGACTCGGCAAATTCAATGACGTTCCTGTTCGCCATGAGATCAATCCAGCCCGAGGCGTTTCTTGGTGTCGGCAAGAGTTACGGTCCGCCCCTGCTCGACATCGACAAGTCCCTGAACAACGGCCTTCAGGAAAGCCCGTTCCTCGGCCTCCGCTTCGTAGTCCTTGACCGATTGCACGACGGCTACCCCCCGCCCCCGGCTCGTCAGGAGCACTGGTCGGTGAGTCTGGTCCACCTGATTCACGATGCGACCGGGATTGACCTTCAGGTCGGAAAGAGGGACGACATCCTCGGAAAACTTCGCGTTCGCCTTCATACGACCTCCAAACAGGTGCTATTATTTAACCTGATAATAGCACCTGTTAAACGACCAAGCAAACGATTACTATGACGCCCGCACCTCATTCAATTCCTCCGGCGACCGCACACACCCTTATCTTATCAGGCAGGACGCAAAAAAAGGGGGCCGGACAGGCCCCCTCGCTCAGGTAACGTTACTGCAAAATCATTGCTCAGGAATTCTGGGCATCCACCACGGCAATGGCCGCCATGTTGACGATGTCGGCCACATCGTCGCCCCGCTGCAGGACGTGCACCGGCTTGTTCATCCCCATCAGGATCGGACCGATTGCCTCGGCGCCACCCAGGTGGTGCAGGAGCTTGTAGCAGATGTTGCCGGAGTTCAGGTCAGGGAAGATGAGGACATTGGCCGCCTCTTTCAGTGACGCGAACGGGAAGCTCTTCTGCAGGATCTCCGAAACCACGGCGGTGTCAGACTGCATCTCCCCGTCGACGATCAGGCCAGGAGCCTTTTCCTTGACGATCTCCACGGCCCGCCGCACCTTCCTGGCCAGCGGATGGTTGGCCGAGCCGAAGTTGGAGAAAGAAAGCATGGCAACCGTGGGTTCGATGTCCAGCAACCTCGCCTTTTCGGCAGCAAGGATGGCGGTTTCGGCCAGTTCCTCGGCGGTCGGCTCGATGCTGACCGTGGTGTCGCCCAGGAAGTAGATCCCCTTCTTGAACACCATCATGTAGAGGCCGTGGACGCTGGAGAGACCGCACTGCTTGCCGATCACCTCCAGGGCGGGACGGATGGTCTCGGGGTAGTGGGTGTCGATACCGGCGAGCAGTGCATCCGCATCACCCTGGCGCACCATCATGCAGCCGAAATGGGTGCGGGACTTGCGGGTCATCAGCCGCCTGGCCTCTGACTGGGTAAGCCCCTTGCGCTGCCGCAGCCGGAAGAGCTCGTCGGCATACTCGTCCGACTTCTCATAGGTGGCCGGATCGATGATCGGCACGCTGCCGTTGAATTCGAGTCCCAACTCCTCCATCTTGGCCGAGATCTTATCCTGGTTACCGATGAGGATCGGATGGGCAATCCCCTCTTCGATCAGGACATGCACCGCCCGCAGGATCTTCTCGTTGTCCCCTTCCGGAAAGACGATCCGCTTCGGATCACACTTGGCCTTGTTGATCAAGAGCCGCAGGGTCTCCTTTGCCTTTCCCTGCAACGCCTCCAGGTGCTCGACATACTTTTCCATGTCTTCGATCGGCAGCCTGGCCACGCCGGTCTCCATGGCCGCCTTGGCGACGGCCGGGGCCACCCGCAAGAGGGCACGGGGGTCGAACGGCTTGGGAATGATGTAGTCGCTGCCAAAGGAAAACTTTACATTGCCGTAGGCACGGCAGACCGAGTCCGGGCACTCCTCACGGGCCAGCTCGGCCAGGGCATACACCGCTGCCTTTTTCATCTCCTCGTTGATGGAGGTGGCCCGCACGTCGAGGGCGCCGCGGAAGATGAACGGGAAGCCGAGGACGTTGTTCACCTGGTTGGGGTAGTCGGAACGGCCGGTGGCGACGAGGACGTCACCCCTGACCGCCCTTGCCTCTTCAGGGGTGATCTCCGGGTCGGGGTTGGCCATGGCGAAGATGATCGGGTTCACTGCCATCTTGCGCACCATCTCCGGAGTGAACGCCCCCTTGGAGGAGAGGCCGAACAAGACATCCGCCCCGTCTGCCACCTCTTCGAGGGTACGAAACTTGGTATCGACGGCAAAGCGTTCCTTGTACTTGTTCATCCCCTCGCTGCGCCCCTGGTAGATGACCCCCTTGGTGTCGCACATGACCAGGTTCTCTTTTTTCACCCCGAGGGAAATGGCCAGGTTGGCGCAGGCAATGGCCGCGGCGCCGGCACCGTTCACCACGATCCGGATCTCTTCGATTTTCTTGCCGATCAGCTCCAGGGCGTTGATGAGGGCAGCAGAGGAGATGATGGCCGTGCCGTGCTGATCATCGTGAAAGACCGGGATGTTCATGGTCTTCTTGAGCTCTTCCTCTATGTAGAAGCACTCCGGCGCCTTGATGTCCTCCAGGTTGATCCCGCCGAAGGTCGGCTGCAGGAGCTGACAGGCCTTGATGATCTCGTCGGGGTTCTCGGTGTCGAGTTCGATATCGAAGACATCGATGTCGGCAAAGCGCTTGAAGAGGACCCCCTTTCCCTCCATGACCGGTTTGCCGGCCAGGGCGCCCAGGTTGCCGAGACCCAGTACTGCCGTGCCGTTTGACACGACCGCCACCAGGTTCCCCTTGGCCGTATACTTGTAGGCATCTTCGGGATTCTTCTCGATCTCCAGACAGGGCTCGGCAACGCCCGGCGTATATGCCAAAGCCAGGTCCCTGGATGTTAGGCACGGTTTGGTCGCGACAACCTCGATCTTGCCTTTACGCCCCATGGAATGGTATTCTAGCGCATCAATTTTCTTGGTCATGCATAGTCCTCCCCTGTTTTCAGTATAAGTAAAATAACTTTCTACCCCACCAACAATTTTGCCCAAATAACGCAGCCATTAGCCGAAGTTGGCTAAGATATGCCCATTCCTTCCGGCCTGTCAAGTGTTTATTGACAATAAAATATAAACGCATTCTATTGGAATAGATTCGTAAAACGCTTGTCAAGAACTGTCGATGTGTTAATAGAAAATACCACGGCTCATTTTTGGTCAGCCAACAGTTCGTTTTCAGTCCGTTACCATACCCATTCAGCGAATCTTCATTCAAAAATTTTAGTCTACCAGCAAAAAAGGAAATTGCACCTATGGAACGCCTTTGGGCCCCCTGGAGAATGGAATACATCCTGAACAACAAGCCAACCGAGTGCATCTTCTGCCTTCCCCCGGACCAGGAATGCGATCGGGAACGGCTCTTGGTGTACCGTAGCCGGCTCTCGCTGGTGATGCTGAACCGCTACCCCTACACCAACGGTCACCTGCTGATAGCACCCAACCGCCACACCGCCGAAATCGAAGGGCTCACCAGCGAAGAAATGCTCGATCTTTTCCGGACCCTCGGGCTGTGTAAACGGATACTGCAGGAAACGGCACAGCCGGATGGGTTCAACATCGGCATCAATCTCGGCCGCGCCGCGGGGGCAGGGGTCGAGGACCATATCCACCTGCACATCGTGCCAAGGTGGGGTGGCGATACCAACTTCATGTCCGTCATTCCCGACGTGCGGATCATGCCCGAGAATCTCGCCGTCACCTTTGACCGCCTCCAGCCGGCCTTTCAGGCCGCTGCCCTCCGGCCGGAACCGTGACAGCCACCAGTGACGTCACGCTGGCCATCGACCTGGGAGGAACCAACCTCAGACTGGCCCTGATCAGCAGGGATGGATCGATCATTGCGCGGTCACGCCGCCCCACCTGCGTAACAGGCGGCCTGTCCGCGTTTGTCGATGGGCTGGGAACGGCCATCGAGGAGCTGCGCGCCGAGGCGCGCCACCGGCACAGGACCATTCCGGCCATCGGGGCTGGTCTGCCGGGACTGGTGAATGGAGCCGGACTGCTCCACAAGGCGGTCAACCTCCCTTTTCTGGACGGTCTCAACATCAACGATCTACTGCTGGCCACCACCGGGCTGCCGGCCGTTACCGCCAATGACGCCAATGCCGCTGCCGTCGGCGAACTTCGCTTCGGGGCCGGACGACCTTTCTCGTCATTTCTCCTGTTCACCCTGGGTACCGGGGTTGGCAGCGGCCTGATCCTGAATGGTTCTCTCTGGACCGGACACGACGGCATTGCCAGCGAATTCGGCCATGCCACGGTGGAACCGGCAGGCATCCCCTGCCCCTGCGGCAACCGGGGCTGCCTTGAACAGTACGCCTCGGCCAGTGCCCTGCTGACCGAGGCGAGGCAGCAGCTGGATGCGGGCACGACCAGCATGCTCGCCGACACCGACCGGGACACGCTCACCGCTGAAACCGTCGGCCTGGCGGCTGCCCAGGGGGACCCGCTCGCCCGGCAGCTCCTGGCCCGCGCCGGGCGCTACCTGGGACAGGCTGCGGCCACGGCCGTCAATCTCCTCAACCTGGAGGCCTTTATCCTGACCGGCGGCATGGCCATGAGCTTCCCGTACATCGCCCCGGCCATGGAGGCGGAGCTCAAGGCCCGTGCCTTCCCGGCGGCAACAGAGCGGGTACGGGTACTGCCCGGCACGCTGGGGGACGATGCCGGACTCCTGGGGATGGCGGCCCTGGCGTGGGAAAAGGGGTTGTGAAGGGAAACTGCTGATCATCGATACGTACATGAGGAAGGGATTTATCTGCATCCATCCGGGGGGTGAATCCCCCGGCTACAGGCGGGCGCCCCTAACGGGGCTTTATAACCAGCGGCTATTTCCAGACCGGACCATGCCGCACTTTATTCAACTATTGTCAACATGTTCCTCCTCACTCCTCACTCATTCCCCCAGTTACCCTGCCGCCAGACCGCCCAGGGTGCGGATCGCTCCCTCAACCTCGGGGGACCAGAACGAGGCGTTCAGCCGGATGTAGTTGCGAAACTTGCCGCTGATGGAAAAGAGCGGCCCCGGCGCTATGGAGATGCCGCTGGCGAACGCCTGGTGATAGAGGGCTATCGCGTCGATCCGTTCGGGCATCTCCACCCAGAGAACGGAACTCCCCGCCGGACGGGTCACCCTGGTACCGGACGGGAAATACCTCCCTACCGCCTCCGCCATCAGCGCCACCTGCCGGGCGTAACTCTTTCTGATGGAACGGAGCTGGTGATCATACCCGCCATTGGCCAGGAACTCGGCCATGGCCAGTTGGGTCGGTGACGGGGTGGCGACGTTGATCAGCATCTTGAGCCGCTCGATCTCCGGCTGAAAACGCCCCGCAATCGTCCATCCCACCCGGTACCCAGGTGCCACCGTCTTCGAGAATGACGAACAGTAGATCACCATCCCCTTCCGGTCATAGGCCTTGACGGCGGTCGGCCGGTTGGTGGTGAAACAGAGATCGCCGTAGACGTCGTCCTCGATCAACGGGATATCGTGGCGGCCGAGGAGTTCCACCAGCTCCTTCTTCTTCCCGTCCGGCATCAGGCTCCCCAGAGGGTTGCCGAAATTGGCGATGATCAGGCACGCCTTTACCGGGTTGTGCTCGATGGCATAGCGCAGCGCCTCGATACTCATCCCCTCCCGCGGTGTGGACGGAATCTCCAGGGCGTTCAGCCCCAGCTCCCGGATCAGTTGCAGGAAATTGAAGTAAATCGGCGACTCGATGGCGATATTGTCCCCCTGCCGGCAGACTGCCCGCAGGGCCAGCGCCACCGCCTCCACGCAGCCGGTGGTGATCACCACCTCGTCCGGACGCACGCTGCAGCCGGCCAAGAGCGCCCGCTTGGCGATCTGGTTGCGCAACCGCTCGCTTCCCGGCGTCATCATGTAGGAGACGCTCTGGACGGGAAACCGCCGGCTTTCCGAGGCAAGCATCCGGTTCAGCCGCGCAGTGGGGATCAGCGCCGGGTTCGGGATAACCCCTCCCAGGGGGACCAGGTTGCTGTTCATCATGTTCATCAGCACCTGTTGACAGAGATCGCTCACGGTCACCGGCGCCGGGACGATCGGCTGCCGGGCGCTGACCGGGCAGTCGGCAATCTCCGGCAGCCGCGAGCAGACGTAATACCCCGACTGGGGACGCGCCTCCAGGACCCGCCGGTCCTCCAGAACGGCGTACGCCTGCATCACCGTATTGATGCTCACGGCCAGCTGCCTGCTCATGGCCCGGATGGACGGCACCCGGTCGCCGGCCCGTAATGTCCCCTGCTCGACCAGGCCGACCAGTTTCTCCGCCACCTGCTCGTAGAGCGGCAGACGGCTCCCCGCTGTCAAAAGTTCCCCGTTCATGGTCATCACCTTACGCCCCCACCGTCACTGACGACAGATACAGTTGCTGCGAAAATGGACGGTAACAGTTTAGCAAAGCAACAACTGTCATGGTAACAAATCTTTCCTGCTGCATCTGTTCAAGAAAATTGCTTGGGGATACTGTGGCACAAAGGGGGGTGTAAAATGGAAATCAACCTGCCGGAAACCGAATTGCTGAGCATCGACGGCAAGCGCAGACCGTTTTCGCTGCACTGCCTGGTGGGAACCATCTGGGTGACCGACGGCAGTGGGCGGGACTACCTGCTCAATGCAGGAGGGACGGTTACCGTGGCCGGTTCCGGAACCGTGGTCGTTGAGGCGTTGGGTGGAGCCGAGGTGCGGCTGGTGGAAGGAGAGTTAACCGCGAAGGAGAGTTCGGCGCTCCGGCTGGCGGTGTCGTAATTCCCCACCCGATCAGCGCCAAGCTCCAGCCGAAGGTTCCCCCCTTTTGAGAAAGGGGGGCCAGGGGGGATTTCCAGGTGGCGAGCAAAGGCAAATCCCCCTAAATCCCCCTTTCATAAAGGGGGACGTGATCTCGGCATGACATTGTTTTTCCCCCAGTCCCCAGTCCCAGCCCTCACACAATCCCATGCAGCGGCCCGCCCGGTGCTGCCAAGGCATCCACCCGTCTTTCCACCGCCGGGTCGTCGATAAGCGGCGGGGCGTGGTGAGGTTTGCAACGGGCGTCGATCACCAGTGGCCCTTCGCACCCCCAGTGTTTGCAGATCGTGGCGGCGTTGACCCCATAAATATCAGATGCCGGATTGGAGCGGGTAAAGACCGTCCAGAGGAAATTGTTGAGGCTCCGGGCCACGAAGTCGCTGTCATCCGCCAGCACGATGAGAGGAAATCCTTCCAGCCCCCCCTCCCCTGCCAGACGCACACACATCTTCTCCACGGCCGGATCGGCAACGTTCCTGCCGCCACTGTTGGCCTGGCCGTTCACGGCCAGGATGCCGGGAAGGACCACCCGCGGCGCGCCGAAACCTTCCGGCAGCCGGAGATCGGGCGGCAGTTCCGTTGCCAGCCTCCGACGAGCCGGGCCGACAGCAGCCACTACCACCTTGGAGCCGCGGTTCAGGCCGCTCCCCGAGTAGTCCAGGGTGTCGATGGTGGTGCTGGTCTGGAAGTGCAGGTCCCGTTGCCAGTCGACCCGCTCCAGCATATGCCGGAAAAAGGCGGCGATATCGTGGATATCGGGCGGATTGTCCTCGTGGGCAGCAATCATGAGGTACTTTGCCAGGGAGAGCTGCCCCTGGCCAAGGATGGCGTTGGCGATGGTGAGGAGTTCCAGCGGCTCCCGTTCGGCAGCATACGGCACGTACCGCTCGGAGCCGACGGCCAGGAGGAGCGGATGGACGCCGGCCGCATCGACGGCGTGCACCCCTCTCACCCCCGGGAGGACCGTGGGGATCAGACCGCCGGTCAGTTCATGAATGAACGCTCCGAAGGAGGTGTCCTCCTGGGGAGGCCGGCCGACCGTGGTGAAGGGCCAGATGGCGCCATCCCGGTAATGGACGCTCTCGACCCGCAGGACCGGGAAGTCGTGGGCCAGGCTGTAGTACCCCAGGTGGTCGCCGAAGGGTCCTTCCGGCAGGGTTTTGTCGGGATCGATGGTGCCGGTGATGACGAAATCGGCCTCGGCCGGCATCGGAAGTTCACCGGGCCGGCAGACCATGGGTATCCGGTGGCCAGCCAGGAGACCGGCAAAAGAGAGCTCCGGCATCCCTTCCGGCAGCGGCATGACCGCCGCGACGCCCATGGCCGGCGGTCCGCCGACGAAGATGCTGACCTTGAGCGGCACCTTCCGCTCCAGGGCCTCGGCGTGGTGCACCCCGATACCGCGGTGAATCTGGTAGTGGATGCCGATCTCACGGTTCTGCTCGTAGCGGTTGCCGGAGAGCTGAACCCGGTACATCCCCAGGTTCGACTGACGGAACCCGGGCGCAACCGGGCTCTCGGAATAGACCTGCGGCAGGGTGATGAAGGCGCCGCCGTCATCGGGCCACGACTTGAGCTGGGGAAGCTGGTCGATGGTGGTTCGATTAGCGAGAATTGGTCCTGTCCCCACCTTCCTCGGCAGCAAATGCCAGGCGGCCGGCAGCACAAAAGCACATCCCAGCGGATGCCGCAGCGCCTCGGCCGGGTTGATCTTCAGCGCCACGAGCTTTTCGATGGCTGCCAGGGTATCGCGAAACAGGAAGCGGGTCCGCTCCAGGGTGCCGAACAGGTTCCCCAGCATGGGGAAGCGACACCCCGCCACCTTGGTGAAGAGGAGGGCCGGCCCCTTTGCGGCGTAGACCCGGCGCTGGATCGCCCCTGCCTCCAGGTACGGATCGACCTCGACCTCTACCCTCTTCAGCATGCCGTACCGTTCCAGGTCGGCAACACATTCCCGCAGATTGCGATACCCCATACCCATCCTTTATCCGGCAGAATCGAGACAGCGCTTTTTTGTAATGCACTCTTGCCCCTGCGTCAACCCTTACCAGCCGAATCTTAAATTAACAGGCCTCAACATCATGTCGGAATATTTTACACTTTTGCTATTCGTAGCGGGCTAACATCATTTACACGCAGTCAGTACTGACCAAGCAATCTTCATTATTAGTTAACAATATCAGCACAATAATCCTTCACCGAGTTCCAGAAACCTGTAAGCAATATGCAGGTTATCCGGGCGGCTTTCGGTAATTGTTTACAGCCTTCCGGACAGATATGACATGCCTGACAGGCATTTTCCAACTTGAAAATCTGTAAACGTATTTACCAATCTGTCAAAACCCATTACACGGGCCCGCGACAAAATAAATATCAACAAATAAACCTCGGAATCAGTAACTAGCAGTTGTCCTTGATGTTATCGCCACATGCCCACACCAATCCTGCCCGGCACACAACATGCATTGACACCAAAAACTATTTCCAAAAGCACGCGATTTATTACCTAATAACAAATAGTTACAGCTGTCGGAACTGTTTACACAAAAATCACCCACAGCAAAACATGCTGTTTTTATTGACATTTTATGGTGGCATGCATGATGCGTGTAAAGAACAGATTAATCAACATTCCCGTCAGCACCCAATGCGCTGCCCGACAGAAAGGAACAACATGAAGTACTCCGTCCCATCTTTTTTACTGATAATGATTTCTACTGTCAGCGTCTGCTGCGCTGCCGAAAAAATGGATTTGAACAGCGAAAAGGACAGGATCAACTACAGCGTAGGCTATCAGATCGGCGGTGACTTCAGGAAACAGGGCGTGGAGCTCAATCCGGAGACCCTGGTACAGGGGATAAGGGATGCCCTTACTAACGATACCCCCCAACTGTCACAGGACCAGATGAACGCAACGTTGACTGACCTGAAAAAGAAAATTGTAGCCGATCAACAGGGTGCCGAAAAACGAGCTACCGCTGAATACCGTAAGGCAAGCACTGCATTCTTGACGGAAAACGCCAAACAAATAGGGGTAACTGTATTACCCAGCGGAGTTCAATACAAAGTACTCAGGGCGGGTTCCGGCAAAAAGCCAACCCTCAAGGATGAGGTCAAGGTTCATTATCGCATTACCAAAGTCGACGGAAAGGAGGTTGCAAGCACGTATGTCGGAGCAAAGCCGAGGACGTACCCCCTGACCAAGGCCATTCCCGGCCTCCAGGAGGTCTTGCCGCTGATGGCAGAAGGCGCAAAATGGCAGATAGTGCTCCCCACCGCCACGGCCTCAGGTGGCCGAGAGCCCCTGGACGACATGGGGGTTATGATCTATGAAATGGAACTGTTAACCGTTCTCCCGGGTAAACCATCAGTCCCTGACGCGCAGAAAGAGAATCAGAAAGGGGAGTAAGTAGCCCCTCAGTCTCAGAAAGGAGACAAGACATGAAAGAACATCGTCGATGGCATGTAAAACTCTTACCGATCGTTGCACTAACCGTTTTCAGCCAGGGCACCTCTTCTCCGGCCTTTGCGGAATATGTCCCTGGAGGAACTCTCATTCCCACCACCATCCCCAAATACGTTACCCCGCTGGTTATCCCGCCGGTGATGCCCAAAAGCACCACATCTCCCTCTCCTGCGGCCGACTATGATATCGCCGTCAGGCAGTTCAAGCAACAGATTCTGCCGGGGGGGATCTGGGGATCTTCTTTTCCGGATCCTGCAGGGGGAACGACGCCAGTAGGCCCCCTGCCTGCGACAACCGTCTGGAGCTATGGCCGGGCTGCCGACCCGCTCCCAAACTCATCGGGCATTACCGGTGGGGCTGTCGGGGTAGCACCGGCACCGAGCTCACAATCGTCGTTCAACTATCCGGCCTTCACCATTGAGGTCACGTCTCAGTTGGGTAATGTTCCGGTAACACCAACCAAGGTCAGGTGGATAAACGACCTGGTTGAGAAAGATCCGGCCAGTCCGAACTTCGGCAAGTTCCTCCCGCACCTGTTCCTGGTGGACCAGACCCTGCACTGGGCCAACCCGCCCAAGGCCAACTGCTCCATGGGAGCCCCCAACCGGACCGACTGTCACACCGAGGTCGCCGCCCCCTATACCGGACCGGTCCCGCTGGTGACCCATGTCCACGGCGCCCATGTGCAGCCGCACAGTGACGGTTATCCGGAGGCATGGTGGCTTCCCGGCGCCCCCGGCACCAAAGGGATTCCTGCAACATATGCCGGTCGAGGCACGGTCTATACCCAGGCGAACAACGCCAACACCGTTCCCGGCTCCGCATTCTACGCCTACGAGAATACCCAGCCCGCCACTACGCTCTGGTACCACGACCACGCCCTAGGGATGACGCGCCTCAACGTTTATGCCGGACCGGCTGGTTTCTGGCTCATCCGGGGCGGCGCACACGACACGGCGGCCAACGTCCTCCCCGGCCCTGCGCCGTCCGGAACTGGCGACCCGAACTTCAACGCGGCCTACCGCGCGACCATCCGCGAGATTCCGATCGCGATCCAGGACCGCTCGTTCAATGCCGACGGCTCACTCTTCTACCCGGCCGACCGCAGCTTCTTCGACGGCTTCACCGGCCCGTACATCGACAACACGGCGGGCGCCCCCCCCTCGGACATCTCCGGGATCTGGAACCCCGAGGCGTTCTTCAACACCATGGTGGTCAACGGCACCACCTGGCCGAAGCTGGATGTGGACCCGGTCCAGTACCGCTTCCGCCTGCTGAACGGCTGCAACTCCCGGACCCTTAACCTCGCCATGTTCGTAGTAAACGACACAGACGGCATACCCGGAAACTTAGACGACACACTTGGCGCGGAAGTCCCCTTCTACCAGATCGGCGCCGAACAGGGGTTCCTGCCCAAGGTCGTCAAGATTCAGACCGGATTTGTGACCACCCTTCCCGGTGACGGGACAGCCGGGACGCCTGTCGCCACCACCTTTCCCGAACAGGCGCTGTTGATGGGGCCGGCAGAACGCGCCGATGTAATCGTCGATTTCACCGGCATCGCCGCCGGTACCCGGATCCGGATCATAAACACAGCCCCGGATGGACCGTTCGGCAGCTTCCCCGACGCAGCAGCCGACCCCCTCACCAGCGGCCAGGTAATGGATTTTATTGTCAAGGATAACCCCTCAGCTACAGACCCGAGCACCCCGGTGCTCAGCCTGACCCTCCCGTTCGAGGCCCCACTCGGCACAGAAACCAATACCCGCCAGGTCTCTCTCAACGAGATGATGTCCGACCAGGTCTGTGTGGAGTTAGACGCCGTCACCGGGGCGATCGTCGGCACACTCTTCAGCACCACCCCCGGCGACCCTAACTTCATGACCAATTGTACTGCAGCCGTAACCCCACCGACGATTTCAGGCAATCTCGTTGAGCCGATGGGCCCGCGTCAGGCACTGCTGGGCGTGCTTGCTACCGACACAGCAACCGGCAATCTGATTGCAGTGCCGAAAATGTGGATGGATCCGATCACCGAAACCCCACTTCTGAACAGCATAGAGGTCTGGGAGATCTACAACACCACCGTAGACGCTCACCCGATACACGTTCACCTGGTATCCTTCCAGGTAATCGATCGACAGGATTTTGATCCGGTCACCTTGGCGCCGATTGGAACTGCGGCACCGGCGCGACCCAACGAAGCGGGATACAAGGACACAGTCGTCGCCCCGCCGGGACAGATAACCCGGATCAAGGCCAAGTTCGACATCGCCGGCCTCTATGTCTGGCACTGCCATATCGTCGAGCACGAGGACAACGAGATGATGCGACCGTACGTGGTCAAAGTGGACCCGGCCTTCCCGGACCTGAACGGCGACAACAAGGTTGACCGCACCGATCTCAGTCTCATCCTGGCTGAAATCCGCAAGCCCGGCGCCAAAAACCCGGCCTACGACCTGAATGGCGACGGGAAGGTCGACCTGCTTGACGTCAGGATCGTTGCCAGTAAAATCATCCTGTAGCCCATCCCCCCTCCCCAGGCTGGGGAGGGGGGATCCGGTTGCAGGACTTTTACATCAGGCTCACCCCTGAAACCACGTCAAAGGAGAAGTGATATGAAAAAGATCCTCAGTTTACTCAGCCTGCTTGCTTCCCTGATCCTGTCCGGCCAGGCCATGGCCTACACGATCTCGATCAATCCGGTTCCGCAGACCATACATGGGGGTGAATCCACCACGGTCGACATCAACCTTGCCCTTTCCGGAAGCGAGTTCCTGAATTATTTCAATCTGGAACTATCTTTTGACAATGCCATACTGGGCTTCAATGAAACGAGCTCAACGACACTTGGCGACTCTAATCTTGACTACGTTAGCGGTTTCACCGATATCGGCAACTACATCGCTTTTGACGGAATCAACCTTATCAACCCGTTATCAAACGGGACCTTTACCCTGGCCTCATTGAACTTCACAGGGATCGGCCTGGGTACCAGCCTGCTCACCCTGGCTGATGGTCAAGTGTCCGGTGGGCTGGACCTCAGTCCGAATTTTGATCTTCTCGAGGCTATCACACCAGCAACCGCAAACGTGAATGTGGTCCCCGAGCCCGGCACCTTCCTGCTACTCGGCCTCGGCCTGGCCGGGCTGGTCGGCTACCGGCGGAAGTTCCAGAAGGCGTAACAGCCGACAGGCAACCATGACCAAAGGCTGTCCCTGTCCCGGGGCAGCCTTTGGTTTAGCCGGGGGATCGCTCCCCCGGCTTTGTTTCCGGAAACTCTGCGGCTGTCCTTTCCCAACCATCTGACTCAGAGTCCCCCTCCTGCGCATGCTCTCTCGTTCCAGCCCACCACAGTTGTTGCCAATTTCGATTCAGGAGTCATACTCAGCTATAACCGAATATACGTATCAAGAAGGTTTGCATGCAAAAGTTGTCGCTTTTCAAAAAACTGCTGCTTGCCCTGTTCCTGCTCTCCCTGCTGCCGCTTGGGCTTTCTTCGGGGATACTGTTCCTGAACCTGAAAGAGACCGGCAGCAGCCTGTCCGGACAGATATCAACGGCTGTCGACCGTCAGGCATCGGAAAATCTGGAGATGCGGGCCAGACAGATCGCTGCCGACATATCGGACTTCCTGATCGACTGCGAGGCCGATGTCAGGCTGGCCGCAGGCCTCTCCGGGTCGCCTGCCGCCATCCGGGCATTTTACGACAACAGGCGGGAGACTGTCTGGTACCGCACCGGAACCAGGAAACAGCCGCGGGAAGTCCGGGAGAGTATCCCGCGCTACCGGTCGCTCGAACTGATAGCCAACAATGGCCGGCAACAACTGGTCATCAGGGACGGCCAACTGCTGCCTCAATCGCAGCTGGTCGACGTTTCCGACCCGTCCCGGACCGAGTTCCGGTCTGAGACCTATTTCCGCGACTCGGCACAGCTTAGGCCCGACGAAATCCACGTCACCCATCTTACCGGTTTCCATGTCACCAAGCAGGAACAGCTCGCCGGTGTGCAGGAGCCCGAGGATGCCGTGGGAGGAAAGGAGTACCGGGGGGTGATCCGGTTCTGCACCCCGGTCTTTTCCAAAGAGGGGAGACGAACCGGGCTCCTGGTGCTTTCCCTCGATCACAGGCACCTGATGGAGTTCACACAGCACGTGCTCCCCGGAAAGGTCGGGGAAACGGTCTTTCCATCCTACCGAAGCGGCAACTACGCCTTCATGTTCGATGACGAGGGGTGGATGATCACCCATCCCAAATTCTGGGACATCCGCGGGGTGGACCGTGACGGCAAGCCGGTCCCCCCCTATACCCCCCGCTCGTCCAGGGCAGACATAGAAACGGGGAGGATCCCGTTCAACCTTGACCATGCCGGCTTCATCCATCCCAACTACCCGGTTGTGTCGGCAATGGCCAGGCAGAAAAAAAGCGGTTTTGCCGATGTCACCAATGTCGGCGGGGCCCGGAAGGTAATGGCCTTTGCCCCCATCCGCTATGGAACCGGCGGTTACCGCACGCACGGCATATTCGGCGGTGTCACCATAGGGTTCCAGACCGACCTGTTCCACGAGCCTTCCCGGACCGCCATGGGGATCATAAAGAACCGTCTTCAGGAACATCTGCGAGAAAGCGCAATCATCCTGATTGCCACTTCCCTGTTGGCCATTGCGGCCGCCTGGATCTTATCCCGCGGCATTACCCGACCGCTGGCGCTTCTGACGTCCCAGGCACGGAACCTTGCCGGCGGCAACAGCTCCACCAGGGTCGAGCTCAACACGGGCGACGAACTCGGCGAACTTGCGGCAGATTTCAACCGGATGGCCGATGAACTGGAGAACCGGAACAGCAGCCTGATGGACACGCTGTCACAGCTTCAGCACTCACGCAAGGAGATCATCGAGGAACGCGACTTCAAGGAGAGCATCCTGGAGAGTATCTCCAGCGGGATACTGGCATTTTCCCCTTCAGGAATCCTGATCTCGATCAACCGTAACGGCAGCAGGATGATCGGGGGAGAAGGGGTTCCCGGCGCGCATTTCCAGGATATATTCCGAAATTGGCCTGCTATCTCCGAAAGAATTGAGGAATCGCTCCGGAGCAAGAGCGGCTTCGGCCGCTCTCCGGTAATCATTGAAACCAACGGCAGCACAAGACACCTGGATGTCGGGGTGTTCCCGATCGGACCGGAAGCAAGCCGGGGGATAACCGTCACCATGCGCGATGAAACCGAGAAAGAGCGGATGCGCGAGGAGATGACCCGGATGGACCGCCTGGCATCGCTGGGAAAGATCTCCGCCGGCATTGCCCATGAGATCAGAAACCCGCTCACCGGGATCACCCTCCTGCTCGATGACCTTCACGACCGGCCGGGGCTCGACCCGAATACCCAACTGCTGATCGGACACGCCCTGGCAGAGACCGAACGGGTCGAACGGCTGATTTCGTCCCTGCTCTCCTATTCTTCGCCGCCAAGAGCCAGTTTTGTCCGGGGAGACCTGAACATGGCGGTCCAGGAGGGGCTGGTACTCTTCAGAAAGGCGTGCGAGAATCATGGGGTTGAACTTTCGGCATCGTGTCAACCGGTCCCCCTGTTCCCGTTCGATAGCGACCAGATCAGGCAGCTGCTGCTCAACCTGCTGGGCAATGCCCTGGAGGCGGTCACGCCAGGGGGAAGGATCACTATTGGCACATTCTGTGCTAACGACAGCGCGTATATCAACGTTGCCGACACCGGCCCCGGCATCCCGGCGGAGGACATCCCCAGGCTTTTCGAGCCGTTCTTCACCAGGAAAAGCGCCGGAACCGGACTTGGGCTGTCAATCGTGCAGAGGATTGTCGAAGAGCATCACGGCAGCATCAAGGTCGAGTGCAACAGCGGCGAAGGCACCGTGTTTACCGTGGAGCTGCCGATGGGAAGTCACGGGAAAGAGAACAATAATGGAAAAGATCCTGATAATAGATGACGAGCCGTTTATCCGCGAAAACGTAGAGCGGATACTGGGTGAGGACGGCTACCAGGTGCTGTCGGCCGCAGACGGCAAGACCGCGCACGAGCTGGTTTCCGCAGAGGAGATCGATCTGGTGCTGCTCGACCTCAACCTCGGCAGGGAAAACGGGCTGGACGTGCTGAAGGAGCTGCGAGAGATCGATCCTGAGCTGCTGGTAATCGTGATAACCGGCTACGGTTCTGTCGAAAGCGCTGTCGCATCGCTCAAAATGGGCGCGTTTCATTACATGAAAAAGCCGTTCAAGGCAGATGCGCTCAGGGTCATCGTCAAGCTGGCGCTGCAGACCACCAGCCTCAAGCGGGAGGTGCGCGCCATCAGGCAGGGGGCGCTGGAGCTGTTTGAAAAAGTGCCGCTGGTCGGGGTCAACTCATCGCTCAAGGAGATCATCCGCCAGGCGCGGGAGGTCGCCCGCTTTGCCGAAGCATCGGTGCTGATAACCGGTGAATCCGGTACCGGCAAGGAGCTGATCGCCAAGTCGATCCACCACCTCTCGGACCGCCGCGAGGCGCCGTTCATCGAGATCAACTGTGCCTCGATCCCGATAAACCTGCTGGAAAGCGAACTTTTCGGACACGAGAAAGGGTCGTTTACCAATGCCTCTGCCAGGAAAACCGGACTGTTCGAAGCAGCCAACAAAGGGACCATCTTCCTGGACGAGATCGGTGAAATGGACCCGGTGATGCAGGCCAAGCTGCTCCGGGTCCTGGAGAGCCGCCAGATACGCCGGGTTGGCGGGACAAGGAACATAGATGTCGATGTCAGGGTAATTTCCGCAACCAACCGTAATCTGAGTGACGCGATAAAGAGCGGGCTGTTCAGGGAAGACCTCTTCTACCGTCTGAACGTCTTCCCGATCCACATTCCGCCACTGCGGGAGCGGCGGGAGGACATCCCGGTGCTTGCCGCCTTTTACCTCGACAAATACAGCCGGGCATTCTCGCGCGGCTTCCAGGAGATATCGGCAGAGGCAAAGGCCCTTCTTGCCAGCTATAACTGGCCGGGCAACATCCGGGAACTGAAAAACGTCATTGAAAAGATCTGCATCATCAACCAGGGCCCGACGCTCATGGCGTGCCATCTGCCGCCCGAAATCTCCGGTGCGCATGCCCCGACGCTCAGGACGGAACTCCCCGAGATCGGCTTGATCGGTCTTGAAGAAGCGGTAGAGGCCTTTGAACGGAAGATGATACGGGCAGCACTCGCCAAAAGCGGCGGCAATGTCCTGAAAACCGCCGATCTGCTGAAAATCCCCCGCGGAACGCTTCGCTACAAGATGGGCAAACTCGGCATCTGACCAAGAGCTTTCAAACGTCAGTTTAGCACCCTTTCACTGGCTAATTTCAGCCACATCTATTGGCCAATTTCAGCCACTCGTTCACCTAACCACCCACCCAAATCCATGGGCTTTTCGTCAAACCGCACCCTTACGCCACCATTAATTAATGGCATCATGATTGCTAGAACGTCATTTAAATTCCGGTTCCAGCTTGACGTCAGCTCGATTGATTATGTTTCGCAACAAAAGTAACCATCAACCCGAAAAGGAGTCGCGTATGAAACTGAGAGCTTTGTTCACCTTCGCCCTGCTGGTCGCATTTTCCGGCACAGCACTGGCCGCCCCGATCGTCATCAAGTTCAGCCACGTTGTGGCCACCAACACCCCCAAAGGGCAGGCGGCCGACTACTTCAAGAAGCTGGCTGAAGAGCGTACCAAAGGGCGGGTCAAGGTGGAGGTCTACCCCAACAGCCAGCTCTACAAGGACAAGGAAGAGATGGAGGCACTGCAGCTTGGCGCTGTCCAGATGCTGGCCCCGTCCCTGGCCAAGTTCGCTCCGCTGGGGGTCAAGGATTTCGAGGTATTCGATCTCCCCTTCATCTTCGACAGCTACGCCGAACTCCACAAGGTCACCCAGGGGCCGGTGGGGGCCAAGCTGCTCAACAAGCTGGAGGCCAAGGGTATCCTCGGCCTGGCTTACTGGGACAACGGCTTCAAGGTGATGAGCGCCAACAAGCCGCTCAAATCGGCAGATGACTTCAGGGGCCAGAAGATGCGGATCCAGTCCTCCAAGGTGCTCGATGCCCAGATGCGATCCGTCGGGGCCATCCCGCAGGTCATGGCCTTCTCCGAGGTCTACCAGGCACTGCAGACCGGCGTCGTGAACGGCACGGAAAACCCTCCCTCAAACCTCTACACCCAGAAGATGCATGAGGTCCAGAAGTACGTGACCCTTTCCGACCATGGCTACCTCGGCTATGCCGTCATCGTCAACAAGAAGTTCTGGAACGGCCTGCCGGCCGACATCCGCACCATTCTGGAAGGCTGCATGAAGGACGCCACCAAGTTTGCCAACGACATCGCCAAGAAGGACAACGACGACGCCATGGCCGCGGTGAAGAAATCCGGCAAGTCCCAGATCATCACCCTGACCGCACAGGAGCGCGCCGCCTGGCGGAAGGTGATGGACAAGGCCCATAAGGACAACATCGGCCGGATCGGCGCCGACATCGTCAATGAAGTCTACAAGGTCACCGGCTACAAAGCTAACTGACCGGTCCCTCAGGGATCAAAGGCCGCTGCGGCCGACGCAGCGGCCTTTTTAACGACCATTCCCAGGAGAAGTCCCATGATGAAATATCTTGACCGCCTGGAGGAAATCATCATCGGTTTCCTCATCGGCGCGGCGACACTCATCATTTTCGTTGCCGTCCTGCACCGCTATACCGCCGGTCTGCCGATCCCGGGCCTGCAGGACCGTCTGCTCGCCATCAACATGAGCTGGGCCCAGGAGCTCTGCATCTACATGTTCGTCTGGATGGCCAAGTTTGGCGCCGCCTATGGCGTCCGCACCGGCATTCACGTCGGGGTCGACGTCCTGGTAACACGGCTGCCCGGAACGTGGCGGGTGAAATGCGTGCTGCTCGGGATCTTCGGCGGCATGCTGTTCACCGGCATCATCAGCTACCTGGGAGCCGCCTTCGTCTGGGAGAATGGCATGCATTACGCCGTGTTCAACAAGCTGGGGATGGACGTGACCGATATCATCGAAGGGCCGATCACCCCTGACCTGGAATGGCCCACCTGGGTCATCTATTCCGCGGTGCCGCTCGGCTCGTTCCTGATGTGCTTCCGCTTCCTCCAGGTGGGGTGGGCATTTGCCCGCACCGGCGAACTGCCGCACCATGACCACGGTCACGTGGACGGCATCGAAGAACCTTGTCCGGTGCCTTCCGATTCGACCGAAGCGATCGAGGAATACGAGGAGCACAAATTCGAAGACACCTGCAAAACGGGAGGTAAACGATGAGCTCATCCGCCATCTGCGTTGAGCCCTTGAGCAAGAGCAAGGCGCTGACTGTTTTTGCCGTCATTGCCGCAGTGTTGTTCGGCATGTCTGCCATGGGGAATGCAGGAATCGTCTTTGCGTTGCTGATGGCGCTGATGCTGACCGGCATGCCGATCTCCATCTCTCTGGGGCTTACCGTGCTCACCTTCCTGTTCTTCTTCTCGAATGTGCCGACCGAAGCGGTCGCCATGAAGCTGTTCACCGGCATCGAGAAGTTCGAGATCATGGCGATCCCATTCTTCATCCTGGCCGGCAACTTCCTGACCCACGGCGGCGTGGCAAAAAGGATGATCAACTTTGCCACCGCCCTGGTGGGCCACATGCACGGCGGCCTGGCCCTAGGGGGGGTCGTGGCCTGCGCCCTGTTCGCGGCGGTCTCCGGCTCCAGCCCGGCCACGGTGGTCGCCATCGGCTCCATCCTGCTCCCGGCCATGGTCAAACAGGGGTACCCGATGAAGTTCGGCGTGGGTGTCATCGGCACCGCCGGCGGCCTCGGCATCCTGATCCCCCCCTCCATCGTCATGGTCATCTATGCCGTTTCCACCAATTCCTCCATCGGCCAGCTCTTCATTGCCGGCATCATCCCCGGTCTGCTGCTGGCACTGACCCTGCTGACCGTCACCTGGGTGGTGGCCAAGAAACGGAACTACCCCTGCCTGCCCAAGGCCTCCGTCGGAGAGGTCATCCGGACCTTCCGCGAGAGTATCTGGGGGCTGGCCCTGATCATCGTGGTCATCGGCGGCATCTACAGCGGCCTGTTCACCCCCACCGAGGCGGCTGCCATGAGCGCTGTCTACGCCTTTTTCGTCTCGGTGGTCATCTACCGCGACATGGGGCTGAAGGATATCCCCAAGGTGCTCCTGTCATCGGCCAGCATGTCGGCCATGCTGCTCTACATCATCACCAACGCCGTTCTGTTCTCCTTCCTGCTCACCTCGGAGCAGGTGCCACAGAACCTGACCGCCTGGATGGTCAGCCTCGGCCTCTCGAAGATCACCTTCCTGATCTTTGTCAACCTGCTGCTGCTGGCAGCCGGCAATTTCATGGAGCCATCGTCGATCCTGCTGATCACCGCACCGCTGCTGTTCCCCATGGCCATGGAACTGGGGATCGACCCGATCCATCTGGGGGTGCTGATGACCGTCAACATGGAGATCGGCATGATCACCCCGCCGGTGGGGCTGAATCTCTACGTGGCCAGCGGCATCTCACGGCTGGGGCTGACTGAGACCACCAAGGCCTGCGCCCCCTGGATACTCGTGATGCTTGTCTACCTGGCCATTATCACCTATGTGCCGGCCATTTCCCTCTGGCTGCCGCGCCTGCTGGGGTACTGACGGCATTCGGACCGGTATCCTGGCACAAACATGCTTGAATTTGAAGCAAGGAGACACATACTGCCATCTGCCGGGGGAGCGATCCCCCGGTTTTTTTGATTTCAGGATGGATATGGGCAGGGTCAGACTCCGACTAAAGAGTGTTTTCCGTACAGATTTCCCTAAAGCTCCCGCCAGTCAAGTTCTGTGGTTATTACAATGGCGGCACTGATGGAACGGTATACCGGGCAATGCTCCGCGTGGAGTCCGTAAGCTCGATCGACCTTCTCCCTATCAGCAGCGGGTGTAGCGATGTGGTAAACAACATGTATCCGTTTGATGATGAGGACATTATCCTCGTCCTCTATTTCTCCCCGCACATCTGCCGTCATTCCACCTGGTCCCATCGTTACCTTGCGCGCTTCCAGCGTGCCCCCGAAGGTCCCCGTCAGTCAGCCACCTGCCGCGGCGACAATATAGTCAAGGGTCGTAGCATGCGGTTCGGCAACAGCAGGTGATACTCCATAATGTTGGGCTACCGCGCCGTGAACCCCGAATATGACGGGTTCCTCCTCCGCCGGGAGATAGGCTTTGCGCAGTACCCCCTTCAGACGCTCGATGCGGACTTCTGAAACATAGGCAACCTTTGACATTGATTCCCCCCCCTTCCAGTACCAAATTAGATTCAACCGACCCCCGACCTGAGACATGCCTCCCTCTCTCAACTTCGCGTTCAGTCACCGATTTTCATAAGTATAACTTGTAAAACAGGATGGACAACCCCGTTTACTTCGGTTGGTCCAATGATAAACTAGTCTCGTAGTCCTCGTGAGACGAGATAGATGGTACTACGGGAGGTTATCAAATGCGTAAGAGCATAATTGCACAGGAAAACAAGAGCGTCGTTTCGCCTGAACTTGATTGGCTGGACCTCTTGAGCATTGCTCGGGCGGAGCTCACCTCAGAGGAGGCTTCACACCCGATCGAGTCAGCTCTAAACCCCTTTGGTGGATCTGGCTGGCGTGCATCGGAACCTGGCCGGCAGACGATTCGCCTGTTTTTTGACGAACCACTGCACATCAGGCGTGTTCACCTGGTGTTTCACGAAGACGAACAGAAACGAACGCAAGAGTTCGTGCTGCGATGGTCTCCGGGCATTGGCCAATCGTACAAGGAAATCGTACGCCAGCAGTATAACTTCACCCCTCCGGATACCTCTCAGGAGATAGAAGACTATACTGTCGATATTGCCGGAGTGGCCGCATTGGAATTGGTAATTGTGCCTGACATAGACGGGGGAAGTGCCCGTGCATCGCTTGCACGGCTACGCCTCGCCTGACTCATTTTCCCAATTCATGCCAATAATCTCATCATTATGAGCACTTAGTTGAACGGAGGAGAATTCATGGCCAAAGTGGGTTACGGAGAAACTGGGCAGATGAACACTCGCAGCAAAGATGATCTCCTTCCCCAAAAAGGGCTGAAAGAGGTGGCGGTGTGCAAGGAATGCATGGCGCTCTACTTGAACAATCGCTGGTACTCCAGCGAGGAAGGATTGCCAAAACTGAGCACCGATATGGTCCGAAACGAGGCGCTTTGCTCAGCCTGTCAGCGGGTGCGAGACAACAATCCTGCCGGCGTCGCGACCTTTACCGGGGACTACCTTGCAGAACACGAGAGGGAAATCCTCAGCACCATCAAGAAGGTGGGAGAAAGGGTGAGCGCCAAGAACCCTCTCGCCCGAATAATGGAGATCAGGCAGGGAGAAAAAGTGCTGATAGTATTCACCACTGCCGATAAATTGGCGCAGAAACTCGGCAGGGAAATTTACAAGGCACACAATGGATTGCTCGAGTTCCAGTGGAGCCGTGAGGATAACTTCGTGCGGGTCAACTGGAGGCGCTAAAGTGGTCGAAAGCCCTCTCTTTGCAATGAGTATTATAGCTTGCTTTAGTTGCCTAGCAGACGAAAATTGGTCTCGAAGGAGGCGAACAGGTCCAGATACTGCTCCAGTAGCCGGGTGAGAAGGTAATTTCTCCTGACGCTCTCTTGGGCCTTATTCCCCATGCTACGACGAAGACGTTCATCCTTCACGAGGGTCACAATCCGCTCCGCCGTCTCCTCCACCGATGAGACGAGGAATCCGTTCACCCCGTCCTCTATCTGGCGTCTAATTCCGCCGACATTACCGCCGACAACTGCGGCCCCCTTCCACATCGCCTCGGTGACCGTCAGACCAAACCCCTCCCGCAGCGACTTCTGCACGACCACCGCAGCCTTCCGCTGAAGGGTGTTTACCAGGGCCGTATCCTGATGGCTCAGGATGATGATCCGCTCCTCCCGGCAGTCGAGTATGGACTCGAAGATGTGCTCACCTTCGGGGTCGTCGGTAGCGACGTTGCCGAGAAGGACCAGAGTGCAATCAACCTCTTTCCGTGCGAGTCGGAACGCTCGGATGACCCCTTCGGGGTCCTTCCACCTGTCGAAGCGCGAAATCTGTACTACGAGAGGGAGATCGGTCGGAATTCCGTAATGGTCGAGACGGTCCTGCATCTCCTCCTCGCTCAGTTCGCGGTTCTTGATGGAGAAAGGGTCGATGGCGGGGGAGAAGAAAACCTGTGGGGTGTCGAGATCCTGTGCATACTCCTGCAGGGTAAGGATGACCGCGTCGTACTTTTCGATGAATCTCCGCATGTATGCCCAAAGGTCCCGGTGCGGGGAGGTAAGGTCAAGGTGACAGCGCCAGATCCATGGGCCCCGCTTCCGGAAGTGGGCGATGAGGGGGAGCGGCTGTGGATCGTGGATCACGACGATGTCGTGCTCCAGATGGTTGCGGACGGCATTCTCATAAACTACGTCCTCGTAGATCCGCATCTTCATCTCAGAGAGGTTGATATCCTCACCCTGAAGGGCGTTATGCATCTTCTTCGTGATGCTGAAGAAGTCGGGAGATCCCTGGATGACCCGCCAGCCGGTCCTGATGCCGACATTATTGAGAAGAAGCGTCAACGGGGAGAGGAGTTCGGCGACTCCGCCACCGTAGTATGTGGAGTTTACGTGGGCAACATGAAGGTCCCTGAGTTTGCGCGATTTTTCGAGGATGCGGCCGATGGTTTCGGCTCCGACATACTTTTCGTATGCCTCAAGCGGCACGATTTGGCTGTACTCTTCCATAACAGGTCCCCTCTTGAGCCAATAGCAGTTGGTAACTATGCTAAACAAAGACTGTTACCCTAAATTGTATCCGTAACGGGGCATTGGTCAATTGACGCTATGAAGCGTCCCCATGCGACCAAGCAACTACCCAACCGGCCACTCGATAACCGCACGAAATGCGGTAAGATTAATACCCATAGCAAGGAGGGCGAGAGATGAAATTTATCCTTATCTTTGTGATTGTAGCGATCAGTTGTTCAAGAGTATGACAAACCGTTCCCAACTATACCTGTTCATCACAGCATTGGTGATCGTGGCCTTCGTGGGTGTACTGAATTACCAGACCGGACAGGACATCTCTCTGCTCCTCTTCTATCTGGTCCCTGTCATTCAGACAGCCTGGTTTGTCGGAACCCGGGCAGGGATAATCATGGCATTCATATGCGCGGCCGTATGGTTTTCTGTGAACTTCCTGCTGGCGCCGAATGATCTTCCCCCGCTCGTTTCTTTCTGGAACACATCCATGCGGCTGGGAATCTTCTTGACGGTAGTCTATATCGTATCGATCCAGTCGGCCCTGAAACGTTCACTTGAGAAGGAAAAGACGCTATCCAGAACCGATTTCCTTACCGGGGCTTTGAATACGCGGGCGTTCAGCGAGGCTGCCGTGGCGGAGATCCATCGTGCTTCCCGCTATGGACACCCCTTTTCGATTGCATATATCGATCTCGATGATTTCAAGACGGTCAACGATACCTATGGACATACCGCAGGTGACTTGCTGCTGCAAACCGTCGTTGAAAGCATCAGGAAAAGCGTCAGGTCAACCGATTCCCTGGCCCGTATGGGTGGCGACGAGTTTGCAGTGCTCTTTCCTGAATCAGGGGACGAACCGGCATCGATCATCGTGAACAAAATCCAAATAAAGTTGGCCGAAATCATGGAGAAGAAGGGATGGCCCGTGGCGGCAAGCATCGGTCTCGTTACCTACGTGAAACCTCCACAGTCTTATGACGACATGTTGAAGAAAGTGGACGGGGTCATGTATCAGGTAAAACAGAGCGGAAAAAACAGCGTAAAACAGGAAATTGTCAACTAACGATGCCGTCACAAAGGAATCATCAATGATACCGCACATTATTTCCCTATCCATGCTCATCCTGCTGTCATTGCCGCCGGCAGGTGCGATAACCCCTGCAAATGGACAGGATAAAGCCGCTGGCAAGGAGGTCGTTCAGCCGGCCAACACGCAATCCCCGGTCACTCTGGACGGCAAGAGGCTCTTCATGGTCCGGGAGAGGGTCTTTTCATTCTCTCCGGCCGACAGGGCAAGGACCATTTCGGAAAAACTCGACAAACTCCTCAAGGACCACCTATTCCGCACTGACTCCATCGTCACGGCCGACGCGGAAGCAACCACAGACATCGTCAGCGGCGATATGATCATCATGTCGGTTACCGACAGAGACGCCGTGGCAGAAGGAAAAACCCGGCAGGAAACCGCTGAGGAATATGCCCGACAAATTCGCACCGCAATCGAACAGCGCAACCGGGAGTACAGCCTGAACAGCATTCTGCTCGGAGCGCTGTACGCTTTCATCGCCACGGCCGTTTTAATCGCTCTGCTGCTCGTATTCCGCAGGGCATTTCCGAAACTGTACGCAAAAATTGACTCTTGGCGTGGCACCAGAATCCGGTCCATCAAGATTCAGTCTTTCGAGATCATGCACGCGGACCGGATCGCCGCGATGATAATCGGCGTCGCACGAGGCGGTCGCGTTCTGATCACCATTGCACTCTTCTACTTCTACATCCCCCTCGTCTTCAGCTTTTTCCCCTGGACCAGGGGGTTTGCCTCAAAGCTCTTCAATTACATCTCGACACCTTTGGCAACTATCGGTAACGCGGTAGTCGACTATCTGCCGAACATCTTTTTCATCGCGGTCATAGCCGTTGTCACCCATTTCGTCATCAATTTTTCCAGACTCTTTTTCAGTGAGGTCGGCAAAGGCTCCATCACCCTGCCCGGCTTTTATGCCGACTGGGCGGAGCCGACCTTCAAGATCATCCGCTTCCTGATCATTGCCTTTGCGATAATCGTCGCCTTTCCCTATTTCCCTGGCTCAGACTCGCCGGCCTTCAAGGGGGTTTCGATCTTTTTCGGTGTTCTGTTCTCTCTCGGCTCCACTTCGGCAGTCGCCAACATCGTTGCCGGGGTCATCCTTACCTACACCCGGGCATTCAAGATCGGCGACCGGGTAAAAATTGCCGATACGGTCGGCGACGTAACCGATAAGACCCTCCTCGTCACTCGGGTCCGGACCATCAAGAATGTCGATATCACTATTCCCAACGCCATGGTTCTCGGCAGCCATATCACCAATTTCAGCTCCTCGGCCAAGGAGTACGGCCTCATCCTTCATACGAGCGTAACTATCGGCTACGATGCGCCATGGCGAAAGGTGCACGAGCTGTTAATTTCGGCAGCCGGAGCCACCGAGCACATCCTGGGACTTCCCGCACCATTCGTTCTGCAGACGGCACTGGACGACTTCTACGTCACCTACGAATTGAACGCCTATACCGACCAGCCCCACCAGATGGTAAAGATTTACTCGGAACTCCACCAGAACATCCAGGACAAGTTCAACGAATCAGGTGTGGAAATCATGTCCCCCCACTACTCGCAGATCCGGGACGGAAACAGAACGACAATCCCCGAATCATACCTGCCGGAGGGGTACGTTCCGCCAGCAATCCGGATTCTCCGGACCGGCGATAGTGCCGGGCGTGGTGTGAAGAAGCAAAACTCGGACAAGGATGGACAGTGAGCCGAATGTCATCAAATACCCTCAATATCCGGTGTTTTTCCTGGTGCGCCGCACTATTAATGCTTCTACCGGCCCTCTCCGCAGAGGCGGACGAAGTGCGCATGAACAACGGCGACCGGCTCACCGGTGAAATCATCAGGATGGAAAAGGATCTTCTCATCTTCAAGACGACCTATGCGGAAGAGAAACTGAGCATCACCTGGAAGGAGGTCGACTGCATCGTCTCCGACCGCACACTTCCCGTAGCGTTTAAGGACGACGAATTCATCATCGGCAGGATCACCTGCCCGGAGAGCGGCAAGGTCCAGATCGAGAGTTCGATCCTCGGCAAATCAAATCCGACACCTCTAGATCAGCTGCTGGCGGTCAACCCGTCGACATACTCCGGGTTGTTCAATCTCGGCGGCAGTTTCAACAGCGGTAACACCGACACCCGGGCTCTCAATATCGCTACCCGGTTCCAGGTAAGGACGCATAAGCACCGGTTCACGGTCGATGCAAAGTACAATTACGGCGAGGCCAACGGGGAAACCAGCGCCCGAAACTCCACCGGAAGTCTGAAGTACGATTTCTTCACCAGCGAGAAGATTTACTCCTATGCCCAGTCACTCGTCGAGCAGGACTCCCTGGCCAACCTGAATCTCCGCAACACCGAGGGTCTCGGCTTTGGTTACCAGTTCTTCGATGCCAGGCAGCTCAGCCTATTCGCCGAGGCGGGTATTTCCTACTTCAACGAGGATGTGAACGTCGGCGAGGACAAAAGCGATGCGGCGGGCAGATGGGGGGTCGGACTCGACTGGGAAGTCGTTCCGAAGCGGCTGAAGCTCTTCCATCGCCAGGAAGGATACTACAGTTTCAGTGTCGGCTCGGTAGTGCTGAAAACGGAACAGGGGTTTCGCATCCCGCTCCTGGACAGCATTGCCGCCAACTTCGAGGTCGATTATCGTTTCAACAGCTCTCCCGAAGCGGGAAAGAAAAACTCCGACATCAATCTGATCCTTGGTTTTACTTACGAGTATGCCTACTGGTGAGTCGCAACGGTTACTACGATGAGAAGAGTCAATTTCCATAAGAGCCACCGGTCATCCGTAACGAATGACACCCCCCGGGAAGAAACACGGGACCGCCAGTTCCTCACGCTCAGCCTGTCGGCTCTCGGGGTCGTTTACGGCGACATCGGTACGAGTCCGCTTTATGCACTCAGGGAGTGCTTTCATGGCAGCCATCCCTTGCCACCGACGCCGGCTAACGTGCTCGGCATACTCTCACTCGTGTTCTGGGCTCTCACCCTCGTCATCTCGGGCAAATATCTGCTTTTTCTGATGCGTGCGGACAACCGGGGGGAGGGAGGAATCCTGGCGCTCCTTGCCCTCCTTACCCCGACGCGCTATCTGTCCCCCAGCCAAAGGCGGTACCTCCTCCCCCTCGGCCTTTTCGGGGCGGCCCTCCTCTACGGCGACGGGGTGATCACCCCCGCCATTTCGGTCCTGAGCGCCGTCGAAGGGCTCAAGGTAGCTGCACCGGCTCTCAAGGGTTTCATAGTACCGATCACCATCGTGATCCTCATCTCGCTCTTCCTCTTCCAGAGGCGGGGAACGGCCGGGGTCGGGACCGTATTCGGGCCGGTGATGGTGATCTGGTTCACCAGCATTGCGCTGCTCGGCATCGGCGGCATCCTGCGGGCGCCGGAGGTCTTTGCCGCGGTGAACCCCCTCCATGCTGCACGTATTTTCGTGGAGAACGGTCATCTCGCCTTCGGTGTCCTCGGCTCGGTATTCCTGGTCGTGACCGGCGGGGAGGCCCTCTATGCCGACATGGGACATTTCGGCTCGCGGCCGATCCGCCTGGCGTGGTTCACCTTTGTGCTCCCCGCCCTGCTCCTCAACTACTTCGGCCAGGGGGCACTCCTTCTCGTCCGACCTGGTGAGGCAACCGAGCCTTTCTACCACCTGGCACCGGGATGGGCGCTCTATCCCCTTGTCATCCTCGCCACCCTTGCATCGGTAATCGCCTCCCAGGCGGTCATATCCGGTGCCTTCTCCCTCACCCGGCAGGCCATGCAGCTCGGGTACAGCCCCCGTTTCCGGCTGGTCCAGACCTCCTCCGAAGAGGTGGGGCAGGTCTACCTCCCCACCGTGAATATGGGGCTCATGCTCACCACCCTTGCCCTCGTTCTCGGCTTCGGCTCGTCGGCAAACCTGGCCGGAGCCTACGGTGTTGCCGTTACCTCCACCATGGTCATCACGACCATTCTCGCCTTTTTCCTCATGATGAGGCGCTGGCACTGGCGTGCGGCAACAGCAGGCGCCCTGGCCGGCCTTTTTCTCTCCATCGACATCCCCTTCTTTAGCGCGAACCTGCTCAAGGTCACCCATGGCGGCTGGTTCCCCCTGGTCGCCGGCCTGGTAGTGTTTGCCCTGATGGCGACCTGGCGACGGGGGCGGGAGGTGCTGAGACGGAGGTTGCGGGGGGGAAGGGAACCGCTGGAGGATTTCATCGAAAGACTGGCCGCAGCCTCACCCCACCGGGTACCCGGCACGGCGGTCTTCATGACCGGACGCCCCACCGGAACCCCGCCGATGCTCACTCACCACCTGGCCCACAACCAGGTGCTGCATGAACAGGTCATCATTCTCACCGTCCTGACGGAGGAGATCCCCCGGGTGCCAGCGGCCGAACGGGTAACGGTCAGCCTGATGCCGCAGGGGTTCGCCCGGGTTGTCATCCGGTACGGCTTCATGCAGAGCCCCAATGTGCCGGTGGCGCTCCGGCAGTGCGAACCACACGGTCTCCCGGCGGACCTGGAGCACACCACCTATTATCTGGCCCGGGAGACCATCATCTCAACGCCGCGGCAATCGGGGATGATGCAATGGCAGGAAAAACTCTTCTCGTTCATGTCCCGCAACTCCCTCACGGCAACCGCATTCTTCAATATTCCGGCGGGACAGGTGGTGGAATTGGGTCAGCAGGTGGAGATCTAGTCCTGCATCACATAGGGGAGCAGGAAACGCTTCAGGGGTTTTCCGAGCAATGCCCGGAAGTTATTGAAGCTGAAGTGATTGCACATGGTGGACATTTAGTGTAAATTACCATGCCAATGAGCACTCCCAGAATACAGATGACGAACAGGACCCTCTGCTGCACCGTACTTCTCGCGGTCTCTCTGTGTCTCGTCTTTCTGGGGGTCAGGGTTCCCAATCTTTCCAACCTCCACAAGCCCAAACCTCGCCCGCGCGCCGTCATCGAGACTTCCGTCAAGGCCGGCCAGGCGGCGGGAGCAAAGGTGCATGTCGATGTTGCAGCCTGTCAGGCTGCCATCGTCTTAACTATTCCCGCTTCTTTCGGATCATCTTTTCGGCAGGAGATCCCCAAGTTCAACTTCATCCCGATCGGGCATCACGCCGCCCGGGCACCTCCCGTAATCTCCGCATCATAACTACCCCGTTTTGAATCGTCTTTCCCTGGCGTATGCACCCGCCGGGTGCATACGCCAGGGAAAAGTGCACCTCCGTCCGCGCGTGGCTTGGGTATATCCATCCCTGCATACGTAGTGAGCGTTACCGTTCCCTGCATGGCGCACGGGGGAAATACCTCATCAAACCGGCAAGTTACAAAGAAAGGAAACAAAAAATGACCAGATCCCACAATAAGCAGCTCCTGTTCCTCGCCCTCGCGACACTCCTTGCCGCCGGTTGCGCCAAGCAGGAGATCGTCAGGAAAGATGAAGCGATTCCTTCGGCCGCGGCGGCCAAGCCCGCGGAGACATCCTCCGTCAAACCTTCGCAGAAGGAAACCGGCATGGGTGAGCCGTCGATCAAGGCATCGTCCGTCAAAAGCAAGGCAGTAGAGGAAAACGCAAAGGCACTCAAGGGTGAGGCAGGGTCATCGGCCGATCTTGAGAAGATATTTTTCGATTTCGATTCGTCTACGCTTACCCTCACGGCTCGGGAAACGCTCGCAAGTAACGCGAAACGCATGGGGAGAAAGACCGGCGTGGTAATCCGGATAGAAGGGCATTGCGACGAGCGCGGCTCGGATGAATACAACCTCGCCCTGGGGGAAAAGAGGGCCAGAGCTGCCATGCAGTACCTCGTGACCATGGGCGTTCCGGCTGAAAAGCTCTCCCTTATCAGCTACGGCAGAGAGAAACCGGCCGCTCCGGGCAATGACGAGGCCGCATGGGCGAAAAACCGGCGGGACGAGTTCGTCATAACGTCGAAATAGGTGTGCGACCTTCAGGAGCTCCTGCGACCGGAGAAGGAGGAGTGATGACCTTCACTGCGTCCCGCTCATGGCCGGGCTGATCTCGCTCGGCCTGCGTTTGCCGGATCTGGCGGGATTCAGATCGGCCGAGCCGAAGCCGCGGCCTCGGGCGGTAATCCAGAACCAGATCAAGAAGTGCAAGGAAAATTTCCAACAGCAGGACCTTGTCGCCCTCGCGACAAGGTCCCCCCTCACCCCAATCGTCCCCTCACTGCTGCCTGACGTTCCCAGCGTTGAAACCGCTTCCGTACCGCAATCCTTTGCCGTCCCGAAATCCTCCCGAGCCCCTCCCGCATAGTGTGTCTCTGCATAAGCAGGTTTGACCGCCTGCACTGACAGTCGTCCGGACCACGCCGGATGGATCGGCACGCCGTACGGCACAGGCCCGCTTCTGGCGGGGCCCGTGCCCTTTTGACACGAAAAGGGAGGCAACCGTATGACAAAGCCGTCATCATCACGCAGTGAACCGGCCGGAAGACTGCATATCCTGAGGGGAAACCGCTCCATCACCGTCGCAGTCATTGCGCTTGTCATCCTGTGTTTAACTGTCGCAGAGATCGCGGTTGTTCCGTCCAGCCGCCTCCCGCCCTCTGATGTGCAGGTCGCGCTGCGGAAAGGGGATCTCGATCCCGTGCTCGGTAAAACTGGCCAGGATGGCGAAATTGAGGTTGCTGACCAGTAGCCCCTTCCGGTGGATGAGGGTAGTACTCCAGGCCCGCAGCTCGAAGAGGAGACCGTTGTCACCGAACTCCATCAGCCGGACTCCGGGCGCCGGCTTGTCGAGGACGTCCGGGTCCCCGGCCGCCACCTCCAACAGCAGACGCTCCACCAACCGCACGTCGCTGCCATAGGCGACGCTCACCGGGATGCGGAAGCGGACCTTGCGGTCATTGTGACTCCAGTTGATGACGTTTTCCGTAATGAACTTGGAGTTGGGGACGATGATGGTGATGTTGTCGTTGGTCACCACCTCGGTGCTGCGCCCACCGATCCGCACCACATCACCCTCGACGTCACCTACCACCAGGCGGTCCCCCACCTTGATCGGCCGCTCGAAGAGGATGATGAGGCCGCTGATGAAGTTGTTGACAATGTTCTGCAGGCCGAAGCCGAGACCGATGCCGACGGCGCCGGCCAGGACGTTCAGGGCGGTCAGGTCGATCCCCGCCGTCTGGAGAATGATGATGAAGCCTACGGCGATGACAAAATAACGGATGATGGATCCGGTCGCCTGCCGCGCGCCGACGTCCATCCTGGTCCTGGTGAGGAACTGATCGACGATCCAGTTACGGAGCTTGGCGCTCAGATAGAACAGCAGTAGCGAAAAGACGAACAGGTAGATCAAGGTCAGGATGGTTACCTGGGCAGTCCCAAGGGTCAGGAGTGGTACGTCGAAATAGCTCTTCAACTGTTCCAGCCATAATCGGTACGTCGTCATCGGTGCCTCCATTGCCTAAAACGGCCAGAACCAGGGGATCATGATGGTGGCCAGTATCCAGAAGATGATGTTGAGAGGTGTGCCGACCCGGAGAAAGTCGGCATAGCGGTAATGGCCCAGGCTGTAGATGAGGGTGTTCGTCTGGTAGCCGACCGGGGTCATGAAGGCGGCCGAAGCGGCATAGGTGACCGCCATGAGAAAGGGGCGCGCATCGACCCCGTAAGACTCGGCAACGGCGATGGCAATGGGAGTAAGAAGCGCTGCCGTGGCGTTGTTCGACATGAGTTCCGTCATGATGGAGGTCATGAGGTAAAAAGCGGAGACGAGCGCCCGGGGACCCAGGCTGCCGACCGTCTCCACGAGGGTGTTGGCGAGGAGCAGAGCGGCGCCGCTCTGCTCCAGCGCCTTGCCCAGGGCGAGCACCCCTCCGAGCAGGAATATGACCTTCCACTGGATCGCCCCGTATGCCTCCTCAAGGGTGAGACAGCGAGAGAACACCATGAAGACGCAGCCGAGGGCGGCGCTCACGAGGATCGGGAGTATCCCCGTAGCGGCGCTCACGACGACGAAGGCTATGATGGCAACGGCGATGACCATCTTCTGCCTGCGGAAGGTGGGAAACTCCGCCTCGGAGACGAGGACGAAGGTCTTGTCCTCCCTGAGCTGGTCCAGGTGGTGCCTCTCCATCTCGAAGAGAAGGACGTCGCCGGCACGCAACTGCATCTCTTCCAGATGCTCCCGCATGACGAGCCCCCGGTGGCGAACGGCAAGGGCGGTGAGACCGTAGCGGGAGCGGAAGCGGGCCTGTTTGAGGGAGCGGCCGTCGAGGGTGGAACCACCGGCAATGACCGCCTCCACGAGGATCGACTCCTCCCCTTCCGCCTTCCCTTCCGTCTCCTGCCGCAGGGCAATCCCCTTGCGCTCCTGGAGCTTGCGGAAGTTCTCCAGATCGCACCGCACCTTGAGGTGGTCTCCCGCCTGGAGTACGAGCCGGTCCTGTGGTTCCTCTAGCCGCCTGCCGTCGCGGTAGACATCTACGCTCCTGAGGTCGAGGTCCCGCAGCAAAGGGGAGTCGGCCAGCACCGTGCCGACCGAGAGCGCCTCCGGCTCCAGCACGATTTCCACCAGGTAGTCACCGATGCCGAACTGCTTGCGCAGATCCTCTTCCACTTCTTTCCCGGGAATGAGGCGCACACCGATGAGGAGCATGTAGAGACTCCCGACGACGAGAATGATGACGCCAAACGGGGTGAACTCGAACATGCCGAAGGGGGGCTGGCCGTGTCTGACGGCAATGGAGCTGACGAGGATATTGGTTGAGGTGCCGATCAGGGTGCATACCCCGCCAAAGAGGGCGCTGAAGGAGAGGGGCATCAGGAGTTTGCCCGGGCTCACCTTGAGCTCCCGGGCAAGCCCGAGGACGACCGGGATAAGGATGGCAACCACGGCGGTGTCGTTGATGAAGGCCGAGAAACTGCCGGCGGTGAGCATGAGAAGGACGAGGGCGAGCCAGAAGTTCCTCTTGCCGGCCTGGACGAGCTTCGCACCAAGGAAATTCACGGCCCCTGTCCGGTAGAGGCCGGCTGAGAGAATGAACATGGAGCCGACCGTGACCGTAGCCGGATGGCTGAAGCCGTCGATCCCTTCTTCGGGCGTGATGACCCCGGAAAGGACGAGGCCAACCATGACCATGATCGAGACCAGGTCGACCGGCAGCTTCTCGGTGGCGAACAGGATGACGGCTGTCACGACGAAAGCCAGGACTATGGCAATTTCAACGGTCATGGGGTCCCTTTTGAGGTGATTTTCTTATTCCCATCATCCTGCCGGTCACGATGGCAATCAATGCCATGCCGATGGAGAGCAGCGCCCCCATCTTCGCCTCCTCCTGAAGGACCGGATCGACAAACGCCTGGTCGGCGATAAAGAGCGACACGGTGAAACCGATACCGGCGACTATCGCCACGATGGTGAGATGCCTGAAATCCATCCCCTCCGGAAGGTGAAAGCCGAACTTGACACCAAGGAGCGCACAGCCGAAGATGCCGATCCACTTGCCGAACAGGAGTGATGCGAACACCAGCCAGGTGACGGTACCAAGGGAAGCAAGATGGACCCCGGCGTTGGCCAGGCCGAACAAGAGGAGCCCGAAGTCGACGATGACCTTCCATTCGTGTTCAAAGGTCGCCAGCGTCGAGACGTCTCGCGGGTCCTCCTCGAAGAGGTGCCTGTGTTCCCTGCGCGGGTGGGGGAGAAACGGCACGATCGGTACCAGGGCCAGCGCGGGATGGAGCCCCGCGAAATAGAGGCCGATCCAGGAAAACGCCCCGCCTGCGATGACATAGGGCCAATAACTCTTCGTTTTCTGCCACCGCATGATCCAGGCAGCCAGCATTCCCAGGCAGGTCAGGAGGAGCCAGGCCGGCTCCGTCGGCTGGGAGGGATCGGGGTAGAAGATGGCGATGATGGCGAGGCCGATGGCGTCATCGGCGATGGCGAGCAGCAGGAGGAAGGCGATGGCCGGATGGCCGTTGCCGAAGATGAGACGGGCCACGAGCCAGGAGATGGCGATGTCGGTGGCGGTCGGTATCCCCCACCCGTTGACGAGGGGAGGCGAGCCGATGAGACCGTTCAGGCCGAGATAGATCGCGACCGGCCCGGCAACCCCGCCAAAGGTTGCCAGAAGAGGATTTATGGCTCTTCCGAGGGGATGGAGATCCCCGCCGGGGAGACAGCTCTGGGTTATTTCCGCGGCTGCGATACCGAAGAAAAAGACCATGAAGACATCGTTGGTCAGGAAATGGATGCTTAGGGGGCCCACTAGCCGGGCATGTATGAGGTGGTGATAGCTCTCAGGGTCGAGGTTTGCCCAGATCAGGGCGATGACTACCCCGGCGATAAGGGGAATGGAGAATTCGCGGAGCAGGTTGAGACGTATCCTCATAAGAGTCCTCAGGTAGTTTTCATCCGGAAACTCCGGATGAGAAACTACTGGTTTCCGATTCGGAAAGGAGGGATTTTTCGTCCTGGCAAGGAAATCAAGGGATTGCGCGGAGGCGTACTACTGTACGCCGCACAAGCAAGACCGCGGTTGACACAGCCAGGGCGGAAAAGAACCCTTTCCGGACGGAAACTAGGTAATCGCCGCGTTACCGGAAGAGTCCTGCAGAATCCCCCGGATTCCCCTGATGGGTATTCCAGCCCAGTCGGGGCGGTTGTCCAGCTCGTATCCCAGCTCATATACCGCCTTTTCCAGCAGGAAGGCGTCGAGCATGATCTCCAGTTCCTGCCGGTCTCCGGGTATGAAAGGTGACGCAGCGACGGTGGTCAGGTAGGCATGGAGAAATACCCCGCTGACAAAACGATACCATACTTCCGCCCACTCTTCGAGAATGGGGACATCTTCGCTACGCACGCGCAGTTGCTGGAGGAGAACGGCATGCGCGGCATAATGAAACGAACGGAGCATCCCTGCCACATCACGTAAGGGGGAACGCTTTATCCTCCTTTCGCTCATGGTCCTGGCCGGTTCCCCCTCGAAATCTATGATGACGAAATCCTTTCCAGTAAAGAGTACCTGGCCCAGATGATAATCGCCGTGGATGCGAGTCTTCATGGCAGAAAACTTACGATCGAGGAACCTGCCGAACCGTTGGAGGAGATCCTGCTCAGCGGCCAGCAGCCGTTTCGCCTCTTCCGCGGCATCCTGGCCGAGCCGGCCGACATTTCTTCCCAGGTGGGCAAGCACTTTCCTTGCGAGGCTTCTCATCGACTGATAGACGGAGCGTTGGTAGAGAATGGAATATGGCTCTGGACAGAAGGCAGCTTCATCCGACCGGGATGCAAGGGCCAGATGAAGCTCTCCCGTACGCCTGCCGAGGAGCATGACCATTTCCAGGTAGAATCCGCCGATCAACTCCTGCATCAAGGGGGGGACTGCTGCAAAATCCACATCGAAGAGCGATGGAGGCAACTTCGGCGCTCCAGGGACCTCCCCTCTTTTTGACAGAACGAGATCGTAATAACGGGCAACCTCGTCCAGGGTGAAGCTCCAGGCATCGCCGTGACTCGGAATATACCCCTGGAGCATGGCGATGGTCACCGGCTCGGCAGTTGACCGCCTGTATTCCAATGTTCCTGCCAAAGGTGCGACCCCATCGAAACGGATGCCATCGGTGAGGAACTGCCCCATCTCCACCTCTGGGTTTGCCCCCTCCTCCAGGCGGCGATAAAGCTTCAGGAAGAATCGGTTGTCGATGATGATCGAGGTATTGGTCTGTTCAGCTGTCAGCACCGAGCTGCTCTCCGGGCTCCCGGCCCCGGCAAGAAGAGTTCTGAATGCCCGGCTTCGCCGGCCGACAAGTTCCCCCCCCTTCACCTTGCTCCTCTTCCCGCGTGCGATCATCTCAAAAAGGCTCGCGCGGAAGCTGCCGCTATATACACCATCATAGAGTAACCCATCCGTCCCCCCCACTCGCAGACGGGCGATAACGGACTGGGAGCATTCCTCGCGCAGACGTCGCGCGTCCTCCCGGTCGGCATAGTGGACAGGGAGCATGACGCTCTCTCCCCCCCCCTCGGCATAGGCAACCTCGATGAGGAGAAGAAAGACCGTTTGCCCGCCACCGGTTACGGGAATCCGTTCCGTTATCGAAACCCTGGCGATTGTGCGTCCCTTACCCCCGAACCAGCGGCACTTGTGCAGATATTCGGGCAAAATGTCCTGTTCGAGCCGTACCACCTGCTTTTCTTCCAAGACGCTGTCCCACGGCTCTTCGACCGAAAGTTCGGGAACCGTTACCCCCTCCTTCAGGGTGATATCCCCGGCTTCCCTCCTCATGAGGAGGAGCTGGTAGTCATGCCCTGCCAGAATGATCAGGTAAGGTGAATCCCTGATTTCATGGAACCGCTTCCGACTGAAAAGGTCTTCCGGAACAAAGCCGGCGTAGCGGGGGCGACTGATCTCCACCTCTTGGGAATGACGGGAGAGATTGACCATGACCAGTATGATTTCCTCCTCATGCCTGCGCACGAACGTAAGCACCTTGGGGTTGTCGTGCATGAGAAATTCGATGCTCCCCCGGCCGAACGCCCTGAACCTCCGGCGCAAATCGATCATCCGGCGCATCCACCAGAGGAGTGACGATGTATTGCGGGCCTGGTTCTCCACGTTGACCGCTTCGAAGTGGTACTCGGGATCGATGATGACCGGGAGAAAGAGCCTCTGCGGGTTGCTCATGGAAAAGCCGGCGTTGCGGTCCGGGCTCCACTGCATCGGGGTGCGTACCCCGTTACGGTCGCCGAGGTAGTAGTTGTCGCCCATCCCGATCTCGTCTCCGTAGTAGATGATCGGGGTCCCGGGAAGGGTGAAGAGCAGCACGTTCATCAGCTCTATCTTTCGCCGGTCATTCCCCATGAGTGGGGCAAGACGCCGCCTGATACCCAGGTTGATCCTGGCCCGGGGGTCCCGGGCATAGACGCGATACATGTAGTCCCGCTCCTCGTCGGTCACCATCTCCAGGGTCAGTTCGTCGTGGTTGCGCAGGAACAGTCCCCACTGGCAGCCGTCGGGTATCTTCGGGGTCTGTTCGAGGATATCGATGATCGGGAAACGGTCTTCCATCTGGAGCGCCATGAACATGCGGGGCATCAGGGGGAAGTGGAAGGCCATGTGACACAGGTCCCCTTCCCCGAAATATGCCACGGCATCCTCCGGCCACTGGTTTGCCTCCGCGAGCAGAAGCCGGTTGGGGTATCTGCCGTCCATGTGGGCTCGCAGTGTTTTGAGAAACTCATAGGTCTCCGGGAGATTTTCGCAGTTGGTCCCTTCACGCTCGTACAGGTACGGGATCGCGTCCAGGCGCAGACCGTCAACCCCCATGCCGAACCAGAAATCAAGAACCCGCAACAGGGCCTTATGCACCCGGGGGTTGTCGAAGTTGAGGTCCGGCTGGTGGGAGTAGAACCGGTGCCAGTAATACGCCTTGGCCACCGGATCCCACGACCAGTTGGAGGATTCGAAGTCCTTGAAGATGATCCGCGCATCCGGGTAACGGTCGGGGGAATCGCTCCAGACGTAGAAATCACGCCATACTGAACCCGGTTTTGCCCGTCGGGACTTCTGAAACCAGGCGTGCTGGTCAGAGGTATGGTTCAGGACCAGCTCGGTAATTACCCTGATCCCCCTGGCATGGGCCTCCCGGAGGAATTCCCGGAAATCGGCCAGGGTGCCGTAGTCGGGGTTGATACTCAGATAATCCGCGATGTCATAGCCGTCGTCACGCAACGGCGACGGATAGAACGGGAGGAGCCAGATGGCTGTAATCCCGAGCTCTTCCAGATAGGGGAGCTTTCGGAGCAGTCCCCGGAAGTCGCCGATGCCGTCGCCACTGCTGTCACAATAGCTCTTGATATGGACTTCATAGATGACGGCGTCCTTGTACCAGAGAGGATCGGTTCCCAGAAGAATGTCGCGCACGGGCATCGGCGTACCTCACATGTAGTAATCGAAATCGTGCTCCCGGCGAAGCCGCGGTTTGAGCAGGCAGATTCGCGCCGGCATCGCATGGATGTTCAGCGCCACCCTGTTCCGCTCTCCATGCCAGATGTTCTTCTCGTCGGTGAGGAGATCGTGCACCAGATATGGCTGGCCTGGTGTCGCGCCGAGCGCCTCCAGGGGGACACGGATGATGCATTCCTGGCTGTTGAAGGGGTCGAGACTCACTATGATGAGCAGCAGATTCGACCGGTCGGCGGTCCCCCTCAGATAGCAGAGGACATTGTCGTTGTCCGTCTGGCAGAAGTGGACGTTCCAGTTCACCTGCAGGGCCGGGTTTTCAGCTCGTATCCGGTTGACCCTGGTAATCATCTCCCGCATGTTGCGGGGGTCGTTCCAGTCCCAGCATCTGATCTCGTACTTCTCGGAATCGTGGTACTCCTCTTTTCCCGGGAGGGCGCCGGACACGAAGAACTCGTATGGAGGACCGTAAATTCCATAGCTGGCCGACAGGGTTGACGCCAGGAGGAAGCGGATGACAAAGGCGGTCGCACCGCCGTACTGGAGGAATTCGGGGAGGATGTCCGGGGTGTTCGGCCAGAAATTGGGGCGAAAGAATTCCCTCAGCTCGGTCTTTGTCAGCTCCGTCAGGTACTGCTCCAGTTCCAGCCGGGTGTTGCGCCACGAGAAATAGGTGTAGGACTGACTGAAACCGAGCTTGGCGAGACGGTACATGACCTTGGGGCGGGTGAATGCCTCGGCGAGAAAGATGGTCTCCGGGTGGGCGCTCTTCACCTCCCGGATCACCCACTCCCAGAAGGGAAACGGTTTGGTGTGGGGATTGTCGACCCGGAAGATGGACACTCCCCGTTCGATCCAGAAGAAAAAGACGCTCCGCAGTTCCTCCCAGAGGTCTTGCCACTGGTCGCACTCGAAGTCGAAGGGGATAATGTCCTCGTACTTCTTGGGCGGATTTTCGGCGTACTGGACGGTGCCGTCCGGACGCCAGCGGAACCATTCGGGGTGCTCCCGCACATAGGGATGATCGGGCGAACACTGGAAGGCGATATCCATGGCCACCTGGAGTCCCAGCTCCCTTGCCCGGACGACGAAGCGTTCGAAATCCGCCATGCTCCCCAGTTCCGGATGGACCGCCTTGTGCCCGCCGTCCGCGGAACCGATCGCCCAGGGAGAACCGGGGTCCTCCTCCTCGGCGACCGGGGAGTTGTTCTTCCCCTTCCGGTTGGTCAGGCCGATGGGATGGATGGGAGGGAAATAGATCACGTCGAAACCCGCCCCGGCGATGAGGGGGAGGAACTTCCCGCATTCCCGGAAGGTGCCGTGTCTCCCCTCCTCCCGGCAGCAGGAACGGGGGAAGAGCTCGTACCAGGCGCTGAAAAGGGCCTCCCGTCGCTCCACTACCACTTCCAGCCTTTTCCCGTATGTGGTGGTCGACTGCGTAGCGGCATGCATCTCCATGAGCCGGGCCAGTCCGTCGTTCTGGGCCAGGAGAAGGGCTGCAGTGTCGTCTGCATCGCTGCGGATGGCCATGGCCATCTCCAGCAGGCGTTCCCTGTCCCCTGCCGTTGCCTGCTCGGCAGCGGTTTCGATGAGCTGGGCGCCGATGAGACGGTCGACAGTAAGCGCTTCTCCGGCCTGGAACCTCTTCTTCAGATCGTTCTTCCAGGTGGTGAAACGGTCAATGCGTCCGCTCACCGTGTAATAATAGCTCCCCAGCTCGGGCACGGTGAAAGCCCCCTCCCAGCGGTCGTTGCCGAGACAGACCATGGAAATCGCGCGCCAGGTTTCTTCCCCCTCCTTCCTGTAAAGGAGCGTGGCCGTAACTGCCTCATGACCGTCACCGAAGACGTCCGCCTGGACCGACACAATTTCACCTACGACCCGCTTTATGGGGAAACGGCCGCAGTCGATTTCGGGAGCGACCTTCTCGATGACTATCCTCTTGCGGCCATCTCCGAGAAGGTAGGCGGATGCCGGTTCCGGCTTACCGATCCTTTTTGGCGACATTGAACACCCCCCTGTCAGAACTAACAATCGGGTTTCCTATCCGGAGATTCGGATGAAAACCGGTTATAATTGACATGCAGCAAATGGCCGAGGATGGTGACGACCCATGAATGAAACAGCGCTACCCCGTGCAATCGACACGGAGCTCCTGGAGACCTGCTATCGTAACGCGCTGGAACTCCTGCGGCACAATACTACCCCAGGCGGGATTCTCGCCTCTGCCAGGACGGAGAAGGCGGTCGGTCGCCACTATACGAGCATCTTCGGCCGGGATGCGGCGATCTGCGCCCTGGGGATGGTCGCCTCGGAAGAGTCCGGCCTCATCGAATGCGCCCGAGATGGGCTTCTGACCCTGGCGCGGCACCAGGCGCCAAACGGTCAGATCCCCAAGTATGTCAAGCCCGAGACCGGCGAGGTCGACTTCTGGTATACCGGCTGCATCGACGCCACCCTCTGGTGGCTGATCGCGGTCGACTTTTTCGACCGCATGCTCCCGGGCAAAACTCTCGGCGAGGAACTTGCTCCCCGGACGGCGCTGGCCCTGCGCTGGCTTGAATGCCAGGAGCACCAGATCTGGTATCTCCTCCAGCAGAACGAGGCGAGCGACTGGGCCGACATCATGCCCCGATCCGGATTCGTCCTCTACACCAACGCCCTCTGGTACTGGGTGAAGAAGCTGTACGACCTTCCCACTGCAAGGGAGACCAGGGACTACGCGAACCTCCTCTTTTTCCCCTTCGGCAATGCGGTACCTGAACAGCGCCGGGCCCGACTCCTCATGCACTACATCAGGAACAGGGCCAAGCGCACCCACTTTTTCCTCAGTTTCGTCAATTTCTCCGTCTGGGGAGAAGAGGTAGACATCTTCGCCAACATCCTGGCCGCCCTTACCGGTCTGGCCGACGCCTCCCACGGAGGACGGATCGCCGCGTCAATCTCGGAGATGGGGGCCAATCTGCCTTTTCCTGTCCGGGTGGTCGGAAACCCCATCGAACGGGAACACCCCCTGTGGCGACTCTACATGCAGCGTCACCGGCAGAACCTTCCCTGGCAGTACCATAACGGCGGTATCTGGCCCTTTGTCGGCGGCTTCTGGGTCATGCTCCTGGCCAGGCTCGGCAGAGAGGAAGATGCCTGGCGCGAACTGGAGAGGCTTGCCCTGGCCAACCGGGTGGGCGGCTGGGAGTTCAACGAGTGGTTCCACGGCCGGACCGGCGAGCCCATGGGAATGCCGGGCCAGTCCTGGAATGCCGCCCTCTTTGTTCTCGCCTGCAGCACCCTGCGCGACCGGGCCCGCTTCATTCTGTGACCCTTTCCAGCAGGGCAAAGGGAAAGTCGGAAATGATGTCGGACAGATGGAGTACGCTCCCATCCTCCTGCCGCGCCGGTTCAAGCACTTCGCCGGTGAAGACGTTGCGGTAGCGATCTCCCCCCTGTCCGGCAGGGAGGACGATCCTGGTCCCCTGCCATACCTCCCTCCCCAGCGGCGGATCTCCCGGATGTCTGACCAGTCTGGTAAAGAAGCGGGGGGCAACGACCACAACCGATCCCCCTTCATCGCTCCTGGCAAACGCGCAGACGTTGTCGGCCCGTTCCCCCGCCGCGGGGAGCGGTGTGTATTGGCCTTTCTCGAACAGCCGGAGTCTGTCATTGCGAAGTTTGAGCGCCTGACAGATGAGATAGAGCTTTATCCTGCCGTCGCGCATGTCGGCGGCCAGCATTCTGGCCAGAGTGAGCGGGCCGGCCGCTGCCTCTCCCCCCTTCAGCTCGGCGAGCGCCCTTTTCCTGATAGCAAAGTCTACTGGCCGCCGGTTGTCCGGGTCAACGAGGCTGAAGTCCCAGAGTTCGCTCCCCTGGTAGAAATCGGGGATGCCGGGCGATGTGATTTTCAGGAGGGTGCCGGAGAGGGAATTGAGCTTCCCGCAATAACTGGTAATCTGCTGGAATTCCCTGATATCAGCAAGGAATCGGTTATCGGGAGCATCGCTCAGGATGGCAGCAATGAATCCGCTCAAGGCCTCCTCATAGGCAAAGTTCGGGCTGATCCAGCTGGAACTCTCCTTTGCCTCCCGCACGGCCTTCACCATGTACTCTCCGATCCTCTTCCGGAACGACGCGAACTCCTCTGCCGTTGCCGGTTCGATGGGCCAGGCTCCGACCAGGGTCTGGTAAAGCAGATACTCCTCGTTCCGGCCGGGAACCGGCTGGCCGTCCACCCTCACCTTCTTTCGGCTGTTTAGCCTGCTCCATCGGGTAATCGCTGCCCGCCATCTGTCGGGAATCTCGGAAAGAACACAGATCCTGGAGCGGACATCCTCGCTACGTTTCGTATCGTGGGTCGAAGTGGCAAGAAGCGCAAGGGGACGTGATCGCCCCCGCTCGACGTTCTGCCCGTGGAACGCTTCGAGGGTCGAGCCGAACCGCTCGGGGCTGCCACCGACCTCGTTCAGTGATACGAGACGGTTGTAAACGTAGAATGCCGAGTCCTCTACTCCCTTGGCCATCACCGGCCCGGTGATCTGCTGGAAGCGCATGACGAATTCGACCCACTCCGCCGTCTCCCTTTCCCCCATGTTCGGATAGAACCTGAGGAGGAGAGCATCCTTGATGAAATCAAAGATCGAGACGTTTATGGCCGGGTTTTTCCGCTTCGCCCTGGTTACGGCGTATTCCACATACTGGCGGTCCCGGTCCGTCACACCCGGGCCGCTGGTATATGTGCGGTACACCGGAAAGAAGGCGATCACCTCCACCAGGGCCTTGATCAGGCTGTTCAGGGTGAAGTCGCGGGTGTGCCGGTTGACCTCGGAAATGGTATTCAGGTGATAACCGAGGGCATTGATCTCCCCCGACATGGCGACCTGCATGATCAGCTTTTTCCGCTCATAGACCGTATCCCCATAGTTCATCCGTCCGCCGTTGAACCGCGTGTATATCGCGTCGAGCGCCTTGGCGTTCATCGCATCCACGAAGAGTCCGGTCAGCAGGTTGGCAAACTCGTAGCCGGTGGTCCCGAAGACCGGCCATTCCTCGGGAAGCTTTTCCCCCTTGGTGAGTATCTTCTCACCGATGATGTAAAAAGGCTTGTAACCGGGATCTGCGGCGAGCAGTTCGCCATGACGCCGCAGGAGTTCCGTCTCCCTTTCACGCTCTTCCTCCTCCGTAAGCTTCCTCCCCGCGGCATGCTCCAGTTGACCCAGTTCCCGCTGGAGGAAGCATTCCTTCTGCAACCGGCCCAGGTAGTCGGTTGGATTGTAGAGTCCGTCCATGTGATCCACCCGGAGTCCGGTAACCTTGCCCTCCCGTACGAGCCGCAATACCAGCCGGTGCGTCTCGGTAAAGACCGCCGGGTTCTCCATCCTGATCGCTGCCAGCTCGTTGATGTCGAAAAAGCGCCGGTAGTTGATCTCCTCGGTGGCGACCCGCCAGTGGGAAAGACGGTAGACCTGCTGCCTGAGCAGTTCATCCAGGAGGTCGAAGCTTGCCGGCTCCCCCTTGTTGCCGTTGAAAATGGTTACATTACGGTCGATGAACTCCCTGATTTCGGCTGCTTCGTTGTACAGAGTGGACAGGCGGCGCTTGATGACTTCCTTTTCACGGTAACGCTCCACAATCCTTTCCGGATCCCGCTCCGTGTGGGGAGGAAGATTCCTGAGTGCGGTGTCGATGCTCAGCAGCTCCTGATAGTGCGTGTCGTCGGGAGAAAGCGACTGTTCCAGTTCTCCCAGGCGGTGAGTCAGGATTGCACTGTAGCTCTTGAGCCTGATCGGCAGCGTGCGATCATAGTACTGCAGAAAGAATGAACCATCCGCAAAGACAAGGGCAAGTTCCCCGTTTTCGAGAACCGCGCCGTACTGGTCACCCAGGATGGGAAAGAGTACCTTGTCTTTCAGCTCCCTCTTGACCGGTTCCCAGTCGATGTCGAAGAATCCCGCATGGACCGAGCTCGGCCCGTTTTCGAGAAGATCCATCCACCAGGCATTGTCGCTGCTCGCGATGCACATGTGGTTCGGTACGATGTCGAGCACCTGCCCCATACCGTGGCTGTGGAGTTCTTTCACTAATCCGGCGTAATCCCCTTCACCCCCCACTTCCGGGTTCAAAGAGGTCGGATCGACGATGTCGTAGCCGTGGAGACTCCCCGACCGTGCCTTGAAATAGGGAGAAGCATAGAGGTCGCTGATCCCCAGTTCAAACAGGTAGGATACATTCTCCCTGGCAGCGGAAAACCCGAAGCCGCCGTTGAACTGGAGACGGTAGGTGGCTACGGGAATTCTCGCAGCGTTGAGCACGTTGTCGTCCATCTTCCCTCCTGGCGGGCTGCCTTCATCCGTTCCAGTGCATTATTCCGTCGAGTAGAGGACAAAGCTCCACGGTGCCATCGTCACCAAGGTATCCCCTGTGCCGGCGAACAGCTCCCCGGCCGCCCGGCCTCCGACGCCTCCCCATTTTTCGTCAGCCGAATCGAGGACCTTTCGGCAGGAGCCATGGCGTACGGAAACGGGGACGTTATGTTGCCTGTCGTCGAGGTTGAATAAGCAGAGGATTTCATCGCCGCCTGACCATCTCCTCATTACCAGGATCTTCTCCGGCTCGATCCCTACTATCTCCATATCCTCTCGACTGAACTTTCGCAGAGGATTGAGTTCCTTCCGCAGCCGGATGAGCTCACGGTACAAAGAGAACAGAGTGCGGTGTACCCCCTCGTGACGCAGCTCCGGATCGATCTTTGCCGCCAGGAACGTTTCCTCGGCCTGGGGGTCGGGAATATCCCCCTGCCAGGCGAAGGAGGCAAATTCCTGCTTTCGTCCCCGACGCACCGCTTCCACCAGTTCCGGATCGCCATGGCTCACGAAGTAAGGGAACGGGGCGGTTTCTCCGTACTCTTCTCCCATGAACAGGAGGGGAAGATACGGCGAGAGGAGAACGGCGCCGGCCGCCAACTTCAGCTTTTCAAGCGACACGGCCCGAGCGAGCCGGTCGCCGCGCATCCGGTTCCCCACCTGGTCGTGATTCTGGGAAAAGACCACGAACTTGGCCGGGGAGATGAGCGTTGAGGAACAGCCGTGACGTCTTTTACGGTAGCGGGAGTACTGACCGGAGTAGACAAAGCCCTCGCGGAATGCCTTGACGAGCTGGGAAAAATCCCCGAAATCGACGTAGTAACCGTCCTGTTCACCGGTCAGAACCGTGCGAAGTGCATGGTGGAAATCGTCGTTCCACTGGGCATCTAATCCGTGACCGCCGAACTCTGGCGGGGTGATGGTCCGCACGTCATTGAGGGAGCTCTCGGCGATGACATGCAGTTCCCTGCCATGGACCCGTGCCTGCCCGTGCACCGCTTCGGACAGTTCCTGCAGGATATGGCGGGCACTGAAATCGAAGATCCCGTGGATGGCATCGAGTCGCAAAGTATCGATGTGAAACTCCGTAACCCAGTACAGGGCGTTGCTGATAAAATAGTGTCTAACCCCGTCGCTGTACGGTCCGTCGAAGTTGACCGCGTCCCCCCACGGCGTCCGGTACCGGTCGCTGAAGTAATGGCCGAAACAGTTGAGATAGTTCCCCTCGGGCCCCAGGTGGTTGTAAAGCACGTCGAGGATGACCGCCACCCCCCTGGCGTGGCAGGCGTCGATCAGCCTCTTGAGCCCCTCCGGCCCGCCGTAGCTGTTCTGCGGGGCATAGGGATAGACGCCGTCGTAGCCCCAGTTCCTCTCCCCGGGGAACTGCCCCACCGGCATCAGCTCCACCGCCGTGACGCCGAGTTCCACCAGATAGTCCAGGCGGGGGATGATCGCCTCGAAAGTTCCCTCCTCCGTGAAAGTGCCCACGTGCAGCTCGTAGATCACGTACGTGTCAAGCGGTATTCCCTGCCAGCCTCCGTCGGTCCAGGGAAAACCGGCCGGGTTCACAACCTGCGACGGACCGTGGACCCCCTCCGGCTGGAAGCGGGAGGCGGGATCGGGGCGCTCCGTCCCGTCATCGAGCAGGTAGAAATAGCCCGTTCCTTCACTGACTCCGCTCACAGTTGCGGCGAAATAGCCGTTGCCCTCTTCCGGGAGACGGACCACCCTGTCCTCCTTCCCTGTAAGAATCCGTACGGAAAGACTCTTCACCTTCGGCGCCCAGACCCTGAAGAATGTCCCTCCACCTTCAGTCGGAGTGGCGCCGAGGTCGAGCCGCCAGGCGTTCTCTCCCCGATACGCTCCTTCGGTCCGTGTCACCACATCACTTTCCGGTGTCATCCCTTTTCCTCCCGAATACGCTGTCCCCCGCACGAATGCGAGGATGGTCGTCGCGGCCACGGCAATGAGGGCCGGTTCGGCCATTTTGAGAAAGGGTAACTTTGGTGATTGGTTGCCTTGTCCGTCATGGAACACAACACACAGAGGATTTGTAGATTCTCAAAATTATTAGCGATATCTACATTCTAACATGGGATCTCCACGGGGCAATTGGCGGTTTAATTCTGCAACTGCACGGATTGATTGATGCAGGAGGAAGGATGAGCTGCTGGAAAAAGAAATGGAAAAAGAAAAGGGGTGGGTTCGATGGCGATGCGTTAAATGTTAAACAGAGCCAAGGGGGAGTGAGAATGCCAAATGCCGCTCCCGAGCTAGACGGCATGCTGTCCTGACGAAACTGAGCGAGAGATCGCCCCTACCGCCCAACTTCGCGGTCTACGGAAAGGTCCAGCGGATATTCATCGGGAAGGCAGACTGGGCATAAGAGATGCGGGAGCAGGAAACATTTCATGACTATGCCCGTAAAGTTGAAAAATCCTTGTATATGTCAGGCACAGCCTTTCTCATGATGTTTTGTACTGCCTTCAACATGAGCTCCTCATGAAGCAGAGATTGATTTACGATCGAATAATCGGAAACGGTTGTTGCGTACTCATGCGATGCATGCTTTGCACCGTTTCGCCACATATCCACCTTGATCTGCAGATGACATCTTCCATCAAGGGTCAACAGCGCCGAATTCTGTTCCAAATTTGCATAGACACTTGAGATGTCGATCCCCGTTCCCGCATTCTTCGGTAACTTCTCAACCAACAGGACCGTATACCCTGCAGCACTGAGTTCCTGCTTCAGCGCATCAACGAGGAGATCCCCGGAATATACGGGCATCACCCGCTTGGCAATGGTTCTCCCGTAGCCGCTTTTCACATTGACGACCGTGATCATTGGCGGAACCGCTGTTTTCTTCCTCGGCCTGAAACTCACCTGTTCCAGTCTCCGCATGAGGCGGGAGGGCCTCCTTTCCTGGGGATCCCTCCACGGACTGCCATTCAACGACAGAAAGACCACTCCGCTCCCGCCCCCTGCAGCGACGACCGGCTTGTACCGCAAAGAAGCATTCCGACCCGTAGTTGCACAGCCGGCAAACATGCCCGTACACCCTGCCAACACAACGGCACAGATAGCAGTTCTCAAGATCATTACCTTCTCCTTGAAGTCAGACGTTGGACAAATCAACAGACCTTCCATCGACACGCACGCTCAATCATCCACCTCCCTATCGGAGCGCATGCGCTTCGTCCCCCTGAACATGAGGCCCAAGAGCGATGTACCCCTGTGATCGATCACGGCATGATCGAATTCGGCGAGCGGCTTGCCGGTCTCTACTTTCAACGAAGTGCTTTTCTGCATGCCCAGGACCTGGCTCGGATAGATACTGCGATAGCCGACGATCAGAAAGCTGACCATACAGGCAACGGCGGCATGAGGGGCAATGCCGGCCCCGAACAGTTCCATGGCCATGACGGATGCCGCAATCGGCGTGTTTGCCGCTCCCGCCAGCAGCGCCACCATGCCGATTGCGGAAAAAGTCGCGACCAGCGGTTCATGAAAAAGGGTCGCAAACAGGTTACCGGCAGCGGTGCCGATGAAGAATATCGGGGTAACGACCCCGCCACTGCCGCCGCAGCCAAGGGTTATGGCCGTGGCAAATGCTTTCATAAGGGACGCACCGGCCGGCAAAACTTCGCCGTTCAACCCCGCCTCGATCGAGTCGAGTCCCAGACCCAGATAGCGGGTCGAGAAGACCTTGCCGATGACCACCAGCAGTCCGCCACCCAGAAGCGCTTTTGCGGCCGAAGGCCAGGGAAGGCGTGCAAACAGGCGGTTGCTCAACTGCATGAGCTCGATAAATATCAGCGCTATCAAGCCGCACCAGACCCCGAGCATGAGCATTTCCGCAAAACTCCAACTTGTCAGATGGGGAATAATTTTCGTAGTCAGGTGGGGGTAGTTTACCCCGAGTTGGGAGGCCACGTGAAAGCCGATGATGCCGGCAACGAACGAGGGAAAGAGGACGTCATACATCACCTGTCCCAGAACCAGCACCTCGACACCGAAGAGGGCGCCAGCTATCGGTGTGCCGAAAACCGTGGCAAATCCTGCGCTGATTCCGCAAATGACCAGTTTGCGCCGGTCAACGTCTTCCAGCCTCAGAAGCCCGCCGAATGCCGAAGCAAGCCCGGCGCCGATCTGGGCGCAGGGCCCCTCCTTGCCTGCCGACCCACCTCCGGCAAGGGTGATGACGGTGGCAACCAACTTTACCGGTACGACCATGAGCGGGATCTTGCCCATCCGCTGGTGGACCGCCTCGATGACCTTTTCGGTCCCGTGTCCGGCCGCATCGGGAGCCAGCCAGGAGACCAGGGTGCTGCAGACGACGAGGGTTATCGGGAGCAACAGATAATAATCCGGATATCTGGCAAACTGGTCCGATGTCCAGGCGAGCGTCCGGAGAAAGGCGGCGGTGCCGAATCCGACCAGAACCCCGACGATGGAGGCGTAACAGGTCCATTTGATGACACTGGCGAGAAGGGTAAGTTGTTCGGCAAATTTTCTCTGCATTACATATCCATGGAAATCATACAAGGGCAAAAAGGGCCTGGTGAGACTATTTTGTCGTGATCACGAACTCGTCCCGGCGATTCCTGGCCCAGGACGCCTCATCGTGCCCCACGTCAGCGGGCTTTTCCCTGCCGTAGCTGATGACGGACAAACGCTTTGGGGGAATTCCCATCGTCACCATATACTGCATGGCCGCCCTGGCCCGTTTCTCGCCCAGGGCCAGATTGTATTCGTCCGAGCCGCGTTCGTCGCAATGCCCCTCTATCTGCACGGCAACGGAAGAATCCTTTTTCATCATGTCGGCATGCTTCAGGAGAGTGTTGCGGGCGTCTTGCGATAGCACGTACGCATCGAAATCGAAGTAGATATTTTCCAGTTCAGCCCTAAGCTCACCCGCATTCGGAATTGGCTCCAACGTATCATGAACGGTGCTGTCCTGGATCGAAGAGTGCCTAGGCTGCTTACTTGAAGATTCCGAGGTTACCGGTTCAGTTTTGACCGATCTGGAGGCTGTAGAAACCGGCGAGACCTGCTCATCCTTCTTCACTATTTCATTCTTGGCACAACCGCCGGCAACGAACATAATGCAACCCAATATCAGAAAAACACGTACACCATGGTTCTTCATTCGTGCCTCCTTTACTTGAAACCAGCGATGTTGACTGCCAAATCAAACCTTGACGAGTTGATGAGGTTTTACTATCATTCGTAAGGCCAATTATTTGTATCACCAACTATTTTGTCAAGTTAATTTCTGGAGTTGTCATGGGGAAAGATAGAAGTGAGACTATCCCGGAGATCATCGATAATTTGAGGCGGGTATTCCAGGCGATAAACGATTATTCACGAACTGCCGAACAATCGACCGGCTTAACGGGGCCCCAACTCTGGGCTTTGAAGATCCTGGCCAACGGCGCTCCCATGCGGGTTTCCGAGCTCGCTCGCCACATGTACTTGAGTGCGGCGACAGTTGTCGGAATTCTCGACCGACTGGAAGGGAAAGGGCTGGCAACACGAACCCGTTCAAAGGAAGACCGGAGGGCGGTGGATCTGCATCTTACCGAGACGGGACAGGAAATGGCGGCAAAAGCCCCTGAAGTTGCGCAGGGTATGCTGATGAAGAGCCTGGATGCACTGTCGGACGAACAGTTTTCCTGTGTTGAACAAGGAATGAAGCTGATGGTGCGAATGCTTGACGCAGAGCAGATCATCCCGCAGCCACTGCACGGTTGAGCAAACGCAAGGGACCAAATGGCATGAGAGAGCTGCGCATGAATATTTCCCTTGAACTTGATGTGATGGGCAACTGCCGGGTCGGAACCCTTATTGTTTCTGCAGCAGAAATTGTCCTGTCCTGTCATCCCGCATTGACGGTGCCCCCAGGGACCCGGCATTTCAGGCGGGAGGAGCACTGAACATGGTTTCTTTCCGATCCCTTCGTCTGTCGCTGCGCTTCATCCTTCCACTTGTCGTCGCATTGACACTGCTGGCCTATGCGGTGGTGCCGCTGGTGGACAAGCTTACCCTGCGCTGGGCCGTCCGGGATATGGATATCCGCTCCCGCCTGATTGCCAATACGCTGCATGAGCCGCTGGAAGAACTTCTCCAGCAGGGGAACAGGGCCAGGATCAATGCCCTTCTGCTCCGGGCCATCCAGGACGAGCGACTGCTCGCTCTGGGCTACTGTGATGGCGAAGGCAAGCTCCTCTACCGGACACCTACCTTCCCGGAAAGTCTCGGCTGTTCCTCGGCCTCATCGCCGGACAAAGAGACCAGCCCGCTTCATCAACTCCCCCAGGGGGCGATCCACGTAGCCACTCACCCTATGGCGCAGGAGGGAGTAGAGAGCGGCTCCCTGATCCTCGTCCACGACATGAGCTTTGTCGAGCGCCGTAGCGCCGATACCCGCAAATACGTCATCATGCTCTTTGCTCTGCTCGGCGTGGTCACCTCCGTCATCACGGTATTCGTCGCCCACCTGAGCTGGCGCGGCTGGATGGACGGCGTGCGGGCGATGCTGCGCGGCGAAGGCATCCTCAAACCGTTTTCCCAACCGGCAGTCGCTTCGGAGCTGCAGCCGCTCGTGGGCGATCTGCGGACACTCCTGCGGGCACTCGATTCCGAGCGGCGGTTCGCCGATGACGCCACCATCACCTGGAGTCCCGATTCCCTGCGCAGACTGCTGCATAAACAGCTTACCGGCGAGCGGATCATCGTTGTTTCCAACCGGGAACCGTATATCCATATCAGAAAAGAGGAGCGGATAGAGATCAATCGCCCTGCCAGCGGTCTGGTGACTGCCGTCGAACCGGTCATGCGGGCCTGCTCCGGCACCTGGATCGCCCACGGCAGCGGCTCCGCAGACCGGGATACCGCGGATCAGCAAGACCGGGTGCAGGTCCCCCCGGAACATCCCGAGTACACGCTGCGGCGCATCTGGCTCACCAAGGAAGAAGAAAACGGTTATTATTACGGCTTTGCCAATGAGGGACTGTGGCCCCTCTGCCATATCGCCCATGTTCGCCCGATATTCCGCTCCAGCGACTGGCTGCAGTATATGGCCATCAACCAACGCTTTGCCGACGCGGTGGTCAAGGAGGCAGACAGTGACGATCCGGTCGTGCTTGTTCAGGACTACCACTTTGCGCTACTGCCCGGGATGATCCGCAAGGCGCTCCCCAAGGCAACCATCATCACGTTCTGGCACATCCCCTGGCCCAACCCGGAATCATTCGGCATCTGTCCCTGGCGGGAAGAGCTGCTGCAGGGGATGCTCGGCAGTACGATTCTCGGCTTTCATACCCCTTTCCATTGCAAGAATTTTCTCGAAACCGTTGACCGCTACCTGGAGACCCGTATCGAGCACGAATCATCCACAATTTCCCGTCGCGGCAAACTGACGCTGGTGGAAAGCTACCCGATCTCGATCCAGTGGCCCCCCCCCTGGCAGGACACGCAGCCGCCCGTTGAGCAGTGCCGGGCGGAGGTACGCAAGGCTTTGGGGCTCTTGCCGGACCACAGGATAGGACTCGGTGTGGACCGTCAGGATTACACCAAGGGGATTCTTGAGCGGTTCCGGGCCGTTGAAAAGCTGCTGGAACTGCACCCGGAGATGGTTGGACATTTTACCTTTATCCAGATTGCCGCGCCGACCCGCTCGGCCCTTGACGATTACCAGGCATTCGAAGCACAGGTACGCAACCTGGCCATTCGCATCAACCAGCGCTTCTCGATCGGAAACTGGCAGCCGATCTGCCTCAAGTCCGAACACCACGAACCTGAAGAGGTAAACCGTTACTACCGGGCCGCCGATGTCTGCATGGTGACCAGCCTCCACGACGGGATGAATCTGGTGGCAAAGGAGTTTGTTGCTTCACGCGATGACGAGCAGGGAGTGCTCGTCCTGAGCCAGTTCACCGGTGCGGCGCACGAACTGCACGAGGCGCTGATCGTCAATCCTTATCATATCGAACAGACCGCTGCGGCCCTGTTTCAAGCCCTCACCATGCCGGACTTCGAACAGCGTGAGCGGATGCTCAGCATGCGGGCACTGGTGCGCGACTTCAATGTCTACCGCTGGGCCGGCAGAATGTTGCTGGATGCAGCCCGTGTCCGTCAGCGGGAGAAACTGGCCACCAGGATCGGAAAGGAACCATGACTCCAACGTATCTATTCAATGCAGAAGGTCTTGCCGCTCTGGCACGCTATGTGGCACCCGACACCCTGTTCGCCTTCGACCTGGACGGTACCCTGGCACCGATTGTCGATGAGTATTCCGCGGCACAGGTGTCGGAACCGGTACAGGTGACCATGAAGCGGCTGGCGAACGTGGCAAAGGTGGCAGTGATCACCGGGAGGTCGAGGAAAGATGCCATGGGTATTCTCGGGTTCGAGCCTCACCTGCTCGTCGGCAATCATGGCGCAGAATGGCCCCCCCACGAAAGCGCCCGGAACTGGCAGTTCATCAACTGGTGCCTGAAATGGCGAACCCAGCTGCATGACATGCTCATGTATGAACAAGGTGTGGAAATCGAATTCAAGGGCGAATCGTTATCACTCCATTATCGCAAGGCAGAGGACCCGGAACGTGCACTTGCGAGAATAGATGCCGCTATCGACAAACTCGAACCCGGTCCCAAAAGGATTGGGGGCAAATATGTCGTAAATCTGGTCCCGATGGAGGCATTCACCAAAGGGGAAGCGCTTATCTCCGCCATGGATCTGTTCGGGTTGAAGCGGGCGATATATTTCGGCGATGATGTTACCGACGAAGAAATCTTTCAACTGAAACGTATTGATCTGTTCGGCGTTCATATCGGGGAGGGCGATAAGACGGCTGCCTCGTATTACCTGAGCAAACAGTCGGAGATCCTCGGACTTCTCAACTCAATGATCGGGATACTGGAATTGCATGATGCTCCATTGAGAGACCAACAACCCCAAGGTCCCCGGCTTTAACGAGGGTTACGTACACAAATCGACTACACGAATCGACTGGACAAGTGGTCAAAAAATGCATACATTGCCGGCAAAATACCAACAGCTAATCATAAGGATTTTCAAGATGTTGGCATTTATCCGTCCGACAGCAGATGCTTTTGCAGCAGTAGTACGAACTTCTCCACGCAGAGTCCTGTCGCAGGCCCTGATCGTTGTTCTGCTGCTGCTTTCTCCGATCACCTTTTCCACGGATAAGATTCCGAACTTCCAGCCAGATTGCGAAACGCACGTATCGGTCATGGAAGGCAGGCGGCTTGCGGTTGCCGTCCGCAGAAGTGTCGTTTCAAAAGAGGTTCAAACTTCAGCGGCTCCCCTGCTCCCCACCCTTCTGCCCGAGCCCATCTTCCCTTCATCAAATCCGAATTTCTTTTCATCTCCCAGCAGGGCGCCACCTGCCTGACCCGCTGCTCCTCATCCTCTCCAACATAGACATCGTTTCGTAAGACGAGTTCACCTCGCTCCAGGGAGGGACCATGTTCCGGACACTCAAGAAGTGTCTGCGCATCGTCTTGTCTTGCGGCGCTGATCGGATAAACAACTGCGCCTGCTGCGGCTGCTGCTGCGAAGCCTTTGGCGGTCATCTGCGGGCGTCCCGGCACGATATCGAACGCTGGCGACGACAGGGGCGTAACGATCTACTGGCACGCGTCAACCCTCTCGGCTGGATCTGGATCAATCCCGAAACCGGCAAGCCGGAAGAGCGCTGCCCGTTCATCGTTCGCGTCGATACCCGTACCGCGTTGTGCGGCATCAACGACACCAAACCCGCCATCTGCCGGGATTATCCGACCCTTGCCCATGGACGTAGATGCGTCCGGACACCTTAGTCAACCATTAATCACTTGAGAGGATTCAATCATCATGCATTACCTATACATTCTGCTTATGATTTTCCTTCCGCTACCGGCAGGGGCCGCAGGCGCGGGAGAGATTGCCGACCTGACCCGCACGGGCATGGGGATCGGTGCCCTGCTGCTGTTTGCGGTGGCCTATGGGGCTGTGATCCTTGAAGAGCAGCTCCACATGCGCAAGAGCAAGCCGGTAATTGTTGCGGCCGGTATCATATGGGTGCTGGTGGCCCTGTCGTACCAGGCCATGGGCAGGCCTGACCATGCACATGCAGCCATCATGCACAACCTGACCGAATACGCCGAACTGTTCCTCTTTCTGCTGGCGGCCATGACCTACATCAACGCCCTCGAAGAGCGGAACGTTTTTCAGGCGCTCCGTTCCTGGCTCGTGAACAAGGGGTTCACCCTGCGGACAGTATTCTGGATGACCGGATTACTGGCCTTCTTCATCTCACCCGTTGCGGACAACCTGACCACCGCCCTGCTTATGGGAGCAGTAGCCATGGCCGTGGGGGGAACTAATACGAAATTCGTGGTGGTGGCCTGTATCAATATTGTGGTGGCTGCCAATGCCGGCGGTGCCTTCTCACCCTTTGGCGACATCACCACGCTGATGGTCTGGCAGAAAGGCAAGGTGAGTTTCTTCGAGTTTTTTGCCATCTTCGTACCATCGGTCGTCAATTGGCTCATTCCGGCAATCTTCATGAGCTTGGCGGTGCCGAAGGAAAAACCCGAGGTGAGCAATGAAACGGTGCTGATGAAACTCGGGGCCAGACGCATCATGGTGTTATTTCTGCTGACCATCGTGACTGCGGTCTCGTTCCACAATTTCCTGCATCTGCCGCCGGCAGTGGGGATGATGCTGGGGCTGGGATATCTCTCGTTCTTCTCCTACTACCTGAAGAAGGCTGAAGGGCGTATGCTGAACGGTGACAACCCACTGGATGTGACCGGTCACTACCATGCACAATTCGATCTCTTCCGCAAGATCGCCAGGGCCGAATGGGACACCCTTTTGTTCTTCTACGGAGTAATCCTCTGCGTCGGCGGCCTGGGGCAGTTCGGCTACCTGGCAGGCGGGTCCAAGTTCATGTACGACGGGCTGGGACACACTGCGGCGAATGTGCTGGTAGGTGTTCTTTCGGCCATCATTGACAACATCCCGGTCATGTTCGCCGTTCTGACCATGGACCCGCAAATGTCACACGGCCAGTGGTTGCTGGTGACGCTGACCGCCGGTGTCGGAGGCAGCCTGCTTTCCATCGGCTCGGCCGCGGGGGTGGCGCTGATGGGTTCGGCCCGCGGCATCTACACCTTTGGCGCCCATCTCAGATGGAGCTGGGCAATCGCGCTCGGCTACGCAGCAAGCATAGCCGCGCACCTGATCCTGAATGCCCGCTATTTCCACCCCTGACCAGGCAGAGGCGTATTGAAAACCACCTGCGGGCTGATACCATGTAGTGAACGGGGAGGAAACTTCCCGTTATTTTTTGATCGTGTAACCGCCTCCGACGGAATGCCCCCGAGCCCTCTCCCGGTATGAGAGCGCAGGGGTTTCCGGAGATAACGGAACCTGACCATGAACGATTCGAATGTCCTGTTTCTGACCGTGGGTCAGTGTTACCGTCCTCACGTGTTCTCCTGCGGTCCCGACGACCTCGTGGTTGACGCCGCACGGCGTATGCGTGACCAGAACATCTCCAGCCTGGTGGTCTGTGAACAGGACATCCCGATAGGTATCATGACCGACCGTGACCTGCGCAACAAGCTTGTGGCGCAGGATATTGATCCGCATGAAGTGCATGTCCGTTCGGTCATGAATGCCCCTCTGATAACCATCCGCAGGGACGAACGTATCCGTGATGCAGTGCTCCGGATGACCCGGCACAGGATTCACCGCCTGATCGTCCTTGATGAAGCCGGCCACCTGGCCGGGATCATCACCGAATCCGACATCTGCCGTCTCCGGGAACAGTCACCGCAGCATCTGATACGGGAAATTGAAGAGGCTGCCACGATTGATGAGCTGCGCATGCTTCATCACCGTGTTCAGGATCTGGTGGCGCACCTGCTCGCAACAGGGGTGAATATTCAGGAGTTGATCCGGCTGATCGCCCGTCTCAATGACCGGATTCTGCTCCGCCTGATACAGGTTGTGCGAGCCGGCCGCTATGCAGACCTGAGCGATTGTTTTGCCTTTGTCGTGCTGGGGAGTCAAGGCCGCGGGGAGCAGACCCTGACAACGGACCAGGATACCGCCCTGATCCATGCTGACGGCCTGACAGTTGCCGAAGTCGCGCAACTCGCTGCATTCTGTCGCGACGTTATCGATGCTTTCGTCGCCATCGGCATTCCCTACTGTCCCGGCGCCACCATGGCGTCCAACGAATCCTGGCGCAGAAGCAGTGACGGCTGGCGCCGGGAGGTGGACCAGTGGTTCTCAGTCGCCTCGCTGGAAAACATCATCAACGTGGCCATGTTCTGCGACATGCGTACCCTGTACGGCGATCCCGCCTTTGAACTGGAGGTTAAACAACACATCGCGAGCCACCTGGGGCGCAACGAACTCTTTCTGATGAAAATGGCTGCCAATGTTCATCGCATCCGCATACCGCTCGACTGGACGGGCCGGATTAAGACAGAAACGGGGGACGGGCATCAGGAGCTGCTGGACATAAAGAGGGGCGGTATTTTTACCATTACCGAGGGGATAAAGGTCCTGGCTCTGGAATCTAAGATTCTGGATGGCGGCACGCTGGAGCGCATTGCACGTCTGGTTGAGGCCGGGACATTAAACCGGGTTGAAGCAGACAATCTGCGGGCTGCCTTTGATCAGCTCATATTACTGCGGCTCCGTTTTCAGGTGGAATCACTTCGTGAAGGGAAAACGCCGAACAACACCATCTCCCTGGACCGGCTCAACCGGATGGAAACGGGAGGGCTGAAACTGGCTCTGGAGGAGGTCCGCTCCTTTAAGCGACTGCTTCAGCGACGGTTCCTGCTGGGACAGATGATCTGGAGATGAATTTTCATCCATTCTAAAGGTGACTGTGCAAAATCCCCTTCTTGCGATCATGTTCATTGGGAAGCGACGTCAAACATCGACCCACCACCGGCGCTAGTCTCGCCCCACTTTTTCACTGCGGGCAAACTACCAGCCGATTCCGTTATCCGGCGAAGTCGGGTACGCGAAAAGAGGAATGTGACAGGTAACCCCGGACTACCGCCCTACCTCCCAGCCGAACACCTACGACAAAAGCCCTGCCAATTTAACATGTTGCACTTTGACATATTGTAAACATTAGAATCGTTTTGTATTGGTGCAGAATTTGCATAGTTTGCTAGTACAAACAATTTGCTATCAGGTACTAATCAGCAAAGGCAACGTACCGTGTCAATCCCGATTCAAGGCATTTCATGACGATTAGTTCTTCCAAAAGAGTGTGGGTCTCTCTCTTGATCGTCCCGCTCATGGCCGGCCTGATCTCGCTCGGCCTTAAGCTGCCGAATCTGACGGGATTCACATCGTCCACGCCAAAGCCCCGCCCGCGTGCGGTAATCCAGAACCAGATCAAGAAGTGCAAGGAAAATTTCCAGCAACAGGACCTTTTCGCCCTTACGGCAATACAGCCTTCCTTCACCATCGCCCTCTCACCACTGCCGCATGTTCGCAGCACTGAAACTGTTTCCACTCCGCAGCCCTTTGTCGTTCCAAACTCCTCCCGAGCACCTCCCGCACATTGTGTCTCTGCATAAGCAGGTTTAACCGCCTGCACTGACAGTCGTCCGGTGCCACGCTGGATAATTGGTGAGCCATTTTTCTGTCTGGCCTGCCCGTATCCGGCATGCGTGGACGTTACACCCAGACGTTTCAGCGTTCAGGGATCTATGCATTTACCCAATTCTCGAGGTTATCATGGCAAAGACCGTTCTGCGTACCATACTATCAGTTCCCAGACCATATTTAGTGCTGATCCTGACACTTGTTGCCAGTGTATTCATGTTTCAAGGGTTCTTAAAACCACAGTCCGCCCAATCACTCGTTACGGCCTACCGATGGCAGATCAGTAGCGGTCAGTCATACGGCGGGTTCACCACGAACTGGACAGAGGCGTGCGGCAACGAGCCTTCCCTCTCGTCATTGAGGGTGACAACGATGACAACCGCCGCGTTTCCGTGTGATGACCGGATACAAAGGACCGCTTCCAGCGTCCCGGCGGATATGCTCCTCATGATAAAGCCGACCGCTTATAGTTCGCCGACACTCGTCAAAGGACAGTCTACGGGCAACCGCTGGTATCTGCGCGACGGCGGTTCTGCTAACAATAAAGTCGTGCGGTTCTCGCTCGGCTATGTATCAGGCGCAATCTTTACCGCCTTCGGTTCCGTCGACGTTACCGTCAACAACGGCACCAGGGCTCTATACCAGCCAAACATGAGCAGCATTCAGGGAACGGCTCCCGCCGGGTCATTCCTGGCCGTCAAGGTCACTATCCAATCGGATACCTCTGATTATCTCCGGATCTATCTTGCAGATTCCAACGCCAGCGGAGACCAGAGCGGCCAGATCAGTGTCGATGAAACAGCCGGCGACACCACTGCGCCGACTGTCAATGCCTTCACCATGCCGTCAACGGCGACTTCGCTGACCGTGCCGGTCAGTTCCTTCACCGCGACAGACGCGGTGGGCGTGACCGGCTACCTGATCACCGAAAGCGCCACGGCGCCGACAGCCGGGGCTGCCGGGTGGACGGCAACCCCGCCGGCATCGTTCACCTTCATTGGCGAGGGGACCAGGACCGCCTACGCCTGGGCCAAGGATGCCGCCGGCAACGTCTCGGCCAGCAGAAGCGCAACCGTCACCATCACCCCGCCCGACACCACCGCGCCGACAGTCAGTGCCTTCACCATGCCGTCAACGGCGACCTCGCTGACCGTGCCGGTCAGCACCTTCACCGGCTCGGACAACGTCGGAGTAACCGGCTACCTGATCACCGAAAACGCTACCGCTCCGGCACCAGGAGGGGGCGGATGGACGGCGACGGCACCTGCGTCGTTTACCTTCAGCGGCTATGGTACCCGGACCGCCTATGCCTGGGCCAGGGATGCGGCCGGCAACGTTTCGGCCAGCCGCAGCGCAACCGTCACCATCAACGACGCAACAGCGCCGACAATCACCTCGTTCGCCATGACCACACCGGTGACCTCGCCGATCAATGTGCTGGTCACCGCCTTCACGGCAACGGACAACGTCGGTGTGGCAGGTTACATAATTACCGAAAGTGCGACGCCACCTTCAATCGCTGCGGCCGGTTGGACAGCCACGGCCCCGGCCATGTTCAGCTTCAGCAGGTATGGAAACCGGAACGCCTATGCATGGACCAAGGACGCCGCGGGCAATGTCTCGACAAGTGCCGCAGTCACTGTCACCATCAACGACGCCGCAGCCCCTTCCCTGACTGTCTTCGCCATGCCGACGACCGCCACCTCGCTCACTGTGACCATCACTGCATTCACTGCCACGGATAACGTGGGGATAACCGGGTGGCTGGTCAAGGAGAACAGTACGGCACCGTTGGCGAGCGATGCTGGCTGGCTGGCAAGCCAGCCGAGCAGCTACTCCTTTGCCGCCCAGGGGCTGCGCACGGCCTACGCGTGGGTAAAGGATGCAGCAGGCAACATCTCAAACATGCTCAGCGCTGACGTCACCATCACCCTGCCCGACACCACCGCGCCGACGGTTAACAGCTTCACCATGCCGGGAACGGCAACCTCCCTGACCGTGCCGGTCAGCACCCTCACCGCCTCGGACAACGTGGGCGTCACCGGCTACCTGATCACCGAAAGCGCCACAGCGCCCGCCGCCGGGGCCGCGGGGTGGACGGAAACCACGCTGGCGTCGTTCACCTTCAGTGGCGAGGGGACCAGGACCGCCTACGCCTGGGCCAAGGATGCCGCCGGCAATGTCTCGGCCAGCAGAAGCGCCACCGTCACCATCACCCTGCCGGACAACAGAACCGTTGCCGGAACAGCGAGCGCAACCGCCGGCACCTCCTCCATCGGCGTGACCGCGCCATACACCGGCGATCCCAATGCCAACAACTCGCTTCTGGTGGAATACAAGCTGGCGAGCGCCGGCACCTACACCACCTGGCAGACCATCTCCCATGCGGCCAGTCCCTACACGACGACCATCACCGGTCTCCAGGCCTCTACCTCCTACACTGTTCGCGTCACCTACCAGGACAGCGACGGGATCGTCGGTACGGCCCAGCAGGAAATGAACGTTGCGACCCCGTCGGCGGCCGTGACCGGGACAACGGCCGGAACGGTGAGCGGGGTTGCGAGCAGCACCTCCTCCATCACCCTGACCGCACCGTACAGCAACGACGACAACGGCAGCAACACCCTGCTGGTGGAGTACAAACTCACGACCGCCGGGACCTATACCACCTGGCAGACACTCCCCCATGCTGCGAGTCCCTACACCGCAACCATCACCGGTCTGCAGGCAAACAGTGCCTACAACGTAAGAACCACTTACCAGGACAGCGACGGGGTCACCGGCAACCCGGTTCAGGTGGTGGGCGTCACCACCCCGCTCATCGACACCCCGCTGATGCACAGCGGACCGAACCTTCAATCCAAATACGGCAGTTGGGGTGCCGACAGGGATTGCTCATGGTGCCACAACGACGTCACGAACAACATCAAGATGGTCCTGGAGACCATCGAAACCCCCATCGGCTCCCGGCCCGTAGTCTTTTCCCGCATCACCGCCTCGCAGATGACCACACCCGGCACATTCGGGAACGACCAGCGTTTGGCTGCCAACCAGTCCCAAAACGTCTGCGAGGTCTGCCACCATCAGACCAAGTTTCATCAGTACAGCGCCGTGAAGCTTGCCGTGACCTCCCACTACAACAACAGGGACTGCACGCTCTGCCACACCCACCGCAGCGGCTTCAGATACGATGGCGCCGGCGGGTGCACTGCCTGCCACGGCAATCCGCCGCTGACTACCGCCGAGCTGGCCACCGGCGCAATCACCTTCAGCGGCCAGCCCGGTTCCCACCAGGCACACAGCCAGAGGGGAATGGAGTGCCTCGCCTGTCATGCCAACAGCAACGGCGGCGGAGCCATGACCAGCGGTGACGACAGACTGCAGATCGGCTTCAACGTCACCAGCACCACGGTACCCGGCTTCAAAGGAAGCGTGGCAACAGGCAGTTTCAGCGGCAACGGCAATTATCCATCATGGGAAACCGCTGCGGGCACCTCCCTGACGCTGGCCCCTGACACGGTGACATGCAGCATCTACTGTCACGGCGGCTGGAGCGGCTCGAACGGCCAGATTTCGACCCCATCCTGGGTCGGGGCAAACCAGACCTCGTCCTGTAATGCCTGCCACGGCGATGCGGCCTCCCCGCCGGCAACGGGGAGCCATACCAGGCATGTGGCCAGCCAGGGCTTTTCCTGCTCCGATTGTCACGGTCCGCAGCCGGCCGACACCACCCATGTGAACGGACAGGTAATCTGGCAGATGCCTGGCAGTGGCCTTTACAAGGGGTTCAACCGGTATTCCTCACTCAGTCAGCCGCTCGGTGGGAGCTACGGTTCCTGCTCCAATATCTACTGTCACAGCGATGTCCAGGGGAGCGGCGGCAACGGTAGCCCGGCTGTCTACGGCTCGGCAATCTGGGGCAATGCAGGTTCGGTCGCCGGCTGCGCCGCCTGCCACCAGGACATGCAGACGACCGGTACCGCCAGCCACGTGAAGCACACCGCCCGGTATGCTTGCGCCACCTGCCACAACGGTGCCGGAAGCGGCAGCACCCGTCATGCCGACAGCTACATCGACGTGAGTTTCAGCGGGTCAGGCTCGGGTACGAGCTACTCACAGCCCCGCACCCCTGCAGGCAGCGACGGGTACGGCAGCTGTTCGAACATCGCCTGTCACAACAACAACTCCGCCCAGTGGGGAAGCACCCTCACCTGCGTCGGCTGTCATCCACTCGCCGCATTGCAGGCTAGTGGCGCCCACGGCAGACATGTGACGGCGACGCCAAGTTTCTACAACTTTACGGCTAGCCGGTCAACATCGGTCGCCTACGACTTCGGCTGCTCGAACTGCCATCCGCAGGATAGTGCAAAACACGCCAACGGCACCCTCGATGTAACGATCAACAGCATCAACACCGGCAGTGGAGGGGCGGTCGGCTATCTCCGCTCCAGAAACGGGGCCACGACCGACGGTCTGGCAGCCGGCAACGGTCCGTCGGGAGTCTTCGGAACGAGCGGGGCCAACGTCCGCTGCTCCGCATCCTATTGCCACAGTAACGGCTATGCCGCAAACCTGAAGTTCATGGTTTCTCCGGACTGGTATGGTCCTGCATACACGGGCGACAAATGCGCCATGTGTCACGGCAACTCCCCCAACGCCAGTGACCCGGTCAACCAGCCAGGCTCGCCGGCACACTACAGCAGGAACTTCCTCGGCTTCAGCAACGTGAGTGGCGGCCATGTGACCGGCATCCACACCAACAACATCTTCACCGGCACGGTCGGTCTGGCCAACGTCGGCAACACGCCCACCAGCAGCCACGGCAACGGCGGGACGGCCACCACCATCAACTGCAACATGTGCCACTACGCTACCGTCACCACCTACGCCAACGACAGGAACAAGGCATGTGTGGCCTGCCACGGGACAGTTCCGCAGAATCCGGCCGACCTGATTGCCGACAAGCGGATACATGTCAGCGGCCGGGTGGATGTGGCCTTCAACCCGATCAGGGTAAGGTCGAAGGCGCAACTCAGGGAACAGAGTTACGACCAGACACTTTGGAGCCGTCAGGTCGGATACAAGCAATCAGGATCCCACGACATCGCGTTCAAATCTTTCTCAACGGTAACTCAGTGGGACGGTGCGAACAAGACCTGCAGCAACATCGCGTGTCACAACGGCAAAACCGTCAAGTGGGGTGACACGGGAGGCGCAACTTCCTGCCATAGTTGTCACGACAGACTGTAACAATCTTGCCGGAGCAAGTGACCCGGGTGCCTTCGATGAAGGTACCCGGGTCACTTGCAAGCGGGAACGCGACCAATATGGGCATAAGAAAAGCTTATCAGTTCAGACTGTCGGCACTCATAACGGTGGTGGGGAATAGACATTTCGTCACTGCATTCCTGGCGGTTGTCGTCTTCTCAGTGTACTTCAACAGCTTGAACGTTCCGTTCATATTCGATGATTATACGTACATACAGGACAACCCTGCCGTTCGTGACATGCGGAACATACTCTCCCCTACCCGCATTGACATCACGAACGTCGATGCAGATGTGGTGAACAATGTCACAACCAGACCCCTCAGCTACTTGTCATTCGGCATCAATTACACCCTGCATGGCTTCAGCGTAACGGGGTATCATGTCGTCAACATCGGGCTGCACATCGCCAACGCCATTCTCCTGTATCTGCTGCTTTCGGCTCTGGCAGGTCAGTTGATAGATAACCAATACTCCTATCCTGCTGAAAGAAGGAGAATGGCATGCTTGGCAAATACGTCGGCATTTGTTGCAACCCTCCTCTTTGCCGTTCATCCCGTACAGACGAACGTAGTCACCTATATCACCCAGAGAATGGCCTCCCTGGCTACTTTTTGGTACCTGCTGGCCACCTTTCTGTATATTGTCTGGAGGAGAGGCCGCAATCGTGGATGGCTCCCGTATGCCGGCGCCCTGGCCGCGACTGTAGCAGGCATGTATTCTAAGGAAATATGCTTCACGCTCCCCTTGATGCTGACCTTCATAGAGATGATGTTTTTCAGTGACCGCCTGAAAGCCCGCCTTAGCATACTCTCCCCGTTCCTGATAACGATGGCAGTCATTCCCATCCGAATCACGGGCATGACCATACAGTCGTCAGGGTCTCTCTCCGGTGCGCTGGTAGATTCGGTAAACCTGATGAATACTGAAGGGGGAACTTCGTCGTATCAGTATTTCGTTACCCAACTGCGGGTCATAGTCACCTACCTGCGCATTCTCTTCGTCCCCTACGACCTGCACCTGGACAGGCAGTTCCCGAGATATGACAGCATAGGACAGCCTGAAGTGTTCTTATCGGGGCTCTTCCTGCTCATGCTGGCGCTGGGTGCTCTGTACCTCATCCGGCGGTCACGCAATCTCCACGGCCGGACCTGCCTCTGCATGCGCATGACAGCGTTCGGTATTATCTGGTTCTTTGTAACCCTATCTGTTGAGTCGAGTGTCATCCCGATCAATAGTGTAATCTTCGAATACCGCCTCTATCTCCCCTCGATTGGTTTCTTTTGCGCTGTGGTGTATGGATTGGGAGGGCTCATTTCAGGACGAAGCAACGTCGCTTCGCCGTGGACAGCACGTGCCACGGGGGGGCTGACATCATTCATTGTCGTCATTCTGGCAGTGGCCACTGTGGCACGGAATCGTACCTGGCAGGACGACGAATTATTCTGGCGCGATGCCATCGCCAAGAGTCCGAATCGTTACGGTAATTATGTCTCTCTTGCCCACGTCCTTCGCGACAGGGGTAGAGTTACTGAAGCGCTGGGCGTACTCAAGGAGCAGGCACAAAGGAACCCGCAACTAGTCCATCCGGTATATGAAATGGGGATGCTCTGTCTCGACACGGGGAACCCCGAACAGGCCATTGAACATCTTTTCACTGCGTTGGCAAATAAACCCGACCAACCAGAGATCTACAGAGGATTAGTCATGGCTCTTCTGTATGTTGGAAACCAGGAAGGCGCTGCTACCCTCTATCGGCGTGCTCGCGCCATGTTCCCGAATATCAGACCGATTGTGGAGATGGAAGCCCGGCTATAGCGGAGGAGGGAGTCACTATTCATTGGGGGAGGTAATGGTTTGCCACCAGAGGATACGCGTTAAAAAGGCGAAAAAAGGGGGCATAGCCCCCTATAACATTTCACTCTCTGGCGGAGAAAATCAGTGATCAATGGCCTTGGCCATGCCGATGCCAGTGTTCTGACGGACGTAGATCTCGTCCCACATTTCCTCGGAGCGCCTGCTGGGAAATGCCAGACAGCCGAGTATAGCGGCAATGAAGCCAATCGGTATTGAGACAATTCCAGGGTTTTTGAGGCCGAAGAGTGGCTTGTCGAGCCCCATCATGGACTTGCCGTCCTTGTTCTTCTCGTAATCTTCCCTGGCCTTGGCAAGCGCCTTGGCATCCATTTCCTCAAGCATGGTTCCCGGCGGCAATGCGGCCTGCTTCTTCTCCAGGGCCTCGATGGTCTTCTGCGCACCGGCCGCTACCACTTTGGGATAGGTCATGTTGGGAGAAACCATCACAAGGGAGATCGAGACGATGGTACCCACTACCAGGCCGGAGATGACGCCGGCGGTGTTGAATCTCTTCCAGAACAGCGACAGAAAAACTACCGGCAGGTTTCCGGAAGAGGCAACGGCGAAGGCCAGTGCCACCAGATGGGCAACGTTGGCCTTCTCGGCCATGATGCCGATGACGATGCCGAAGGCGCCAACTACCAGCGAGGTAATACGGGCGGCCATGACCTGCTCGTGCTGATCGGCGTGACCGTCCTTGATCACGTTGACATAGATGTCGTGGGCAATCGCAGCGGATGCAGCAAGGACCAGACCAGAAACGACCGCCAGGATGGTGGCGAAGGCAACCGAGCAAAGAAAGGCCAGGAAAATATCGCCGACGATTGGGGCGATATCGGCGCCCATCTGCTGAGCAAGGAGCAGGGTGGCCATATTGCCGCCTTTGTCAACGGCGGTGATTCCCTGGGGGGTAAGATGAATAGCGGCGCCGAATCCGAGCAGGGTAGTCAGGACGTAGAAGCCGCCGATGATCCACATGGCGATGATGACCGATTTGCGGGCTGCCTGAGCGGTAGGAACGGTAAAGAAACGCATCAGGATGTGCGGCATGCCGGCGGTGCCGAGCACCAGGGCCATGCCGAGGGAAATCTGATCGAGTGGTTTCTTGAGAAAAAGGCCGGGCTCAAGGAAGCGTTGACCGGCATCAGCACCGGCCAGCGTGATGCCGTCCTTCAGTACCATCTTGGAGACGTGGTCCTGGATAAAGGGGTTGTTGACGATATCGGTGAAAAAGCCGATCGGGTTGAAATTTGCCTTGGCCATGACCAGTACGGAGAGCAGGAAGGCTCCGGACATGAGCAGACCGGCCTTGATGATCTGGACCCAGGTGGTGGCGGTCATGCCGCCGAAAACGACGTAGCCGACCATCAGTATGCCAACGCCAATGATTGAGGTCCTGTAGGGGACACCAACCAGGAGTGCCATCAGCTTGCCGGCGCCGACCATCTGGGCTGTCAGATAGAAGGTGGAAACGGCCACGGTGGAGATGGCAGCCACGGCGCGGACCGGTTTGGGATTGGTCCGGAAGGAGAGGATGTCACCCAACGTATACTTGCCGGCGTTCCGGCACGGCTCGGCGATGATCAGGAGCACCGTGATGTAGGCTACCAGCCACCCGACGGAATACATGAAACCGTCATAACCGTAGAGCGAGATCAGACCGGAAATCCCCAGAAAGGAGGCTGCCGACATGTAATCACCGGCAATGGCCCAACCGTTCTGGGTACCGGTGATGCCGCCGCCGGCAGCGTAGAAGTCGGCAGCGGTTTTGGTCTGCCTGGCAGCCCACACGACAACACACATCGTGATGCCGATGATGACGGCGAACATTGTCAGGGTAATGGCCTTGTTAGCCTTCAGTTCCTTCTTCTTGGTCAGCGGCGCAGCTGTTGGAGTAGCAACTGGAGCAGCTGTCGGGGCTGCCGGAGCGGAAACGGCACTGATAACCGGAGCATTACCGGCAGGGGTGCCGACGGTATCCTTGGACGGCTCGGCTGCGATGGCGACGGAACCCAGTGCGAGGGCTAGTGCAAAACCTACGAACATTTTCTTTATCATGTAGTCCTCCTTTACTTGAGTTCGTCGATCAGTTCACGGGTGAGCCGGTCGAAATCCTTGTTGGCCACATGGGCGTAGTAATGGGCAAGAGCCCAGGAAACTATGAACTGGGAAAGGGCGAAGATATACCCAAAGTTGAGAACGCCGATGACCTTGATCTTGAAGAGACCGGGGGTATAGGCAGCACCGATCGGCAATAAGAAATAATAGACCGTTGAAAAGATCCACCAGCCGAAGAGAAAAACGGATTTCCTCCTGTGAAGTTCGACGAACTTCGGGTTTCTGGCAATAGCTGCCCAGTCGTACTGCTGCTCCATACATTACTCCTTTCTGTGATTGTTTGTTCGTAAAGCGGCGTCCCGCTTCCGTCATTCAGCAAACTGCGGCGCTCCCCCTTTCATGATGCGATACTGACCTACTTTAATTAGCTGCGTGCATAGCCGAATCTAGCCGAAAGCATGTCAGCCCCCTCCCGTAAGGATGGGATGATCTCGTTTTCCAGGCGTTCAGCCAGCATCCTGAACGAAGGACCCAAGACTGTCAGAGCGCCGACGACCTTGCCGGCGTAATCTTTTACCGCGATTGCAACACTGATGATACCGTCGCCCAGGCAGTTACAGTCAACTGCTACCCCTTTTCTGCGGATGTCGTCCAGTTCGCATTGAAGCTGTGTCAAGTCACATGGAACCCGGCTTCTCCTCCCACTCTTGATCATTTTTTCCATGTCCTGAAATTCAAGAGCCTTGATGGCCTTCCCGGCCGCATTGCTGAAAAAAGGAAAAAGCTGTCCCACCAAGGGAGCTGCCTTGACCGTCTGGTCACAGTCGACCATGTCCAGGAACAACACTTCATCCCCCTTCAAAACGGTCATGTATGCTGCCTCATCGTGCTTCTTTGCCAAGTTTTCCAGAACCGGATGGGCATGCTTGATGATACTGGTACCGTTCAGAATCTTCTGCGAAAGTCCCACGGCACAGATGCCAAGACGGAGTTTTCCGCTTCCGGTATCCTTTTCCACCAGACCCCGCTTTTCAAGTGTCGCCAGAATACGAAACGCCTTGTCCTTACTGATATCCAATATAGCTGCGAGACGCGGCAAGGTTAGCTGCGTCGTCTCTTCAGCGATAATCAGTTCCAACATGTCGAATACGATGTCCACGGTTCTCACGGAATAATCGGTTTTGTTTGCTCCAGCCATTGTCGGACCCCATTCAATTCTCATCAGTTCCAGAAGTATAGTGACGACGGTGCGTAAAACCGCACCGAAATAGCGATCGGCAAGTACAGTCTATAGTCGCTGGCCTCGAAGTAACGCGCAGGATGCATCTAGAGGGCGCGCTACCTGAAACGGCAGAAACTCCCAACACCAGCGGTAGGCGCAGCTGTCAGAGGCACTACACGAGTGCTACCAGGAATGGATTGATCAGGAATGCAGAGACAAGCATGAAGGTGGAGCGCGGGCAGCTAGGGTTGCAGTTGGAATAAATGGCGTAAATGAGGAGTCTATAGCAGGTGCTAACAGCGTTATGTACTGAAAGGCACCGACGAAGAAAAACCCTTGAGAACCAGCGGCCTCAAACTTCACGTGCTGAACTACTTCCAGGGAACCTTTGGTAACATTTTCAACAACAGCCCGTGGACGCTGCTTGGGACCGCTTCCGCCTGAAAGGTACGGATTCCGCATCCCCAGGAAAACGAGGAAGGAAGAGGCGACCAGGATAGTTATGAGGAGTATCTTTCGGTTCATGGAAACCTGTGTTGTTTTTGAATCATGCAAGACTATTTCGCTGCGAAAAAACCATATGCCTTCACAAATCTTTTGTATACACAAATTTCCGTAAACATATAACAAGTTTTGATTTTCTACGCAACAACAAATTTCAACCTCACAGATACATCTTCAACATACTGTTTTTTCAGAAAGTATTTGTTGAACAGCATCCCAACAATGTAATGACATGCCATATTACCTGAAACCCACGATTATTCGGTTCAAGCCACAGGTCCCGAGTCAAGTGTACGCCGTCTTTCCCATAGGCTTTGTCAGGGTTTTGTGGTAATTACCTCATCTGGCAAGCAATCGGAATTCAACGTACAGGATTTTCTCAGGATTATGCGAACAAAAGAAATAGTTACGGGAAGCTCCCCCGAAATGGTGGCTGTCATCATCGACAACATAAGACGCTTTTTCCAGGTGGTTAACGAGCACTCCAAGCGGGCTGAGCGGGAAACGGGATTGACCGGGCCACAGTTGTGGGCAATCAAGGTGATTGCCGAGGCCTCACCGATCAAGCCTTCCGAACTGGCGCGACGCATGTACCTTCACCCGGCTACGGTTGTCGGGCTGATCGATCGGCTGGAAAAAAAAGGGTTAGTCTCACGTACCCGTTCCCGGGAAGACCGGAGGGTCGTGGAAATCACACTGACCGAACAAGGCAGGGAATTGCTGGCCCTGGCGCCTGAAGTACCACAAGGGTTCCTGGTAAGAGGGCTGGAGAACCTGCCAGGAAAAAAACTTTCCAGAGTAGCTGAGGGTGTTGAAGAACTGGTGAAGATTCTCGGGGCTGAAGAGATTCCGCCGCAACTGATCCTGTCTCCTGAAATAAATCTGCCCCGAAAGAGACGGTCGGGGCTTTGAGATGCTGTCCGTTATTTCCCGCATCTTTTTGTTCAACAACGGCTATCGTGACACAAGGTTCAACTGATAACGGTTCTGCAGTATATGCAGCAGGGCAGTCACACCTTTGAATGCTGCACGCAGTTGTTCCCGATCCTTTTCCCGCAGCACCAGGGGATCGACGTAATTGCTCGGAAGGTCGCCGGCAGCGAGGGAGCGCAACTGTTTTTCCAGGCGCAGATTGATGAGAAAGGTGAAGGCCTCTTCAACTGCGTCCAGATCGCTGGGCGCGATGTGGGCATGCACTCTCAGCCGTTCCAACTTGCTCCAGGTAGTACCGCCGCAGATCCCCTCTTCCAGTGCAATCAGGCTGATCCCCCTGGTCAGGGCGAATAGCCCCCCCTTTTTAAGGTCAATCTTGCCCCGCCCTTCTCCCCGCCGCTCGACAAGGAGCCGCCCGAACATGCCCATCGGCGGTTTGAAGCGGATGATGCTTCGCGCCATGTTCGGGAAAAAATGGGTGTTGGCGCGAACTGTTTCACCAATGTGTCGCCGGAGTTCCTCTTCGAGAGCCCGGTCGCCGTGCTGAATGCGCAGATCCTCGAACACACTGAAATGAAGGGTCTGGTCCGGCCCGGGGGTGGTTACCCACTGCTCGATCAAGGTCTTCCATTCCGCCAGACTGTGACACCATTCAGGATTGTTGGCCATCATATTGCCGGGACAGAGCGGCACCCCCACCTGGGCCAGACCGGAGACAATGGCATCGGCAAAACGACGTACCTCGGCCAGCCTGTCCGGAGGGAGATCGTCGCGATAGACAATGGCGCTATCCTGGTCGGTGCGCAGTGTCTGCTCTTCTCTCCCCTCGCTTCCCAGAGCGAGATACGCCGCTCCTTCGGGCAGGGAAACACCATCCTGCTCGGCAAGCACCGCGATGAGGCGCTGGGTGATGGCATCATTGAAGTGGGTGATGAGCTGGATCAGGCTCTGAGGATCGGCATTGAGCGTGATCGCGTACTGTAACATGCCGGTCATCTTCCGGTTGACAAGACGCAACTGTTCGATCGTTGCAGCGGACTCGATCTCCTGGACAAGATACAATGGGCTGCGGGCCTGAATGCGCAGGAGGTCGGTATCCGTCATTACCCCGGACAGCAGACCGGCATCGTCAACGATCACCAACCGGTGAATATTGTGCTTGGCCATCAGGAAAATGGCCTTGTAGAGATGGTCGCTGCGGCGGATAGTGATCAGTCCGCACTTCATGACATCCCGAACGGTGAGAACAGCAATGTCTGCGGCCGCATCGGCAATCAGGTCGCGCAGGTCGCGCAGGGAGACGATCCCGGTCGGCCGCCTGCCTTCAACGGCAATAATGCCGGAAACGTTGTGCTCCTTCATGATCCTCGTCATGTCGACCAGCCGCATGTCCGGAGAGCAGGTAATTGCCGGCCGCTGACAGACGGAGTCCACCTTCATGAAAAAGAAGCTGTCCTCATTAATGATGGGCATGACCTCTCCCTATATCGTTTCACCGGTGGAGCCGGCCTGCGACCGACAGCTGTCCGGACACGGCAACCCGGCTGCCACGGGCGGATAAAGTATAGTTGAGAATGAAGCCGCGTCAATGAACTACAAAGCCAAGCCGCGACCACCTCAACGGCCATCGGCGCAAAACGAGGCGCCGACAAATTTATATTTGTGTTTTATTTAGCCATATGTCTCCCCCCTTCAGACGCCAGTGTTGACGCATTAAATCAGATAGCCAGAGACTGTCTGTCTCTTTTGTGGGGGGTCAATAAATCGCATCAATGGCGTATATTTGTACAATGTTTGCGTTTACATAACCATCAATAACATATCAATATCAACTTGTTAAAAAAATGCATTCAAAATATAAAACGGCTGCATAAAATAATTGTTGATTATTGTAAAAACATGTTATAGAGATCATATCATTACATCGATTCGGCTTTCTTTTGTCAACCCTGGCAGAAATCGACGGTGGCAACCATGAAGTGCTTCTTCGCAAAACTGATCATCTTCGCGCTAGTGCTGACCGCGCCGCTCTCCTTTACGGGAGACCGGTGCCCGGACTTCAAGCCGGATTGCGTCAGGAGCAACTATGCCGAAAAGGCGCGTGCCGTTTCCGTAGTGCAGCAGCGCACAGCGCCCGGCAGACACATCCGCTCACGCGCCGTCCCTGCCGCTGAAGGCGACATCTGCAGCTTCAGCGAACCTCCTCATTTCAAGCCGTTTCAGCAATTCCTGAAAGACCGATCCCACGGCAGAGCCCCTCCGCACCTCCTCACTGCGTCAGCCTGACGCGACCTCACCCAACGTTAATACACGTAGCGCCCGAATACCCCGTCTGTCGCGGCAGCGATCTGCGACGTCATCAGGGCTCTAATGAAAAACCATGTTTTACCCTAACGGGGTTATTTGCCGTAGCAGGTGCAAAGCGTACCTGTCCACCCAGGCTCACAACATCATACCGACGTCAGGAGTGCAGAGATGCCAACCAAGCATGAACACTCTGAATACACCGTAAAATCGGTTAGTTACGCTATCAAAATTCTCGAAATCCTGGCCGAGCAGCAAACCGGTCTCAGCTTGATGCAGCTTGCCGACCAGGTTGAGCTCAGCCGGAACAAGGTCTTTCGTCTTATGGCCACGCTCTGTGAAACAGGGCTGACTGAGCGCGATGAAGTAGCGGGCATCTATCGACTCGGTGCCAGTTCGATAGCACTTGGCCAGAAATTCCTGATGAGTTCGAGCGTAGTGAATTTCGCCCATCCCATTATCGAACAGCTGGCACGCAAGCATGGCGAAGCGGTCTACATGTCGGTGATCCGTGATGATGAGGTGCTGTTCCTCGACATGGTGGACTGCGACCAGCAGGTGAAGGCAACTTCGCTGGTCGGCAGGAGATTCCCCTTCTTCACCAATGCCGCCGGCAAGGTCATGAAGGCCCTCGACTCCCGGGACATGCTGGAGCGGTTCCTGAACCGGCGAGGCAGAAAAAGGATGGGGGCACCCGATCTGGGAGCTCTTGCCTCGGAACTGGAGGAGATTCGCGACAAGGGGGTAGCCGTTGACAGCGACGGACTGGGCGAAGGGATCATCAGTGTCGCCGTCGCCGTCCGGGATTATGCGGGCAAGGGGGTCTGCGCCATCACGCTCATCGGCCCCTCGTTTCGGATGCTGACGGACCGGCTGGAAAAGGAAATCATCCCGTCCCTGAAAGAAGGCGCGGAGATTCTTTCGGGAAGGTTCGGTTTCTGTCCGACGTAGGTGGGACCATTCATTCTGGGAAAGGAGGATACGACGGTATCGGCACACGGGGGCGCGCTTTTTTCACAATTCAAAAGAAGGAGGCACTATGTCAGTTCATGCAACCAAGGAGTTACAGGCGTACTGGAAGGAGAATCTGGTCATCATCGCGGTTCACCTCGCCATCTGGTTTTTCGTCTCATTCGTCTGCGGCATCATGATTGTTGATCAGTTGGACGCCTACATGATCGGCGGCTTCCCGCTCGGCTTCTGGTTCGCCAATCAGGGATCAATGGTTATCTTCGTCATCCTGATCTGGACCTATGTCTACATGATGAACAAACTGGACATCAAGTATGACGTGCATGAGGGATGACACCCCCGAGCGCACGGCCGTTGACACGAACAGTCAATAAATCATGAGGAGATAACCTATGAGCATTCTTACCTGGACATGGATAATCACGGGGCTCAGTTTTTCCCTGTATATCTACATCGCCTACGCCTCGCGGGCCAAGTCGACCGGCGACTTCTATGTTGCCGAAAAATCGGTCCCAGCCTACATGAACGGCATGGCCACCGGCGCCGACTGGATGTCGGCCGCCTCCTTCATCTCCATGGCCGGCCTTATCTCGTTTCTGGGACGTGACGGCTCCTATTACCTGATGGGGTGGACCGGCGGCTATGTCCTCCTGGCCATGCTGTTCGGGCCGTACCTGCGCAAATACGGCAAGTTTACGATCCCCCAGTTCATGGCTGACCGCTACTATTCAGACACCGTCCGTCTGCTCTCGCTCCTGTGCGCCATCTTCGTCTCCTTCACCTACGTGGCCGGACAGATGCGCGGCGTCGGCGTGGTCTTCTCCCGCTTCATGGGTGTCGGCATCAACACGGGAGTCATCATCGGCATGGCGCTGGTCTTTTTCTATGCGACCCTGGGCGGGATGAAGGGGATCACCTACACCCAGGTGGCCCAGTACTGCGTGCTGATCGTGGCCTACATGGTGCCGGCGATCTTCATCTCCATGAACTTCACCGGTATGCCGATTCCGCAGTTGGGAATGGGTTCGGCAATAACCGCCCAAGGCGCAACGCTCCTGAACGATGCGACAACACAGGGCAAATACATGCTGGATGTTCTGAACGGTATCCAGCACGATCTTGGCTTGGCAAACTACACCTCCGGTCAACGGCCGAGGATCGACGTATGGTTCATCACCATGTCCCTGATGATCGGCACTGCCGGTCTGCCGCACATCCTGATCCGCTTCTTCACCGTGCCCAAGATGCGTGATGCCCGTTCCTCGGCAGGGTATGCGCTGATCTGCATCGCCATCCTCTACACAACTGCTCCGGCAGTCGCGGTTTTTGCCCGCACCAACTTCGTAAAGTCCGTGCATAACGTCAAATACGAAAATGCCCCTTCCTGGTTCAAGAACTGGGAAAAGACCAAGCTGGTCGGCTGGAAGGACAAGAACGGCGACGGCATCATGCAGATCGCCAAGGGGAAGTGGGACGATCCCAAGAGCACCAACGAAGTCAAGATCGACCAGGATATCATGGTGCTGGCCAACCCTGAAATCGCCAAGCTCCCCAACTGGGTCGTCGGCCTCGTCGGCGCCGGGGGTCTGGCAGCCGCACTCTCCACCGCGGCGGGGCTCTTGCTGGTCATCTCCGCCGCTGTTTCCCACGACCTGATGAAGGGGATGGTAAAACCGAACATGTCGGAATCGGAAGAACTCTGGTGGGCGCGCGGCGGCGCCGGTGTGGCGGTTGTCATCGCCGGTCTGTTCGGCATCTATCCGCCAGGTTTCGTGGCCCAGGTGGTGGCCTTTGCCTTCGGTCTGGCTGCCGCCTCCTTCTTCCCCTGCATCCTGATGGGGGTATTCAACAAGAAGGCCAACAAGGAAGGGGCGCTGGCCGGCATGTTTGTGGGTATCGTCTTTGTTGCCGCCTACATCAGCTACTTCAAGTTCATCAACCCGGCCGCCAATAATGCCAAGGGGTGGTGGTTCGGCATCTCCCCCGAAGGGATCGGCACCGTCGGCGCCGCCCTGAACTTCATCTGCATGTGGGTGGTGGGCAAGTTCACGCCGGAACCGCCGCAGGAGATCCAGGACCTGGTAGGCAGCCTCCGTTACCCCGGCAAGCTGGTGGCCCCTCCTGCCCAGGAACACTGAGTAACGGGATCTAATGCTCACGGCGGCTGCCGACTGGGGCAGCCGCCGTTCAAGGAACATCTTACTCGTGAAGGAGTATTGTATGCCCGTATCGGCTGACGCGCTGGAGAACAGAGAGACCATGATCCTGAAAATGATCCGCAAATCGAACGCAGCCATCCTCAACTTCGTCAAGGGAATCAAACTCCGCTCAAGCGCCGCCACGATCCTTGGCGGTTTTGCCGGCCTGAGCCTAACCGCCAATGTCATACCGTCGGCCGTCGAACTCACGGGCGTTATGGACAGTTTTTCGGCCCGCTGGGGCATTGGCGGTTATGCGGTCTACTCGGTCGTACTCTGGGCCGTTGGCGGCTGGGCGGCACAGAGAACCGGCAGCAAAGGGCTCGGCGCCATCACTCTCGGCAGTGTCGGGCTGACAAGCGGCCTGCTCTTTACGGCAGCCGGCATCGGCACGGAGATCAACACCCTTCTTGCCGGCGGAGGGGCTTCGCTGCTCTACGGAGGCATCGGCGGCATGATTATCGGGGACGCCCTGAGAAACCCGCCTCCAACAGATATCCCGGACACCAGCGGCAACGAGCTTGCCTCGCGAAAGAGTGGCCACGCTGCGGCGAAACGGGACGATTCCTTCAGATTGTTTCGCTATTTCAGGTAACGGTAGTCAATTCTTCTTTAATAAGCACGCATGACCTGCTACAAACGATTTCGGTCTGAGTTGTGCTGACATCTCATTTGCCATACAGCAGTTCACTAGAGATCATTATACGCGCAGGGGAATCCGTAATGCTCACCGCTCTCATCATCATCTTTGTCATCGCCTACGCCGCCATTGCCCTGGAGCACCCGCTCAAGGTCAACAAGTCCGCCTCGGCCCTGATAGGCGCCGGCCTGCTCTGGACGATCTATGCCCTCTCCACCGGCGATCACCACCTGGTGAGCGAACAGCTCGGCGAGTCCCTCATGGGAACGGCCCAGATCGTCTTCTTCCTGATGGGGGCCATGACCATCGTCGAGGTGGTGGACGCCCACAACGGCTTCGATGTCATCACCTCGCGCATCAGGACCACCAGCCTGACCTCGCTGCTCTGGCTGGTGGGGATTGTCACCTTTTTCCTGAGTGCCGTACTGGACAACCTGACCACCACCATCGTCATGATCTCGCTGATCAAGAAACTCCTGGACCGGCATGACGACCGTCTCTTCTTTGCCGGCATCATCGTCATCGCCGCCAATGCCGGCGGCGCTTGGTCACCCATCGGCGACGTCACCACCACCATGCTCTGGATCGGCGGCCAGATCACCACCCTGGCGATCATGAAGGGGGTCTTCCTCGCCTCGATCATCAACATGGTCGTGCCGCTGGCCATCACCAGCTGGTTCCTGAAAGGAAAGAAGGTGGTCAGCCCCGTAAAATCCGAAGAGCATGGTCATCGCACCAGAACCACCCCCTTTGAGCAGAACTTCATGTTCGCCATGGGGATCGGCATCCTGGTCTGCGTCCCCATTTTCAAGACCATCACCCATCTCCCCCCCTTCATGGGGATACTCTTCGGCCTGGGGATACTCTGGCTGGCCGGTGAACTGATCCACAGCAAGAAGGATGAGGAGGCCAAGGAGCACCTGACCCTGGTGCGCGCCCTCAAGCAGATCGACATGAGCTCCATTGTCTTCTTCATCGGCATCCTGCTGGCCGTGGCCACCCTGGAGCACACCCACATCCTGACCAACCTGGCCGGCTGGCTGAACAGGACCGTGGGGCGCGAGGACGTGATCGTCACCATCATCGGCATGGTGAGCGCCATCGTGGACAACGTGCCGCTGGTGGCCGCCTCCATGGGGATGTACAGCCTGGCCCAGTACCCGACCGACAGTTTCCTCTGGGAGTTCATGGCCTACTGTGCCGGCACGGGCGGCTCGATCCTGATCATCGGCTCGGCGGCCGGAGTGGCCGCCATGGGCCTTGAGAAGATCCATTTCTTCTGGTACGTGAAACGGATCAGCGGCCTGGCCCTGATCGGCTACTTCGGCGGCATCGCCGCCTATATCATCCAGTACCGGCTGTTCCACTGAAAAAGTGCAGCCGGGCGGCTGTCGTCGAGACCGGCAGACAGGACTGCCGGTCAAGGTGGGCAGGCTCGTCAGGATTGACAGCTCCCTCAGCAGCATGCATCCCTCCTCAGAACCGTTACGCCTGAAAAAAAATCTTTTATTTTCACCCCATCGTGCCGATTGCTCATGAAACACCATCCAAGTGTGGTAGCCCCACCTTGAGCATCGAGCAGATTTCGGTTGCATTTCCATGACGGTCACGATAAGAGGGTGCACACGAGTGGACAGGCTGACTGGCGGCGCTTTACGGGGTTTTGGAATGAACGGACATGTTACGGTTGCCTGGAGTTCCCCATGAAAAGACTCCTTCTCCCATTCATCACGGCATGCGTGCTGTTACCCTCGACCCTTCTGGCGTTGGACCTCGGGGTCGACGGCACCTCTGTGGTCCGTTATGAGGAGCGGAGTGTACCGGGCTTCGGCAAACAGACCCTGGTTCCGGTTACTCAATATATCGGCGTGGATGTGGGGAAGATAGCCGACGGCCACCTCTCCTTTCATATGTACGGCTGGGGGCGGGTGGACGGGGCAGACCAGAGCGCTCCCCGTGATTCCTCCGATGCCGCCCTCTCGTACGGTTACCTGACCTATCAGTTCCCGAAAGGCAATGCCGAGGTCAAGGTGGGGCGCCAGTACCTCTATGAAGGGGGTGTGGTGGAGCAGTTGGACGGTGTCAGCGCCCGGTCGGACCTGTTCGAGCGATACGAGGGGTTTGCCCTTTCGGCCTTTGCCGGCAAGCCGGTGAAGACCGACCGGGTTGATGACCACAAGGGGGATCTCCTCGCTGGGGGGCGATTGAGCTACCGGATCGCCGGGGTCACGGAAGTGGGTCTCTTCCTCACCCATGAAAACGGTGCCGCAGCGTACCAGTTCAACAAGGCGACAGACTCCGCGACCATCGCCAAGGACAGCCGGGAGCAGGCAGGCTTCGATGTTCTTTACACGCTGAACCGGCTGGTGGAGATGAACGGTCGCTCCCTGTACAACCTTGCGCTCAAGGAGTTCGCCGAGCACAGCTATGTCATCACGGTAAAGCCGGTACCGGGGCTCTCCCTGTCGGGGAGTTACAACCAGCACCAGTTCAAGGGATACTTCGCGTCGGCCGGCAACCCCTTCCTCTTCAAGCCGTACGATGCCGATGAAGAGGCATCGTATGGCGTCTCGGCATCCTATGCGGTCAACAGGGCAACGGAACTGACCGCCGATTACACGTACTACGACCGGAAGACCAAGGGGACGTCGGCTCGGCTCGGGCTCGGCGGCCGGCTGTCGCTGCTGGAAGGAAAACTCAAGACCGGCCTCGACTACCGCCGTCTCACCTCGGCCAAGGGGATCAGCTCCTACCACGAGGCCCGCGGTTTTGCCCTCTACGATCCGGGCCGCTACTACGTCAGCCTGGATGCCATTGCCCAGCGTTTCGACGACGCCCTCCCCTATCGGGATACCGGCAAGCTTGCGTATGAACTGATCGCATCCGGCGGCTATCGCCTCAAACCATGGCTGCTGTTCTCCGGAGACCTGAGCGCCGGAGCCAATCCACAATACGGCGACCAGTTAAAGGGGCTCCTACGCCTCACCTTCGCCTATACCACTACCACAGGAGGCGTGGGCAGATGACCGTGCGCTCTTTATTGACCATTGCCGCCATGCTCGCCACTGGTCTCATAGCGGCCTCCTGCAGCATCTTCTCCCCGGAATCAAGCTTTGCGCCGAGCCACCCGGAGGCCCTCCCTGCCGGTCGGCCCCTCTGTTCCGAGTGCCACGAAGGGAGCCAGCTGAAGGGTGCGCTCAAGCCGTATGCCACCTTCGACCACACTGCCGACTTCGTGAAAGGGCACCGCTTCGCGGCCGGACGGGATGCCCAGGTCTGCGGCGTCTGCCATGCCCAGTCGTTCTGTGCCGACTGTCATGCCGGCAAAACCGAACTGAAGCCGTCGCTCAAGCTGGGCAACCGTCCCGACCGGGAGCTGCCCCACCGGGGCGACTTTCTGACCCTGCACCGGATCGAGGGAAAGATCGACCCGACCAGTTGCTACAAATGCCACGGCCGGGCCAATAACGAGAAATGCATGACCTGTCACAGGCGGTAAGTCGGGATTGACGCCTGCTCAATCCATACACCGTCATCGTGCAAAAGTTGCACACTACGACCGTATGGGAAACTTCTCACCCAGTTCGTTCAGGGGCAATCGATGAATATGGCTCTACACATACGACTCTTCTGCATGGCAGCAATCATGATTTCCTGCTGGGGGTGCGGCAAGGGCAATGACAACTCTCCGGCAATAGATGCGGCGGGCAATCATCCGGCCAACTGGCTCACAGCGCATCGCAAGGCGTATCTGATCAACCCGGCCCAGTGCAAGGAGTGCCATGGCGCCGACCTGCTGGGAGGCATCACCAGAACCGGCTGTTCAACCACCAGCTGTCACGCCAACGGCCACCCGCCCCGCCAGGTCGCGCACGACATGCCGTTTCTCAGCGGCACTGTCCACGGACCGGTGGCGAAGGCGGACCTTACCTTCTGCAACGACTGCCATGGTCGTCAGACCGGCACCAACAGCTACCGTTTCGACATAGCCACCGGCAGCATGCCCAACGGCTGTGAATCCACCGGCTGCCACAACAATGGCCAACCGGCAACGAATCTGGGACATCCCAAATCCTGGCTGAAGCACACCAATGCCGGCAACCAGGCCAATGCCTGCAGTCTCTGCCATGGAGCCACATTCCAGGGAGATACCGGTCCTGCCTGCGCGAACTGTCACGTTTCCCTGGCTGCCGGCGTGATCCCGGTCGCATCCCAGAATTGCGGTTCCTGCCACGGCAATCCGCCCAACGGTACGGCCCATCCCAACCAGAAAGGGTCACACGCCAAGCACACCGCACTCCCCGGCATCACCTGCGCGGCCTGCCACCTGCATGCCGGCAGCGGCACGGTTTTTCACTATTACTCTTCCCGCATCGACAGAACGGCCCGGGTAAGGTTCCCGGCATACTTCGACGCGCAAACGGGCAATGCGGCACTCAACGCGGACAAGAGCTGCGCCAACGTCAGGTGCCACGGCGGCAGAAGCACCTTTCCCGGCGGCGCTCCCGTTACCTGGGGAAGCAGCTTCGATGCGACCGACCGCAACAACTGCGAGGCATGCCACGAACCGGGAACCACTCGACAGGCCCCCCAGTACAACAGCTTCTATTCAGGCCAGCATACCAAGCACCTGCAACTCGGGCTTGCCTGCTCCGACTGCCACGACCCGGCGATCCTGTTCAGGAACACGGCCCCATCCCACTTCTCCAACCTCTCCTCGGTGACATTCAACCTCGATCCGTCATCGACCATGAAGCAGTACCTCCTGTACTCACTTCCGGACCGAAGCTGCACCCCCGCCACACCGCCATCCGACAACCAGTTCGCAGTCGGCTGTCATGCGGGACCAGACAGCACCAAATTCTGGGGCACCCCGTAACGTTCCCGATCCCCCCGGCAGGCAGTATCGGCCGGGGGGAGAATCACACCTGTTACCATAGATTAACAAACCATATTTAATTCAAAAACCGCCTAAATTCAGTACGTTTTTTGCAGCAAAACGTATATGAGCAGTCTATTGCTGCCATCTGTATTACTAGGGAACAATTTTGCTTTACTTTTTTTCTTCAGAAAGCTCATTAGCAGTCGATACAAGACAGTAATCTGTACCAACACGGCCCTAACCAGGCACCGACACTGATTTCATGAGACAAACCCAATGTGCAGCATGAGAGCACAAATATCAACGGCTACTGCCTGCGCCTTCACGGGCTTAGCGCTGTTAATCAACCCGCTACCCGTTCTGGCGTCAGTGGCGCCGTCAGTCGCCCTGAAGCCGACCCTTCTTACGGATAGGCAAGGGGTCAGCACCCCAGTACGGGTAGCCAGCGATCCCTATGGCTACCTCTACGTTGCCGACCCTCGTGGCGGAGGCATCACCAAGTACGACCGGAACGGCAACCTCGCCCGGAAGATCACCATCGCACCGACCCCGCAGGCAATTGCCATTTCCACAGCCGGCGACATCATCGTCAGCCGCGGCACAACGGTCACCAGAATGGCCACCGACGGAACGTCAAAAGGGGATTTCGCCACCTCGTTCGCGTTTGCCGGCGGCATTGCCGTTGCCGATTCGGCCAACCGGATCTTCGTGACCGATAGCGGCGCCAACTGCGTCAAGATATTCGACCTCAACGGCACGTACCTGGGCCAGTTCGGCACCCAGGGAAGCGGCCAGGGTCAGTTCCTGCAGCCCACCGGCATCGCCTTTGACCGTGCCGGGAACCAGTTGGCCGTAGTCGATACCTTCAACTGTCGCATCCAGTTCTTCCAACTGAACGGCACCTTCAAGAAGAGCATCGGCTCCTACGGCTCCGGAGCACTCCGGTTCACCTCGCCCAAATCGATTGCATTCGAATACAGCAGCGACTTCAGCACCACAACCCGGATGTATGTAGTTGACTCATTCCAGAGCCGCGTGCAGGTCATCGACCCGAATACGGGGACATTTCTTTCGTTTATCGGCAATTACGGTGTCACCGCAGGGACGCTGCTGCTCCCGTCCGACACGCTGCTGGACAGCTTTGACAGCGCCAACAAGCGGCTGGTTGTAGCCAACGGCTTCGGCAATGTGACCATCTTCGGCATCGACGGCGGCAGTGCTGCACCGCAGGCATCCGGGTCGGGCCCTCTGCTGACAATCAATGCCGTTCCGCTGGCCACTAACCTGACCAGCCTCACCATCGGCGGCACGGTCAAACCGAACGGTTCGGCAGCGGTGGCGACAGTCACCGTGAACGGCGCGACCGCCAGCCTCGCCGCTGGCAGTTGGAGCAGTTCCGTAACCCTTGCCACCGGTATCAACGTCGTCACCGTCATTGCCAGGGACACTGCCGGGGCAACATCCACTCAGAGCGTCACAATCAACGTGATCCCCCCCTCGTCCACCAACCCGCCGGTCCCGCTGGTAGTCAATGCACTTCCGGGCATCACCAACAATCCCGTGCTGACAATCAGCGGGACGGTTCAGGCTGGCGCCACCGTCACAATCGGGGGGACTTCTGTCCCTGTTCAGGCAGGGGGAGCATGGAGTCGGGCCGTTACCCTGAGCGAAGGGTCCAATAACTTCATGATAGTTGCCCAGAGCACCGGTAACAGTGACACCATAACCAGCGTTGACATAACACTGGACTCCAGTGCGCCGGTCATGGCGGTCGCCGGCATCCCCAATGGCAGTGTCGTTACCACACCGCTGCAAACCCTCAGCGGTTTTGTCAGCGACACCAACGCCGCAACCGTAACGGTCACCGTTAACGGCAGCGACCTTACCGTTCCGGTGGTAAACGGGTTTTTCAATACCGTTGCCAGCCTCAATCCCGGTCAGAACACAATCTCCGTGGTTGCTACCGACCTGGCCGGCAACGCAACCGCCGTCAATGCCCGTACCATCGATCTCGACCCAGGCAGCCCATCGCTCGGCATTAATACCCCGTCCGGTACAACGATCAGTTCACCGACCTACACAGTCAGCGGCAGCGTCCCTGCTGGCGCGACCGTCATAGTCACGGTCAGCAAATTCGACCAGAACAGTGGCACTGTCGTTCCGGTTACCAGCAACAATGCCACCGTGAGCGGCTCCACCTGGTCCGCAACCCTTCCCATGAATTCCGGGCTCAACCAGATCATCGCGACCGTAACCGATCCCAAAACCGGCCTCTCGGCCACAGCCGGGACCACGGTCGTATACAGCAGCGGCATAGCCCCATCCATGGCCATTACATCGCCTCTGCGTGACATCGGAACAGCCGGGAGTGACATAACCGTTACCGGCACAGTCACCTCCGGCACGACCCTGACCGCAACGGTGAACGGTGTTCCGGCCACTGTCTCCACCAATGCGAATGGAACGTTCTCGGTCAACGCCCAGTTCCCGGTTGCCGGTACCTACAACGTCGCCGTAACTGCCATTGACGGCAACGGCACCGCCTCAACCACCATTCGCTCTGTCGTGTACGATCCGACCACACCAACGATTACAGTCGTTTCGCAGAATCCACTGCAACTGCGTTACAGCGGCGGCACTCCCTATGTTGTCGACCAGAACGGCAAGTACCTGGCCAGCACGATCAAGCCCGACGGCATCATCGACCTGACCGGCGTTGCCTCGCCGGAGACGCTCAATATCTATATTCTGACCAAAGCAGCGATCAGTAGCAGGAGTGGTGATATCAGTGCAGAAGGCAAGGTTGACATTGCGGATGCGCTCAAATCACTTAGAATATCCACTGGCCTTGACAGGCCGACCTATCAGGAACTGCTGCTCGCCGATGTGGCCCCTGTCCGCAACCATGTTTCCGTTCCTGACGGCACGATAGATATTGAAGACGTGATGATGATCATGCGAAGCGTTGTCGGACTCCCCTGGTAACGATCGAATTCCGGAGAAACAAGATGAAACAGTTTTTGGCATTGTTCAGCATTATCCTCACAAGCATCCTGACGGGATGCGGCGGAGGCGGCGGTACGGAAACCGGTAGCGGCCAGCAGCAGGCCCCGACAGCGATAATAGTCTTTTCCGTGACGAGTACCGCCCGGCTCCCGATCCGTGTCAACAATATGCAGATAACGGCAAATCTGCCGAACGAGGTCACCTGCACCACAAACCCGGTCGGAAAAGCTAATGCCTGGAGGACGGATTCCGCCGTATTCACGGTATCCCCCAAACAGATAACCTTTGCCGTTTCAGATGCAAGTCAAACCCAGTCCGGCAACCAGATGGGAGAATTTGCCCGTCTGACGTGCTCCGTAAATACAGGTGCATCAGTGACCGAGAGCAGTTTCACCAGCATCAACAACCCGTTCCCGGCATTTGATGCGGTGGGCTTCGATGCCAATGGCTCTTCTATCAGGATTTCTTCAACAGACTTGGTACGTAACCCCTATTTTCCGGTTCGTGTGACACCGTCAATTTCTGTGCAGTTCCAGTAATTGCCGGTTGCAGTTTCTTATGCATGCAGCGTTTGACTCTTGAGTGGGGATGAATTTTGAGATTCCCTTTTTGAGCTCTGGCAGTATTTGGGGAAACATTTCCGTGATCAACCTGGCCCAATTTACATCTCTAGCAGCGCTGCTTCTCGTCTTCCTGCCGGGAGGAGCCCGGGCCGCCAATGTCGACCCGCCCCACTACGACCCGGCCAGCGGCTACACCTGTGCCCGCTGCCACACCTCCCACATGGATCTGGGGGCTACCGGCCAGAAGCTCTTCAACAACACCTGTATCAACTGCCACCGGCTCAGCGACCCGAAGGCCGGAACCAAGCCGTTCTCCCCGGCCGACGCCGCGGACCCGTTCAACATCCACTCATCTGCCCAGCCGAATCAACGCTTCCAGCACTCCCACCGCTGGGACGGCTCCGACACCAACCCGGCGGCCGGAGCCTTGCCGCCGGTCTACCCCGCCATGACCACCCACAATCTGCGCGGCCGCACCGGCGGAGAACTCGCATGCGTCCGCTGCCACAACCAGCACAGCAACTCAATTCAACCGTTCCTGCGCATGGCCAACAACCAGGACCAGATGTGCCTGGACTGCCACAGGCTGCGGGATGTTCAGGATAAAAACAAAGGGAGCCATCCGGTCCGGGTGAACTATCTTATCTCCGCCGCCAAGCCGAACTCGAACCTGAAAAACCCTATTGAAAATACTAGCCCGGCCAACAGCACATCAGACCTGAATTTCCGCATCGCCCTTTCCGGTGGCCAGGTTCTCTGCACCACCTGCCATGGCGTGCATTACACCGACTCCCGCAGCAGCACCGAGGATGGCGCAGCCAACTTCCTCTCCTTGAGCAGCAGCAACGGTTTCATCCTCCGCACGGATATGCGCGGGCAGTCAGTAGCCAGGGGGGGGGCCGACAACCTCAACATCTGCACCAACTGCCACGCCGGCAAGAAAAATCACAACTACAAGCAGCCGATCGGCCAGGACGTGCAATGCGGCGACTGTCATGCGGCCCATGTGGACATCGGGGACGGTTCGCAACCGAACAGCTTTCTCATCCGTTCCTACATAAACATCTCGACGCCATACGGCGCGGTCAGAAAACAACCGATCCAGACCAGGTCAACCTCTGCCCTGTCCACGGTCTTCATGAACGGCAGCGGCCGCGGTACCGGGGTCTGCCAGGCATGCCACATCGTTCCGACCGGCAGCAACTACCCGGTGCAGCACACGGCAACATTCGCAACGGCAAGAGACTGTATTGCCTGCCACAAACACGACGGCCAGTTCGGCTCGTTCTCCGGCGGGTGTACCGCCTGCCACGGCTTCCCGCCAATTTCGAACAGCATAGGCGGACCCAACGGCAAGGCGGCCGGTTACACGGGCAACGAATCACTTGCCAAGCATGCCAAACACGCCGGCGGAGGGACAGATTACTCCTTTAACTGTGAGCAGTGCCACAGGGGTAACAACCATTTGGACGGCAATTACCAGGATATCTTCAGAGATGCAACAGGCATGCTGGCCGCCACCGGCGGAATGAGACCGTCCTACACCGTATCCTCATGCGAAAACGTCTATTGCCACAGTAACGGCAATGGTGTTGCAGCCGCCCCTCCCGCAGCATGGTTCGGCGGTTCGCTGACGTGCGCCGGCTGCCATGGCGGCAATTCAGGCAGCGGCACCCCGATAGCCACCGGCAAACATACGGCCCACATCAACAACACCGCACTCCTTGGCACGGATTACAACTGCACCGACTGCCACGCCAAGACCGCCAGCAACGACACGACCATTGGCAACAAGTCGCTTCATGTTGACGGCTTCAAGGATTTTTCCGGCGCCAGGGCCGGAAGCAGCGGCAGTTACAGCACCGGCAGTGGGGTTTGTTCTGCCACGTACTGTCACACTGATGGCAAAGGCACCCAGAAGGAGATGACCGCCACCGGCTGGAAATCCGGGGCAAACCTCGACTGCCGCGGCTGTCACGGCTCCGATACGGTTCCTGCCTTTGCCAGTATTGCCGGCGAGCCCAATTACGCCAGCACCGGTACGGGTACTATCCGCGCCAATAGCCACCAGAAGCATGCTGAAGCCGGGGCTGCCACCTGTGTGAGCTGCCACAGTGCCACAACCACCACCGGCACCTCGGTAACCGCCAGCCATACCAACCGCGGGATCGATATCGCCCAGGGAAATGGCAACACCTTCAGCTATACGGCAGTGACCAAGAGCTGCGCAAACATCTCCTGCCACTTCGGTGGCACGGCCCAATGGGGTGGCTCTCTCGGCTGTACCGGCTGCCACGGCGGCAATGTCGCCAGCGGAAGCCAGATAACCACCAACGCCCACGGCGCCCATATCAACAACCCATCGGCCGTCGGCAAACTGATCGGCTGTGCCGCATGCCATGCCGCAACCGTCAGCAGCGACACCACGATCTCAACGGTTGCCACCCACGCCAACAATAATGTCAACATCAAATTCGACAACGCTGTCAACCTCAACGGCGACAGCCCCACTTACAGCGGTGATGCCACCACCGGGGCCACCGGCTCGGCCAAGACCGCCAACACCCCGGCAGGAACCTGCGCCAACATTTACTGCCACTCAAGTGGGAACACGAATGGCGGCGCTACCCCGGCATTCGTCTCCATAGCCTGGAACGGCGCGGCAATAGGCTGCGACGGCTGCCACGGCAACCAGGCGGGCAAGGCCCACCCCACCTACGCCAACGGCGGCGCCGGCACGGCAACGGCAAACAGCCATGCAAGACATGTCGATTCGAGCCTGCTTTCGTGCGACTTCTGCCACCTGGGAACCACCACCGGTACGACCATTCCCCCTATCAGCGTCGTAAACGGTGGAACCCACCTCGATCGGACCGAAGACGTAAGCTTCAAAAGCATCGGCGGCAAGACCGGCACCTTCGACCCTGTCACCAGGACCTGCTCCGCTACGTACTGCCACGGCAGCGTACCTTCGCCCGCCTGGGGCGGGGCCACGACCTGCGTCTCCTGTCACGGCGCCAACAATGCCGGGATACTGTCGGGGGCCACCGGCGCAAATCCTTCCGGCCACGCCCTCCACTACAACAGCGCCACGCTGCCAACCGCCATCACCGATCCCGATGCGCATACGGCAACGACTTACGTCTTCGGCTGCCAGAACTGCCACCCCTCCAGCCAGCACGCAGCAGGCCCGGCCGACGCAAGCGGTCCGGTTCTCCAGGACGCGGCCATCGGCGGCACCAAGCTGTCTGCGCCCGACTACACCCAAGGGGGGGTCTCCACCACCGACAGCCGTGGGTTCAACTACACGGGCGGCACATGCGCCACCGTCTGTCACACCAGGGACGGCTCAACCCTCGGTTCGGCCGTCAGCGGCTCCCCCGCATGGAGCGGCGCGAAAACCGCCAATAACTGCGGCATCTGCCACAACAAGGCAGGAGATGCATCACCGGTCTGGTCATCCCCTCATACAAAACACATCAACGTCTACAGCGTTGGCGGTAATGCCAACATTGGCTGCAACTCCTGCCACAGTGGCACAGCCAGCAACAACAGCAGCATCAACGGCGCGTCCGGACGCGGGCAGCACCCGAACCAGGCCAGGGAGATCGCCTTTAATGCCTTTGCCGGCGGCTCGTGGTCAGGCACCCAGTGCCAGAACACCTACTGCCACTCAAACGGCACCACCGTAGCGGCCCCGACCCACGGTCCCATCTCCTGGAGCGGCACGACCACCTGCGCCAGCTGCCACAGCGGCGGGACGGCAACCGGCCCCAGCTATGCCAACGGCACACCAAAGGCGAACAGCCACGCGAAGCACGTCGTCACCATGGGGTACGGATGTAACGCCTGCCACGCCGCCACCACCGCCAACGGCACCACCATCGCCGACGTCAGCAAGCATCTGGACAAAAAATACGAGATCACGGCCGGCGGTGCCGGCGTTTCCTTCGACCCCGTAACCGTCGACCTGTCAGCCTACGCCGCAGCCATTTGCAACAACATCTCCTGCCATGGCGGTGCCGGCAGGAACGCCACCTGGGGCGCGATCCTCTCCTGCCAGGACTGCCATCTGGGAGCAGCAGACCGGGAAGATTTCCGGTCGACATTCTGGAGCAACTACAGCACCAGCAGCGTGAACTCTTCGGAGTGGACGACCACGGGCCATGGCCGGCCGCTGGCCTCGGGCAACTATGCATCGGGCAACCAGCCCGCGGATTTCACCGGAGCCAACCAGTGCCTGTATTGTCATGACCCGGCCATCAGTCACAAACTGACATCGAATCCATTCCGGCTTCGCAACTACTCAACGGCCGAGTTCGGCCGCAATGCCCCCTGCCTCATCTGCCACGCCCCGTCCGGTTTCGCCAACGTTTCGACAGTCCTGAACAAGGGAGCCACGAGACGGGTGGCCTCTACCCATTACGACTACCTGCACACGCCAGTGAACACCGGCGGACAGTTCTGCTGGGACTGCCACGACCCCCACGGCGATACCAACAGATACATGGTCCACGGCAGGGTGGCCAAGCTCTCCGACCCGGTCACCGGCGCACCGTCAGTCACCGTGGACACCGTATTCACCGCATCGGCCACCGGCACCGATTACGCCAAGTCTGTGGCGCCGTATAACGGCATCTGCAACGTCTGTCACATGGGGACCCGCCACTACACCGCCAGTTCGGGTGATTCCCACATGTCCACCAGCCGCTGCACCACCTGCCACAGCCACAACGGCCCCGACTTCATCTCTGCCTTCCGGCCGAGTGGCGACTGCGATACCTGCCACGGCTATCCACCCGTCCGCCGGACACTGGCCAGCGGCGTCCAATTCGGAAAGCAGGGGCTCTACTCCAGCGCCAAGTTCGAGGATTACAGCGGCGGCGGCGGCGGCCATTCCATTCTCAACCACGTAAAGCCAAACGCCAGGCCGTCCGAGGCGTGGAGCAACTGCGCCGTCTGCCACAGCAACGGCAGCCTGAACCCGGCGAGCCATATCATGCAGATCCCGCTCAGGCCGAGCAGGGTGACGATCAACGTCCAGAACAGCCGGAAGTTCGACTACCGGCGCAGTCTCGGCCAGGAACGCTACACCGGCGCCAGCCTGACCAACGCAGACAACCGCACCGGCAGCTGCTCCAACGTAAGCTGCCACTTCAAACCGTCGAAACGGTGGAGTATTGATAAGTAATGTCAAACCATGAATATATAGATACGAGGGGGGATTATGAACACGATGGAGCATAACGACAGCAAGGGACTACAACCCGTTTTCACCGGATTCTTTGCCGCGCTCTCGCTCTTTGCTTGGCTGTCAACGGCAAACGCGGCACCACCGCCACAATACACGAACACCTGCGGCGACTGCCACGGCGCGAACGCCGCCGACATACGCCCCATCGACACGTCCACCTTCAAGAACGTCACTACCGGCGCCTTTGCCGGCAGCCACAGCACCCATATGGCCCCGACCGGATCTGCGACCGTCTGCGACAAGTGCCACACCGGCGCTTCAGCGTATGTTACCGGTCACATGAATGATCAGGTCGACATGTCCGACAACATCAACAGCTCTCCCCATGCCAGCAAAGGGAAATACAGCAAGGCAGCAGGTGTCGCCATCTTCTTCAACCGGACATCAAACCCCGTCCCGTTCGGTACCTGCTCCAACGTCAACTGCCACTTCGAGAAGACAACACCCGATTGGGCCGGCACCCCGTTCAACAACGCGGCAACAACCGACTGCGACAAGTGCCACGGAGCACCGCCGGCCGGAACAGCCGGCGCCCCCGGCACCGCCGGCAGCCACGCCAAGCATGACACCTACTACGCCGGTGCTGGTGAGTGCAAAAAGTGTCATACCGACCATATTGCCGAGAGCAACCGTTTCACCCATGCGACCAGCCAGCGAAACATCGTCGTTGTCCCCCATGACCCGGCCAACGTGGCCGGCGGCAGCTATGACGGCAGTGGCGCCAACTTCCTCCCCAGCCGTAGCGGGTCCCAGACCTTCGGTTCCTGCTCCAACCTCTACTGCCACAGCCAGGGGAAATCGGCCACCACCTTCACCGGCACCGCCATCTCCCCCAAATCGACCCCTACCTGGGGAGGGTCGCTCCCGGCGAACTGCGAAGGGTGCCATGGCGGTACTAACACCGCCTCGTTCGACGCCATGTCGTCCGGCATGCACCAGAAACATATCAACAACGCCGCCAAGGTCGGCCGTGCTGTCGGGTGCGAACAGTGCCACAACGCAACGACCACGACCGGAACCGTTATCGCCACCGTCGGCAACCACGTAAACAAGAGCCTGAACATCAAGTTCACCGGCATCAATGGCTCGACACCGACCTATGACGGCGGGGCCACCAATGGCGCGTCCGGCGCCACGAAGGCACCGGGGAGCGCCCTGGGCGCCGGCTGTGCCACCCTCTACTGTCACAGTGACGGCAATGCCGCGGCCGGCAGCCGCGTATACAGAACCATACAATGGAACGATCCGGCCATCGACTGCAACGGCTGCCACGGCACCGGCAATGCAGCCAGCAACGCCTATCCCGATCACGGAAGCACCGGTTCCGGCGTAGCCGGTTCCAACAGCCATGCCAGGCATGCAAACGCAACCACCGGCTACAGCTTCACCTGCGTCAAGTGCCACAGCAGCACCATGGCCGATGCCACCAATACGGCGCTCAAGCCGGCCGGTTCCCACTTGGACGGTTCCGGCACCGTGGCGTTCGACGCGAGCAATGCCAGCGGCACCTACACTTCCGCTACCCAAACCTGCAGCGCCACGTACTGCCACAGTAACGGCAACGGCAGCAACGTCACAAACCCGGTCTGGGGGGGGGCCGCCAATGCCGACTGCACTTACTGCCACGGCAACGACAAAGCCAGCGCCACCGCCATCAACTCCAACAAGCACTCTGCCCATATCAACAACGAGGCAGTACTCGGCACAGACCAGAACTTCTCCTGTACCGAGTGTCACTCGGCAACCGTGAGCGGCAACCGGGCCATTGCCGACAAGACTCGCCACGTCAACGGCTTCAGGGACTTTTCCGGCGCAAGGGCCTACAAGACCGGTTACAGCGGTGGCAGCTGCACCACTTACTGCCACAGTTCGGGACAGGCAACGCCGGTCTACCGGAACATGACCACCAGCAAGATCTGGTCAGGAGCAGCTACCCTGGACTGCAAGGGGTGCCACGGCTACGGCACAACTGCTCAGGGGGCGGCGTTCGACAGCGTCGTCGGTGAACCGAACTACACCAGCGGCGGGGCAGGTTCGGCCACAGCCAACACCCACCAGAAGCACACCATTGCCCGCGGCATCACCGACTCCCGCGGCTGCGTCGCCTGTCACCGCCTTACCGTCGACCAGGGCGTTGTCGGCAAGCTGAAGAACTACTCGTCCCTTCACCTGGACGGCCTGCGCAATATCAACTTTGCCCCTTACGGCAACATTACCGGACATTACACGGCAGCAACCAAGACCTGCAGCAACACCTACTGCCACCCCTCGGTTGCCTCCCAATGGGGCGGCGCCTCCCTTGCCTGCAACGGCTGTCACTACGCGAACAACTCCCTGGCCGCAGCCCACAAGATACACCGGGAAACCGCCACCGATGCCACCGACTATGTGGCTGCTCCGAGCAACACCAGTGCCGATCCGACTAAATACCAGTTCGAATGTTCCTCGTGCCACAACTCAAGCCGAGTTCCCGGCTCGACCCATGCCAACGGCCCGGTAACCGCCGGGGTCCAGGTCGGTGAGGTCTACTTCGGCTACACGACCGCCACCAGGAAAGGGACGTACACTGCCGCCGGCAGTTCAGCCGGGCAGGATGGGACACTGGACTATACCGCAGGCAACGGAACCTCCTGCCTCACCAGCTACTGCCACTCGAACGGCAACAACGGCAACGGCAATGCCTCCGTCCTCTGGACCACCGCTGCAAAAACGGCAGACCCGCTGGTCCGTTGCGTCAAGTGCCACAACTACACCAAGGCCACCACCGCCATCACCACCAATGGCCACAACCGTCACGTGAACGATTACACCTTCAACTGTTCGCGCTGCCATAACGCAACCACGACCGACGGTACCTCCATTGCCGACTCCAGGAAACATGTAAACAAGACCAAGGACGTCGTGTGGGACGCCGCAGCCGACGGCGGCACCCCCTATAGCGCCCCGAACTGCACCAACATCTACTGCCACAGCCAGGGAACCAAGTTCACCTCCGGTTACACCGCCGCCGATGTGGCACCGAACAGCGCAGCCACCTGGTCAGGCTCCATGCCGGCCGACTGCGCCGGATGCCACGACGGCGCGGCAACCGGTCCGGGCTACGCCAACACCAGCCCCAAGGCAAACAGCCACGCCAAACACGTCCAGACCATGAATTACCGCTGCTACAACTGCCATGCCAGCGTTGTCAGCAACGTGGCAGTGCCGACCGCGCCGACCATCAATGACAAGGGCCTGCACGTGAACAAGGCCTACAACCTGCAGGCCGGCGGCCTGATGGGCGGCGGGGCCGGAGCGGCCGTAACGATCGGCGGCATCTCCGTCGGCGCGCCAGGCACCCCGTCCACCTGCACCAATATCAGCTGCCACAACAACAACGGCTCGGCCATCGCCTGGGGGGCGGCAACCCCGGGGTGTCGCGCCTGCCACGTGAACGCAGGCGGTGGCGATACGGACAACTTCACCGGCTACAGTGGAACGCTCGCCCTGATCAGCGACACCCAATGGCAGGCATCCGGCCACGGCGCCGCTTCAAGCTATACCTCCGGCCGACCGGGTGCCAACTTTGTCGCCAGCGCGGCCAACGAGTGCCTTTACTGTCACGACAGCACGACCCCCCATTCGTCGACTGCCAGCAACTTCTTCCGTCTTGCCAACTACTCCACCCAGGCGTACGGCCGCAATGCGCCCTGTCTGGTCTGCCACGGACGTGCTGCCACCGGTTTCTTGGGCAAGGCAGTGGCGTTCACCAGGATATCCTCGGCTCACCATGGATCAAAGCATGCCGGCACCGGTGGCGGCTACTTCTGCTGGGACTGCCACGATCCCCACGGCGACGCTAACGTCTACATGGTCCAGGATCAGGTAGCGGTCACTTCAGACCGAGGCACCGGCAAGCCGCTCACCTTCGCAGCAGTGAGCTTCACCGGCTTCTCCACCGGCGGCAACTATGCCGGCGCAAGCAACAAGATCTGCAACGCCTGCCATACCTCGGCGTCGCTCACCCACTACACCGCAGCCAACATTAACGACGGCCACAACATCTATACCCGTTGCACCGATTGCCACAGCCACAACGGCCCGACAGCCCAGGCAGGCTTCAAGGAGAGCAACTACTGCGATTCCTGCCACGGCTACCCGCCGGTACGGCGTGACCTCGTAGCAGGGACCGACTTCCGCAAGCAGGGCCAGTACACCAGCGGCCGGTTCCAGGATTACACCGGCGGTGGCGGCGCCCACACCATCGCCAAACACGTGGCCCCCACCGTCAGGGCCTCGGACGGCTGGGCACCCTGTGTCGTCTGCCACAGCAACGGCGTAATGAACCCAGTAACTCACACCCCCGCGGCTACACCGGTACGGCCGAACGGCAACATCACCATCGACGTGAAGGACAGCCGCAAGTTCGACTACAGAAGAAGCCTCGGCCAGGAGCGGTACACCGGCGCCAAGCTGACCGGCAACAAGGCCACCAACATGACCGGTTCCTGCTCCAACGTGAACTGCCACTTCAAGCCGTCCAAACGGTGGAGCAACAGCAGATAATCTGGTATAGAAAGAGGGGCACAGCGTACTGTGCCCCTCTCTTGGACATCAAATGTATATTTTTTCTACGTGCTGCCGTCAGGTAGAGAGGTTTAGCTGAATGAACCGGAAGTCAGCCAACTCTGCTTTCATGAGATTACGCATACTGCCCGCCCTCGCCCTGGCGGGCACCCTCGTTCTTTGTCTGCCCGATGGGCATGCCGTCCAGAAGTACCAGTACAGCCAGCAGCTGTGCAACGACTGCCACGGCATGCCACCCGTCGACGCAGCCTACCGCAACGTCACCACCGGAGGATTCCAGGGAAGCCACCAGACCCATGCCACCAGCAGCCAGCCGAGCTGCGAAAAGTGCCATAACGGCAGCAACAGTTTCACGACCGACCACTCGGACGGCTTCATCCACATGTCCAGTAACATCAACGCCTCACCCCATACGTCCAGGGCGGTCTACGGCAGCAAGGGAGTCTTCTTCAACCAGACATCGAACCCGGTCCTGGGAACCTGCTCCAACGTCAACTGCCACTTCGAGACACCGACGCCGGTCTGGTCCAGCAGCCAGTTCACCTCGCCAGACAACTGCAACCGGTGCCACGGCACCCCGCCGGCCGGAAACGCCGGCAATGGGTATGCCGGCGGCACAGCCGGCAGCCACTCGAAACACAACGACTACTATAACGGCGCCAGTCAGTGCGTGAAATGCCATACCGACCACACAGCCTCGGCCAGCACGTTCGCCCATGCCACCAGTCTACGCAGCATCGTTGTAGTGCCCCGCGACCCCGGCAATGCCCCTGCGGGGAGCTACAACGGCACCGGCGCCAATTTCCTGCCGAGCAGACAGGCAGCCCAAAGCTTCGGCACCTGCAGCGGCACCTACTGTCACAGCAATGGCCAGTCGACCTCCGGGCCATACAGCCACAGCGGCATGCAGTGGGGTGGCGCAGCAACGACCTGCACCAGTTGTCACGGCGGAGCGGCAGAAATCACCACACTATCCGGCAAGCATCAAAAACATGTAGGAACCTCGGTATATGCGTTCACCTGCAACTACTGCCATTACGACACCACCGCCGACGGCAGCACGATCAGGGGAACGGCCGGCTACGCCGTGCATGTCAACAAATCCAGAGACGTGGCATTTGATCCGGTCATCCGGACATCGGCCTCGTCCTGGAGCGGCAGCCAGTGCGAGAACATTTACTGCCACGGCAGCGGCCAGACCTTGGAGCCCACGGATACGGTCGACTGGTACATCTGGGACAGTTCGGCACCCTGTTCAAACTGTCATGGCTACAAGTCGAACCCTAAGAAAGTATCGTCAGGCTCTCACACGAAACATGTCGCTGATGAGAACAGCTGTACCATCTGTCACAACGACACGGTAGACACCGGCATGGGTACACTGAAAGGCTATACCCTGCATGTCAACCGCTCAGTAGACCTCAAACTGAGCGCCGGCTTCAGCGCGGGCTCTCCCAGGTACGGCAATATCGACATCGCTAACAGATACAGCAAGGCAGTGGGTTCCGGCTTTGCCAGCTGCAGTGGTCTCTACTGCCACAGCGACGGCAAGCGAAATGCCGCGTACCGTGCATATTCCTCCAAGAAATGGGGCGCCACGAGCATCGGCTGTAACGGCTGCCACGGCAACGGCAACGGCGTCGGATCACCCGACTACACCAATGCCACTGACAGGGAGAACAGCCATCAGCCCCACCGGGCGAAAGGCGCTACCTGCGACATGTGCCACAACGATACGACAACCACCGGCACGACCATCACCGGAACAAAGCACCTTGACGGCAGCATCGATCTCAAGAATGGCGGAACGTTCCTCGGCACACCGGTCAGCTTCACCTTTGCCGCCCCGACTAACTGCACCAACATCTCGTGTCACGCCAACGGCAACGCAACCTGGGGGAGTACCCTCGTGTGCAACAGCTGCCATCCAACACCGTCCGGCGTCCATGCTGCGCACATCGGTGATCTCCTGTCCGCCAACATCGTCACCTTCTACAACTACACGGCCAATAAATCCACAGCCGCCGCTTACCGGCTCGGCTGCGCCAACTGCCATCCGATGGACGCAGCCACCTACCACATCAACGGCACGGTTGACCTCACCCTCAACAAGACCAACAGCGGCGCTGGGGGAACGGTCGGGTTCCTGCGCTCCAGGAACTCTGCAACCACCGACGGCAGAAGCGCAGACGGCAGCAGCGGCATCAAGGACAGCGGCGGCGTACTCACCTGTCTCGCCGCATACTGCCACAGCAACGGCATGGCCACTCCGACCATGTACGAATCACCCGACTGGCGAACCGCGTTCGACTCGGCCGCAAAAGACCGTTGCGCCATGTGTCATGGCAATTCCCCCAACTCCAAACGGCCGTGGGTATGGAGCAGCGTAACAACCATGATCGGGTCAGCCGCCCACTACAACACCTACCCGTACAACGAAGGGCGCTTGGCCGGCGGCCATGTGATAGGCATTCATTACGACCGGATCTACAACGGCTTCGACGGCATGACGACCGCAGGGGCAAGCGTGAACAACAGCCACGGCAACGCAACCGTCTCGACCACCATCAACTGCAATATCTGCCACTACACAACCGTTACCGGTTCGCGCAACGACAACAACGTGGTATGCAATACCTGCCACAAATCGGGGAATACCGCCAACGCCAGCTTCGGAACCCCCGCCGCCATTGCCGACAAGTCAAACCATGTCAATGGCAGGATCGATGTTGCATTCAAGCCGATCAATGTCCTCTCGAAGGCCCAGGTTTCGGACGATTCCATTCACTTTGCCCCGTACAGTGCCGTGTGGACCAGGAATGTGGGGTACAAGGTATCCGGGGCCTACGATTCGGCCATAGTTCCGCTGGACTCGGCTACCATGTGGGACGGTGCGACCGGGACCTGTTCCAACATCGCCTGCCACAACGGCCAGACCGTCAAATGGTCCGACACGAACGGCGTAACGCAGTGCGAAAGCTGCCATACGGCCCTGTAACTCAGCGACGGAACCTCCAATAACCAGAACAAGGTAACGAATATATGGGAAAGATACTGGCAGACAAACTTCACCGGATGGATCCCCGGGCTAAACTGGGGCTGATCCTCCTCCTGACCCTGCTCGCAAGCATATTCATGTACAACGGCCTGCTCAAACCGATGATCACGGATTCGGCCACAAACACTTACTACTTCAAACTCGACACAACAGGCCAGAATATCGGTGTCGACGGCACCACCAACACGACCGCCACCCGGAACGGCAAGATATCCATGGCAACCGGTACGTACAACACCTCCCAGCGTGTTACGGCAGCTGCCAACACCAACTGGCAGACCATGATGACGGTCTACGGCCCTGCCTACGCCTCAGCCCAGAGCCTCTCCTCTCCGGCCATCACGATCGGCGTCCGCGACTTCAACAGCACATCCAACCTCATCTACTGGAAGGCCAGCGTCTATGCATACAATCCGGCAGGGACAGCCGGCAACGGCACACTCCTTTGGTCCACCGCAGGAACCGACGAGGCACACCCCTCAACCCAATCCGCAAAGGCACTGACCTTTTCAAGCCCTGCTACGCAGGTCATCCCGGCCGGATACCGCCTGAAGGTGATCATCTCCTGCCGCATGACCAACACCGCCTCATCCGCCCGCTTCTACTGGGGAAATGGCACGACATATTCATTCATGAGGGTCGACGAAGCTGCAATCCCGGCCAATACGGTATCCGTCACCAACCTGTCGGATTACAGCGACGCCGCCCTTACCTCCGTAGTGCTGGGACAGGCAGACGTACCGATGCTCAGGTTCGACCTTTCCGCCAATACCACCACCGACTGGACCGGCGGCCTGCTCGACAAGATCGGCACCAACGCGAACCTGGACGATGTGCACTTCTACATCTACAAGGACAGCAACAGTAATGGTCAGTTCGACCCCGGCACCGACACACAGATCGGCGGCCCCTATTCCTTCACCCAGGCCACCGGCCAGAGCTACGCCCTGACGACCCCCCAGGCTCTCACCTCAACCCCGCAGAGATATTTCGTCACTTACGATATCGCTCCGACCGCGGCAACCAGCACGACCATCGGGGCAAGAATTGCCAACAACGCTTACGTTACGGCCTCCAGCGGTACGGTTTCCGCCCTAACAAGCACATCATCTGTCACACCGACCATCAACTCCACCGGCATCCCGGTCACAAAGACCTATATGGTCGACTGGAACAGCAGCGGCACAGCCATTTACAATACCGCTGCTGTCACCAACTCCACCTGCCTGACAACGACAACCGCAGGCAACAACCTCGTAGGGCTCCTGAACATCCCGAGCCACACCTGCACCAGCAGCACGTCCGCCTATTACACATACACCGGCACAACCTCCAGCCCCTCGTTCGTGACACTCTATTTCAACGGCGCAACCGGATATCCGGCAATCATGACCCAGGTAAAGGGAATTTCCTTCAAGTTCAGGGCATACGCCTCGGCTACCAGTACCCTAAGAGTCACTCTCTTCTACATCAAACCTGACGGAACCAGGGTGAATGCCCCCATTTCCACGACACGGAGCCTTACCACCACTGCCACCACCTATACCCTATCCCTGTCAGGCCAGACATTCGCCAACGTCCCGGCCGGCTCGCGCGTCGGCCTGCAGATCGGCGTCAACACATCTGCCGCAGGCACCGTCAGCAGGGTTGCCCTGGGAAGCGTCGTAGGTTCCCAACTGGTCGTAGAGGAGACGGCCGCCGCAAATACCGGCGTGTATGTTGACGATGGTGCCGCCATCACGAATGGCAACGTCTACGCCTCGTCCACGGGCAATCTGGTCAACAGCTTCTCCCTTGTCTCGCCATCCGGTAACCAGACCGTATCAACGGTTACCATAACCGGCAACACGACCACCACCGGCACCAATGTGGCAAAAGTATGGATCTACTCCGACAACGGAACGACCCAGGGTGCCCTGGACCCGGGGGATACGCCCCTCGGCAGCACAACCACCTTCAGTGGCAACAGTGCCACCGTGACCATCAACGACACGGTCGGCACATCAACCAAGCGGTATCTGGTCGTCTACGACATCTCCGCAACCCCGCAGACATCAGTTGCCCTGACCGGCCTGGTCACCGGCCTCGGGGGGGTAAGCACCACCTCCAACACCGACATCAGCTCGGGAACACTCACTATCCAGCCTACCACCACCGTCACCAACGGCACCGCCGAGCCGGCCAACAGCGTCAGGGCTTCCGGAGGGGCTGCGGCAAATCTGGACACCTTCGGACTGAATATCAACGGAGGGGCCGACGACGGCATCAGCACCATCACCGTATCCCTGCTCCCGTCAGGCATATCCTCAAAGGTGATCCTGCTGGAGATCGTTGACAAGAATTCCGGAACCGTCCGCGGACAGTTGAGCGCCCCCTCCAGCGGCGATGACTGGCGCATCAGCACTACCGGCCTGGCGGCCACTCTTGCCGGCACCGAATGCTATGTACGGTTGACCCCCAAATCCAACATCGTAAACACCTTCCCCGAAACCGGTGTAACCGGTACCGTAACAGCCATCACCCATCTCAGGGCAAACAACGAAGTGGTTATCAGCGACACGACAAGCGCAACGGTCACCATTGACGCGAAATCACCGACAGACGCAGTTCTGACCGCCGTTTCCGGGATAAGCGGCGGTGAGATAGATCTGAGCTGGACCGCAGCCACCGACCCGACCGGACTTCATGCAACCATCCCCTATACCCTTGTGCGCGGCTCCGCCAATGGCCAGGCTCCGGCCAGCTGCTCGTCAGGGACCGTTGTCTATCAGGGCACCGCTACGAGCAAGGTGGATACCGGCCTTTCCCAGGGACAGACCTACGCCTACCGGGTATGCGCGTCTGACTCGGTCAACAATGCCAGTACGGGAACAACCGCATCAGCGGTTGCCAAAGTGCCGCCCGTCTGCAACAGGGCACCTTCACTGCAGATCAACGCCACCTCCCAGTTCATCAAGCCGGGAGAACAGGCCCAACTGGACGTTGCGGTGAACAACAACGATACCGGGGCATGCCCTGACACATCCTTCACGCTCTCCATCATCGGGGAAGAGAACGGTACCGACTTCATCACCCCCTCCACGTTTTCTGTAACCCCCCTGACCACGTCTCCCAACGGAGGAGGTGCTACCTCCGTGCTTACCATCACGTCAAAACCGACCGCGGCACAGGACGCAGTCGACAGCTTCACCGTCCGCGCCTCTGCACCGGGTCATCCTGACGTCGATTTCCAGATTTATGCACGGGTCAACAAATACGGACAGATGATCCACAGCAGCCTGACGCTGGGAACCTACCGATTCGGCACCTGGGGAACCACCTACGACTGCCAGACATGCCATTCCTACGCCGGCACGACCAACATAAAGATCACCAACAGATCCATCCAGACCCCCACCGGCAGCAGGCCGGTGGTTTTCACCAGGACTACCGGCTCATCAGGGGTCACCACCAAGGTCTTTGGCAATGATCTCCGGAGCGGCACCACGAGCCAGAACATCTGCGAGGTATGCCACCACCAGACCAGATTCCACCAGTACAGCGCGGAAAAGGTTGCCCTTAAGACGCACAACAATGGCAAGAACTGCATGCAGTGCCACCCGCATCGCAACGGTTTCCGGTACTCCTGGAGCGGCGGATGCAGCGACTGCCACGGCAACCCGCCGACATCGACTGCCGAGATGGCATATCCGCCCACCAACGCGCTCGGCCTGTATGCCGGCAACGTCGGCGCCCATGCCAGACACGACTCTCTCATGCAGTGCGCCACCTGTCACAGCAACAGCAACCACGCCTTTTCCACGAACCCGAACCGCAACAGCAGGATCGAGATTGGGTTCTCCATCGACAACACCAACTTCCCGGGTTTCACCGGCAGTGTCACAACCGGCACGTTCACCGGCAGCAACGCATTGAGCGGCCTGTACCAGTGGTCAACGGCAGCCGGCACGACCCTGGTCCAGGCGCCCGACACCGTCACCTGCAGCGTGTACTGTCATGGCTGGAGCGGAAGCGGCGGAGCGAACAGTACCCCTTCCTGGACCGGCGCCGACCAGGTAGGCTGCGGCAGCTGCCACGCTGCCACCGGAGCAAATCCCCCATCAACGGGAAGCCATCCGAAACATGCCGGTACGGCACCGGGAAGCAACGGCATCGCTTGCACCACCTGTCACGGCACCTACAGCAACTACTCTACCAGTGCCGCCCATATCAACGGCACGGTCGAGTGGAAACTCACCGCCTATCCATCGGCAACCTACCAGGGAAGCAACAGCGGTTCCACCGGAGCACTCGCCCCGAGCGGATCCTACGGCAGCTGCACCAACCTTTACTGCCACAGCAACGTGCAGGGAGCTGCCGGTGCCGGTGGGCCGACATCCTATGCATCTCCTGCCTGGGGCTCCACCGCAACCTGCGGAACGTGCCACAGGGATATGTACAGCGACCCTGCCGCCACAGGCGGTCACGTTCAGCACGCGCAGAATGCCGATACCGGCTTTGACTGCCGCATCTGTCACAGCAGCGGAGGCAGCGCAAACCCGAACAATCACGCCAATGGCACCATCGATCTGGCCTTTTCGGGTGTGGGCGCAAATACCGTCTACTCCCAGGGGAGCCATACTCCCGGAAACGGCTACGGAACCTGCTCAAGCAGCAACTGCCACGGTCGCCGCACCATCAGTTGGGGAGCCTCCACGGCAACGCCGCTTTGCGACAAATGCCACGGTTCTTCGTCAACGACCGGGTTCTATACCACCGCAGGGCCAGGCACCAGCACCGACAGCAGCGATCCCCGGATCGGTGCCCATTTCAGACATATCACCTCTGCCCAGTCCCAATACCAGTTCTCCTCCAAGATCGACTGCAGCGAATGCCATGTCAAACCTGCAGGAGTGTACTCTCCAGGCCATATCGACTCGGCACTGCCGGTTGAAATCAATTTCGGGACCATTGCAACCAGCGGCATACTGTACAATTACACCTCCGTCCCCACCTATAGCTCCGGCGACCGCACCTGCACCAACACCTGGTGCCACGGCGCCGGCATGCCTTCCAACCAAGGCACGGGCGCCTACGCGAACACGGTTGAGGATGGCGGAACGCTCGGCACGCCGGTTACCCCCGCCTGGAACAGCCCTCTTCTGACCGGCATTGCAGCCAACGACTGTACCCGTTGCCACAGCTATCCACCTCCGGCACCCAATTCGAACTACACCCACTTCGGCAAAACTGCAACCGACTGCAACAGCTGCCACAGCAACGTCAAGCCCGATGGCACCGGCTTCCTCGATCCGTCACGCCATGTGAACGGCATCATCGACGGCTGCAACTCCTGCCACGGCACCCCCCCCATCGACCTTGCAGGGCTTACGAAGCCGGCCCTGAACGCTCTCTCCCCCGGCAACACAGGTGGGCATAACGGCCATATCCTGAACCCCAACATCAGCGGCTGTACGGCATGCCACAACAACTACAGCCCCCAGATGCCCAGCTATACCCTGCAGATCGGCTTCAACGGCTTCGGCGGTACGGTTACCACCGGCACCTTCTACGGCTACTCGACCCTCTCCAACGGCAATGTCTTTGTCTCGTCGAGTGTCGGCACAACTGTGAGGCGAACAACCAACACAGCGCTGCTGAACCACTGCACCAACCTCTACTGCCACGGAGCAACACTGAGCGGCGGCACCAACACGGCTCCCGACTGGGAACTGGGCTACTCCCAGGCAGAATGCGGCGCCTGCCACGGCACCAGTTCCACAACCTATGCGACCGCCGGTTCCCACAGCACTCATGCGGGTTCCGCCAATCTGGCGCTTGCCTGTGCCACCTGCCACGGCCCCAAGGAAAACAACTACCACGTGAACGGCAGCGTCGAATGGCACCTGGACACGGCAAATTCACGCCTCGGCGCAAACGCGACATACCGCAACGCCAGCAGCGGCAGTACCGGCGCCCTGGCACCAAGCGCGGCCTATGGAAGCTGCGGCAACATCTACTGCCACAGCGATGTCCAGGGGGCATCCGGCTCAGGAAGTCCGTCATCGTACAAGACACCGCAGTGGGGTGCCGCCAATCCGGGATGCAGCGGCTGTCACACCGACATGACCACAACCTTCACCGGCAGTCATCAGGATCATACCAAGGCTCCCTACTCCTACGCCTGCAGCACCTGCCATTCCAGCGCCGGATCAGGGACCGTCAAGCACGTCAATCACGATATCGACCTCTCGTTCAGCGGCACGGGGACAGGAACCGTTTATTCAAAAGGCTCGGCAAAGATCCCCGGAGACGGCTACGGCTCCTGCACCACCGCTCCCTGCCATGCCCCCTATGGCACCATTCCCGAAACTCCGCCAACGTGGGGAGCATCATTATCAGGCTGCGCAACGTGTCACAATGGCGCGGGTGCGTTTATCAGCTACTCCTCTCCGTCAACGCTGACCGGACCGAACACCGGCAGCCATTCTGCTCATATGAACTATTCCCGATATGTATGCGATAAATGCCATACAGGCGCTGTCTCGGGTACCAGTGGCGGAGCGGCCCACCTTGACGGCAACATCGATGTCACCAGCCAGGGTTATGCTGCAAACGTTGCCAAGCACGCTGCGAATTCAGGGTATACGACCTGCACGGCAGCCTGCCATATCACCACCACGTGGGGACTCAATACGCTCAAGTGTACCGATTGTCACGCTGTCGCCATTACCCGCACCAAAGGCAATCCCGGCACGCAACTCGCAATCGTCACAAGCGAGTTCGGCCAAGCCTGGGGACACAAGAAGAGCGGCAGAGGGGCTGTGACCGATGCTGACTGCATTGTCTGCCATCTGGAAGGAACCTACGCATCTCAAAAGACATCCCAATATCATGCAGACGGCAATATCGATCTGCGAGACCCGGATGTCGCTGGCGAAACCGCCATTACGAACAACAGTGGTGGAGCCTTTACCTTCACCAGATATGCGATTTCGTATGCGGCCGGTTCCCGCACGACAACCCTGGGGAACACTATACCCGAAGTCGTTACAGTGAAATTCTGCCTGAAATGCCATGACAGTAACGGTGCCCAGAACCCGACCGCACGAGCAGGCGCCGGCAGCACCAGTGCCATGCCGTTCGGCGGCGTGGCACTCGGTGCAAACTATACGGCAACCAACAATGCTATCGGCACACAGGGGCTGATAGACGTTGCCACGCAGGTTGCAGCGACGAACTCGTCGCGGCACCCGATCGGCGCCCCGAACTCACGTGCCTACCCGTATTCCAATCGTCTGCCAGTGCCGTACAACAACATCGGCACCACCAGGGATAGCAATACTCAAAGTCTCAACACCGCTGCTCCCCGTGTTAAGGCAAACAGCGTCATTCTGGTTTGCGATGACTGCCATACTACCGGCACGAGCCTGCTGGATCGCACGATCACCGCGCATGGGAGCGCAACCGGCGTTCGGGGCACATTTTTCGTTACTGGTCCGACCCTGTGCCTCGCCTGTCATATCGCCGGCAGTAATGGCGCCTACAACAACACTGCCACCACGGCACCGGGCGGTTCACACGGAGCGGGATCTGCTTACGGCCCGGGTACGACCCGCCCGGCCACTGGCATGAACTACTGCAACCTGTGCCATTTCAGCCTGAACACCAATTACGCCTCAGCGAGCCGTCCCCGGTACGCCCAGGATGTCCACGGCTTCAACTCCATGTACGGCACCTCTGCCGGCTGGACCACAGGCTCGGCCAACGGCATGCGCCCGATCGCCTTCCTGCGGAACAACATCTCCTGGCCGTCCGGGTACTCGCCACGACCGTATGTTGCGACGGCCGGTGGGCCTGGCCAGTATAACCTCGCAGCCGGCAACTCGCAATGCGGCGGAAACTTCGCCTTCAACGTCGGTGGGTCGGGGGCAAGCTGCGGTGGCGAAAGCCACTCAACCTACACGCCAGGTGGCTCATACTGATCTTGTTGTAACAAATTACCTTCAAGCCTCTCAATATCTGAATTTTTCTATCAAGCAGGCAGTGGGCCGGATATCACATGATATCCGGCCCTTTTTGTTTTGGGGGGATGAGTTGCTTGTGATCGTTAGATCCGGGCGTTGGCCGTTCAAAGATTCAGAAACGGTGACCCCCCGGAAACAATCTGCACGTCACTCGGCAAGTCCCGATCCTGGCTGTACAAATGGATTGCCCGCCAGGATGGCGCTGACTCTGCATGGAATGAAGAGCGATCCCGGTGCCCGCAATCTATGCCGAACCGCACTGCGGTTGAGGAAATCGTTAAAACGGTTCGTTTCAGCCTCTACAACAAGGATTTGTTCTGTGGTGCACAGGCCATCCTTTGGGAGCAGCGTTCCTTTGAATTGATCTGAGTTGTTGTTTGTATTTCCGAATCTACTTCTTGGCTCCCTCGCCACCAAGGGTGGTAACCTGGTGTATAATCCAATGTCCAGTAACGTATTTTAACCCATACTTCATCTCATACACAAAGTCCCGTTCCTCGTAAACCTTCCTGCCGGATGCAATATCCAGATGGGTAAAATCCCACTTTTCCCTGGTTTCCACTGCGGCTTCATCAGCATTGGGAAACGTCACCTTGACGAATTGGATATCCTTCAGGGTTGCATCCATCTTTACCGTACCCTCGCCTAGGGCTGCCATATGATAGTAAAGCTTCGTTGCCTGTTCCGGAGTAGCAACCTCCTGGAGCGGATTCATGTTCAACGAGCGGTACCCGTCGCTCAGGAGCTGATTGTAGCGTATTATCGTTCGTTTGACGGCACCAGGTTCTGATTGAGCTCCATTGCACCCTCCCAGTGCGATTGCTACCAACAATAGGCTGGCCAGCAGATTCGTCATCATCAAAGGTCTCCACGAATACTATTGTCACCTTCCCGATGACATATTAGTTACAAATCGTACGGCAAATCAACATGGCTTATTGTTCGATACCGCATTTTTTGCCTCACATGAGACAATTTGACAACCATTGTTTTAGGGATATAACAACCTTAAATCTCCAGACGCGAGGTGGGGACATGAAAAGACGTACCGGTCTGGTTGCCCTGTTCACGATCCTGATGCCCGCCGGTGCCCTGGCTGCGGACTTCGGCACCTATGGTACCACCCTGTTCCGCTTCCAGCAGCAGAGCGCACCCGGCTCGCCCAAGAAGAACCTGGCACCCGCCACCCAGTACCTGGGCGTCGACGCCGGCGGCATCGCCGACGGCAATCTCTCCTTCCACTTCTACGGCTGGGGCCGGCTCGATCTGGCTGACCGGAGTCCGGTCAACGGGGAAAAGGACGGCGACGCCAGCTATGGCTACCTGGAATACCGTTTTCCCAAGGCCAATGCCCAGATCAAAGCCGGCCGGTTCTTCGTCGTCGAGGGGGTCGCCAATGAGCAGATTGATGGCATCAGCTTCCGCTCCGATCTGCTCGAAAAATACGCCGGTCTGGCAATTTCCCTTTACGTTGGGGCACCGGCAGCCATGGACGTCGAACGTGACGAGCGGGGCAGTTACCTGGCCGGCGCCAGGCTCTCCTACAACCTAGCCGGCAAGGGCGAGATCGGGATTTCCACCCTCCATGCCGGAAAATCAGCCTCCCAGCAGGTTGTGGGTGGAACGACGCTCCAGACCGTCGAAGACCAGCGCCAACTGGTGGGGGGCGATATCTGGCTCGCCCCGGTGTCGATGATGGAACTGAACGGCCGGACATCCTACAACAGTGCCACCTCAAGCATTGCCGAGCACGACTACACCCTCACCCTGAAGCCGGCACGGACCGTCACGGCCACCGTCTCCTTTGCCGAGCGGCGGATGAAGGGGCTCTACTCAGGAACCAACCTCCCGTTCCTCTTCGATCAGTTTGCCGGCGACAAGGTCCGGACCTACGGCGGAAGTGTCTCCGTGTCAGTGGCAAAGCCACTGGTGCTGACTGCCGACTATCGCCACACCAGGCGGGATACCTACGGCAGCAGCGACCGTTTTGGTGTCGCAGCGCGGGCATCCCTGGACCGGATCAAGGCAACGAGTGGTATCAGTTACCACTATATCGATGCGGCCGATGTAAAGAACACGACCGGTGCAGTCATCCCCTCCTACGGGCTTACCCACCACGAACTGCGCGGCTGGCTGCTCCATGAGCATGGCAAGCACAGCGTCACCCTGGACGCCATCGGTTATTTCTACAACGACAAAGCAAACCCGAACCTTAACCGTAAATCCGCCTCATACGAACTGATTGCCTCAACGGGCTACCGGATACTGCCAAACCTCACGGTTTCGGGTGATGTGAGCTACGGCGCCAACCCGCTTTACGACAATGAGTTCAAGGGAGTAGTGCGGGCCGAATACAGCTTCGGCGTGGCCAGCAAAGGAGGGAACAAATGATGGCCAGGACCCTCGTCATCGGCACTGTTCTCGCGGTAGGCATCGCCATGAGCACCGCCTGCAGCCTCTTCTCCCCCGAATCAAGCTTCGCGCCGACCCATCCGGAGGCGCTCCCCGCCGGCCGCCCCCTCTGCTCCGAATGCCATGAGGGGAGCCAGCTGAAGGGTGCGCTCAAGCCGTACGCCACCTTTGACCACACTCCCACCTTCGTAACGCAGCACCGCTTTGCCGCCGGACGCGACGCCCAGGTCTGCGGGGTCTGCCATGCCCAGTCGTTCTGTGCCGACTGTCACGCGGGCTTGATCGAGATGAAGCCGTCCATCAAGCTGGGCAACCGCCCCGACCGGGAGCTTCCCCACCGGGGCGACTTCCTGACCCTGCACCGGATCGAGGGGAAGATCGACCCGACCAGTTGCTACAAGTGCCACGGCCGGGCCAACAACGAGAAGTGCATGAACTGTCACAAGCGATAGCTCAAGGCTCAGGGTGTACTACTAATCAGAGCTCCGGGCTTTAGGCTCTGAGCCGGTTTTGGAGGAGTTCATATGAAACTGCTTGTGAAACTCTTCTCTGCTGTTGCCCTTGCTGCCGTACTCTGGGGGTGCAGCACAGCCAACGACAGTGCCACCATCAACGAAGCAGGCAAGCACCCGGCGAACTGGGTGGTGGCTGATATAGGCGGTGACCACCCCGCTGCCTACCTCAAATCGTCGGGACAGTGCTTTGTCTGTCACGGCAACGACCTCAAAGGAGGAATGAGCGGGATCAGCTGCTTTTCGGCGAGCCTGAACGGGATTACCTGCCATGCACAGGGACCTTCGGCTCATCCAACCGGCTTTGCCCTCCCTGAAAATCACGGTGTCAGGGCCAAGGAAGCCCTCGGCGGTGCAAACGGTTTCGCCTTCTGCCAGCAGTGCCACGGTACGGCCTTTGCCGGCGGGAAAACCCCTTCCGGGGTTACCAGCAGCTCCTGCATCGCCTGTCATGCTGTCGGCGCGCCCCATTCTCCGAAGCCGTGGCGCGGGAATGCACGAACACATACCAACACCGATACCAGTAACGCTGCGGTCTGTGCCCAGTGTCATACCGCCGGAGCCAACCTGACCGAGGAGCTGCGGCAATCAAGCTATGCAACCGGCACTCCCGGCTGCTTCAACAACACCCTTTGCCACGGAGCAGTCGGCCATCCTACCGGCTGGGCGGATCCGGCCCAGCACGGCGCCTCGGCCAAGGCGCTTCCCGGAGGCACCAGCGGTATCGCCTACTGCAAGAGCTGTCACGGTACCGACTACCACGGAGCCGGCGCCATTCCGAGCTGCTTCTCGTGTCACGCATCGGCTCCCCACTCACCAGCCCCGTGGCGCATCGCCCAGCAATCGTCCTCCACCCGAAGCCACACCAGTACGGATACCGGCAACGCAGCAGCCTGCGCCGGCTGTCACCTGAACAACCAGCGACTCACTTCGCCGGCCGCGGTACCGGGAGGAACCACTCCGGGCTGCTTCAACTCCACGCTCTGTCATGGCGTTGTCGGCCATGCAGTCGGCTGGAGCAGCCCAACGGTTCACGGGGCAGCCGCCAAGGACCATCCGAGCGGCTCTGCCGGTTTCAGCTATTGCCAGAACTGTCACGGTGCCGCCTTTAACGGTGGGCAAGCCCTGACAACCTGCATCAACAATCCCAATGCAAACTGTCACGGCTCAACCGTTGCCGCCCCCCACTCGCCAAAGCCGTGGCTCGGATCGACCCGGTCCCATGTTACCACTGCCGAAGAGAATGCCGCCATCTGCAGTGTCTGCCACCTGGCCGGGGCCAACCTGACCCCAAGCCTCAGACAGGCGTCGTATGCTACGGGAACGCCTACCTGCTACAACAACACCATGTGCCACGGCAACGTGGGAGACTGTACCGGCTGTCACAGCAGCCAGCAGAACACCTATCGTCGCGCCGTTGTCGGTTCAGGAGGGACCCTGGCCAATGACTTCGGCCTCACGTCTCACCACGCCAAAGCGGCAACAACCATCAACCAGTTCACCTGCGACGTCTGCCACGACCAGTCCAATCACCGCACCTACACCGACGGCGTCAGCGTGCTCCTCACCAATCAGAACTCGGGCGCTGCACTGGCGTATGACGGCACCACAGCCACCAAGGCCAACCTGGAGACATTCTGCGTCTCGTGCCACGACGCGGACGGCGCGGCGCGTCTCGGGACCAAGGCATTCACACCATTTTATGATTCCAGCGACAATACGACCCCGCCCAACATCGGCTGGACCGTCGGAGCAATGGCCCACAGCGTGAACATGGCCTGCTTCAACTGTCACGGCAACTCGTCAGGCGTAGCCGGCAGTACCGTGAACCCAAGGTTCAACGGACACGGCTCAGTAACGGCGAAACTCCTGCAGGACGCCAACTACCTTGTCGCATCACCGAACGCCTATTGCCTGAACTGCCACGATGCTGCTTCGGCCAACGCTGGCAAGGCTGCCACGGATATCAGGGGACAGTTTGCCCTTACGTATCGTCACACTACGGCCACCTGCTTCGATTGTCACGGCACCGCCGGCAACGGCGTAGCCAGTATCCACACCCTCAGGTCCGGCAACCACACAGCGGCTAATGCGACCATCGCCGGGAACCTGGCATCTGCCAAGGGAGTGCCTGTAACGTTCAGCGCCTCGAACTGGACAGCTCCGACTACCGGTGTCGCGATTACTGCCACATCTGAATACCAGATCTGTTTGAGATGCCATTCAAGCGCATCAGGGATTGGAGCGACCGCCCTTACCAACCTCGGCCTTGAGTTCAGCACCAGTAACCAGTCCTATCATCCGGTTGTTGCAGCATTGCCGACGGCAGATCCCGGCCTCAACGGGTCCAGCAGGCTCGCCTCAACTCAACTGACAGGCTGGAGTCCGGGAAACATCATGACCTGCTCAGATTGCCATGCAACGAGCCAGGCCGGCAGTTTCGGTCCGCACGGCTCGGCAATAAAATGGATGCTGAAGGGGACCAACAAGGCGTGGCCCTATACCGACGCATCTGCTAACGGGACCGGCACCGGCACATTCTTTACCTATAACACCAGGACCACGGGCAACGGCACTGACAATGGCCTTTTCTGCCTGAACTGCCACGCAATCTCCTCCAACCCGCACAGCAGTGCCGGAGCCCACACGACCATTGCCTGTGTCGGGTGCCATGTAAGAGTACCCCATGGCGGCAAAGTCTCCCGCCTCATCAACACCAATACGGCCGGCAGGGTGGCCCGTTATGCGCCGGACGGGAATAACGGCGGGACGATCTACCTGCAGCAGTTCAGAAAGAAATCCGCCGGCAGTTATCAGGAATCGGACTGCTTCACCGGTGCAGTCTGTCATGGTAATGGCAACGGAAGCACCCCCCCTGCTGCCGGATACGAAGTATGGTAGCCGAGATCAATTCAAACAACAGGTATTGACAACAAAGAGGGGGACGGTTATCCGTCCCCCTCTTTGTTCTTTCAGTCAGGGCAAAAACAGGAAGAGGGGAAGGCTTTCACCCTCCCCTCTGCGTTACTGCCAGATCAACAACTCGTTATCCGAGGAACAGGTTCTGGTTCCTTGCCCGGTTGGCGATAATGGTAGGATCAAGCACTTCGCCGCAGCAGGTGCATTTCCAGGCGTCAAAGGAGCGAACGAAGTCATAGAACTTTTCAGCGAACATACGGCCTTTGCACTTAGGACATTTCATTGGTGTCACCCTCCATTAAATTGGGATGTTCATGCATGCGTGTGACATAATGTATCATTTTACGTGCCAAGGACCTTAAAGCCTCAGTTCCCTCCACCGTCAACATCACCCCAAATTCCAAAAGACCACGTTTTTTCAGACATTTACTTATTTAAAAAATATTTATTAATCAGCAAAATCTTGCCATCGCCTATCCCGGACACCCTTTTCAGCCCATCCAGCGACCCGAAATCGCCATTTAATTGACGGTAACGCATGATCCTTTCGGCCAGTTTAGGTCCTATCCCGGGAAGAGACTCCCAATCCGCCTGATCCATACGATCAGGATCCAGTGGGATACCGAGAATCACCCGTTCGCGAGCAGTCATATATTCGACAATAATATCAGTACATTGATTCTCATTTCGTACGATTTTCAGGATGTCACCGCTTTCAAGACGACGGGAAAGTACCCTCTTCGGCCAACCAGACCTGTCATCCGGGCCAATCGTCATATTCATGACGGTCTCAACCGTGGTACCGTCATGAATCCGATGGATTCGATCCTGCATCCCCGAACCGATAACCCTGATCACTGCTAACCCGCTGGAATAATGGAAAAAGGCCGCGGGCTCCCGTTGGGGGGAGACGCCGCGGCCTTGCCAGACGAGCGGAAGATAGAGCAGCAGAATCAACAGAAGAATAACGAGCCGGACTGGCCGTTCCATTACTTCCTGGTCGCCTCCTCCTCCCGGTGAAGCTTGTACTCGATGCTGTCGATGAGGGCCTGATAGGAGGCGTCGATGATGTTATCGGAGACACCGACCGTACCCCAGCGTGCTTCCTTGTCCCCCGATTCGATGAGGACCCGGATGGCCGAGGCCGTCCCCTGGCCGGCAGGCAGCACCCGGACCTTGTAGTCCAGGAGCTTGACCTCCTTCAGTTTCGGATAGAACTTTTCCAGAGCCTTCCGGATGGCGTTGTCCAAGGCATTGACCGGGCCGTTTCCTTCGGCAGCGGTATGCTCCACCTTGCCACCAACCTTGACCATGATGGTTGCCTCGGAGATGGTCCTTTCATCTTCATGACGCTTCTCGTCGATAACCCGGAAACCGAGCACGGAGAAGAACTTCCGGTAGGTACCCAATGCCCGTTTCATCAGGATCTCGAACGAGGCCTCGGCCCCTTCGAACTGGTAGCCCCGGTGCTCCATATCCTTGATGTTGTCGAGGATCTCCAGGGTGACCGGGTCCTTGCTGTCCAGGTTGATGTTGAACTCCTCAGCCTTGGCGAGGATGTTGGACCGGCCGGAGAGGTCGGAGATGAGCACCCTGGTGGTGTTCCCCACCAGTTCGGGGCGGATGTGTTCGTAGGTTTCCGGATGCCGCTGGATGGCGCTGACGTGGACCCCCCCTTTGTGGGCAAAGGCCGAGTTCCCCACATAGGGCTGGTGCTTGTTCGGTGAGAGGTTGGCCAGTTCGTAGACCGTGCGCGAGAGTTCGCGGAGCCTTTTGAGCTGTTCGTCGGTGATGCACTCTTTCTTCATCTTCAACTTGAGGGCCGGGATGATGGAACAGAGGTTGGCGTTGCCGCACCGCTCGCCGAAGCCGTTGATGGTCCCCTGCACATGAACGATCCCCTGGGAAACGGCGATGATCGAGTTGGCCACGGCGTTCTCGCCGTCGTTATGGGTATGGATGCCGAGCGGCGTCTTGATATGCTTCTGCACGGTGCTGATGATCTCCGCGAACTCGAACGGCATGGTGCCGCCGTTGGTGTCGCAGAGGACGATACAGTCGACGTTGGCTGCCTCGGCCGCCTTGAGGGTCTTAATGGCATAGTCAGGGTTGGCCTTGTAGCCGTCGAAGAAATGCTCGGCGTCGTAGACGACCTCCGGGGCGCGGGCCTTCAGGTACTCCAGTGAGTCCTGGATAAGCTCAAGGTTCTCCTCCAGGGAGATGCGCAGCGCCTCGCGTACGTGAAAATCCCAGGTCTTACCGAAGATGGTGATGACATCCGGTTCGGCCTGCACCAGGGTCTTGATGTTCTGGTCCTTGTCCGGTGTGATCTTGGCCCGCCTGGTGGAACCGAACGCCGCGATCTTGGCCTGGGACAGCTTCTCCTTCTTGATATCCTTGAAGAAGGCCACGTCCTTGGGGTTGCTCCCGGGCCATCCACCTTCGATGTAGTGAATGCCGCACTCGTCGAGCTTCAGAGCGATCCGGATCTTGTCCTCCATGAGGAACGAGATATCTTCGGACTGGGTGCCGTCGCGCAAAGTCGTATCGTACAGTTTTACCAGGCTCATTTATCCACCTTTCATCATTCATCATGTTTATACAAGAACGGAAGGGGGAACCCTTCCGTTCATATCGTATGTGCGGAAACAGCTTATTCGGTTTTGCCGGAAAGGCCGAAGGCGTCGTGGAGCACCCGGACCGCCAGTTCGGTGTACTTGGAATCGACGACAACCGACACCTTGATCTCGGAAGTGGAGATCATCTGAATGTTGATCCCCTCCTTGGCCAGGGTCTGGAACATCTTGGTGGCTACCCCGGCGTGGCTGCGCATCCCGACGCCGACGATGGAGACCTTGGAAATGTTCTCATCCGACAGGACCTGGCGGGCCTCGATATCCTTGGCCACCTCGTTGGTGATTACCAGGGCCTTCTTGAAGTCAGCCTTGGTCACGGTAAAGGTAAAATCGGTGAAGCCGTCCTCGCTTACGTTCTGGACGATCATATCCACCGAGATATTCGCATCGGAGAGGGGAGTGAGGAGCTTGGCGGCAATCCCGGGTTTGTCGGGTACGTGCATGACGGCGATCTTTGCTTCATTCTTGTCGTAAGCGATACCAGAAACGAGTACTGCCTCCATATCCTTATCCTCCTTGGTGACCATGGTCCCAGTATTGTCATTGAAGCTGGAGCGGACGTGCACGTCCACGTTGTACTTTTTGGCGAACTCGACGGAACGGATCTGCAACACCTTGGCGCCAAGGCTTGCCAACTCAAGCATCTCGTCATAGGAGACCTTTTCTACCTTGCGGGCATCGCTGCAGATGTTCGGGTCAGTGGTGTAGACCCCGTCCACATCGGTAAAGATCTCGCAGACATCCGCCTTGAGTGCTGCGGCCAAGGCAACGGCCGACGTGTCGGAACCGCCACGCCCCAGGGTAGTGACGTTGCCGTCCCGGTCGATCCCCTGAAAACCGGCAACGATGACGATGGAACCGTCCTTCAGGTCGGCCCGCATCTTCGTGTCGGGAATCTCCTCGATCCGCGCCTTGCTGAAGGCACTATCGGTAATGACCGGCACCTGCCAGCCATGGTACGACTTGGCCTTGTACCCCATGGATTTCAGAGTTATCGCCAGCAGGGCGATGGAGACCTGCTCGCCGGAGGCGACCAGCACGTCGTATTCCCGGTTGTCAGGGAACTCGCATATCTCATTGGCCAGGGCCACCAGCTTATTGGTTTCACCGGACATGGCCGAGACCACGACTACCATGTCGTTACCGGCGTCATACGTCCTGGCGACCCTCTTGGCCACGTTCCTGATCCGCTCGATGCTTCCCATCGAGGTCCCGCCGTACTTTTGGACCACCAAAGCCATCAGTCGCATCCTCCTTCATCGGTATTTTCTGGAAACAGAAACCACTCCCGACTGTAACCAGGGGTGGAATTGAAATTTTTATCAAGAAACTCCGGTCAGGTCAAAACGTTTTTCTGTTTTTAATCTATTTCCCAAGCCGGCCGCCATCATTTCATCCAGCAACCGAAGATGCCGGACACCGAAGGCGCTGAATTCCAACCGGCGCATCGACTCGTCTTCATGACGAAAGACGATCTCCAGCCGCTCAAGCGGGAGCTCGGTTACCAACCGCTCGGCCCATTCCACCAGACAGAGACCGTCGCCGTCGAAATAGTCGGGAAAACCGAGATCCGCCAGATCCCCGTCACCGGTCAACCGGTACAGATCGAAGTGATAGAGCGGGATGCGACCCTGATAGATATTGAGAAGGGTGAATGTGGGGCTCGTCACCGGGGTGGTCGGATCGACCTCCACGCCACGAGCAACGCCGCGGCTGAAACAGGTTTTGCCCGCCCCCAGGTCGCCGATAAGGGAAACGAAATCACCCGGCCGGGCCAGGGAGCCGAGCAGCTCTCCTGCCAGCTCGGTCTCCTCGGGCGAATTGCTGGTCACGCTGAGCACCTACCGATTCCCGATCATGGTCCTGATAAGATCGATGCGGGCAACGATCCCCACGACCTTACCATCCTCAACCACCGGCACGGCATTTACCTTCCGGCTCGCCAGGAGATCTGCAACCTCGCTCACCGACGCATCAGGCGTCACGGTATCCACCTCCTGGCTGTAGATATCCCCGACGACCTGGCCGGTCATCTTCTTCAGTTCCCGCTCGAATTTCTTGTCGCTCTCCAGGTAGATAACCCAGTCGAAAATGGAGACCACGGTCGGGATGTGCAGGTTTCTGTTCTGCTCGATCAGGTCGGTCTCGGTAACGATGCCGACCAGGTTGCCGGCATTGTCCACCACCGGGACGCTGCTGATCTTGCGGCCGGCAAAAATCTCGGCCAGCTCCCGGACGGTTGTCAGGCGATTCACCGTCACCACATCTTTGGTCATTACATCCTTGGCAGTCAGCATATTTAATGTCTCCTGTTGAGTGATTGGGTGAGTAAGCAGTTTTGAGCCTTTACCGGTTCTGGTCCCTATTCCCTGGTCACCAGAAGTTTCTTGAAGGCATACGGCAGCATCTCCTGCACATCCATTGCCGACATGCCGATCTCGCCCTTATCCTCTGCCACCAGGTCGGCGGCCAGGCCGTGACAGAAGACCCCGAGACAGGAGGCAGCGAACGGCTCGTATCCCTGGGCCAGGAGGGCGGTCAAAACACCGGTCAGCACATCTCCCATCCCGCCGGTGGCCATGCCGGGGTTGCCGCTGCCGTTGATCGCCACCCGACCATCCGGCGCGGCAATGATGGTCCGCGCCCCCTTCAGGACCAGATACACGCCATGTTCCCGGGCAAAGGCCTCGGCCGTCCCGATCCGGTCAGCCTCGATCTCGGCGATGGTGATCCCGGCCAGACGGGCCATCTCCCCCGGATGGGGGGTGAGAATCACCGACGACGACCAGGTGCGCTTCAGGACCGCCGGCTCTTCGGATACGGCATTCAACCCGTCGGCATCGATGACCAGCGGTGCGGCCACCAGTTCCACGAGACGGCGAATCAGCCGGGCGGTGTCACTGTGCCAGCCGAGCCCCGGCCCCAACGCAACAGCATTTCTCCCGGTCAACACCTGCGTGATGTCTGCCTGGGCGTCCGCCTCAAGGTAGCCACGACCGCCGTCCTGCAGGGGGATGGTCATCGCCTCGGTAGTCTTCACCTCCAGAATCGCATGGAGAGCCGCCGGCACGGCCAATGTGACCAGTCCGGCACCGGCACGCACCGCACTGTTGGCCGCCATGGCCGCAGCCCCGGTCTTGCCGGTGGACCCGGCAATGACCAGACAGTGACCATTGGTCCCCTTGTGCGCGGTCCGCGAGCGCCGACAAAGCAGGAGCCGGGCAGCGGCCGGGTCCAGATAGTCATACCCGGCAGCCTCTTTTGCCACCACTCGTGGGATGCCGATATCCCGCACCAGCAGTTCCCCCGCGTAATCGGCCCCGGGATGCAGGACATGACCGAGTTTGGCCAGGGCAAAGGTGACTGTGAGATCGGCCCGGACCGCATGCCCCAGAACCTTTCCCGAAGCGGCATCGATCCCGGACGGGATATCCACCGCCACCACCGGCCGGCCACAGTCATTGATCATGTCGATTGCCGCAGCATAGAGCCCCTGGACCTCGCTCTTCAGACCGGTACCCAGCAGGGCATCCACCACCACGGTCGCCCCGGCCAGGCTCGGCGCCACCTTGTTCAATTCCTGCTCGGTCAGACAGAAACGTGGCAGGTCAGCAGGCAGGCGTTCCAGGTTGACCAGGGCATCGCCGCCAATCTCCTCCCGCCGGGCCAGCACGACGAGCCTGATCGACCACTCCATCTCCCGGAGCATCCGGGCAATGACATAGCCGTCACCACCATTGTTCCCCTTACCGGCCAGGATGATCGCCGACGGTCCGGGCCGGTTGCCATACGTCTCGTGGATCGCCAAGGCGCATACCCTCCCGGCGTTTTCCATGAGAGCGAGTCCCGGCACCCCGTATTCTTCGATGGTCTGGCGGTCCATCTGCTGCATGACCGCACCGGTAACGACCTTCATGCTCCCTCCAGAACCACCATGGCCACGGCCGCCGCCCCATCATGGGAGATGGAGAGATGGCAGGCCTTCAGGTTGTGTCCGGCATACATCTCTGCGGCTTTCCCGGTAAACCTGAACGTCGGTTTGCCGAGCTGATCGTTTACAACCTCCAGATCGTGCCAGGACAGGCCGTCACGCAACCCGGTCCCCAGCGCCTTGAGAAAGGCCTCCTTGGCGGCGAAACGGCTGGCATAGTGCGTGGCACACTGCTTGCGCGGGGCACAGTAGGCAATTTCTCCGGCAGTGAACAACCGTTCCAGGAGTGCTCTGTTATTCTCCCGGACAAACCGCTCGAAACGTGCCGTATCCACGATGTCCACACCGATGCCGAAGACCATGTTCCCACATCCGATCTTGTAGGGGCGCCCCCGCGTGTGCGCCCGGTATAGGGCAGACACACGGGTCTGCCCCTCCACAGGTGCCACATTCATTATAACCTCCAAACGCCCCATGACAAACTGGGCGTAGCCGGGATACTAGCAGACCTTCCGGGCCAGGGAAAGGAAATTGGCCAGCAGTCGGGCTGCCGCTGGCCGGTACGCCGGGGCATGCTGCGCGAACTCGGCGACGTACTCCTCCCAACCAGACGACGTCTCACGGGTTTTTCCGGCCCAGGCCGCCACAACGGCCGCGGTGACCTCCGGGTGAAACTGGAGGCCGTAGACATGGTGCCCGATCCGGAACGCCTGGTGGGGACAGACTGGCGACGATGCCAGCAGCACACTGCCTGCCGGGAGCGCAAAGGAGTCGTTGTGCCACTGAAAGGAGAGGAACTCGCGGGGCATGCCGGTAAAAAGCGGGTCCTGGCCACCGGCATCGGTGAGGGTTACGCTATGCACCCCCTTCTCGCCCCACTGGCCGGAGGTGACCACGGCGCCACAGACATCCGCCAGCAACTGGCCTCCCAGGCAGATCCCCAATAGTGGCAGGTCTACCCGGACACAGGCTGCCATGAACGCCCGGACCGACTGCAAAAAAGGGAATCGTGCCGTATCGTATACCCCCATGGCGCCGCCAAGGACGATTGCCGCCGCAAGTTCGCCGGGTTCCGGGAGCGGTTCACCGACAAACGCCCGAACCAGCCGCCAGGGCACGGCTGCCTCGTCCAGTTGCTCGCCATAGCTGCCAACCGGCACGTTGGGATCGTTTTGCACCACCAGGACCATCAGTTTCTCCTTTTTCCATTCCACCCAGCCGTGAAGCCGGGCAACTCGGGCTCACCCGCCAGCCGGCATCCGTACCGGCCCGTCTTGACGTCCGTCACGGACCGGGCATAATTACATCAAGAACAGCGCGAGCCGCAACGACTCATTACCATGCGGCCATTTCCAGTCCAGAGGAGGAACCCCCATGCCGACCACTCTTGTCCCATCAATCGAGCAGCGACTTGCCGCATTCATCGAGATGAACCGCCGCGCCAAGCTGGCTGCGACCAAGGCCGCGCCGAAACCGACCATCACCATCTCCCGTGAATTCGGTTGCGAAGGCTACCCTCTGGCCGAAGAGGTAAAAAAACTCGTGGAGCAGGCAACCGGCGAACCGTGGGCGCTGGTGGACAGATCACTGCTTGATGCCGTGGCCAAGGATCACAGCCTCTCCGAAGAAGTCCTGCACTCCCTGGGTCAGAAGCCCCGCTGGCTCGACGAAATGCTCTCCATGCTCTCCCCCCGCTGGAAAAACGATGCCGATTACTATCAACTCCTGTACAAGCAGATCGTCTCCGTGGCCAAAGCGGGCAATGCCGTTATTGTCGGCATGGGGGCGGGGATCATCACCCAGTCACTGGAAAACTGCTACCAGTTCCGGCTGATAGCAGACCAGGAGTTCAAGGTGCGCTCCATTGCCCGCCGGTTGAAGATCTCCAGACAGGATGCGGAACTCATCATCGAGGAACGGCAGAAAGAGCGCGAACGGTACATCCGCAATTTCCTCAATGCGGATATCAACAACCCCCATTACTATCACATGATCTTCAACAACTCCAAGATCCGCACCGACCGGATCGCCAGAACCATCGGCGACTTCGTCCTCAAGGAGTGAGGGCGACAGTGCCACCAAACAGAAACGGCCTGCAAATGCAGGCCGTTTCTGTTTCAGCAGATTGAAGCTAGGGTCGCAATGCCTCGGCCACCACCTCGGCCACATCCCGCACCTTTGTCTGACCGGCCAGGCGGTCCTTCAGACCATCCTCGAACATGGTCAGACAGTAGGGACAGGCAACACAGACCGTATCCGGGTTTGACTTGAGCGCCTCGTCCACCCGGTTGATATTGATCCGCGTGCCCAGATGCTCTTCCAGCCACATCCGGCCGCCGCCGGCGCCGCAACAGAAACCGTTTTCCCGGTTCCGGCCGAACTCCGTCGGCGCGCTCCCGGTCGCCTGCCGCAAAACGTTCCGCGGTGCCTCCAACACCCCGTTGTGCCGCCCCAGATAGCAGGAGTCGTGGAGCAGAATATTGCCGAGCCCGGTGACCTGTTTCGGCAACTTCAGCTGCCCGCTGCTGATCAGCTGCTCCAGCAGTTGGGAATGGTGAACCACTTCCAGTTCCAAGCCATACTGGCGGTAGTCGTTCTTCAGGGTGGTGAAGCAGTGGGGACACTGGGCGATGATTTTGGTTACCCCCCGCTCCTTGAACAGCTGCACGTTTTCCTTGGCCATCCGGTCGAAGACGAACTCGTTGCCGAGCCGCCGCAAGGAGTCGCCGCAGCACTTCTCTTCCTTGCCCAGAATCCCCCAGGAGACCCCGGCCGCATCCAGCAGGGTGGCAAGGGCAACCGTCACATGCTTCTGCCGGGAGTCGAAGGAGCCGGCACACCCCACATAGAAGAGGTACTCGGTCTTACCGGCCTCGAACGGCTTGACCTCCATGGTGCTGCACCACTTGGTCCGTTCGGTGGGCGCAATCCCCCACGGGTTTGAACGCCCCTCCATGTTCTCGAACAGATTCAGCAGCTCTTCCGGGAACTTGGCTTCCATCTCCACCAGGTAACGCCGCATCTGGATGATCTTGGGCAGCTGTTCGATGAAGACCGGGCAGGCCTGCAGACAGGCACCACAGGTGGTACACGACCAGATGGTGTCCTCGGTATTGGTCCCCTCGCCTTCAGAATTGACCAGCGGCACCTGTGCCGGCCGGCCCGCCTTGATGTCGTCGGCATTGGCCAGGAGGTTGGTCTTGATGGCGTGGATCACCTGCCGCGGGTTGAGCGGCTTGCCGGTGGCGGTAGCGGGGCAGGCATCCTGGCAGCGTCCGCACTCGGTACAGGAAAAGCCGTCGAACAGGTCCTTCCAGGTGAACTCGTCAACCCGGTACACCCCGAAGCTTTTCCCCTTGGCGAATTCCTCGCGGGGGGGCACCAGCGGCGTCTCCAGGGACTTGAGGAAACAGTTGGGGATGGCGGTCAGGATATGCATATGCTTGCTGAGCGGCAGGAAGACGATGAAAGCCAGCAGCACCCCGGCATGGAGCCACCAGAAGAACTCGCCCCAGGGAGCGATGCCGCAGCGCAGGCAGCCGGCACCGGTACCGCCGCACGAGACCAAAGAGGCGGCAAAGTTGGAAACCGGCATGAAGGATGCCAATGGCTCGGCGCCGAGACAGATCTCCACGGCATGAAGTCCGAAATAGGCTACCATGAGAAGGCCAATGAAGGCGAGGATCAGGAACCCCTCGAAGCTCCTGGCCTTCACATAGGCGCTGTCCAGGTAGTCGGGCTTGAAGAAGAGCCGCCGGCCAACGGCCAAGAGGACACAGACCAGGGCCAGAAGTGAGACCAGGTCGAAGAGGAAGACCAATGGCCCGCTGATCGCAGTCGGCAGGAGCCGCAGGGTCACACCGGGAACCACCCCGGAGAGGAGGAATTCACCGTTGGCGATGAGGAGGATGATGAAGGCCCAGAAGATGATGAAGTGGTTGATGCCGAACGGTCGGGCGACCACCCGCTGCTGACCGAAGGCGTAACGGAGCATGGCTGCGATCCGCTCGCCGATCCGGTCGAAACGTTCCTCCGGCCTGCCGAGGGCGACCAGGGAGAAGCGTCGGTAGCAGCTCCAGACGAAGAAAAGCAGCGCGGCAATGAGAAGCGGAGTAAATATGGCAGAATGATTCATGGGGTCCCTCTAAGCAACGTTCTTGGCCCGCTGGGCCTTCAGTTCGCGGATGCGGGCGGTTATGGCCGGAACGATCCTGAACAGGTCGCCGACGATACCATAGGTGGCCACCTCGAAGATCGGGGCCTCCTTGTCCCGGTTGATGGCGATTACCACGTCGGAGTCCTGCATCCCCACCAGGTGCTGGATGGCACCGGAGATGCCGCAGGCGATGTAGATCTTTGGTCGCACCGTCTTGCCGGTCTGGCCCACCTGGCGCTCCACCGGCATCCAACCGGCGTCGACGGCGCTGCGGGAAGAACCAACCACCCCTCCCAGCTCGTCGGCCAGCTCCTTGAGCATGGCAAAATTTTCCTTGGCCATCATGCCGCGGCCACCGGAAACGATGACCTCGGCCCCGGCGATGTCCACGTGGTCCTTTTTCCTATCGCTGATCACCTCAAGGACCTTGGCGAGGATCTCCTCCTCCCTGATGGAGCAGTCGACGCGGACGATGGCCCCGCTCCGCCCCTGGACCCGTTCCGGCATCTGCATGACATGGGGCCGGACCGTGGCCATCTGGGGGCGGAACTTGTCGCACATGATGGTGGCCATGATGTTGCCGCCGAACGCCGGCCGGGTCTGCATCAGGTTCCGCTTGTCGTCCACGCCCAGACCGGTGCAGTCGGCGGTTAGGCCGGTGGCAACCACCGTGGCCACGGCGCCGGCCAGGTCCCGGCCGAGGCCGGTGGCACCCATGAGGATGATTTCCGGCTTGTACAGGTCGACAAGCTTGCAGACCGCCTTCAGATACGAAGCGGTGCGGAAGTGCTTGAGCACCGGTGCGTCCATCAGGTAGGCCTGGTCGGCACCATAGGCGAAGGCCTCACTGCAGAGGTGGTCCACCCCCTCCCCCAGCACCACGGCAGAAAGCGGTACCTGGAGGGCATCGGCCAGTTCGCGCCCCTTGCCCAGCAGTTCCCAGGACACCTTGGCCGCCTCCCCTTCGGTCTGTTCAACAAAGACCCAGACGCCTCGATAGGCGGCGAGTTTCTCTGCCAGGGCCTTGGCCTCCTCATCGACCTCTTCCTCGACAACCTCCACACCCTGCTGTTTGGCCAGTTCTTCGAGGATCTTCAGTTCCTCGGGGGTGAAGAACATCTCCAGTGCCTCGGCCGGGCAGACCTTGACGCACTTCAAACAACCGATGCACTTGTCGGTGAGGATGATCGGCTCGCCGGCATCGGTCATATCCACCGCATTCACCGGACAGGCACTCTGGCAGCGCGCGCCGCAGGCGATGCATTTCCCCTCGATGAGCCGGGCTTTGCCCCTTGGTTTCTTGATCGGTTTCTTTACATCAGTCATGGTTTAACCCCAGTTTAAGGTATTCGAATCTCAGGTATAGGTATTCGTTCGCTCTGCTCACAGGTAAAGGTAAAGAACTGCGGAACTTCCCTCGATCTTTTTGCCGTTCTTTACCTTTACCTCTACCTTTACCTGCCTCACAAAGAAAGCAGATCCTTGGCCAGCAGTTTGTCGATCAGGAGGTTCGCCGTCCCGTCGGGATCGTGCAGACCGTCACCGATGATCTCCCCCTTGTCCCGTTCCGGCGAGAAGATCTTGCTTACCCAGGTAGGCGACCCCTTGAGGCCGATGGAGTTCACATCCAGTTGCAGAACCTCGTTGTTCCAGAGCACCACATCGCTGTCCAGGGAAGCGAGCCGCTTGGGGACGGTCGGATAGCGGGGCCGGTTCAGCTCCCGCACCACGGTCAGCATGACCGGCAGCGGGGCCTCGACGACCTCGTGTCGCCCCTCCAGCTTCCGGCTGACCCGAATGGTCCGTTTCACCGGATCAAGAGCCAGCACCTTGTCTACGAGGGTCAGCTGGGTGTAGCCGAGCCGCGTGGCGATACCCGGGCCAACCTGGGCCGTGTCGCCGTCGATGGTCTGCTTGCCGCACAGCACGATCCCGACCTCCTCCTCCTGGTTGAGCCGGCTGATGGCGCTGGCCAGCACGTTGCTGGTGGCCAGGGTGTCGGCGCCGCCAAAGCTCCGGTCGGAGAGCAGGATGGCCCGGTCGACCCCGAGGGCCAGGGCCTTGCGCAGTGTGGCCTCTGCATTGGGCGGCCCCATGGACATGGCTGCAACCGTAAAGCCGAACTGGTCCTTGAGGGCCAGGGCCGCCTCCAGGGCATGGGTGTCGTACGGGTTGACGATGAATGGAATCCCTTCACGCACCAGGGTGTTGGTGACCGGGTCGATCTGGACCTGGGTCGTGTCCGGGACCTGCTTGATGCAGGCTACTATCTGCATGGTAAACCTCGCGCAATCGTTTGAGATGCAATGCTGACCGCACTGCTCGTAGAGACCAGTCGTAAAAACAGCGTATTCCAAATAGAAACAGGAAGATCCGGCAAAAAGCAACTAAATTAACGTAAACGGTAAATTACAACAGTCTCTCAACAGACATAACGGTGTTATCCTATTACGTTCACGTCAAGACTTATACTTTACCCACCCAAAAAATTCAAGTCGGCAGATCGTCTCCCAGAGTTTCACGATGTCGCACATCATACCCAATAACGGGCAGGGCCTCAACCGATTTATGCTTAAACTTTAATCAAAATTATTTATCCTAACTAAACATGCCACCAGACAGAAAAACAAAAAGGCAACGGAGCGCACCATGATCTGGGGGCGCCATTGCCTCTCTGCCTACGGAATAGACATCCGGTTGATGTTTTTCTGTGCTGTTCAGCAAATTCGACAATAGATCGCAAGATCCCCGGCAAAGAACCGTTAGTGCGTACAGACGGGCCGACGCCGTAACAACCCAGCAGAAAATTTAACGATTAGTCGGGGTAACGAGTGACACGCAACGCGCAGAATTTTTTTTGCCCGTTGTGGAGCACTGTGTCGATCATGCAACAAGCGCCGTAATCATCCATCAGCATAGGAATAATCGTGCCAACACAACCGCCAAATGTGTATTCAGTGTCCAAAATCTCCCCAGCCCGACACCCCAAAACCACAACATAATTAGAATTAGTCAATATTTTTTATTTAAGTCGGACTTTTGTATTCCGATAAAGGTAGCACGTTTCATCACCAAAAGACTTAACACCAAAACCTGTCACGCACTTCATAAACTGGCAAATCAATCGAAAGGAGTAACAGAGAATGCGGAAAAGACTCATTGCAGCAACATTTCTGGCCGTAGCAGCACCATTTGTTCTGAGTGGTTGCAGTGGAGGCAGCAGCACAGCCGGAACCAGCGGCGGAGACGTTGGCGGTGGCGGCGGCGGCGGAGGAGCTACGATTACCGGTCTTGCTGTCGCCGACAAGGTCAGCGTCGTCGATGCGCAGACAACGGGAACATCCAAACTCGTGGCCAAGATGCTTGGACTGACGGTCGGCACGTCGGATTCGGCTTACAATACCGACAAGACCTCCTCCTACGTTCACGATCGTTCCACCGAGGCTTTCAAGGTAGTCAACTAGATCCTCTGCATGGTCGGCCAAACCAAGTATGCCGACATGGTCAACAAGGGTGCCTATAAGGCCCAGATCAACAAGAAAGTCTGCAGCGGTAACGACAGCACCGCTAATGCCAGCAGCAGCCAACAGGGTGGATCGTCCGCGTCCGACGCGCCGGAATATGAAACATGGATCGTCGAATCTACCCGCTCGGACAACAGCTCGGCACAGACCGTCAATGTCTGGTTCCATGAAAAGGGTGAAGGCCAGTTCGAGCCGGCAAAGTTCATGAACGCCAAGGTTGTTATCACCGAAGCCGCCAGTGAAACCAATCCGTACGGCATCTTCATCATGAACTTCATCGCCTACGCTGAGGGCACAACAAACATTCTCTTCAAAGGGACCCTGAAATCGGAAAAAGACCCGGTAACCGGCAAGGTTCTCCTGAAGTTCGTGGACGAGGACACCAGCGGTAAGTTCAGGGAAGCGGTAAGCCTTGAGAAGAACTCCAATGGAACCGGTGGGGGTACGGCATACCAGTACGAAAACTTTGGACAGGGCATACAGGAAGGAAGCATCAACTTTACCTATGACACCAACCTCTTTCACAGGATCAATCCGAGCAACCCTGCAACCGAAGCCTGCCTCGACCGGACGGATTTCGAGACCTCTGCGTGGCGCTACGGTATGTACGACGCTGCCAACGGAAGCAGGGTAAACGTCAGTTCAGGCTTCCCCATCAACACATCTTCGGATGGAAAAGGGAATAACGGCTGGGTCGGCTTCTGGGGACTCTGGGTACCTGAAGGGGTGACCATCAGCGACGGCGCCACGGTGTACAAGCAGACCTACGGCCCCAACGGCGGCACGTCAGCCCCCTATACGGTGCAGAAGGTTCCGGGCAAGCTGAAGAAACACACCAAAGGGACAACCACCCTGGGCGCCATCAAGAACATCCCTCTGGAAGGGTATCAGGAACAGGTAGGGCAGCAGAATATAAACTATCGGGTCATCTGGGATGCAACACAAAACAAGCTGATGAAAGTTGCATCTGCTGCCCAGAGCTCCAACGGCCCGCCAGCGTGGCAGGAAATAACACCGGTCGCCATCGACACCACCAGCTTGAACTGGGGCGAACTCAACTTCTGGTCGCAGGCCCTCGGCGGCCAGGCACGGGTGAAGCTGACCAACTGCCAGTTCAACCCGCAGACCATGAAGACCGCCTGCGCTGCCCCGACGGCAGATACCCAGGTGGTATTCTTCAAGGAAGATATCGTCTATCCGGGTGACGTCAACGCCCCGGCCGCCCTGGCCTGCTACGACAACTGCCCTAAGGCCGGCGCAACCGGGATGGACCCCAACGACCTGACCTATGCCCAGTCCTTTGACCCGCAGGTCGACAACCGTCACGACTACACCGTTGCCAGCATGGTATTGAAGGACGGCGCCAACTCGGTCACCCTGGCGACCGCACCACAGAACCAGTCCTGGGGCTTCAATTCCGGCCCGCTCTTCGCCCCGACGTCCGCCAACATGGCGCTGCTTGCCTGCGACTGGACTGGACCTCAAGGTCAGACACAGGTGTGCGGCTGGAAGGCCTGGAGCGCCCTGGACGAGTTCTACACCTGGGAAACCGGTCCGAACAACTGGAACCAGCTGACCGTTCTCAAGGACAGCAACGGCACGCCGCTCACCTTCGAACAGCCGTTGCGGGTGGAGTACACCCATGTCCAGACCGTTGCCGGCAAACCTGATACGAAATACAACGGCGTCAAGTTCTTCCTCGATTACAACGGGTTCGGCGAACTCCACGGCATCCCCGGCAAGTGCATCGACATGAGCAGCGGCCTTACCGTCCAGGACTGCAGCGGCAGCGGCAAACGCTGGGTGCCGGAATTCTCCATCCCCGAGGGGAGCGCTGCCAGCTATGCCAAGGCCGGAGTGACCTACAACACCGTCATCAAGCCTCTGGAGATGGAACAGCGGATGGTAAAGCTTGCAAACAACGCCTGCAGCGGTCTGCCTATCACCACCTATACTCTTCCCCTCATCGCGGAATGGGTCGATCCGGCGATCGGTGCGGAGCCGTCCGTAACAGCCGCCCCTGCAGTCATCGGCGGCGTGGTCCAGTAACGTAACGGCAACTCACAAAAAAGGCGGGGCAATGAGCCCCGCCTTTTTTGTGTTCCCTGCTCAATCTACTGCCGTCCCTGCTGCGACGGCATCTGCTGTTGCTGCTGCTGCATCCCCCGACGCTGTGCCTCCAGCATCATCTGATACTCACGCCTCTGCATATCAACCTGGTGTCGCTTGGCATCCTGCTCGGCCTTCTTCTTCAGCTGCTGAGAGTTCTTGCTGTTCAGCTTCTTACTTTTTTTCTTCTTCTGCTGCTGCTTCGTTACGGTACCTTTCTTTATATCCTGCTTTCCGGCGGTTGCCGGCACGGGATCTCCCACACCGCGAGCAGGAGCAGAAAGGACCAGAATCAGCAGCGCAATAACAACCAGCTTCATTGTCACCCTCCAATCCAGAAAAGATATTCCCCCATTCTCTACCGTACCGACCAGACGCTGTCAATCAGTACGATCCGACGAACTCGGAAATAATCTCCACCCTTCCAATCGCCCATTTCAGTGGTATAAGAAGAACAACCCCCTTTGGAGTCATGCCGTGTCCACTTTCCCGCGATATGCCGGCGCATTACTTTCTATCCTGGTGCTGCTCGCCGCATCTGCCTGCAGCAAGAAAGATATTTCCTCTACCCTCAAGGTTTCCGGCACCATTGAAGTCACCAGCACCGAGGTCAGCTTCAAGGTACCGGGGCGGATCAGGGAGCGGCTCGTAGACGAGGGGGCAGCGGTCCGGACCGGCCAGTTGGTTGCCCGGCTGGAGGATGCGGACCTCGCCAACGAGGTAGCCGTGCGCACGGCTCAGGTGGAAAGTGCCCGTCAATTGCTGGCAGAACTGGAGGCGGGATCAAGGCGCGACGAGGTCAGACAGGCCGAGGCGGTGGTAGCGCGAGCCGAGGCCGAAGCAAAGCGCCAGACAGACGATTTCCGGCGCCAGCAGGAACTCCTTGCCAAGGAAGTCATCTCCCGTCAGCGTTTCGAGGCGGTACAGGCCGCCTACGAGGCGGCACAGGCCCAGCTGCGGGAGAGCCGTGCCGCCCTGTCCCTGGTCCGGGAAGGCCCCCGCCGCGAACGGATCGCCCAGGGCCGAGCCCGGCTGCGGGAGGCCGAAGCAGCCCTGAAGGAGGCGGAAACCCGGCTGGGTTACGCCACCCTGACCGCACCGACAGCGGGCATCGTGACGGCCAAACATGCCGAACCGGGCGAGCAGGTCAATCCCGGCTCACCGGTGGTCACCGTAGGTGACCTCACCTCCTGCTGGCTCAGGGCCTACATTCCGGAAACCGAGCTGGGTCGCGTCAAGCTGGGCCAGCGGGTGCGGGTGACCAGCGACACTTACAGGGGGAAGGCCTACGAAGGGACGATCACCTTCATCTCGCCGGAGGCGGAATTCACCCCGAAGAACGTGCAGACCGAAAAGGAGCGGGTCAAGCTGGTCTACCGGATCAAGGTGACCATCCCGAACCCCCAACAGGAATTGAAACCGGGTATGCCGGCAGATGGGGACATTCTTACTGAAGGAACGAGGAACGAGGCAAAAGGTGCGAGGTAAGGCGGTCATCCCCAATGTTGTCGTTTCTCAAACCTCGCTCCTCGATCCTTTGTCCTCGTACCTGGCTAAATTATGGACGCGATTCGCACCGACAACCTGACCAAACGGTTCGGCGATCTGACCGCCGTTGACCGCCTCACCCTGACCGTGGCACCGGGCGAGCTGTTCGCCCTGGTCGGCTCGGACGGAGCAGGGAAGACCACCACCCTGCGGATGCTGGCCGGCATCATGGACCCGACGGATGGCGAGGCACTGGTGCTCGGGCGGCATACCGTCAGGGAGGCAGAGTCAATCCGGGAGGATATCGGCTACATGAGCCAGCGCTTCGGTCTCTACCCCGACCTGACCGTGCTGGAGAACATCTATTTCTACGCGGACATCTTCGGCCTCACCAGAAAAGAGCGGGACGGGCGGCTGGAGCAGCTGCTCGCCTTCAGCAACCTGGCCCCGTTCAAGAACCGGCGGGCCGGCAACCTGTCGGGTGGAATGAAACAGAAACTGGGGCTGGCTTGCGCCCTGATCCACACCCCGAGACTTCTCCTTCTGGACGAGCCGACCAACGGCGTCGACCCGGTTTCCCGTCGGGATTTCTGGCGCATCCTGTACCAGCTCCTGCGGGAAGGGGTCACCATCGTCGTCACCACCGCTTACCTGGACGAGGCCGAACGGTGCAACCGGGTCGGCCTCATCCATCAGGGACGGCTCCTGGCCTGCGCCCCCCCACAGGAGCTGAAACTGCTCATGGACGGCACGATCCTGGAGGTCGCCACGCCCTTGGCCCGCAAGGCGGGACACCTGCTACGGGAACGGCTGACCGGGGCCACGATCGGGCTGTTCGGCGACCGGCTCCATGTGGTCACCCAGACCCCGGACGCAACCGAAGCTGCCATCTGCGGACTGTTCGCTCAGGAAAAACTTGCCTCACCAACCATCCGTACCATCGAACCGTCCCTCGAAGACGTCTTCGTCTCGGTCCTGGGAAACAGTCATGCCACAGACCAGCCAATCGTCTGATGCCACCCCTGCCGTTACCCTCCACGACCTGGAAAAGCGGTTCGGCGACTTCATCGCCGTAAACCGGGTCAGTCTCGATGTCGCCAAGGGAGAGATCTTCGGCTTCCTCGGCCCCAACGGCGCCGGCAAGTCCACCACCATCCGGATGCTCTGCGGCATCCTCCAGCCCAGTGCCGGCAGCGGCAGCGTGGCCGGTTTCGACATCACGACCCAGCCGGAAGAGATCAAGGCCAGCATCGGCTATATGAGCCAGCGGTTCTCCCTCTACGAAGAGCTGACCGTGGAAGAGAATATCGACTTCTACAGCGGCATCTACCGGCTGCCGTCGGCCAGGGCAAAGAAACGCAAGGAGTGGGTCATTGCCATGGCCGGCCTGACAGCCCACCGCGCAAGCCGCACCGGCATTCTCTCCGGTGGCTGGAAACAGCGGCTCTCACTGGGATGCGCCATCCTCCACGAGCCCCCCATCGTCTTCCTGGACGAGCCAACCGCCGGGGTCGACCCGGTGAGCCGCCGTGCCTTCTGGGACCTGATCTATACCCTGTCCGAAAAGGGAGTAACGGTGTTCGTCACCACCCACTACATGGACGAAGCCGAATACTGCGATCGGCTGGCCCTGATCTACCGGGGCGAGCTGATTGCGCTCGGCACACCTGGAGAACTGAAGGAGCGATTCATGACCGAGGCGGTGGTTGAGGTGGTAGCCCAAGCACCCCAGGAGCTGATCGAGCCGATCGAACGGTTACCGGGTGTGCGTCATGCGGCCCTTTTCGACCGGGGGCTGCACGTGGTGACGGAAGACGTGGACCGGACTATCGGGAGGATTTGCGCTCTGGACGGTGCCGGGGAGGTCCGGGCAGAACGGATCGCCCCCTCCCTGGAAGATGTCTTCGTTTCCCTCATCGAGGCCAGGGATCGGGAGACCGAGCCACAGCAGGTGTTCAGCAGATGAAGCTTCAGCGGATCAGGGCTGTTGCCAAAAAGGAGTTCCTTCACGTCGTCCGCGACCCGCGGAGCCTTCTCATGGGACTGGCGCTCCCGATGCTCCTCCTCTTCATGTTCGGCTACGCCCTGACCCTCGACGTGGACAATGTCCCGCTGGCCGTCTGGGACCAGGACAACAGTCAGGCAAGCCGCGAACTGGTGAGCCGTTTCGACGGCTCCCGCTACTTCTCCCTGGTCAGCAGAACCGGACGGTACGCGGATCTGGAGCGGGCAATCGATACCCGCAGGGCGCTGATCGCCCTGGTCATCCCGACCGGTTTCGCCGACCGCCTTGCCGCCGGCGAGACCGTGCCGGTTCAGGCGATCATCGACGGCAGCGACTCCAACACCGCCACGATTGCCCTGGGCTATGCGGGGAGCATCGTGGGAGGTTTCTCCAGAACAGTGACGGTCAAGCAGCTGCTGGGCCAGGGGAGTACCCCGCCCAGGCAGCCGATCGATCTGGTGCCGCGGGTCTGGTACAATCCCGATCTGGAATCGCGCATCGCCATCATCCCCGGTCTGATCGCGGTCATCATGATGGTCATTGCCGCCCTTCTCACCTCACTGACCGTGGCCCGCGAGTGGGAGACCGGCACCATGGAGCAGTTGATCGCTACCCCGCTTACCGGATTCGAGTTGATCGTCGGCAAGTTGGCCCCCTATTTCTGTATCGGCCTCTTCGACATGGCCCTGGCCATGCTGGTCGGGAGATTCATCTTCCACGTGCCGATGCGGGGCGATCGCCCCCTGCTCCTGGCCCTGGCGATACTCTTCCTGTTGGTGGCGCTCTCCCTGGGGATGCTGATCAGCATCGTGGGCAAGAACCAGTTCGTGGCCAGTCAGTTCGCATTGATGGCGACGCTGTTGCCGGCCTTTCTCCTCTCGGGCTTCGTCTTCCGGATCGCCAACATGCCGCCGCTGCTCCAGGCGTTCACCCATGTCATCCCGGCCCGCTACTTCGTCACCATCCTGCGCGGCATCTACCTGAAGGGGGTGGGTCTGCGGGTACTGGCCGGCGAGGTGACCTTCCTGGGTCTGTTCGGCCTGCTGGTCTTCCTGGTGGCTGTGCGAAAATTCCGGAAAAGGATACTGTAGGGGCGCTGCTTGCCGCGCCCTTGTCGGGCAGCCCGGCACCATAAAAAAAGGCCCGCTTTTCAGCGGGCCTTTCATTGTCCGGCAGGGGAAAAGGCTTACGCCTTCTCCACGTTTGCCGCCTGGAGGCCTTTCGGACCATTGACGACATCAAAGGTCACGGCCTCGCCTTCGGCCAGCGACTTGAAGCCGTTACCCGAAATGGCGGAAAAATGGACAAATACATCCTCGCCGTTTTCCTGCTCGAGGAAACCGAAGCCCTTGCTGTCATTGAACCACTTCACTCTGCCTTTAGCCATTGGTGTTTCTCCTACTTCCTGGTTGAATTTCCGGGGATCCCCCGGTCACGGGCTCCCGCGATCGGTAAGCCTCGATTCGTGCTGATCGGCTCAGCCCCGGTCATCCTTCTTGAATCTCTGGGACTTTCTTCGCCGGCGCTCGGCATTCGCCTGCTTGCGCTTCTTCTTTACCGACGGTTTCTCGTAGTGCTTACGCTTCTTGATTTCGCCAAAGAAGCCATCCATCTGGAGTTTTCGCTTCAGATGCTTCAGGGCCTTGTCAATATCATTACCATGGACGCTAACCTGCAATTGCCATCTCCTTCCTCACCCGGGTCGGCGTTCCGGTGTTGCACACAAAAAAACCCAGGAAACTTTTAAAGTTCCTGGGTTCGCCAACTTCAAAAGATGCCGAAGTGTAGCACACAAGGTGAATGCTTGTATGTAAAAAAAGCCTCCTGCCCGAAAATAGTTTGCAGCCGCTATCCGGCCCCCTCTGAACAGCTGCCGGGGGAGCAAATCATTGCGATATCGGGGGCAGCTTCATCCCCCTCATCGATTCACCGAGTTCGACAACAGTTGCATCCCAACCGGCACCGTCGCAGGCACGACAACGGAACGCGTTGCCAAGAGCCGGGAGTGCATTACAATTGGATACAGGTTAGACCTAGTATTCATCGGAGCCACCATGCGCAGATATTCTCCACTCCTTACCGACCTCTACGAACTGACCATGCTCAGCGGCTATCTTGAGGAAGGGATGGCCGATACCCCGGCTGTCTTCGACCTCTTTTTCCGTCACAATCCGTTCCAGGGGGGCTATGCTGTTTTCGCCGGTCTGGAACCGGCCCTGGATTACCTGGAGCAGTTGGCCTTCACCGATGAAGAGTTGGCCTATCTGGGAAGTCTCAGCCTGTTCAGAGAATCATTCCTCACGTTCCTGCAGAAGTTCCGGTTCCGCGGCCGGGTGACCGCACCGCCGGAGGGAACGGTCGTTTTTGCCAATGAGCCTCTCCTGACCGTCGAAGGGACCTTGGCCGAGGCCCAGTTCGTGGAAACAGCCCTGCTGAACATCATCAATTTCCAAACCCTGGTGGCCACCAAGGCTGCCCGGATCACCCATGCCGCCCATGAGGGGACGGTCCTGGAGTTCGGCCTGCGCCGGGCGCAGGGACCTGACGGCGGCCTCTCCGTTGCCCGGGCCGCCTGCGTGGGAGGGGTCATGAGCACCAGCAACGTCCTGGCCGGGATGTGCTTCGGCCTGCCGGTCAGGGGAACCCACGCCCACAGCTGGATCATGGCGTTTGCCGACGAATTGACCGCCTTTCGCAAGTATGCGGAGGTCTTTCCCGATTCGACCATCCTTCTGGTGGACACCTACGACACCATGGCAAGCGGCGTTCCCAACGCCATCATCGTAGCGCGGGAACTGAGGGAACAGGGGCATGAACTGGTCGGCATCCGGATCGATTCCGGCGACCTGGCCTATCTTTCCCGCAAGGCGAGGCGCCAGCTGGACGCGGCCGGATTTCCGGGAGTAAAGATTGTCGCATCCAACGAACTGGACGAGTATGTCATCGACGCGATCCGGGACGATGGCGGCTGCGTAGACATCTATGGCGTGGGCACCAAACTGGCCGCCTGCATGGGCGATGGTGGCGGGGCTCTGGGAGGGGTCTACAAACTGGTACGCGTGGGAGACCGGCCGCGACTCAAGGTAACCAGCGATATAGCCAAGGCCACCCTGCCCGACCGGAAAAGCCTGCTGCGCGCCATGGCGCCGGACGGGAGCTTCATCCAGGACGTGATTTCTCTGGCCGACGAAACCGTGCAGCCGGGCGATATGGTCTTTGACCCTGTCAACCCTCTGCAGCACAAGGAGATACCACAAATCGCCCGATTGGTGGATATCCGCACGGTGGTCATGGATCAGGGTCGGCGTGCTGCAGCACGGGAACCGCTGGATGCCATGGCCGCCCGCTGTGCCGAGCAGTTGAGAAAGCTGCCGGCCGGCTCTCTGCGCTTCATCAACCCCCATCGCTACAAGGTTTCCATGAGTCACGGAGTGAACGACCTGCGCATGCGACTCATGGAGGAGATATCACGCCAGGCCGCGTCATCTCCGGCCGTGTCACCATAAATCATCCGGAGGCTCTCCATGGACGCACATTCTGCCCTGCTGATAATCGACCTCCAGAACGATTTCTGTCCCGGCGGGGCACTGGCCGTACCGGAAGGGGACGCGGTCGTGCCAGTGATCAACCGGGCCATTAACCACTTTTCGGCCCGCGGCCTCCCCATCATTGCCAGCCGTGACTGGCACCCCGCCCAGACCAGCCACTTCAAACCCTTTGGCGGCATCTGGCCACCGCACTGCATCCAGGGGACGCCAGGTGCCGGGTTCCATCCCGACCTGCGCCTCCCCCCGGAAACGGTTATTGTCTCCAAGGGCACCGATCCGAACCGTGACGACTATTCGGCCTTCCATGCCCGGAACGAGCAGGGCACCTCCTTGCCCGAACTGCTCACCAGCCTGGGAGTATCCCATATTTGCGTCTGCGGCCTTGCCACCGACTATTGTGTCAAAGAGACCGTCCTTGAGGCGAGACGGTGCGGCATTGCCGTGACCGTCCTGACCAACGCGGTGCGCGGCGTCGACCTCAAGCCCGGTGATTCGGAGCGGGCGTTGGCCGAGATGTGCGCCGCCGGTGCCATTCCCGCGACAACAGCCGATTTGCCGCAATAACCCTTTGACCTGGCCGCAAATTTTAGCTAGATTGATGAGTCCTCAGAAATCCCCGGAAAGAAAGGGTTGCCATGGTCAAGACCAATAACTTGAAAATCAAGAGCATCACCCCCATCATAGCCCCCACCGATCTTCGCCAAGTCTTTCCCCTGTCCGTCGAGGCAAGCGAGGTGGTCAGCTCAAGCCGCAATCAGATCAAGAACATCCTGAGAGGGAAAGATCCGCGGCTCATGGTGGTGGTTGGCCCCTGCTCCATCCACGACCCGAAGGGGGCGCTGGAGTATGCGGAGCGGCTCGCCCGCCTGGCGACCGAGGTCAGTGACCAGCTGTTCCCGGTCATGCGCCTCTACTTCGAGAAGCCGCGGACGACCGTCGGCTGGAAGGGGCTCATCAACGACCCGGACATGAACGGCACCCATGAAATCTCCAAAGGACTGGGGATCGCCCGGCGGCTGCTGTGCGAGATCACGGCGCACAAGCTTCCCATCGCCACCGAAATGCTCGACCCGATCACGCCCGAATATCTGGCCGATCATCTCTCCTGGGGGGCCATCGGTGCCCGCACTACCGAATCCCAGACCCATCGGGAACTGGCCAGCGGTCTATCATTCCCCATCGGCTTCAAGAACGGCACCGACGGCAACCTGCAGATCGCCATCGACGCCATGATAGCGGCCCAGCACTCCCACAGCTTTCTGGGAATCAACCGGGAAGGGCTTTCCTCCATCGTCCAGACCACCGGCAACCAGGACGTGCACATGGTTCTGCGTGGCGGTAAAAAGCCCAACTACTCACCGGAGGATATCAGCAAGACCGAGGAGATGCTGGCAAAGGCCGGCCTGTTTCCCACCATCATGGTGGACTGCAGCCACGGCAACTCGGAAAAGAACCACGAGAAGCAACCCGGCGTGCTCACTGCGGTCATTGACCAGATCGAGGCGGGCAACCGCTCCATCTCCGGGGTCATGATCGAGAGCTATCTGGAGGACGGCAGCCAGCCGATGCCTGAGGACCCGCGTCAGATGAAGTACGGCGTTTCCATTACCGACAAATGCATCAGCTGGGAGACCACGGAGCGGATACTGCGGGAAGCCCATGCCCGCCTGAAGAAGTTCGGGGGCCGGAAACTCGCGTAAGGTTACTGAGTATTCAAACAGCCATAAGAAAAGGCCCTGGCGGTGATGTCGCCAGGGCCTTTTCCGTACCCCTCACTGCGTTACTCCTCACTCCTCACATGGCTCAGGCTCCGCAACCGCAACTCTGGCCGCACTTGGCATTGACCATGTGCAACGCCTTGATGAAGGTGGCATCAGTGGCGGTGCGCAACTCTTCCAGCACGGTCGCAGGTACGGCCGAATCGAGAGTGAGGATCACCATGGCCTCCCCCTTCTTCTCTCGCCGCCCCAGGTTCATGGAAGCGATGTTGATATCGTGCGCTCCCATGATGGTACCGATCTTGCCGATCATGCCCGGCCGGTCCTCATAGCTGAGCAGCAGCATATGCTCTGCCGGAGCGAACTCCATGGAGTAGTCGCGCAGTTGGACAATGCGGGGGGCACCTTCGAACAGCGTGCCGGAAATCAGCCGACGCTTCCCCCCGTCCCCTTCGATGACCAGTGTGATCAGGTTGGAGAAGGCATCGGCGCGGGTAGATTTGGTCTCTTCCACCACGATCCCCATATTTTCGGCAACCAGGGAGGCATTGACCATGTTCACGTCCTGATCCACCATCCGGTTGAGAAGCACCGACAGTCCACAGACGGTCAACGGCGAGCAGTCGTAGTGGGCGATGCTTCCGGCATAGCCGAAGGTGACCTTTTCCGGATTGCTGTCCACAAGCTGTATGCCGAATTCGCTCAACACCCGCATCAGGTTAAGGAAAGGCCGCATCTGGTCCATCAGGGCGAGGTCGAACCGTGGGATGTTGACCGCGTTTTCCAGGGGGAGTTCGTCCAGATAGTTGAGGATCTCCTTGGAAACATCAATGGCCACGTTCACCTGGGCTTCCTGGGTGTTGGCGCCGAGGTGGGGGGTTACCACCAGCCTGTCCTGGGAGATCAGCTCCACCAGCAGGTCGCTTTTCGGGGGCTCAACGCTGTAGACGTCAATTGCTGCCAGGGAGACCTTGCCGCTCTTCAGGTTGGCCAACAGCGGCGCCTCACCGATCACGCCGCCGCGCGCCACGTTGAGGACGATCACCCCGCTTTTCATCAGGCCGAACTCACGCTCGCCGATCATGCCGCGGGTCTCGTCGTTCAGGGGGGTATGGACGGTAATGATATCACTGCCCTTGCAGAGTTCGTCAAGGGTAACCAGTTTCACACCCAGGTCGTGGGCGCGCTTTGCGGAAATATAAGGATCGCAGGCCAGCACCTCGCATTCGAAGGCCTTGAGCCGAGTGGCCACCCGGCCTCCAACCTTGCCCAGGCCAATGACCCCGGCAACCTTCCCCTTCAGTTCCACGCCGGTAAAGGGGGCGCGTTTCCACTCGCCACTCTTGAGGCTGGCATTGGCCTTGGTAACATTGCGGCAGGCGGAAAGCAGGAGCGCCATGGTATGCTCGGCAGCGCTATTGGTATTGCCTAAAGGGGCATTCACCACGATAACGCCTCTGGAGCTGGCGTAGTCCACATCCACGTTATCGATGCCGACCCCGGCACGAGCCACCACCTTCAACTTTTTGGCAGCATCCAGCAGCGACTTGTCGACCGTGGTCCCACTGCGGGTGATGATGGCCTCGTAGTCGCCGATGATTGCGAGGAGCTCCTCTTTTTTCAAACCAAGCCTGACATCGAGCTCCACCCGCGGATCCTGTGTCAGCAGCGCCAGACCTTCACTGGCCACTTCGTCGGTGACGATGATCTTCATGCACCCTCCTTATTGTAGACGGCGTCCCAATGGACCATCCGCCGTTCTTGTCCTCACTCGGAAAATATGCATAATAGTCCCCATTGCCACAAAAAGCAAGACCGGCCCCCCTTTACCGGTATACAATCCGGCCGGCCAGCGAGGACCAATGACCGAACAGACACGGCATCACTTTCATATTGTGCTGGTGGAACCAGAAATTCCACCCAACACCGGCAACATTGCCCGTCTCTGCGGTGCAACCGGTACGACACTTCATTTAGTGGGGAAACTTGGATTTTCCACTGATGACCGCTACCTGAAACGGGCAGGACTCGATTACTGGAGCGAAGTGGATATCAGGTACTGGGACAACCTGGAGACGCTAAAAATGGCGTTCCCCGGTTACCGGTTCGTTTACACCAGCAAGAAGGCGGAGCAGTCTCATGTGGCGTTTTCGTTCGAGGAGGGAGACTTCCTTGTCTTTGGCAAGGAGACCAAAGGACTGCCGGACGATCTGATTCTCGCCAACCCAAAGACAAGTATCCGCATCCCCATTTTCGGCAAGGTCCGGAGTCTCAACCTCTCCACAGCAGCCGGGATCGTCCTCTACGAGGCGCTACGCCAGACCGGGAGACTGACATGAAACCACTCTTGCTCCGAGCAGTCATCTTCATGACCATGGCCCTTACGTTCTACACCTACGCGGTCTTCAGCGGCCGGCGGGAGGGGTTGCACACCAGGCAGCTGATCGTCTTCGGATTGGGACTCTTCTTCGACTGGCTCGGCACCCAGCAGATGAACCTCTTTGCCCGGTCCTTCGGCAAGGCCCCGGAGATCCACAACCTGACCGGTATCGTGTCGCTCGGCGGGATGGCTTTCCATTTTCTCCTCGCCCTGGCCGCCTCACTCCTGCACCGGGCTGAACGGGTCAATCGGACCTTCCACCGGGTGAGCCTCACCATCTACACCCTCTGGCTGGCCGCCTTCGCCAGCGGCGCCATTTCCGGCATGTTGCGCATGAAGGTGCGCTGATAAACAGAAAAGCACAACGAAAAGCCGCCAGACCTTTCGGACTGGCGGCTTAGTGAAAAATTCCCG
>CAYSMK010000012.1:0-142523 GCA_964432205.1 uncultured Geobacter sp. | reverse complement strand
CTACTCGACATCGTTTCTTCCCCCACCCATCCCTCCCCCGCTGGACCCTCTGGGGCCTAAAGGTGAGGCAATGAGTTCTCCCCCCGGAGGGGGGAGGCAGGAGGGGGGATGTCGACATTCACCCGAGGGGTTACGCATATGCTGCTTTTATCTCTTTGATGTATCCGCGTTTATCTGCGTCCATCCGCGGTTAAATGCCTTTTTTCAGAATCAAATGCCTCATCCCCGGTTCCCGGTCACCCCGCCGCTCAGCCGCGAACAGCCAGCGTTCGACGACGCCCCGCAACTGCTCGTGGCTGACCGGCACCGGCAGGTAGTCGTTCATCCCGGCGGCCAGGCACCTCTCCCGTGCACCCGGACTGTCGTCCGCGGTAACCGCGACGATCGGTATGCCGCTGTTGCGGACCCCGGAACCGGATGCGCGTATCTGCATGGTGGCTTCGTAACCGCTCATGACCGGCATCCGGCAGTTCATCAGCACCAGGTCGAAATCCCGTTCCCGCAGCGCCGCCACCGCCTCCAGCCCGTTTTCCACCCACTCAGTTGCGTACCCGCTCCTGCCGAGCAGCCGGCAGAGGATGATCCTGCTGACCTGCTGGTCGTCGGCTACCAGAATACGACGGTTCCTGGCTACTCCCTGACATGTCGGAAAAGAATCCACTGGTCCCCCTCGTTACTAGTCAACAAACCAAGGCTGACTCGGCGCCTTTGTACTCCAAAAAGGTTATGGAAGCACATCCCATGGGCAGGAAGACCCGTCCGGAAATTTGGCGTTGTCGTAGACGATGCCGGCCCCCCCCCACATGAGCTTTCCACGCATGCCGTACATACCGGGGTACCTGTAGACCTCATCAAGATCGGTCTGATTCCTGACAGCGGTTCCGGTATCGAGCGTGGCCCCTTCTGTCCGTATCCAGCCATCCATCGGGTCGGTATGGACCCAGTTCGGCAGGAAGCTGTACCTGAACGAATAGTCGGCAAGGACATAGCCCATCCTCAGTAAGCTGTTCGGGATTACCGGTCCCGGCTCAAGGAAATCAAAGGTGCTTGCGGAAGCCCTGACAGGATTGTCGGTGGCAGAAGCCTTTGCATTGATATCCGTGAAGTCGTGTCGATAGGTATCGGTGTCGTCATCGATACTGTTCCGGTTCCCGGCAAGGTCAGCCGCCGCAAGCGCCTCCGAACTGCCTGCAGGGTACCATTGGCTACTTATGCAGACATAATCTGTGTCATTAAAGAGATCCATGGGCGTCGGCTCAGAAATGTCGTGGTAACCGACTGCCAATGATTTTGTTTCGGGATCGCCGCTTCGACGGTAGACGACGTTGAGATAAACATCGGTGGCCCAAAGCGGCAGGGGGGCTGCTGACAGGTCGAATTGCAGCTCAACCGGCACCCCTTGTGGCAACATATTCACGCCGTTCCTTTCCGCGAGCCGGATAATGTACGATTCGGCGTCCAGCGGCTCGGAATCTACGGGGAGCGAGGCAAACGGATCGGTGGTCGCCACTTGGTATTCGAGTACAAGTTCGATCACTCCGTCCGCCAAGGCCAGTCCACCGGGGATGTTGGTCACGGCGGTGAGCGCGAGGCTGTCGAAGTTGCTGCCCATGGTTTTTGCGTAAATGCCGGAGGAGGGCAAGGAGATGGCAATGTCGGTGTTCAGGGCATCCAGAGCCTTGCTGCCGACCGCCACGGCACTCTCCTCGTTGCCGAGTTTCCCTTTGTAGACAAGCTGGAGGGTGACATCGGCAAGGTGGAGCGGGAGCGGGTCGGTGGAGAGGTCGAAGGTCAGTTGGACGGTGGGCTCGGGATCGTTCGCGGAGGGGATCTTGATCAAGCCGGGAAGCGTTACCACCCGGTACCTGTATTCGTCCGCCGGGAAGTTGAGGGTGCGCATCGGACCGAAACCGCTCTCCTGCAATTCCTTGTAGCGGATAACCAGAGAAACCTCCCCGGCCGGCATTTCCTCACCGTTGGCGGTGATGTTCCGGGCCGTTATCGTAATGGTGCGGAAGGTGACGCCACCATGGACGGGCTGGACGTCGATCTTGCCGCGGAAGAAGTAGTCGAGGAGGGCGGCGGAGTAGCCGACGGCGCGGGGAACCAGCAGCCTTGCGTAATCATCATAAGTTATTTCGTCACGGCCTAAGGCGGCATAAAACAGCTTCCCTTCTCCAAAAACGGAATAAGCCAGATCAGCGGCAGCTCCTACCCGTACCAGATGAGGAACCGTTTCCCCTTCTCCGGTCTTGCTTATCCAAAGCCCTTTAACCGACTTGCCGTCTTCACTTATGAAGGTTTCTGGCGCTTTCGTGCCGTCGAAATACGCCTGGATGTCGGTCCCTTCCTTGCGGGGAGAAGGGAAATAGTGCTTGTCGTCGGTTGCGTAACGTGCGGCAAAAACGGTGTCGTCGGAAAAGAAGTTAGCGTTGGTGTATTCGGCAAGTCCTTGGCTCATGGACGCTGACGGCGTCCAATCCGCGGCATAGCGCCTGGTATCCATCAGTCTGCCTACCGGAGCAAACGAGGCAAAGTCGTTAAACACGGGCTGTGTGAGATCAACCATCGGCTTGGTGGCAGTCGCGGCGTACTGCCTAATTAAAGACCGCTTTTTCCTTGCCCAGGTTTCGAGTCCCCTCAAGAATCCCGAGCCGTCGATTGGATGGGCGTCGTTGCGCACGTGGTCTGGCTGCCCCATGTCCTGCAGCAAATGCATCTGATAGCCGAGACCGAGATACGTCTTGACCGTAAATTCATCAATTAATGACTTGTCGCTTTCGGTCAATGACCGGTAATAATGATTGCGCACGGTTTGCCATGACCAGTCGCCGTCCACAAATCCCGTCTGGTTCTGGCCGTCCTGCGCCCAGAACAGTGCGGATTGTCCATCCATCTTATCGGTGAGGCCGCCCTGGGTGAGCATTTCCAAGGGAGGGGTCAAGTTGATGAGTGGATTGTGAAAGTGGTTACGGTAGCGGGCTGTGTTAGGAGCAAAAATACTGCCGGAGTCTTCAAGTTTAGCGCCTTCCTGGAGCCAAAACCGTAATTTTCTTGTACTCCCATTATAAGAGTAGTACTGTTCTAGCAATTTACTATCAATTACGGATCTTCTTGCCGCTTCATCTGACAAATCCATATGGGTTGCGGTATTCTCCCATGCAAAGGAGTTGCTACTTATGGCTAACATAATAAAAGTCACTAGTCTTTTCATAGATGAATCTCCTTATTACTCTTTACCAATCTCTCTATCTTCCTTATGTATCTCATTAATTAGCTTCACGGCTTTATCATCACTCACACCTCTAACACCCAATGATCTCTTTTTCCTCTCCTCGTAACTCAATTTTCTCAGTAGGAATGTCGGATTGTCCCCATCCCATTGCACGTTTTTCCCACCAGTTCGAGTCTTGAATCCTGACCATGGAGTTTCTAGCATTTCATATCCAGCCTTGAATATGACCGCATCTATTTCGTCCACATTGGAGAACAACAGTAGTCCTTGCCCTGGAATATTGAATTCACCGTTCTTGTCTGTCAGCACCTCGGTACTGTCATAAAACGACCCGGTGGGACCGGCTACGGTCAGTTGCACCTTGTACCAAACTCCTAGCACCACAACTCCTTCCAGCGGCTGTCTGGTTTCGGCATCAACAATCTTCCCCTTATATGGGCCGTCGATCCGGCAGTAGCTTGCGCAGCCGGCACACAGCAGCAAGGTCAAAACCATCAGCAGTTTTATGATGTGATTCATGACGATATCTCCCCTCAGAACTGGGCTACTTTCCAGACCCCATTTTCCCGGACAAAGTAAACGACATACTCAATGGTGTGCACTTGGCCAGCTATTGTTTTGTCTCGGAACAGGCGCCCCTTGGCAAAACCGCTTGATGAATAAACCAACTCAATAGTCTTCAGGTAATCGTTCAATAGAGGGAACTGTGCACCGAGCGCGGTGAAAAACTCGCGGTATTTGGCCTGTGGTCTGTTTGCGATGAACCCTAAAGTGCCATCAATATCACTCGCCGCTATTTTCTCCTTCATCCTTGTCCATTTCTCTTGCAGCAACGTTTCCAGTTGAGCTTTGGACACCACCGTCACCGTCACGCTGTCCCCATACATCTGCCCATCCGGCCCCACTGCACTGGCAGTGATGGTGTAAGTGCCCTCCACAGTCAACATGGCCGTGAATTCGTTAGGACTGGTTCCCGGCGTCGGCGACACGGAGACCGGACCGGCGATGCTTACCGTGGGATTACTGATTACGAAGCTGCCGTCAAGCCTTAGCGAGATATCCAGCGGCCCGGTACCCGAGTCGATGTTGCTGGTGATGCGGATGTAGTGGCCCGCCTGGCCGGTGACGCTCCTGGTAGCGGTGGTCGTGAGCCCGTTGACGTCGGTGGCGGTTATCGTGAGCGTGTTGGCGCCTTCTTGCAGCGATACGTGGTTGACGATGAACCGGCTGCCGCTGACCGTGGCCGGGATGCCGTTTACGGTGATGCCGGTTTCCGCGCCGCTGCTGTTGATGACCGTGCCGCTTACCGTTACGTCCGGTCCGGTGATGGTGGCGTTGTCCGCCGGAGCGGCGATGCTGACCGTGAGGCTTGCCGGGACGTCGGATATCCCGCCCGCCCCCCGCGTCAACTCAGCGAACCGGCCGGCCCACGCACTGCGCACGGTTTCGATCGCCGCCGCTGCCGCAGCTGAACTCTCGCCCGGCCGGGTCAGCAACACGAAACCGACCTTGAACTGCTTGGGTGAGCTCGCCGCATCGGGAACTCTAGCCCCTTCGGCGGCGATGATGTCGTCTATCGTCACCGTCTTCGCCGTGCCACTGACGGTCACCCCAAGTTGCGGCAGTTGCATCTTGTCGATGGCCGGGTTGTCGATCAGCAACATGGGCGACACCTGCTCCTTCGGGATCATCCCCATCAGATACAAGTCCAATGGGCTATAACCGCTCATTGCGGCGGTTGAAGTAAAGGTGCCGTTGCCGTTATCCTTCCACCCATTGCCGTACATGAGCGAGCCTGTGCTGTCCAGCAAATAGCTCCAGTGGGACGAGTCCTTACCGAGCAGGGCCATGTTCAGTGTACCGTCCGCGTTCTTGAATCTGACGTAGGCCCCCCAGCGGTGGCCGATCTCGTGGTTCAGGGTGGCGACCGTCTCGTCAAGCTTGGCTCCGTAAGGATTCGTCGCCAGCGCCGTCACGTTCCCCAGGTCGATCGCCCCCTGGAGTTTTCCCGAGCTCCCGAAGAGGGTGTCCCCATCGAACAGAGCTGCTCCGATCCCCTGAACATCGTTCTTTACGGCGGTGTAGAAACCTGTTGAGGTCGGTTCCAGCATGGAGTAGTCGAAGGTGGAGAGGAACACCAGAAAGTCCAGATCACCGTGGGTCCTGAAGTACTCCCTCCCAATGGCCTGTCTCGGTTGACTGTTGAAACTGCCGTCAGCATCCTTCGCATCGTAGCCGCCTTCAACCTCCAAGACGGCAACAGCACCCCGATCTTCGATGAACCGAGCCGAGAACAAAGGGAGCGTTGCTACAATATCACTGCCGGTCGTGGTAAACCCGTCACCGTTGGTTGCGCTGACCCTCAGATGGTAGCTGTTGCCTGGAGTCAGTCCGGTGATGGTGACCGCATGATCGAGACCGGCAACCGGCTGAACGATTTGTGCCCCGTAGTCACTGCCGGCGCCATACTCAACCACCCCGGTGGCCGGTTGGTCCGTTCGCCAGGTGACTTTCACCGAACCGGCTGAGACCGGTACTGCCACCGCCGCCGTCAGCAGCGGGCCGGGTAGATACAAGACTGGTATTGAGGCAACAGCAGCCTGTTCGTATTGATCCTGCGCCGTGGCCGTGATCTGGCCATTTCCCAGGGTCAGCGGTGCCGTGGCGGTAAAGCTGCCGTCAGCCACCGCTGCGGAGACACCGTTGACGGTAACAGAGGCGCTGTTGGTGACCGTACCGGTTACGACAGCCTGGGGTGTATGGAACAGAGCCCCCGATTGCGGGGTGGAGATGGCGATCTGCAGGGAAGGTGCCGGCTGGAGTTGGGCCGACAGATCAAGGGTCTGGTTTGCATCGAGTGATCCGAGTATCGATTTGCCAACATAGCCGGGTTTGTTGAACAGCGCGCTGAAAGCACCTGCCGGTATCTTCAGGAGGCTGTAACGCCCCTGCAGATCGCTCTGGGTGGTATGCAAGGCGCTGCTTATGTCGGTTACACTGATCGAAGCTGTCGATAACGGGGCACCGATGCCGTCGGTTACGGTTCCAAGGATGGTGCCGGTGGGCGGCTCGGTGTTTAACGTTACAACGATGAAATCGTTTACGCTACGGTTGTAGCTGTCGGTTGCGGTTGCGGTTATGTTCTGCTGGCCGTTTGCCAGCGAGACAACCGCATTCCAGGAGGTACCGCTGACCGTGGCGGCTGTTCCGTTGACGACGACCTGTGCATTGGGGTCACTGACGCTTCCCTGTACCGTGGCGGGGTTAGTGTTCAAGATTGAACCGTTGGCGGGCGTGGTTATTGATACCGTTAGCGGCGTTGTTATGGCAGTGACCGATATGTAACGTTTTACCACCTGGCCAATGATCCCTGTCGTAATCACTTCGACGAAATTCTTCCCATCATGCAGTTGCACATCTGCGCTGAAGCTGCCGTCCGCACCGACTGTTGTTTCTTTGCCGCCGACCAAAAGCAGTGTCGGTCCGCCACTGATGTTGCCGGTAACAGTCATGCTGGCGGCAGTTACCAGGCTGTTGTCGATGCCGGCGGTAATGGTTATTTTGGGTTGCCCAAGGAAAGGGTTGAGGGGTGCCAGATAAACCTTTGCGCCTGCTTCAAGTATCGCTTCCTGGATACCGTCGCTATTAACATCTGCGACACCAATTATCGAATAGTTGACCGGGAGGCCGATGTAGGGCGTACGCGGCAGCCCGTTGTGTCCAAAATGAATCCTGGCGCCGTCGCCGACAACCTCACCTCTTCCGTCTCCGTCAATGTCCTTTGCCGGGAAAACGCGTGCCGACCAAGGAGTAAAAGCCGCCAGAGGGGTTGTACCGCCTGTCGGAGAACCATTGAACACGGTGATGTCATTGCTATTGATCACTGCGGGGTCGGTAAATCCGTCACCATCGAAATCAACGGCCGTGAATGACGGTCCGCCAGGATACAGACGGTTAAGTCTGGGCGTGGCTCCACCGGTTATAAGGTAGACTCCTGGTTGCCCCTTCCTGACAGAGTACAGACCTGTGGCGAATGAGGCCCAGACGTCTTGAAATCCGTCGCCGGAGTTGTCGCCTGCTGCAGCCAGCCCGGTACCGAGCTCGTCCCATCCCAACGCACCGCGAACCTCGGTACGCGACGTGCCTATCGGCATGGCACCATACAGGATATACACTCCGCCGCTCCGGTCAAAGCCGCCCATTGGAGCGCCGACCGCAATGTCCGGATAGCCGTCACCGTTTATGTCTCCAGCAAGAGTAAGCGTTTCTCCCAGGGATTCACCATCAAGATAGACTCCTGTTGCACTGTAGACCTTCCTCCCCAGCACGGTCTGCACAGTGGTGGTGCCGAATGTGGCCCCGCCGGCATAAATATAGACCTTGCCGCCGTTCCCAAAGCCTGACTGAATTTCGGCAGGATCATCAAATCCCGGCGCCCCGACGGCCAGGTCATCGAAACCGTCCTTGTTCAGATCGGCAACCGCCAGGCTTTTGCCGAACTTGTCCTGATCAGCCTCTCCATTGAGAGTAATGACGGTTTGCCTGCGGCCGGTGCCGCCGAAGTAGATGACTACCTGTCCGGATGTCTTCCCTTTATTCACCGCATAAGGGAATCCCAATGCGAGGTCCGGCTTGCCATCGCCGTTGAAGTCGCCGACAACCGCCTGGGTGGCGATCCCATCCGAATGGTAGGTGGTGGAGAGCTGATGAATACAGGTTGCCGTGACCGGAGAATACCCGCTTTCAACTCCTGATGTGTCAATGGCCGTTACCCTGTAGAAATAACTGCTGAAACTGCCGACACCGATGTCGGTGAATACCGTTGAAGGCGGTGTGCCATTCCATTCGCCCGGCGTACTTGCCCCTACGGTGGCTATCTTCACAAGCGTATTTGGATCGCTTCCCCGATACACGCCGTAACCGATGATCTGGGTGTCGGCCGGAGCTCTCCAGGTCAGGGTGATTTTTGTCCCTTCCTCAAAAGAGAGAAGCTCAGTGGGGGGCGAAGCGAATGACGTGCTGGCAAAGATCAGCATACCCAAATAAATAAGAGAGTTGGTCATATTCAACTGTCTTTTGAAAATGCGAGGCTTGTGGCCAACCAGCTTTCGTTGGTTGAGAATGTGGTCGCAAAATCCTCCCAACAGCCTTCGTGACATGTCGATAAGCTCGTTGAAAAAAATCATACTGTTATCCTCTCTCCCAGAAAAAATTCCAACCACTCGGTTCCTTACCCCTCACCGCGACCAGGAGGCACCGAAACCGGCCACCCGCGCCGCTTCGGCATGACCTCACAAACCCATAGCGGTCACTGCCACAGACGAGATTAAATCAAGTATATTAACAAGAACTATGCCAACAAGAATATCCAGCAATATCGGTAGATTGCAACCAGGGGGCGAGTAATGACGTTCCCAGCAACTGCAACATTTTGTTACAGTACAGCACGTAACATGCCTATATCGTTCGCCTTTAAACCAACTGCAACATTTTGTTACAGTAACAATCTGTTACAGTTCCCGGCAAAGCCGCTCTGGGAGAGCAACCGCAGCCGGTTGACATCCAGGGGCTACCTTCTGCCATTGATTGCGAAAACGTACGGCGGCGGAGCGCCGCACGTTTTTCTTTGAGCAGTGCCGGTCGTTGCGCTATCATCGCCCCGTATCCCGCAACCATGGAGAACGGTTCATGCCCCAGCATCCCCCCCGGCCCGACAGGACCTGCTGCAATCTCCTCGTCATCCTCGGCCCCACCGCTTCCGGAAAGACCCGGCTCGGCGTGGCCGCGGCCGAGCGGCTGAACGGCGAGATCATCTCGGCCGACTCGCGCCAGGTGTTCCGGGGGATGGATATCGGTACCGGCAAGGACCTGGACGAGTACGGCACTGTCCCGTACCACCTGATCGACATCCTCGATGCCGGGGAGGAGTTCAGCGTCTTCGCCTTCCAGCGCCTCTTCGGCAGCGCCTTCAATGCGATACGCAGCCGGGGCCGGCTGCCGGTCCTGGTGGGGGGAACCGGGCTGTATCTGGATGCGGTGCTGCGGGGCTACCGGATGATCGAGGTGCCGGAGGACCCGGCCCTGCGGAGCGAGCTCGCTGAGCTGCCGCTGGAGGCGCTCCGGGAACGGCTGCTCGGCCTCACCCCCTCCCTCCACAACTCCACCGACCTGATCGACCGCGAGCGGCTGGTGCGCGCCATCGAGATCGCCACTGCCGAGCAGACGGCCGTCGCGGCCGAAGCGCCGGCACTGCCGGAACTCCGCCCCCTGGTGTTCGGCATCAGGCTGGAGCGTGATCTGCTGCGCCGAAGGATCACCGAACGCTTGAAGGCGCGGTTGAGCCACGGGATGATCGAGGAGGTGGAGCGGCTGCTGGCCGCCGGACTGCCGGCAGAGCGGTTGGACTGGTACGGGCTCGAATACCGCTTCGTCACCCGGTACCTGCGCGGGGAACTGAACCGGAACGACATGTTCCAGAAGCTGAACGCGGCGATCCACGAGTTCGCCAAGAAGCAGGAAAACTGGTTTCGCCGGATGGAAAAGAACGGGGTGGAGATCATCTGGCTCGACGGCGGCAACGATCCGTTGGCCGCGCTCCTGGCCGAGAAGGCACGCCGTGAGGGATAGCCGCCTGGACGATTACCTGGCCCGCCGCGCCGCTGGCAGCCCGTGGCGACTGGAGCTGGGCCGAAGCGGCCCGTTCCCGGGCGGCATCGTGATCCCGGCCCTCGCCGAGGCCGACAACCTGCCGCCGCTCCTCGCTGCGCTCACCGCCGACCGGACCCTTCCCGGGTCCGGCATGGTGGTGGTCGTGGTGGTAAACAACCGCGCCGACGCCGACGCCGGGACCAGGACGGACAATAGCCGCGCCCTGGCCCTGCTCGCCGCAGCGGCGCCCCGCCTCCCCTTTCCCCTGGGGATCGTCGATGCCGCCTCACCCGGCCTGGAACTGCCTTTGAAGGATGGCGGCGTCGGGCTGGCCAGGAAGATCGGGCACGACCTCCTGCTCCCCCACCTGGACTTCGCCGCCACCGACCCGCTGCTCGTCTCCCTGGACGCCGATACCCTGGTGGAGCCGGGGTATGCCGGTGCCATCCGGAACCATTTCGCTGTCGCCACAGCCGGCGGCGCAGTGATCCCGTTTGCCCACCGCCCCGGCAACGACGAACCGGAGGAGCGGGCCATCGAGCGGTACGAACTCTTCCTGCGCTGCTATGTGGCCGGGCTTGCCCACGCCGGCTCGCCCTACGCCTTTCACACCGTGGGGAGCGCCATGGCCTGCCGCGCCTCGGCCTACCTGCGCACCGGCGGGATGAACCGGAGGCAGGCCGGCGAGGATTTCTATTTTCTCCAGGGGCTGGCCAAGACCGCCGGGGTGGCCCACGTGGCGGGAACGACGGTGCATCCCTCCCCGCGCCGCTCGGAGCGCGTCCCCTTCGGCACCGGCCGGGCCATGAACGCACTGCTCGACCGGGAGGAGAGGGCGGTCCTCTTTTATCGTCCGGAATGTTACGAACTGCTCCGGGACTGGCTGACCATGGCACGGGAGGGGTGTCGCCGGCACGACCCGGCCCTGCCACCGCGAGTCACGTCGCTGTCGTCACATCTGGCAACCTTTTTCCACAGCCAGGGGTTTGCATCCGCCTGGGAGCGGCTGCTCGTGCAGAACCGGACCCCGGAGCGGCTGCTGAAGGCCTTTCACGACTGGTTCGATGCCTTCAGGACCATGAAACTGTTCCATTTCCTGGCAGACGGTCCCTATCCCCGGGCCGAACCGGTTGATCTCCTCTCCCGCTTCCCAGTGGCCTGGGGAGCATCGTCTTTGTGCCCGACGGACAGGCTCGCCTTTCTGCGTCGCCAGCAGCATGCGGATGAAGCAACTGTCTCCCGCTTCTGACAAAACCTCTTCCTCTTTCTCCCCAAATACGGTACATAGTGAGTATCAACCAAATCACAGCTAATTAAATAAAATCAATTCACTTCCCAAACAGGGGACACGACAGATGCCGTTCGGAATACGCCCGAAACTGTTATATACCGTCGGAGCAGGGTTGTTGCTGATCATCCTGATCATCTATCTGATGATCGACCGTTATTACTATAAAAACCTGGAAGCCGTAGCCATCAATGAAGTACAGGAATCCGAACGACTGATAAACGAACATATCAGTTTCGACACGGAAAAACTGTCGGCGATTACCAACATGTTCATCGCCGAGGATGACTTTAAACCGCTATTCATCAATCGCGATCGTGATGGCCTGTATAAAAAGGCTCTGCCACTCTATACGATGCTCAATCAGACCTACAACATAACCCACTTTTATTTTCATCTGCCTGATGGCACCAATTTTCTGAGAGTGCACAACAAAGATCTCCATGGAGACACCATCGCCAGGGAAACATTCAAGACGGCGGCGGTAACCGGCAAGCTGTCAAGCGGCATAGAGCTGGGACTGACATCTTTTGCCCTTCGAGCCGTTGCACCGTATTACTATAAGGACAAGCTGATCGGATACGTCGAGTTCGGGGAGGAAATCGATCATTTCGTGGATTTTCTGCAAAGGGCCACCCACGACGAATATGCGCTGCTCGCAGAGAAAAACAGGCTTAGCAAGGACGATTGGACGATATCCAACAAGGGAAGAGGCATCGAAAACAATTGGGATCTAATGCCGCTCCATGTGTGGATCAGCCGGCAGGATGACAAATTCATCAAGAGTGGTTGCACGACCGAGGAAAATATCAAGCATTTCGAATACGGTCCGGCTATTTTGCCGGAATCCAAGAACAAATCCAGCGACCTCGTCTGTGGCGGGTTCCCACTCTACGATATTCAACGCAAACATATCGGCGTCATCACCACCCTGATAAACACCTCCAAGCGGGCACACATTCTTTCAGAGCAAAAAATTTACTTTCTGAGCATTCTGTCGGCGGTTTCCCTGCTGATTTTCGTCGCGATCAGCATCATCTCCGACCGCTGGATCGTGAAGCCGATAAAAAACCTTGCCAATGCGACAAAGGTCTTTGCCAAAGGCGACACCAAGACTCTCCGCATAACGCAGTCCGGAGATGAGTTCGGACTGCTTTCCGAAGCGATAAACGATATGGCATCGCAACTGGAAACCCTCTGTACCAACGCCGAAACCCGCTCCAGCGAGCTTGAGGCGTTGAACAGGAAACTGGAGACACTGGCCATAACCGATGGTCTGACCGGCCTGTACAACCACCGCTACTTCTACAACAAGATCGCGAAAGAGATCCATCGGTCAAACCGCTATAATCACCCGCTCAGCCTGATTATTGCCGACATCGACAACCTCAAGTCCTTTAACGACACCTATGGACATACCGGGGGGGATAACCTTCTGAAAGCATTTGCCGAAACGATAAAGTCAAATGCTCGTGACACCGACATTGTGGCACGGTACGGTGGCGATGAGTTTGCACTGCTGCTTCCGGAGACGGACCTGAAGGCCGCCATGGAGATGGCGGAACGGATTCGTTCCCAGATACATGTACGATCCTATTTCCAGAAGGAACTGCCGGCCAATGCCGACATTTCCGCCAGTTTCGGGGTTGCGGAACTTACCCTCCATGGCGAATCTGAAGGAGAGCTCGTCAAACGGGCGGACACGGCGCTCTATGAAGCAAAACGCGCCGGCCGCAACCGGGTAGTGTCGAGCTAAAAAAAGGCCGCATCCACCAACGGATGCGGCCATGAAAACCCTCTTGTTCATTCTTCCGTTGCTACCTGATTCCTTTGCTGTTCAGGTGGGGTCCATACTGCTTGTCCTCCCTCTGAATGTGGTTGGAAAGCCAGTCCTTGAGAAAACTCATTACTTCCTGGCTCAACGCCTCGCCTGCCTTGAACTTCTTCTGGATCTCCGCTACCCGGCTGAGCAGGTTTTCATGTGCCCGTTTCTGCTCCTCCAGGCCGGCAAATCCCGTCTCCTGCATAAGCCGCTCTTCATGGGCGAAATGGCTCTTCGTGTAATCGATCAACTCTCCCAGAATCGATCCGACCGCCTCCTTGCCGCGCCCTGCCCGCATCGCACCATACAGCTTGTTGATGATACCGACCAGCCGCTGGTGCTCTTCGTCCATCTGGCTCACCTGCACGCTGTAGCTGTTGCTCCAGGTTATCAGGTTCCCCGACTCCGAAAGCTTGAACTGTCCGACCACCCGCTGGAGCTCATCGGACAGCCGTGAAAGATGCTGCGCCGCGTTATAGGTGTCGCGGGCCCTGTCCACCGAACCGGAGACAACCTCGGTTATCTGGTGCATATTGCCGGTAATTTCACTGGTGGTCGCAGTCTGCTCCTCGGCGGCAGTTGCGATCTGCTGGACCTGCAGGTTGACGGCATTGATCTCGTCCTGAATCCTTCTGAGCGCTTCGCCGGACCGTTCAGCCTCATCGGTCCCGTTATGTACTTCGGCCACCCCTTCTTCCATGGCGGACACCGCAGTCTGGGTGTTCAGCTGGATGACCTTGATCATTTCACTGATCTCTTTGGTGGCCTTTGTCGTTCTTTCCGCCAGTGCCCGTACCTCGTCGGCAACGACGGCAAAGCCGCGCCCCTGCTCCCCGGCCCGGGCCGCCTCGATCGCGGCGTTCAGGGCCAGGAGGTTGGTCTGGTCGGCGATATCCTGAATGGTATCGACGATGGCGCCGATCTGGTCGCTCTTCTGACCGAGCTCGGTTACCGTGGATGCCGATGACTTGACCCGGTCGGCGATCCGTTTCATCACGGCAATGGAGTTTTCCACCACGGTTGCCCCATGGTCAGCCGCATCATTGGCCCGCTTGGCGCTCTCTGCGGCCAGCAGGCAGTTCTGCGCAATGTCACCCGATGTGGCCGACATCTCTTCGCTGGCAGTGGCAACGGTTACGGCCTGGGCAGCCACCTCTTCGGCCCCGGTTGCCATCTGCTCCGAGTTGGACTGCATGCCGACAGAGGACTTCGAAACCTCGGCCGAGGAATCCGCCAGCCTGCCGATCAGCTCCCTCAGGCTGTTGACCATCTTTTCGAATGACCGGGCCAGTTGACCGACCTCATCGCTGGAATCCACGTGCACCTCGACACCGAGGTCCCCGGTAGCGATCTGTTCCGCATCGGCGGCAAGACGCCGTAGTGGAGCACGGATGGAGCGAACCGCCATGAGCGCCAGCAACAGGCCGAGCACCAGCCCGGAAACGATGATGGCGACAATCCAGATCTTGGCGGCAGCAGTCGCTGCATGCACCTGTTTCATTGCCTCGTCAGCCTCTTTCTGGTTGAACGCCTGCAGCTCGCCAAGGACCCTGTTGGACTCGTCGTACAGCTTTTTCCCTTCGCCGCGCGTCTGCAGCTGGGCTTCTTCCAACTTGCCGGCCTTGATCAACTCCACCACGTTCCGGGTGAAGGCGACATAGGACTGCCAGGTCGTGTCGAACGCAGCCAGCTGCCTCTTTTCCTCTTCTAACTGGATGCGCTTCCTGAATACGTCCCGAGACGCGTTCAGTTCTTCCTGCATCCTGCCCATCCGGTCCAGATAGCGCTTGAAATCTTCCTCGGAATTTTTCAGGTAGAACTGCAGTTCGGACCTACGGTAGGTATCCACATTGTTCCGCATCTTGGCCAAGCTCGTCACGTTCGGCATGTCGACCTGTCCCAGTTGATTGGCCACCGCCGCCACAGTCGAAAGCTTGGCCAGGGAAACGAGCCCGATCAAGATCAGCAGGATGAGAATGGAACCGACCGTACCGACAATCTTGGTGCCGATGTTGACACTACTGAACATGGGAAGACCTCCTGAAGTTTGAAAAACACTTAATCTTTATTCGGCACAAAACGGGAGCGGTTTAGCACAAATCTCCTTTTGGGTCCGTATACACACCGCTACCTTTCCGGCAAAAAGAGAGGCTGCATCCTTTTTCGATGCAGCCTCTCTTTGCAACCGGTTGCAATAGCCCCTATTTGTCGATCTGGGCCTTCTGCAGCCTGCCGCTGTAGTCGCGGTAGATCACCTTGACCCGGCTGAAGAAGTCGATGGCGCCGCCCCGCCCCCCGGCCTCGGGGTGTCCGGAGCCGGAATGGCGCCAGCCGCCGAAGGGGAGCTGGACCTCCGCGCCGATGGTGGAGGCGTTGATGTAGACGATGCCGCTGGCAATGTCCCGCTCGGCCCTGGCGGTCACGTTCACGTCCTGGCTGTAGATGGCGGTGGAGAGCCCGAAGGGGACGTTGTTGGCGATACCGATCGCCTCGTCCAGGGAGCTGCACGACAGCGCGCTCACCGCCGGTCCGAAGATCTCCTCCCGGGCGATCCGCATGGACGGTGTGACCCCGGCAAAGATGGTCGGCTCCACGAAGAAGCCGTTGGCCAGGTCGCCGACGTCGACCCTGCGGCCGCCGGTCACGAGCCGCGCCCCCTCCTCGATGCCGATCCGGATGTACGAGAGCACCTTCTCACCCTGGGTCGCGTTGATCAGCGGCCCCACATCGGTCCCGGGCCTGAGCCCGTCGCCGAGGCGCATCTTGGCAGCCCGCTCGCCGAGCTCCTTGACAAAATCGTCGTACACCTTCTCGTGGACGATCAGGCGGCTGGCAGCGGTACAGCGCTGGCCGCTGGTGCCGAACCCTCCCCAGAGCGCCCCCTCGACGGCCAGCTCCAGGTTGGCGTCGTCCATGACGATGATGGCGTTCTTCCCCCCCATCTCCAGGGCCAGCGGCCGGTGCAGGGGAGCGAGCTGCCGCTCCAGGTGCTCGCCGGCAGCACAGGAGCCGGTGAAGGAGCAGGCATCCACGTCCGGATGGGTGGCGAGATATTCCCCCACCGCCTCGCCAGGGCCGCAGACCAGATTGACCACGCCGGGCGGGATACCCGCTTCTTCCAGGATACCGACCAGGGCCGCGGCACAGGCCGGCGTCTCGGACGACGGCTTCAGGACGACGCTGTTGCCGCAGATGAGGGAGGCAAAGAGCTTCCAGGCGGGGATGGCGATCGGGAAGTTCCAGGGGGTGACCAGCGCCACCACCCCGAGCGGCTCGCGCACGCTCCGGCACTCCTTGTCCGGGAGCTCGGAGGGAACGGTCTCTCCCTGGAGCCGGCGCCCCTCGCCGGCCATGTAGAAGGCGATGTCGATCGCCTCCTGCACGTCGCCGAGCCCCTCTGCAAGCACCTTTCCCATCTCCCGGGTGACCAGTTCGCCCAGCCGCTGCTTGTTCCGGGCAAGGAGCGCGCCGGCGCGGAAGAGGATCTCCCCCCGCCGGGGTGCCGGCAGGAGACGCCACCCCGGCAGGGCTGTCCTCGCTGCAGCCACGGCCCGGTCCACGTCTTCCCTGCCCGACAGGGGCGCCTCGGCTACCGTCTCGCGGGTGTCGGCCGGATTCAGGCTGGCAAACCGCTGCCCGTCCAGAGCCCCACACCAGGTACCGCCTATGAAGTTTCTTACCTGTTCGACCATGGCACGCCTCCTTCCCCCTGTCATAAGCATACCAGAGTGACGGACCTGCGCATCTGGGGAACTACCGGGACAGCTATCGTCCCAACCTACTCCGTGGTGATCGCATCGTCCGACCACGCACCATTGACCAGCCGCCTCAGCCCGAGCGGGTTGGCGTTTTGCAATGCAGCAGGAAGCAGGTGGTCGGGATACCCCTGATAGCAGACCGGGCGCAGGAAGCGCTCGATAGCCAGCGTTCCGACCGACGTGGCCCGGCTGTCGGAGGTGGCCGGATAGGGACCGCCATGCATCATCGCCTCGCCTACCTCGACGCCGGTCGGGTAGTCATTGAGAATCAGCCGGCCGACCCGGGCTTCCAGCGCGTCAATCAGCGGGCGACTGCCGGCCAGTTCCCCGGTCGCGGCAAACAGGCTGGCCGTGAGACATCCGTGCAGCTTCCCAAGGACCGCCAGCAGCTCCTGCTGGTCGTCCAATGCCACCAGCGCCGTTGCCGGACCGAACAGTTCCTCTTCGAGAGGATGGCCCGGCGCTTCCAGCAGGGAGGCATCGGCCAGGAACAGGGCCGGCTGTGCCCGGTTGCCGGTCGCGGCCCCGGTTACCAGTTCCTGCACCCCCGGCATCCGGCGCATCCGCTCGATCCCCTCTGCGTAATTATTCAGGATACCCCGGTTGAGCAGTACGGCCGGCCCCTTGGCCGTGACCTCCTCGGCAAACCGGCGGCAGAACCGGTCGAAGGGTTCTCCCCGGAACCCGATCACCAGCCCCGGCTTGGTGCAGAACTGCCCGCCCCCCATGGTGACCGAACCGGCCAGGCCGGCAGCGATAGCGTCGCCATCATTCTCAAGGGCTCCCGGCAGCAGGATGAGCGGATTGATGCTGGACATTTCCGCAAATACCGGTATCGGCTCAGGGCGTCGTGCGGCCAGTTCGCAGAGTGCCCGGCCGCCCCGCAGAGACCCGGTAAAACCGACTGCCTTGATCTCGGGAGTCTTCACCAGCGCGGCGCCGACCAGGCCGCCGAAGACCATGCCGAAAACGCCCGGGGGCAGCCCGCACCGGTCCACTGCCCGGACAACGGCCTCAGCAACGAGTTCGGAGGTGGCCGGATGGCCGGGGTGCGCCTTGACGACCACCGGGCAGCCGGCAGCAAGGGCGGAAGCGGTGTCACCACCGGCTACGGAAAAGGCCAGGGGGAAATTGCCGGCACCGAACACCGCCACCGGCCCCAAGGGGACGCGGTATTGCCGGATGTCCGGGCGCGGCAGGGGGAGCCGGTCCGGAAGTGCCGTGTCGATCCGCGGCCCGAGGAAATCTCCCCGGCGAACCACTGCGGCAAAGAGCCGCAGCTGATTGCTGGTACGCAGACGCTCGCCGCGGACCCGGGCTTCCGGAAGGCCGGTCTCCTGCATCACGACCCGGATAAAGGCATCGTCTAGGGCGTCCAGTTCTCCGGCAATGGCTTCGAGAAAGGCGGCCCGCTCTTCGATGCCGCTGTTCTGATACACCGGGAACGCCCGGGCGGCCGCAGCAGCCGCCTGAGCGATCTCCGCTTCGGTTGCCTCGAAAAACGCATAGGGAAGCGGCTCCCCGGTCGCTGCTTCGAAGGAGGAAAACCGGTCGCCGGATTGGGCGACACGCTTTCCGTCGATAAACTGTTTGCCAATGATCTCCACAATCCCCCCTTAATCTATTATCTCAAATCCGGTAGCAGCCCTGCCATCTACCCGCTGGACATCACGGTTCATCCACCTTCGAGCATGGGGAGAAAGGACACCGTATCCCCGTCCTGCACCGGATCGTCCAACAACGCATGACGCCCGTTTCGCAGCGTTATGAGATACTCCTCCGGAATGCCCAGCGACTGCGCGATCGTGGCGATCGTGGCGGCATCCGGGTACTCGCGGACCTCCGACGTGAACCGTCCGATCCGGAATGAGGCATAGAGCTTCACCGTAACATGCATACCTACCTGCCTCGATGAACAATTATCCTGAAAACGGCAGTGGAAGCTGCCGGAACGAGTGCATTAGGGCTATTTCGTCGTAATTCTTGGCGAAATGTAGCGTAAACAGCCGATGTTGTCTGAACCCGCAGGGTGAGTTCATCGGCTGTAGCGAAATGAGTCTAGAATTACAGAAATAGCGCGGCAGCACGAATGCAGGTAGCTTCCAACTGCCGAATCTAGGATTATTAGTGACGTAGTATAACCCAAGATACCTCGCACGAACAGTCTGATTCCAGTACCTTGCCGCCCCCTTCATCGTTACGATCGCTTCATGGCGCAGAAATACGAAAGGGCCGCTCACGCGGCCCTTCAGTTCCCTGCCAGTACAGTTTGCACCATCTCTTCTCCCCTCTATGCATCGGCATTGACACTGACTTTGGTTTCCTTTTTCAGCCCCTTGGCAAACCCCAGTACCATCATCACTGCCGGCAGCAACTGGCCGATCACGATCAGGGCGCAGAATCCGAGAAAGATCCAGACGAAGATGCCACTGTTGTCTTCACGTACCCCGGTCGCTGCGAATGCGGTGGCGGCCGGTACCAGCCCTGCGATTGCTCCGAAGAGTGCGGTTGACGGTTTCATGGCATCCTCCTTTTTCTTTCATGGATTTCATGCTGTTGTCATACCTCTCAGCATCAGGCATGCCATTATTATTTTTTATTAATTATTAATTCGCAATTCGCTGATATTGCGCACTAATTTCACGGTGCGCCGTAATGTTGTTCATCATGCTGCCGGCGCGGAATGCAGGCCTGGTGTATGGCAAAAACATACGTTTTTCCCGCCGGCACGCGGCCTCTGCCCGGCCACCGCAGCTATCCCCGCTGATTCTAAAGACTATTTACTGCATGAGGGGGTGTATAAAAAAGCATACGCCAGGCCGTCCGCGGCCACGGTCCACGTAAAAACAATTGCCGCTGCCACGAGAATGGTGCTATACAGATAGACGACTGTGAACCACAGGGAAATCCTGTGGTTTTTTATTTTTCAAGGGACTCACTCCCAAAAAGGAATGTTTCAACGATGATCAGTGCAAACGACATAACCCTCTCCTACGGCAAGAGGGTCCTCTTCAAGGACGTCAACATCAAGTTCACCCCGGGCAACTGCTACGGGCTGATCGGCGCCAACGGCGCCGGCAAATCCACCTTCCTCAAGATCCTGGCCGGCGAAGTTGAAGCGGACAAGGGCACCATCTCGGTCGGCCCGCGGGAGCGGATCGCGGTACTCAAGCAGGACCAGTTCGCCTATGACGAGCAGACGGTCTTCAACACGGTGATCATGGGGCATAGCCGGCTGTACGAGGTGATGGCCGAGCGGGAGGCGCTCTACGCCAAGAGCGATTTCAACGAGGAGGACGGCGTCCGGTCGGCCGAACTGGAAGCCGAGTTCGCCGAGATGAACGGTTACGAGGCCGAGTCCGAGGCGGCGGTGCTCCTGAACGGCCTCGGCATCCCCGAGGAGCTGCGCACCCTGAAGATGAAGGAACTGGAGGGTGGAGACAAGGTGCGGGTGCTGCTGGCCCAGGCCCTGTTCGGCAGCCCGGACATCCTGCTCCTGGACGAGCCGACCAACCACCTGGATCTCAAGTCCATCTCCTGGCTGGAGGACTTTCTCTACCGGTTCCCGAACACCGTCATCGTCGTCTCCCACGACCGGCACTTCCTGAACCAGGTCTGCACCCATGTGGCCGATATCGACTTCGGGATGATCAAGGTCTACGTGGGGAACTACGACTTCTGGTACCAGGCGAGCCAGCTGACGTTAAAGCAGAAGCAGGACGAAAACCGGAAGGTCACCGACAAGGCCAACGAACTGAAGGAGTTCATCCAGCGTTTCTCCTCCAACGCCTCCAAGGCCAAGCAGGCCACCTCCCGCAAGCGGCTCCTGGAAAAGCTGACCATCGAGGAGATGCCGGTCTCGTCCCGCAAGTACCCCTACGTGGTGTTCAAGCCGGAACGGGCCTGCGGCGACATCATCCTGGAGATCCAGGGGCTCTCCAAGGCAATCGACGGCGAACAGGTACTGAACGGACTGACCCTCACGGTCAACAAGGGGGACAAGATCGCCTTTGTCGGCGGCAACGGCCTGGCCAAGACCACCCTGTTCCAGATCCTGGCCGGCGAACTGGAGCCGGACGCCGGCTCCTTCCGCTGGGGGGTGACCATCACCTCCGCCTATTTCCCCAAGGAAAACCGGACCTATTTCGAGAACGACCTGAACCTGATCGAATGGCTCGGCCAGTATTCGCCTCCCACCGAGGGGGAGACCTTTGCCCGCGGCTTCCTTGGCCGGATGCTCTTTTCCGGTGACGAAGCGACCAAGAAGACCAGCGTCCTCTCCGGCGGGGAGCGGGTCCGCTGCATGCTGTCGCGGATGATGCTGGCAGGCGCCAATGCGCTGATCCTTGACGAACCGACCAACCACCTGGACCTGGAATCCATCACGGCCCTGAACAACGGCCTGATTGCCTTCAGCGAAGTGGTGCTGTTTGCCTCCCACGACCACGAATTCGTCTCCACCGTGGCCAACCGGATCGTGGAATTCACCCCCGGCGGGATCATCGACCGGGTGATGCCGTTCGACGAATACCTGGAAAGCGCGGATATCGCCCGGATCAGGGACGAACTCTGCCATGGGCACCGGGAGCTCAGCCTGTAACCCATACATACATCCGACAGTTGGTTTCAACTGCCGAACCTGCATCAAGTCACCACAACGAGAAAAGGCTGTACGGTCATTGCCGTACAGCCTTTTCTTTTTTCGTAGGCGATCCCGCCTCAGGCGGAATTTTCCGGCAGGGGGTACCTGCCATCAGGTGTTACAGCATGGATTGTCTCGTAGCTGCTTCGACCCTCGCCTCCTTTCTGGACCTCATGCCTTGATTTTTCGTTGATCCTACTGCCGGCTGAGGCCCGTCCTGAAACCGTTGCCAAAGGGGTTCTCTTCGGCTATCTACCGGGAGAACAGCTCCCGTATGAATTTCAATCGGCACCCTCCTGGCGAACTTGAGCAAAAACTTTGGCACTTCAGAGCGCGCAAAAAGATAGTACACTTTCCCCAGACAGATATCGGTAGTGAGGGGAGGTAGGGGATGGACGAGACCAGCTACGACAACATCGGCCCGACTAAGATCATCCGGCTTTACTCGGCCAAGGAGCAGTTGCGGGCCGTGGTGGTGATCGACAATACCGCCCTTGGTCCTGCCATCGGCGGCGTGCGGGTTTCGCCCACCGTGGACGTAACCGAGGTCTGGCGCCTGGCGCGGACCATGACCCTCAAGAACTCCATCGCCGGCCTGTCCCATGGCGGGGCCAAGGCAGGAATCGTCGCCGACCCGGCCAACCCGGCAATGGAGCGCACCTTCCGGGTCTTTGCCCGCATGATCCGGGATATCACCGACTACATCCCCGGCCCGGACCTGGGGTGCGCCGAAACGGCCATGGCCTGGATCCACGACGAAACGGGCCGGGCCGTCGGCCTCCCGGAAGAGATCGGCGGCCTGCCGCTGGACACGCTGGGAGCAACCGGGTTCGGCCTGGCCGAATGCGCGGAAGTGGCAACGCCGCTCGCCGGTATCGAACTGGAGGGTGCCCGCCTCGCCATCCAAGGGTTCGGCAGCGTGGGCAAGGCTGCGGCCCGGTTCCTCACCGCAAAGGGAGCGATCCTGGTGGCGGTCGCCGACTCGCAAGGGGCAATGCACAAGCCGGCAGGCTTTGACGTGGAGGCGCTGATCGCAGCCACGCAATGGACCGGCAGCGTGATCAATGCCGGCCAGGGCAACCCCATCGCGCCGGAAGCGATCTTCAGCATTGACTGCGAGATCCTCATCCCGGCAGCGGTGCGCGATGTGATCACCGAACGAAATGCCGCCGACATCAAGGCCCGTCTGATCCTGGAGGGAGCGAACATACCGGCAACCGTACCGGCCGAGGAACTGCTCCACGGCCGCGGGGTGCTGATCATTCCTGACTTCATCGCCAATGCCGGTGGGGTCATCATGGCCGCCATGGAGTACGGCGGCAAGGGGGCACCCGAGGCGTTCGGCGCCATAAGGGAACGGATCAGGAAGAACACGGGGCTGATCCTGGAGAAGGCGGCCCAGGAGAGGGTCATTCCCCGCGTCGCAGCGGAGGCGATCGCAAGGGAACGGGTGCTGAAGGCGATGGCGTATAGGGATTACTGACCTGGATTCCCCCCTCCTGACCTCCCCCCGCTGGGTGGAGGAATACTCGTTCCCTCCCCCGGAGGGGGAGGGACAGGGAGGGGGCGCTACGTCCCCTCCAGGAACAGCAGGGCCGGGTCCTCCAGATAGCGGACCACCTTGCCGAGGAACTGGGCCGCGTCGGCGCCGTCGGTGACCCGGTGGTCAAAGGTGAGCGAGAGGGATACGATGCGGCGGATGGCTATGGCGCCCCGATGGACCCAGGGCTTTTCTGCGATCCGGCCGCAGCCGAGGATCGCCACGTCCGGCCAGTTGATGATCGGGGTGGCATAGGTGCCGCCGAAATGGCCGTAGTTGGTGATGGTGAACGTGCTCCCCTTCAGTTCGTCCAGAGAGATCGTCCTCGCCCTCGCCTTGTTCCCCAGTTGCTGGATCTCTTCCGCCAGGGCCAGGATGCTCTTATTGCCCACATCCCTGATCACCGGCACCATCAGGCCGTCCTCGGTTTCCACCGCAATGCCGAAGTGGTATTGGCGCTTCAGGACGATCTCCTGTGCCGCGTCGTCGATCGATCCGTTCAGGTAGGGGTGCTCCCGGAGGGCATGCTGGGCCGCCTTGATGAAGAACGGGAGGAAGGTCAGGTGCGTGCCGTGGTGCACCTCCACCTCCTGCTGTTCCCGGTTCCTGATCTCCCAGAGGTCGGTCATGTCGGCCTCGTCCATGGTGGTGACAAAGGCGGTCAGCTGCTGCGCCGCGCTCAGATGCCGGGCAATGCTCCGCCGCACGCCACGCAGCGGCAGCCGCTCCTCCGGACCGGAAGGCTCCCCGCCTCCCTTTCCGGCTGGCACGGCAGCCCGCTCCAGGTCCTCCGGCGTGACGCTGCCACGGGGGCCGCTGCCACGCATGGTGGTCAGGTCGATCCCCCGCTCGCGGGCGAGCTTTCGCACCAGCGGCGTGGCGCGCACCTCGCGCGGCGAGGTGGCCGGGAGAGCAGGCTCCTCTTCCTCCTCCTCGGGAAGCACGCCGACGATCCCCACCGACTTCGGCCTCGCGCTCGCCTCCTCCCCTTCGGCGGCAATGGCGAGCAGCGGCTCGCCGACCTTCACCGTTTCGCCTTCGCGCCGCAGGAGCCGGGCAACGATCCCGGCGCGGGGGGTGGGTACCTCCACCACCGCCTTGTCGCTCTCCACCTCCAGCACGGTCTGGTGTTCGGCGACCCGGTCCCCCTCCCTGACCAGCCACCTGCGCAACTCCACCTCGGCTATCCCCTCCCCGAGATCGGGGAGCCTGAATTCGTATGCCATGACAATCCCCCTGATCCGTGATGGATGCTGTCCCGACGGAGCGACTGTGCCTGAGCACCAGCCGCTGTAGGCGAAATGGAGCGGCCAGCGGCCTGTCTGTCTGAACCCGTCAGGGCGAGTTACAGGCCGGTAGCGAAATGAGCCGTACAGCGGCGGTGCGAAAGGCACGCGGAGCGGAGCGGGGCGGCATCCATCACGAACTTCTTAGTACCTCATCACCTCTTCAACGGCCCGGGCAATCTGCTCCGCTGTCGGCAGATAGCTGTCCTCCAGCTTCGGCAGCGGCATGGTGACGTCCGGCGCCGCCACCCTCAATATCGGTCCCCGCAGGGAGAGGATCGCCTCCTCCGCGATGGTGGCCGCGATCTCGGCACCGAACCCGCCGGTCTTCACCGCCTCCTGGACGATCACCACCCGGCCGGTCTTCCTGACCGAGGCGAGGATGGTCGCGCTGTCGAACGGATTCAGGGTCAGGAGGTCGATCACCTCGGCATCGTACGGCCCGACCGCCTTCAGCACCCGCTCCAGCATGCTCCCCCAGGCGATGACCGTCACGCCGGCCCCCTCCCGCGCGACCCGGGCCGTGCCGAGCGGCACGGTATACTCCCCCTCCGGCACCTCCTCCCTGAGGAGCCGGTAGAGCCGGGTCGGCTCCAGGAAGAGGACCGGGTCGGGATCGCGCAGCGCCGCCAGGAGCAACCCCTTGGCCGTGTATGGTCCGGACGGCACCACCACCTTGATCCCGGGCATGTGGCAGAAGAACGCCTCGGTGCTCTCCTCGTGCAGCTCCGGCGCCTTGATCCCGCCGCCGTAAGGGGTCCGGACCACCAGGGGGCAGGTAAAGCGGCCGCGGGAACGGCCGCGGAGCCGGGCAGCATGGGAGAACAACTGGTCAAAGGCCCCATAGAGGAACCCCAGGAACTGGATTTCAGCCACCGGCCGGAGACCATAGGCTGCCATGCCGATGGCGGCCCCGACAATGGCCGACTCGGCCAGGGGGGTATCGATCACCCGCTCGCTGCCGAACCGGTCCAGGAGCCCCTCGGTGACCCGAAAGACCCCGCCGTCCCGCCCCACATCCTCGCCGAGCACGATCACCCGGTCGTCCCGGGCCATCTCCTCCTGCAGGGCCAGATTGATGGCCTGTACCATGGTGAGCCGGGCCATGTCAGCGTCCCTCCAGTTGCCCGGCCTGCCGCGGGGTAAGGGCGGCAGCGGTGTGGGCGAACATCTCGGCAACGGTGGGGGGCGGGATAGCCTCCATGACCGCTATGGCCTCGTCGATGGCGGCCGTGACCCTGACCCGGACATCCTCCCGGAACGTTTCGCTCCAGAAGCTGCGGGTCGCAAGAAAGCGCTCCAGCCGCAGGATCGGGTCCCGGGCGGCCCAGGCCGCCACCTCCTCGGGAGGGCGGTAGCGGGCCGCATCGTCGGCCGTGGTGTGGTCGGCCATCCGGTAGGTCAGGCACTCGATGAAGGTGGGACCGCCGCCGCTGCGCGCCTTCGCCAGCGCCTCTTTGGTGGCCCGGTGCACGGCGAACAGGTCGTTGCCGTCCACCTGAATACCCTCGAAGCCATAGGCGATCGCCTTCTGGGCCAGGGAACCGCTCGCGGTCTGCCCCTTGACCGGGATGGAGATCGCCCACTGGTTGTTCTGGCAGATGAAGACGACCGGCGGACGAAAGAGGCCGGCCAGGTTGAACCCCTCGTGGAAATCCCCCTTGGAGGTGGCACCGTCGCCGAAGTAGGCGACCACGGCCACCGGGTCTTTCCGGTAGCGGGCCGCCATGGCGGCACCCACGGCATGGGTGATCTGGGCACCAACACCGACGCACACGGGAAAGATGTTGAGTCGGTCCGGCGCCCGCTGCCCCCGCTCGTCGCCGGCCCAGTACTGGTACAGCTGCGAAATCGGATAGCCGAGCGCCAGAAAGACCCCCATCTCCCGAAACGCCGGAAAGACCCAGTCTTCCGGGGACAGGGCCAGGGCGCTCCCCACCTGGGCGGCCTCCTGCCCCCTGATGGGGGGATAGGTGCCGAGCCGTCCCTCCCGCTGCAGGGAGAGTGCCCGCTCGTCAAAGGTCCGCGCCAGCACCATCAGTTCGTAGATACGGATCAGCTCGGCATCGCCATAGGGGAGCATGAGCGCTGCATCCACCTGACCGTTCTCGTCGAGAATGCTCAGGCGGCGGGTGGTGAACGTTGCCAGCAGTTCTTCGGGCATGGCCGGTACTCGCTTTACAGGGGAGTGATCTGTCTGCGGAATAGTGTAGCCGCCCCGGTTCGGCTGTCAAACTGGCTGTCACTTGGTCCGGAAAACATGGCCGACCGACGTGGGAAACGTCACCTTGCCATCGGGAATGGGTGCCCCTTCCTGCCACAGCTCAAAGATGATCCCATCCGTGCCGGCTGCCTTCAGGGCGATCGCCTTCCCCTCCTCGGGCGAGACGTCGAGGACCTGGACCCGGCCGCTGGCAATCTCCACCTCGTGATCGTGAAAATGCCGATTCCACTGGATGAGCGGCACATGCTTCCGTGCCAGCCCCTTGTCGACAAAGTACTCGATACCTACCAGCGGGGCGTCGGCGGCCGTTGAGGTAAAGAGCAGGCACTGGAGCAGTGCCCCGCCCCGGATCGGCTTGCAGAAGTGGTGAAACGGCCCGCCCACCGTACCATCCTCCATCTGGTGAGGGGCCAGAACGTGAATGGTATACCCTTCGGCCGGACCGGTATTTTTGCCATCGGCCCACCCCTGGCCACCGGACAACATGATGAGGGCAACAACCAGCAGAAAATAGTGCGCGCGCATCTGAGACTCCTTTCCTTCCCAGGGTCTGTCGGACTCGCTGCAGCTTCACGTCAAGGCCGACGGACATCATCTCCCTGCTCTCTGGAACAAGTATATCCGGCACCGTTGGTTGCGCAATGCCAGCGGCTTCACCGTAATGGCCATGTTCCCGTTGTCTGCTAAGGGAAACCGATGGGAGACGGTGCCGTATTCGAAAGGGCCGGCTCGACATGGACTGGAGCTGCGGGTAAAATTCTAATGTAAGCGCGTGCGTGACAAATGCGGGAGATACAGAGGAATGATACGGTTCATAGCCCTTGTTCTCGTCATCCTGACGACGGTTTCCTTCTCTCATGCCGGAGATGCCGGAGGTTTCAGGGATCTCCCATGGGGGACCGAACTGACGACGCTGAAGGAGAAGGGGTTCGAGAAGATTCCCGATGCCAAGGGTAGTGCGTCCCGGGTAGAGAGCTTTCGCAACAACAACGATGAACTGAAGATGGGCGATGCCGCTGTCGAGGCCATTACCTACAACTTCCTGAAGGGGAGGTTGTACTCGGTGGCAATCGATTTCAACGGCTACGACAATCTGCAGCGGATTCTGGCGTACTGCGGAAAACGTTTCGGCAAGAACACCGGCTTCATGGTGAAGGAGATGGAGTATTACATCTCCTACGATTCGCCGGCCAGCGGGGCGCTGATATTCTACCAGTTCGCCAGACACAATTTCTTTGTGCGAAACGGGCGGCTCTTCCTCTTCTCACGGGCCATGGACCCGGAGCCGTGAGGATTGGACGTCCGGATGAAGGAGTGGGGATGACCAGGGGAACAAAAATTGCCGGCATCTGTCTCCTTGCGGGCATCTCGTTCGCAGGCGGGATGTTCGTTCACCGGGAAAGTCCGCCGAATGGTGCCCCCGCAAGCGCCGCGCAGGAACGAAAGGATAACCGGTACACCTGCCCGATGCATCCGTTCATCGAGAGGCACACGCCGGGGGCATGTCCCATCTGCGGCATGGAGCTCGTCAGAAACAACCCGGGCAGGAGTTCCGCGGACAAACCTGCAGGCAGCGGCGAGATCGGCCTGACCCCGGCACAGCAGGTCATGGCAAACCTCGCGACGGAGCGGGTGGAACCGAAGAGGCTCATCATGGAGCTCGCCGTTGCGGGCATCGTTACCTACAGGCAGCAAAGTCAGGCAAAGATTGCCACCCCGGTGGCGGGGCGGATCGACCGGCTCCATGTCGGGGCCGTCGGCGACCGGGCCACGACGGAGCATGCGGTAGCGGAGATCTTTTCTCCTGAGCTGGGATATGCCGAGGAAGAGTACCTCCTTGCCTGGAATGCCAGGAAGCAGTTCGCGAACTCCACGCCGGTCAGCTTTTCGCAGGGTTCGGAGGCACTCATGTTTGCCGCCCGCGACCGCCTGCGTCTTCTGGGATTCAAAGAGCCTCAATTTGCCCAGTTGGAGCGGTTGGGAAGGGCTGCGGTACGGATCCCCGTCTACTCGCCGATAGCCGGCACCGTGATCGAGAAGCTTGCCATCGAAGGGGAATACATCAACGCCGGCACCCCCCTTTTTACGGTGGCCGATCTTTCCACCGTCTGGGTCGAGGCATCGGTCTACGAAAACGAGTTTCCCTTCGCGCAGGCGGAGCAGCAGGCGGAGATCACCTCACCCGCCTATCCGGGCCGGACCTTCTCCGGCCGGGTCTCCTTCATCTATCCGTTCCTCGACCAGAAGACGAGGAGTGTCAGGGTGAGGATTGAACTTGCCAACCCCGGGCTCTTGCTCAAGCCCGACATGTTCGTGAACGTCAGACTCACCAACCCTTTCGACGCGGAACTGGCGATTCCGGTCTCGTCGGTCATTGACCGCGGGAAACACCAGGTCGTCTGGGTCGAGACCAAGCCCGGCGTATTCAGTTCGCGGAAAGTCACGCTCGGCAGCAGGGCGAATGGGTACGTCCAGATACTGGCCGGTTTGCAGCGGGGTGAGCGGGTAGCCACCTCCGGCGGCTACCTGATCGACTCCGAGGCCCAGTTCAGAGAGAAAGCCGCTGGCCCTCCTAGTCCACGGTGATGGTTGTCCGGGCCGTGGCCAGATGCCTGCCGCTCACCCAGTGGTAGAACTCCACCCTTACCCCGAAGACCCCCCTTTGCTCCGGCCTGATGAGCAGATCGTTGCGCATGGCGGAGGTGAGGGTGACAGGGGTGCCGGCCGGGAGTCTGAAGGGGCGCGAATACGTGCAATACGGCGGCACGCCGAGCCCATGGCCGTCCATACTGATCACGACGGCATCGATGTCGAGAACGTAGCGCTGGACCGTGTACCCGGCGTTCAGTATCCGGGCGAGGATCGTTTGCCCTGGCCGCGCGCTGACGGAGACGAGCGGCGCGTCGATCGGCGTCGCATCGTCCACCCTCGGCACCCCGGTGATGAGGAAGACGTCGGGCCGGAAATCGTTCAGGATGCCGTCCTGCGTGAAGGAATCCGGTGCCACGGGGTCGTCGGGAGAGGGCTTCTGCATGAAGGCGTTGTGTCCGAGCGCATGCCAGCGGGTGTCGAACTCGTCGGCAACCCAGAAGGCCTCCAGATCGTATGGCACGACATGGCCGGGCGGGCTGTGGGTGGAGACAAATCCCGGTCCCCCGTTCGGAAACGGCGCCCCGGGCAGGTCCGGGTCGACGATCAGCAGGCCGTAGAGCCCCATCTCGAAGTGGAGTGTCGTGTTCTTGTGGCAGTGATAGAAGTAGGTACCGGCGTCTCTCGGCTGGAACTGGTAGACAAAGTTGCCGACGATCTCGAAGGAGTGCTTTCCCACCCCGTCGTTTACCGGGGTCGGCTCGATGCCGTGCCAGTGGATGGTGTGGGCCTCTCCCCTGGCCCCGACCCGGACATGGACCACCTCATTGCGCCGGACCCGGATCGTCTTGGAGGGGAAGACCCGTCCATCCATCCCATCGTCCGGGTCTATGATGATCCACATCGGCACCCTGGTGCCGTCGGGAAGGAACAGGTCGTGGTTTGCCAGCAGATCACGCTTGAACGTCACTGTCGGCGGCTGCGGGTCCGGGTTATCCCCGCCGAAGGTCGACGGGGAGACATGCTTGAAAAATTCGGGCCGCTCGTCCGGTGTCATCTCCGGCCGGCGTATGATGTTGCGTGACATGGCTCATTCTCCTTTCCGGCCGCGCCGGTTTCTGCCGCTTTCCATGGGAAAAACGGGGAAATCGATGCCATCCAGGTCGCCGGTGATCTCCAGGTGGGTCACCAACCCCTGCGGGTAGTTGCCACCGGCCGCGGTCTGCGACATCTCCATGTGGCAGTGCATCGGCCACGACAACGGCGATTGCGGAGTGATCTGTACGAGTTGCAGTTCGTTCGGGATCAGTTCCCGTAGCGGGGTCCGCTCATCGCCGGCAATGTCCGGCGGGCGGATGAACGGCAGGAGGACGTCGATCCGGTCCGCCGGCATGACGCAGAATGTGTCGACAAAGAAGAGGTTGTCCCGCACCCTGTTGTTCACCGACAGGACGTAGAAGTGGTTCGCGTGTATATGGGGTGAGTGGGCTGCCATACCGGCGTTGAGAATCCGGATCAGATGGGGCTGGCCGATCCTCCCCTTTGGGGTGATGTCTGGATCATGGGAGGCAAAGACCCCCGATTGCCCGTTGATGGTGAAGTAGCGGGGGAGGAACCGGTCGGTGAACCGGGCCGCGTCAATCGTCTCACCTCGTTGCGCCCGTTCGTTAAAGCGCGGATCGATGGAGCTGAAGAGCCAGATACGCGAACGCCTGGCAACCGGATCGGAGACCCACCCTTCCCCCGGGAAGTGGGGGGTGGTCCCCAGGTCGTTGAAGAGTCGCTGCACCGTATCCGACGGAAAGGTGTAGGGGGTATTCCCCGACCGCGGCAGGACCACCAGGGCGCCGTGAAGACCGAGAACGCGGTTGACGGGTTCGTTCAGCGGGTCGACATAGAGATAGCTTCCGGCGGCCGGCGCCGTAAAGCGAAGAATACTGGTCCCGCCGGGAGGAAGCGGGCCGGTCGCTATATCGGTCCCCACCACCCGGAAGGCATGGGGCTCGCCCAGGTTGTTGGTCAGGTCGATGGTGATCTCTTCCCCGCTGGTGGCGAAGATGACCGGTCCGGGAAAGGACGGACCGATGCCCGGGGAGCTGAAGACCCAGTGGAAGACCTGCGTCCGGTCGATCATTTCCACCAGCGCCTCTTCCATGCGGAGCGCTATGGTCTTCTCGTCCGCAAAGGCCCGCAGTCGGAAAAAGGGAGGCACTTCAAGGCTGCCGACAACAATGGCGGCCAATCCGCAACTGCTGTATTTCAAAAAAGTCCGTCTATCCATGGGACGCATTCCCTTCCTCCTCTCTCCCCCTCGAAAAAGCTGCAACTCATTCTTCGAAGACTCGTCGAAGCAAGGACGAATGCCCTTTTAATTAATTATATCACTCAACATTCTTCATCAGGAGGATCGCACGAGATGTAAATACAACGATCCCCCTCACCCCCCTTCAGGGGCGACTGAAACGGATCACCGAGTACGGCGTTTCGGGTGTCACCTGGATGCCGAAACGGGCATTTACCGCGTAGAGGCCCGGGCCCGCAGCCGTCAGGGTCGTCGGCACATCGAAGGACGGATTGGTGATGCGCGTACGCACCGTACCGGTGGCCAGATCCGGTGACAGATCGATCACCGCCACCTGATTGAGCCGGTTCTGGACAACGAAGAGCGTCTGCCCTTCCAGGAGGATGCCGTCGCCGTTGACGACCGTCTCCGTCCCCAGGTCTATCGTTCTGGTGGCACCGGTCGCCGGGTCCACGGTGAAAAGGAGACCGGCGTTGCTCTGCACGACGATGAGCAGTTGTCCGGTGAAGGCGATGCCGTTCAGGTTGTTGACCCCGGCCACAAACTGGAAATCACCGCTGAGCGGCAGGGTCGTTACCGTCTCCTGACCGGCAATGGAGCCATCCGCTGGCAGCGGCACCCGGTAGAGCACCGGATTGCGGGAATCGGTGAACCAGGCGGCGTCGGCAGTAAGAACGACGTCGTTCACGAAGGTCGGCGTCGCCTGGGTCAGGGTATAGGACGCCAGATCCTGACCGGTGGTACCGTCGTACATGAAGGCCTTTCCCGTGCCCCCGCCGGCAACGAGGATACGGCCGCGACCGTCGACCTTGAGCCCGATGGCGGCGCGTCCCGCCCGGGAGGGGACCAGTACGCTTCCGCTCCCGGTGGCGATGTCGGCGCGGTAGACCGCACCGGTGGGTATTGACCCCACGTAGATGAAGCCATCTTGCGCTGCTATCCCCTCCGGTTGAAAGGCATTGGGAAGCGGGATCCGGTCCGGGGGGGAATCTCCCCCACCGCAGGCGGCAAGCGTCAGGCATGTCAGTATGGATAACACGATACGTTGAATGACGATTTTCATGGTGCACCTCCCAAGCCGGATGCATTGGGCCGATGTGCTGCCTTTATATTAAGTGTGCCACCGTATCCCCCTCAGTCAACGCGGGCCGGCATGGGGGGAACAATCAACAAAGGAGAAACGGACAGGATGGGCCGTTTGCCAGCCCGGAAAATCGGCGATATAATTTAGTAAAAGAAACGGCAACTTATACATTTCAGGGGTCGCAGACAATGGAGACGCTCATGGAGAGCAGCGCGACACCGGGCACCCTGTTCCGGGCAGCCCTGGCGAAAGAACAACCACTCCAGGTAGCGGGAGCGATCAACGCCTACTGTGCCCTCTTGGCGGAGCGGAGCGGCTTTCGCGCCCTCTACCTCTCCGGCGCCGGGGTGGCCAATGCCTCGTTCGGCCTTCCCGACCTGGGGATGACCACCCTCAGCGACGTCCTTGAAGACGTGCGCCGGATCACGTCGGTCACCAGTCTGCCGCTCCTGGTGGACGTGGATACCGGCTGGGGGCACGCCGCCATGATCGGCCGGACCATCCGGGAGATGATCCGGGCCGGCGCAGCGGGGGTACACCTCGAAGACCAGGTGGCGGCCAAGCGCTGCGGGCACCGGCCGGGCAAGGCACTGGTCTCGACCGCGGAGATGGTGGACCGGATCAAGGCGGCCGTGGATGGTCGTACCGATCCCTCCTTCGTGATCATGGCGAGGACCGATGCCTTCGCGATCGAAGGGCTGGAGGGTGCTATCGAACGGGCCGGGCAGTATCGGGAAGCAGGGGCGGACATGCTCTTCCCCGAGGCGCTGACCGAGCTGGCCCATTACCGGCGGTTCACGGCGGCCGTAGCTATCCCGGTGCTGGCCAACATGACCGAGTTCGGCCTCACCCCCCTCTTTACCGTCGCCGAACTGGCGAGTGCCGGCGTGGGGCTGGTACTCTATCCGCTTTCCGCCTTCCGGGCCATGAGCGCGGCCGCTCTCAGGGTCTACCGGGCCATCCGCGACGACGGCAGCCAGCGGGACGTGGTGGAAAGCATGCAGAGCCGGGCCGAGCTGTACGATTACCTCGGCTATTATGACTACGAACGAAAACTGGACCTGCTGTTCGGAAAGGAGAACGAACCATGAACGCCTATAGTCCGGGACTGGAAGGGGTCATTGCCGGTGAAACGGCAATCAGTACGGTTGGAAAAAAGGAAACGGGGCTCACCTATCGCGGCTATGCCATCATTGATCTGGCCGGACAGGCCACGTTCGAGGAGGTCGCCTACCTCTTGATCCACGGCAGACTGCCGGACAGCGGCGAACTGGCCCGCTATCGCAAGCGGCTGGCAAGCTTAAGGGGGCTGCCGGACAGCCTGAAGGGAGTGCTGGAACAACTGCCCCCTGCGGCCCACCCCATGGACGTGCTCCGGACCGGCTGCTCGGCCCTCGGCACCATGGAGCCCGAGACCGGCGATCACGGCGCCCATCAGGTGGCGGACCGGCTCTTGGCCGCATTCCCCGCCATGCTCCTCTACTGGCACCACTTTCATCAGAGCGGCCGGTGCATCGATACCGAGACCGGGGAGGAGAGCCTGGCCGGCCACTTCCTTTGCCTCCTCCGCGGCACGACAGCTCCCGAACTGCAGCGCCGGGCCGTGGACGTCTCGCTGATCCTCTACGCCGAGCACGAGTTCAACGCCTCCACCTTCTCGGCCCGGGTCACCACCTCGACCCTGGCCGACTTTTACGGCGCAGTGACCTCTGCCATCGGCACGCTACGCGGCCCGCTGCACGGCGGTGCCAACGAGGAGGCGATGCGGCTGATCAGCCGCTTTGCCACCCCTGATGAGGCGGAAACCGCCGTCCGGGCCATGATCGCCGGCGGGGAGAAGATCATGGGGTTCGGCCACCGGGTCTACAAGAAATCCCCGGACCCCCGCTCCCCGATCATCCAGTCGTGGTCACGCCGGCTCGCCGAGGAGGCCGGCGATATGCGCCTCTACCGGATCTCCGAGCGGATCGAGCAGTTGGTCAGAACCGAAAAGGGGCTCTACCCGAATCTCGACTTCTACAGCGCCTCCGCCTACCACCTGTGTGGCATCCCGACCGCCATGTTCACCCCGCTCTTCGTCTTTGCCCGGATCGCCGGCTGGTCGGCCCATATCATCGAGCAGCGGGAAGGGAACCGGATCTTCCGGCCGATCGCCGAATATGTGGGTCCGGAGCCGCGCGCCTACGTGCCGCTCGACCGGCGGGGGTGAAGGGGAGCGATGGGGCATGGGGGCCAGCTTCCGCGAACCCCCACGATTTGGCCTTTTACTGGCATTCAGGTTCTGTGGCTGACCTCACACGGCAGTTGCGGCTTGTTCCCCACCGGCCGCGGGAATCGTGGGGGTTCGCTCCACCTGGCCCCCATGCCCCACGGATTAAGTTGAGAGTGGAGGAGACATGACCACGCAAGCAGATCTCAATATCCGACCGGCACCGGACCCGGAGATGACCGCCATCGCCGACTACGTGGCCGATTACGTCATCGACTCCAGCGAAGCATACACCACCGCCGGCTATGTCCTTCTGGACGCGCTGGGATGCGCCCTGCTGGCGCTCCGCTTTCCCGACTGCTGCCGGCTCCTGGGACCGGTCGTCGCGGGGACCGTGGTCCCCGACGGGGTGCGGGTCCCGGGCACGAACTACCAGCTCGACCCGGTCAAGGGGGCCTTCGACATCGGCACCATGATCCGCTGGCTCGACTTCAACGACACCTGGCTGGCAGCCGAATGGGGCCACCCTTCCGACAACCTGGGGGGGCTCCTGGCAGTAGCCGACTTCGTCAGCCGGCGCAACCGGGCGGCCGGCAGGGCGCCTCTCTTCATGGGGGACGTCCTGACCGCCATGATCAAGGCCCACGAGATCCAGGGGATCATGGCCCTGGAAAACAGCTTCAACCGCGTCGGCCTGGACCATGTCGTGCTGGTGAAACTGGCCACTGCCGCCGTGGCCGCGCGGCTTCTGGGGGGCGACCGGGAAACGATCGTCAACGCCGTGTCCCTTGTCTGGGTGGATGGCCAGAGCCTGCGGACCTATCGCCATGCCCCCAACACCGGTCCCCGCAAGTCGTGGGCCGCCGGTGACGCCACGAGCCGCGGGGTATGGCTGGCGCTCCTGGCAACGGCCGGGGAAACGGGTTACCCGAGCGCCCTGACCGCCAAAGGGTGGGGATTCTACGACGTCTCGTTCCGGGGGGAGCGGTTCCTTCTTACGCGTGATTTCGGCTCCTATGTGATGGAAAACGTCCTGTTCAAGGTCTCGTTCCCGGCCGAGTTCCACGCCCAGACCGCCGTGGAATGCGCCCTTCGTCTCCATCCGCTGGTAAAGGAGCGGCTCGACCGGATCGAGCGGGTCGTGATCGACACCCAGGAACCGGCCATCCGGATCATCAGCAAAGACGGGCCCCTCTACAACCCGGCCGACCGGGACCACTGCCTGCAGTACATGACCGCAGTGGGCCTGATCTTCGGCGAGCTGACCGCGGACCATTACAGCGACAGGGTGGCGGGCGACCCGCGCATCGATGCGCTCCGGAAAAGGATGGAGGTCCGGGAAGAGCCGCGTTATTCGCATGACTACCTGAATCCGGACAAGCGCTCCATCGCCAACGCCATGCAGATCTTCTTCGACGACGGGACTGCCACGCAGCGGGTGGAGGTCGAGTACCCACTCGGCCACCGCCGCCGGCGCAGCGAGGCGCTGCCGCTCCTGGTGCGGAAGGCGCGCGACAACCTGGCGACCCGCCTGCCGGCCGGGCGGACAGAAGAGTTGATCGAACTCTGCCTGGACCGGGAAAGGCTTTCGGTCATGTCGGCGGACGAGTTTATGGCGCTGCTGGCAGTCACGGCCAACCGGTGAAGAATCGTGACACCCTTGCCAACCCGGAGGCGCTGGAGCTGTACCGTGACCTGCCGGAACTGCGGGGCTGAGTGCCCCATTCATTTTAAAAAGAGGGTGCCCTGATCTTCGTATCCGGTGCTCCACGAGGAGGTTACCTATGTTAACGACCGGCTTCCCGATCGGGGTCTCGATCCTGGACTCAGTGAATGAAGGACTGTACGTCTGTGATACCGAACGGCGGATTGTTTACTGGAGCAAGTCCGCCGAGCGGATCACCAACTGGAGCGCCGGGGATGTGGTTGGCCGCCGGTGCATGGACAACATCCTGAGCCACGTGGACAAGGACGGCCGCCGCCTCTGCGGCGAGGAGTTCTGCCCCCTGTATCGCTGCATGGTCACCGACCAGGCGAGCAGTGCTCCCGTTATTGTCATCGGCCAGACCAAGACCGGGGTACGCAAGCCGATGGCAGTGTACGTTGCCCCGTTTCACGATGACAGCGGGCGGGTTATCGGGGGAATCGAGACCTTCCTCGATTTTTCAGAAACGTTCGTGGATCTGGAGCGGGCCAAGCGGATTCAAACCCTATCCCTGGAGCACGATCTGCCCTCTGACAGCCGGGTCTCCTTTTCCCCCATCTACCTTCCCTACGACATGATCGGTGGCGACTATTTCGCCATCCGCCAGCTGGATGCCGACCATTACGGCTTCCTGATCGCCGACGTGATGGGGCACGGCATTGCCGCCGCCCTTTACACCATGCACCTGAGCTCTCTCTGGAGCCGTCACCACCACCTCCTCAGGCAGCCGTCTGAATTCGCCCGCCTCCTGAACGGAGAGCTGTGCAGGATCGTTCAGGACGAGTCCTTTGCCACCGCCGTCTGCGGCATCCTGAACGCGGCGGAAAGGAGCATGCGGATCGTATCTGCCGGCGGGCCTCCCCTCCTTCTGGTACGGACCGACGGCCGGGCAGAACAGGTGCCTGCTCAGGGACTGCCGTTCGGCATGATCGAGGACGCCGATTACGATGAAAGCGGGTTCTCGTGTGCGGCCGGGGACTGCCTGCTGATGTTCACCGACGGTGCCGTCGAAATCCACGACACCGACGGCCGCATGCTGGGAACGGAAGGACTGCTCCGCATCCTGCGCTCACAGGGATATCCGGAGGAACAGATCGTGATCGAGCGGCTGCACGAGGCGCTGCTGAACCATTCCAACGGGATACGCCTGGATGACGACCTGACCCTGCTGGAGGTCCGGTTTTCCTGAGCAAGCTTTGATGGGGAGCACATTTGGAATGCTTTGCGGATTTTGATTACCTGTTAATCCACTACGACATAACTCCCCCTCACCCCATCTTAACTTAAGAGGCACAAGAAAATACGTTCCTTTGCGTTTGCCCGATTGCAACCGGATGACGGCCTGCTACCATTAATGCCAACCAATTGCATTTGGCAACAATTCTCCACAACTATCAGCTGCGTTATAAACGGGGACAAAGCAGCAGCGGTGGATAGATAGCTCAAAGGGGAAGCCATGACCGACCTGCACGTTCTTCTGGTCGAAGACAACCGTGACGATGAGGAACTCGCCCTCTGGTCGCTCGGCAAAGCAGGACTCACCCATGTGACCGTTGCCCGTGACGGCCTTGAGGCCTTGACCCTGCTGCTCGGCAGTTCCCCATTCGCCGGGGGGGAACCATTACTGCCGGATATCCTGCTGCTCGACCTGCGGCTCCCCAAGATCGACGGCCTGGAAGTCCTCAAGCAGCTGCGCGGCAACGACCGGACGAAAATGCTCAAGGTCTTTGCCCTGACCTCTTCCGAGGATCCGCAGGACAAGAAGATCTGCTCCGATCTGGGGGTGATCGCCTTTTTCTCGAAGCCGTTGGAAGGGGAACAACTGCTGTCGTATCTGTAGGGGTGCCTCACCACTCCCCATTCGTGCCCACCGCACCGATCTGCAGCAGCACAAGAGTCCCGCACCGACAAATGTGCATGGGACATGATGCGCACCACCCCCACCAGCGGTACAATCCAGGTAGGTCATGCGAAAGAGATCGGGAAAGAAAATGCGGCCGGCCGGCCGCACAGTGCAGATTGTGGCGCTCTTCGAGGGAGCCAAGGGGGCGCTGGTCCTGTTGACCGGCCTCGGTCTCCTGGCCCTGATCCACAGGAATGTGCACCAGGTTGCCGAGCAGTTGGTCCGGCACCTCCACTTCAACCCGGCCAGACACTATCCCCGGATCTTCCTGGATGCAGCTGACCATGTGACCGACCCGCAGCTCTGGGCACTGGCCCTGGCGGCACTGTTCTACTCGACGATACGTTTTGCCGAGGCAGTCGGCCTCTGGCTGAGGCGGCGCTGGGCCGAATGGTTCGGTTTTCTTTCCGGCGGCATGTACATACCGGTCGAACTGTACGAAGTGCTCCGGGAAGCGACCTGGCCACGGGTGACACTGCTCGCCCTGAACCTGGTGATAGTGCTGTACCTGCTCGGAGTATTGATAAGAACCGACCGGAGGTGATCCTCATGGCAGAAGATACTCCTACCGTACCGACACGCCCGGACACACGGAGAGGGGCCGTTCTCCCCATGGCCGGCATCGTGCTCGTTCTTGTCGCCGCCACCCTGCTCGTGGCGGCAGGGTTCGGCACCCGCCTGGGTCTGTGGCATTTCCGCACCGGCTTCGACCTGCTCAGGTACGGCGCCTACTGTGGCGCCATGGCCTTCCTGGTGGCGCTCGCCGCGGCCCTGCACTCGTTCCGCAGCCGGCGCCTTCCGGGATTTGTCCTGGCCCTTGCGGCAATGACCGGCGGCCTGCTCATTGCCGCCATCCCCGTGACCTGGAAACTCGACGCCGGGCGGCTCCCCCGGATTCACGACATCACCACCGACATCACCAACCCGCCCGGCTTCGTGGCAATACTTCCCTTGCGGGCGGATGCCGCCAATCCGGCAACATACGGCGGTGCCGAGGTTGCAGCCCTGCAGCGCCAGGCCTATCCGGACATCAGGACCGTCATCCTCGAACTCCCCATGCCCCAGGCCTTCGAGGCGGCACTCGGCGCAGCCCGCGCCCTGGGATGGCAGATCGTCGCGACAGTCCCGGCCGAGGGAAGGATAGAGGCCACGGACACCACCTTCTGGTTCGGCTTCAAGGACGACATCGTGATCCGGGTGGCGCCGGCCGGCAACCGCTCCCTGGTGGATATCCGCTCGGTGTCGCGGGTGGGGGTCAGCGACGTGGGGACCAATGCGAAGAGGGTCCGCGCCTTCGTGAAGAAGCTGGCCGGCTGATTTCACTGGCGAGCAGGAAATATTAGCATCTCCGACAAAAAAAGGCCGGGTCGCCCCGGCCTTTCGCAGTCACAATGCAGGTGCAGCTACTCCTTGATGTAGTTCTTCCCTTCAGCCTTGATGAAGTCGATCACCTTCTGCACATCTGCCGACGGCTTCCCCTTGGTGACGATCCTGATGGGGGCGGTCACCTCGGGGGACGGCTTGATCGCCTTCACCGTGCCGTCGGCCATGCCGAGGGGGTCGATGCCGATGGCCTCGGGGTTTGCCGAGACAGAGTCCTTGATCCCCTTGTAGTCGGTGGTTTCCAGGTGCTCAGCCGCAACTTTCTCTCCATCCAGGATGATCTTCGTGAAGAGGGCGTTCTGACCGGGGGAGTTTTTTCCCCAGACGACGATCACCGGCGCATCATTTCCCCCCACCTCTTTCCAGTTGGTGACCTTGCCGGTGAAGAGCCCTTTCAGCTGTTCCTTGGTCAGACTGCTCACCTGGTTTGAGGCGTGGAGAAAGACGACCACCTTGTTGGTGCCCACTTCGAGCTGCTGCAAGGCACCCTTGTCCACCTTGGTCCCTTCCTTTTCCGCCCCGGCAGCCATGCTGTCAAGCGGTACGGCGGCGACCGCGGCATCCAGCCTGCCGTTGACCAGGTCTGCCAGGCCGCGTCCGGGTGTGCTCTGCAGGATGATCAGGTTATTGCCGGTTGCCTTCTCAAACGCAGCCTTGATCGGGGTAAAGATTGTGGCAATGGCTGCCCCGCCACCGCCCACCTTGATTTCCGCGCCAAAGGCGGTTGCTGCCGCAGTCAGACCAAAAGCCGCGATGAATACTGCACAGGTTCTCTTCATTCAACTCTCCCTCTTCGAATTAGTGGTTTTATTTGGTCAGGGCCTTGCCTTCGCCCAGGATGAAGTCGGCCAGCTTCTGGACCTTGGCTGACGGTTTGCCAACGGTCAGCATGATGATCGGACTCGATTTCATCGGCAGGGTCTCGACATTTTTGACCGACCCGTCGATCATGGCCGAGGCCATGAACCCTATGGCGTCGGGATTGGTGGCGATGTTCTGGCGCAGGTCTGCGGCATTGGAGGCGTCAAGGGATTCGACAGTGATCTTTTTCCCGTCAAGGAAGGTCTTGCTGAAGGCCTCATTGGTGCCGGGGCTCAGGTTGCTCACCACGCAGAGGATCGGTGCATCCTTCCCCCCCACATCCTTCCAGTTGGCGATCTTGCCGGTGAAGATCCCTTCCAGTTGCTCCTTGGCAAGCTTTGCCACCGGGTTTGCCGGGTTGACGATGACCGAGTAGTTGGTCGGCTCGGCCAGCTTGATGACGGTAAACGTCTCAACCGGGTTTTTCAGGGTGACGTTGGACTTCTTGATGTTGCCCATCAGTTCGTCGAAGGTGTGCCCGGCGGTTGCCACCTCCGCCTCGCCCGCATCCAGTTTCTGGAACGCGACCTTGGAGCCGGCTGCCGTTGCGTTCAGGGTGATGCCGGTCTTCTTTTCAAAGGCGGCCTTCACCGGATTGATGACCGCGGCGATGGACGTCGAGCCGCCGATCAGGGTGATGCTTTCGGCCTGCGCCATGCTCGAGGTTGCTGCAACTGCTGCCATGATTCCCAGTACTGCAATCGTCTTTTTCATCTGCACGTTCCTCCTTTGTTTTTTTGAAAACGTGAATCCGTGACGGCTCCCACCCCACTTCGCTCCGCGTGCCTCTCGCACCGCCGGTGCGGCATCCGTCACGGATTCAGGTGACAGCTTATCGGGCTATTACAGCCTGAACCACCCGACCATCTGGTTCAGTTCCGTGGCCAGGCGGGCGAAGCTCTCGGATGTCCCCTTGATATCCCCCACCGAGACCGACAGCTGGCGGGTAATGTCGTTGATGGAGGTCATGTTCCGGTTGACCCCCTCCGCCGTGGCCGACTGTTCTTCGGTGGCGGTGGCAATGGTCCGGACCATGTCGAAGACCTGCTCGACACAGGTGACGATCTCTCCCATGGCGCGCTGGGTGAGATCGACCTGCGCCACAATCCTGTCGATGGCTGTCCGCTCGCCGTGCATGAAGGCAACCGCCCCCTCGACCTCGTTTTGCATATCCTTGACCGTATGACTGATTTCAGCGGACGACTCGATGGTGCGATGGGCAAGCCCCCGCACACTGTCGGCCACAACCGCGAAACCGCGCCCCATCTCGCCGGCGCGGGCCGCCTCGATGGAGGCATTCAGGGCAAGCAGGTTGGTCTGGTCGGCAATGTCCTTGATCATGTCGACGATCTCGTTGATCGCGTCCGATTTAACACCGAGACGCTCGATCTTTTCGGCGGACTGGCGGACGATATCGGCAAAGGAAACCAATTCCCGGGAGGTGTCATCAAGCGCTTTCCGGCCGTCCTGGGCGATCCCCTTCATCCGGCCGGCGGCCTCCGAGGTGTTGGCAGCATTCAGCGAGACATCCTGGATGGTCTGCACCATCTCGGAAAGGGCGGTAACCGACTGCTCGATCTGGCCGGTCTGCATCCGTGAGTTGTCTTCCAGCACCCCGGCCGTTGCGGAGAGCTCCTGGGAGCTGCTGGCAATGGTGGCGGTCGATCCGGATATCCTGCCCGCCATGTCCCGCAGATTAAGCACCATCTTTTCCATGGAGGCCTGGACCTGACCGAATTCGTCGCTGGAATGCCGGATGGTGCCGGTGTGCAGATTGCCACCCGCCACACTGTCCGCAACCTGGATCAGGTCGGCCAATGGCTTGGCAACCGAGCGGAAGACCCAGACCCCGAACAGGATGCCGATCACGCCGGCCGCAATGCCGATGGCCACCAGCAGGGTGATGTTGATCTTCACCATCCGGTTGACCTCCGCGATCGCCTTTTCCTGTTCACCCCGGGCCAGCGTGACGGTTTCTTTCCCCTTTTCGGACTGCTTGAGCACGACCTTACGCAGCTTTTCAGCGGCCTTCACCGTCTGTTCAGTTGAGGAGATCCGCTTTTTCAGGGCCGTAACTATGCCGTCTGCCGCGTACAGTTCGTTGCGGATCGTGGCCAGCGCCGACACTGCCCCCTTCAGGATCTTCAGCTCGTTCTTCGCGCCCTGTTTGACCAGGGCCTTTTCCACGGCTGCGGAGCGCTCATGTATGCGGTTGAACAGGTTGCGGATTTCCGGGTCGAGCCGGTCGATGTCGGCAATGGTGTTCAGGGTGAAGAGCTTGTTGGTCTGCCCCTCCACCATGAGCCCCAGGGCCACCAGTTCGGAATTGTCCAGAAGGATCGTATTGGCGGCATTGGACTGCCCGTAGATGCTCCCCTGCTTCTGGGTCTCGATCCCCACCTTTTCCGCCGCAAGGGTCGCCTCCTGGTCCAGGGTGAGATACAGGGCGTTCAGCCTTTCCGACAGTTCTTTCCCCGATTCAACCGCCCGGCTTTTCGCTTCGGCGTCATCCTTGGCGGCGAGGGCGGCGGTCTGGAGCTTGATGAATTCTCCCAGCTTTTCGGAGACGACCTTCGTGTCGTTGCTGATGGCAGGGTTTTCGTTGTGGAAGTCGTTTTTGGCGATCCGGGCCAGCACCGAATTTACCTTCCCCTTGGCGATCAGTACCGCCGTGCTCTTCTGGGCATTCTGCACGGTCACGAAGATGAGCTGCAGGTCTTTGATCAGATTGCGCAGCTCCTCCACGCTGCGCAGCCTGGAGGAGAAGTTTCCCGTATCCTTCATTGCCGCGGCAAAGGAGTTGGCGCGGCCGGTCTGCAGAATACGGATCCGTTTGTCCAGCTCCTTGAGCCGGGCGGAAGACTCCTTCATCTGCTGGGACACCTTCCCCGCGGCTTCCGCCGCAGCCTTTTCAGAGGAGATGCGGGCGTTTGCGGCATTGAACAGTTCATCGCTAATGCCGGCCAGCTCTTCCGCCGCCCCGAGTTTGCTGCTGCTCATCTCTTCGAGGGCCTGCTGGGCGGTCTTGACGGCGGCAAGGGATTTTCCCGCCTCCCCCCGGTACGCCTTGTACTCTTCCATATTACGGGCCGAATTGACCTTCACCAGGTCGGCGATGGCCCCCTGTAGTTCCCGCTGAAACTCCACCGTCCGGATCTGGTAGGGGGTGCTCTTCTGGGTCAGGTAGGAGAGTTTTCCCTTGATGAAGGTCATCCCGAAGATGCTGGTGCCGACGACAACCGCCACGGCGACCACGATCAGGATGATGTTGCAGGTCAGCTTGGTTTTGATTTTCATGGGAGCCTACTCGAACTAGGAGTTTAGGTTTCGTTCGCAGTGCCGATCAGCCGGAAACCAGTCTGTATTGTGGTCTCGAGCAGGAATGTCCGTTCAGGGAACTATCCCCGCCATAGAGTAAGTTAATCTTTCGGAGTGAAAAACATTTTCTTAAGGGTTTAAAATATGATTATGCAAACAAAAATGTATGCATTGATTGGCAGGAATGGGGAGGGGGGGTCGCATCCGACACGTACCAATGCGGGCAAGTACGCCGGGCAATGTTCTACCGTGGAAATTGCAGAAGCAGAAAACAGGTTTTACAAAGAGGGGTTATGATGTCCAGAGCAGATACGCGCCCACCATGGCGACGATAAAGCCGCCAACACGTTTTGTCCAGGCGGCAACCTTGACGATCCCTTTGGCCTGTACGAACGACTCGATGAATCCGGTGAACGTTCCGGCGGCCAGCATCAGCAAACAGTGACCAATGGCGTGCAGCATCCCATCTCGGCCACTGGGGCCAGTTTGAAGTCATGCCTCTCCGAGCTCGAAGCCACGGTCCAGCAGAAGGACTTCCACTTCATCTCCCCTGGCGTAAGACGTGTCGGGCGCCAGCCGTATCAGACCATTCCCCTGGATAAGGGAGGAGAGGCGACCCGAGCTCTGATTGCCGGTGGTCGACACGGAATAACGGTCATCGTGCGACGAGACTATGCCCCGAATCAGGTGGGGGCGCGTTCCGGTATTTGTCGCCGGCTCCAGCAGGACAGCCCTGACCTTTGGCCGGAATACCCGCCGGTGCCCCATCGCCTTGAGGAGCGACGGCCGCATGAACAGTTCGAACGAGACCATGGCCGCGACCGGGTTTCCCGGCAGGGCGAAGACCGGCTTACCCTGCAGCATGGCGAATGCCAGAGGTTTACCCGGTTTCATGTTGACCTTCCAGAAGGTGATGCTTCCCCCCAGCTTCTCGATCGCAACTTTGACGAAATCCCGGTCTCCCACGGAAACGCCGCCGGTGATGACGAGCATATCGGCATTCAGTCCGGACCGGATCTTGTCGCAGGTGGCTTCGAGGTTGTCCTGGGCAATCCCGAGCAGAACGGGATCCCCCCCGGCATCGAGCACCTGGGCAGCCAGGCTGTAGCTGTTACTGTTGATGATCTTTCCCGGCAACGGCGTCGAACCGGGCTCCAGGAGTTCGTCGCCGGTGGAGAGAATGGCCACCCTGGCCTTGCGATAGACGGCCAGGGAGGTCGTTCCCATGGCCGACAGCATGCCGATCTCCTGGGGGCGAAGGAGCGACCCGGCAGGGATGACGGTATTGCCGTGCCGGATGTCCTCGCCGCGCTCCCGAACATGCGATCCCGCCCTGATAGCCGAGGTCAGGCGGATCCATTCGCCATCCTCCGTCACGTCCTCTATGGGGACCACCGTATCGCAACCGGCAGGGACCGGTGCGCCGGTCATGATCCTTATTGCCTCGCCTGCCGGCACCGGAACGGGGTACACCTCTCCGGCCGGCAGAAAGCCGGTGACCTTCAGGCGATTGCCCTCTAGAGCGGCATGGGAGAATGCGAATCCGTCCATGGCGGAGTTATCGGCGGGCGGAATGTCCCACGGGGCGATGTGCTCTTCCGGGGTAACCCGGTTAAGTCCCTGGAACACGGAGACCTTTTCCGTTTCCAGCGGAGTGATACATTCCAGAATGGTCCGTTGAGCTTCCTCGATGCTGACCATGGGGACGATACCTCCTTACGTGTCTTCCTTAGAAATCGAGTTCCGTGAACTTGCGGTTCACCATCTCATTGAACCCCTCTTGCAGGAGATCGAATTTCTGCAGCAGTGCTTCCGCCAGCGGGGTAAGGGACGATTCGCCGCCGCCGGCCCCCCCCTTCAGGCGGTTCACGAGGGGGAACCCCAGACGCTTCTCCATGGCATCGATATAGGTCCAGGCCTTGCGGTAGGGGATGCCCATCTCTTTTGCCGCGGCATTGATCGAACCGGTCTTTCGGATCAGGCGCAGCAGTTCGTCCCGCCCCCGGCCGAACACCGGCTTGCCGTCGACCTCCAGCCAGATCTTGGAGCGGACCCGCAGTTCCGACCCGGCACCGCTCATTTCAGGAACCGTGCCTCGATGAAGCCGGCAACTTCTTCGGCATCGTTGAGATCGAGCAGTGGCACATCCAGTTCCAGCCGTTCGTCACTGGCCACCGCAATCAGTGCCGGATCGTATTCTTCTCCCCGGCAGATCAGGGTGGCGCTCCGCTCCCGACGGTGGAGCTCTATTTTGGGCAGGGAACTCTTTTTGAATCCTTCGGTCAGGACGATGTCCACATCCTGGAAATAGGTCTCCAGGAGCTCTTCCACAGATGGCGCGACCGCGTGCTGCTTCACCAGTGCCAGCTTTTCCGGCGAGCAGATGAGCATGGTGTCGGTACCGGCAGCAGTAATCCGATGCGAATCCTTCCCCGGCTTATCGATATCGAAGCGGTGGGCATCGTGCTTGATGGCCCCGACCCGGTAGCCCCGTATCTTCAGTTCCCGGATGACCTTCTCCAGCATGGTGGTCTTGCCGGTTCCGGACTTGGCCACAAAGGCGACTACTTTGACGGACATGATGACTCCTCCTTGAGCTTGGCAAATTCTTCAGGGGTATTGATGTTCAAGAAAGCCCTGCCGTCCCGGTCGAGATGGGCCAACTCCTCATACGGGACATATCTGACCCTGACCTGTGGATAGTAGGCGTAGGCGCAGAAGTCGCCACTATCCAGGAGGGCTCTGATCGGTTCGAGACAGTTTTTTGAATAAAGCGCGAAGAGCGGTTCGTAACCGTTGGCGTTGGTCTGGACAACCGCATCGTAGCCGTTTCTAAGGGAGCAGAGGTAGCGGAGCACATCACCGTTCGGAAAAGGGATGTCACAGGAGGAGACGAAAATATACTCCGTTGCCGCGTGAAGCAGGCCGGTATAGAGGCCACCCAGGGAGCTGCCGGGATAGATGTCGGGCAGAACCGGAAGACCGTAACCGGCAAAGCGCTCCGCGCGGTCCCCGACCAGAACGACCCGGGCAAAGTGCTCCCCGAACACCGCCAACACCCGCTCAAAGATCGGCTTCCCGTCAACCTCCAGAAACGCCTTGTCCTGTCCCATCCGGCGGCTCTTGCCGCCGACCAGGATGACGCCGGTAATGTCTTGGTGCAGTTTTTCGGGCATGGGAGCACGTATGTCCGGTGTCTTTGTTCTGCATTGTCTGAAAAGCTTATTATCGGATATACCAAATTCGCATAACGATGGGCAACAAAATTTACGTCGGACAGACGTGCCAGGTTGTGAATGGCTCTCAGGCCTCACCCCGTCATGCCCCAAGGTTCCTCACCTATGTGCCCTTGTTAAAGCCATAGACGGCAACGGGGCGGAAATAGCGGCGCTGGAACCAGAATGCCACGTTGACCAGGCCGATCATCACCGGTACCTCCACCAGCGGACCGATGACCGCGGCAAATGCCGCACCGGAGTTCAGACCGAACACCGCCACGGCCACGGCGATCGCCAGTTCGAAGTTATTGCTGGCGGCCGTGAACGCCAGGGTCGTGGTCTTGGAATAGTCGGCTCCCAGCCGTTTTCCCATCCAGAAAGAGACCAGGAACATCAGCACAAAGTAAATCAGCATCGGGATGGCGATCCGCACCACGTCCAGCGGCAGCTGCACGATAAGGTTTCCCTTGAGGCTGAACATGACCACAATGGTGAAAAGGAGCGCGATCAGGGTAATGGGGCCGATCCGCGGTACTACCTCCCTGTGGTACCGCTCCTTCCCCATCGTCTTCACACCGACGAACCGGGTCAGCGCCCCGGCGAGGCAGGGGATGCCGAGGTAGATGAAGACGCTCTCGGCGATCTGACGGATGCTGACATCGACCACCACCCCCTTGAGTCCGAAGAGCGGCGGCAGCACCGTGATGAAGAACCAGGCGTAGACGCTGTAGAAGAGGACCTGGAAGATGCTGTTGAAGGCAACCAGGCCGGCGGCATACTCGGTATTCCCCTTGGCCAGCTCGTTCCAGACGATCACCATGGCGATGCAGCGGGCCAAGCCGATCATGATGAGCCCCACCAGGTATTCCGGCTTGTCCGGCAGGAAGACCACGGCCAGGATGAACATCAGCAGTGGCCCGATCAGCCAGTTCTGCACCAGCGACAGCCCCAGGATCTTCTTGTTCCGGAAGACCTCGGGCATCTCCTCGTACCGCACCTTGGCAAAGGGGGGGTACATCATCAGGATCAGCCCGGCGGCGATGGGAATGTTCGTGGTCCCCACCTGGAAACGGTTGATGAACTGCTCGACCCCGGGGACGAAGTAGCCGAGCCCCACCCCCAGCGCCATGGCGGCAAAGATCCAGAAGGTGAGCCAGCGGTCGAGAAAAGAGAGTTTTTTTGAAATGCCTTCGGACATGGTAGAAGCACCTCCTGTCGATGGTCAATCTCCTTGAATGATCCGCGTTAGCGGATATAATCGGGCAAAAAAAATCAGGCGCAGCTGTTGTGCTTGCTGAACTCATCCAAGCGCCGCTGGTCGGCAATGGACACGCCAGATGCGGCAAGATGCTGCTTGAGAAGCGGCACAAGGTCCTGACGCAGCGCGTTTGCGTTCCTGGAGATGGAGTAGTAGATCCAGACCGCTTCACGTCGGTCGTCGACCCACCCGCTCTTCTTCAGGTAGGCCAGATGCCGGGAGGCGGTCGACTGGGGTAGTTCCAGGGCGGCCATGATGTCGCAGACGCAGAGTTCCCCCTGGGTCAGGAGCAGGTTGAGGATGCGCAGGCGAGGCTCTTCGGACAGCGCTTTGAATACGAGGCTGATTGATTCCATACAGAGCTTATATCCGTCAAGGCGGATAATGTCAACCTTCCCAGGATTGACTCATTTGCCGGAAGGTTTTGGCCGATGGAACAAAATAACGAAAAGGCCGGTCAAAAGCGACCAGCCTTTCAGTTGGCTCAGATGTACATAAGCCCCCTTACGTAATCTTGAATTGACTCACAATACGCCGCAGATCGTCGGCAAGCACAGAGAGTTGGTTGGCTGCTGAAGCAGAATCCTTGGCTCCTCTGGAGGTCTTGGCAATGACCTCGGTGATCTGCTGCATGTTATTGCTGATTTCAAAGGTTGTTGCGGTCTGTTCTTCGGCAGCGGTGGCAACCTGGTGAATCTGAGAGTTGACATCATTGATCTGCTGGAGAATCTGTTCGAGGGCGCTGCCGGAGTTGGCTGCCTTCTCGCTACCTTTGGCAACTTCACTGACCCCTTCTTCCATGGCTATCACAGCGCCTTTTGTTTCCTGCTGAATCGCCTTGATCATTTCACCGATTTCGCGGGTCGCACGAGTGGTGCGCTCTGCCAGTGCCCGTACCTCATCGGCAACAACAGCGAAACCTCTCCCCTGTTCGCCGGCCCGGGCCGCCTCAATCGCTGCATTCAGCGCCAGGAGGTTGGTCTGGTCGGCTATGTCTTCAATGGTTCCAACAATCTCGCCGATCTGGTCCGATCGGCTGCCAAGGCTTTCAACTGCTTTGGCGGAACTTCTGACCCGCTCGGCAATGCTGTTCATGACATTAATAGTCTCATTCACGACCTGAGCCCCGGAAACTGCGGCGGCACTGGCCTGCTGAGATCCTTCGAAGGCCATCTGGCAGTTCTGGGCGATGTCGTTGGATGTGGCTGACATTTCTTCACCCGCCGTGGCTACGGTTCCGGCCTGGGCAGCTACTTCTTCGGCACCGTCGGCCATCTGGGCGGCATTTGACTGGAGTTCCTCGGCGGAAAAGGAGACCTGTTCGCTGGTCTGGGCAATCTGAGAGATGATCCTCCTGATCTTGTCCACCAGCGAGTTTATCTCGTCGGCCAGCTGCCCGAACTCGTCATTGGACCTGACGACGATCTGTTTGGTGAGGTCCCCCTCCCCCCTGGCCAGATCGGTTACCTTGTCGACAAAGTCGTTGATCTTCCGGGTGACGGTCACCCGCAGGACGACCATCAGGCAGACCAGACTGGCGGCAAGTGCCACAGCTCCTGAGATAAGAAGCAAGAAGGTGGCCTTCCTGCTGGCAGCATACCCTTGCTCGATGCTGGTGTTAAGCTTGAGCGCGCCAAGCACCTTCATTTCCTTGTCGTGGCAACTCTGACAACGTTCTTCGTTGGGGAGAGGCAAGATGGTCTCAAGGATATGGATGCCGTTCTGTATGCTCTCAGAACTTGCGGATTTGTTGCTCTTTAATACTTCGGCGATAAGGGTGTCACCCTTTGCACCACTGCCGCGCTCCTCACCCTTTTCATTGTAGATCGAAAAAGCCACTGCACGCTTTTTATCAATCACCTCTTTAATATAAGCGTCGACCTTTTTCATGTCGTCCGCCATCATGGCGATCTTGATGTCGTCCCCCATGACGTTGACGAAGGTCAGGCTGTTTTCCCGCTGCAGCCCCACCAGGGCCTGCTTTTCCAGATACAGGGCCGCACCTCCCACGATTGCGAGGCCTGTTATCAGGGCCACGGATGCGGCCAGAAGGATCTTCACGGCAATGCCGGTCTTCTGCCCGGCCCGTCCGGCTGAAGATGTAAACTCTTGTTGTGACATGTGGTGCCCCCGGTTGATAGATATGAACCATCGAACGTATGTTAGCTAATCGCCCGGTTCGTCGCGTACTTAAGATTAATGTGATTAGAAACAGCCAGTGGGTTTGTCTTTCAGGAATGCAGCCAGGGCGGCGCGGTCGGATGCCGCCTCTGGAAGGTTGGCGGAATGCTCGCTGAGGATGAGGAGCAGAAGCAGTTATCCGGCGTGTTCAAGTGAGCCGGCTTCATCCAGCTTAGGCAAATATATTCTTGATAAATCCGCAAACACGGATATAATGCCTCCGCTTAACAGCCACTAATGGATGAGAAAGCGAGCAATGTCCGTGGCCGGCAGGACGACTTTTTCGGTGGAGAGCGACTGCACCAGATGCCATAACAGAGGGGGAACAGAATGAAAATAAAACGCAGGGATTTTTTGAAGGCCACCGCTGCCGCTGGAGCGGTGGCGACCATCGGGCTGCCGAAATTGAACGCCTTTGCTGCCGGCAACGATCCGGCATCCGGCAGAGCATCGAAGGGTGAGTGGATACCATCCACCTGCCAGGGGTGTACCGCCTGGTGCCCGGTGGAATTCCTCGTTCAGGAAGGGCGCATCGTCAAGGTGCGCGGCAACCAGCTTTCAAAGGCCAACGGCGGCTATGTCTGCCCGCGGGGCCATCTGATGATCCAGCAGACCTACGACCCGGACCGGGTCAAGGTCCCGATGAAGAGGACCAATCCCCAGAAGGGGCGCGGCATCGACCCGAAGTTCGTCCCGATCACCTGGGACGAGGCGCTCGACACCATCGCCGACAGGATGATGGAACTCCGCAGGAACAATGAGCCGCACAAGTTCATGTATATGCGGGGGCGCTACTCCCCCACCTCCACCGACCTCCTCTACGGCACTGTCCCCAAAGTGTTCGGCACTCCGAATGCGTTCAGCCACAGCGCCATCTGCGCCGAGGCCGAAAAGATGGGTCCCGGCTACACCCAGGGGTTCTTCGGCTACCGCGACTATGATCTGGCCAAGACCAAGTGCCTGGTTGTCTGGGGCTGCGACCCGCTCTCCTCCAACCGACAGGTGCCCAACGCCATCGCCAAGTTCAGCGACATCCTTGACCGCGGCACGGTCATTGCCGTCGATCCTCGCATGAGCGCGTCGGTAGCCAAGGCCCAGGAGTGGCTCCCGATCAAGCCGGGTGAGGACGGCGCCCTGGCCGCAGCCATCGCCCATGTGCTGTTGACCGAAGGGTTCTGGAGCAAAGAGTTCGTAGGCGACTTCAAGGATGGCAAAAACCTGTTCAAGACTGGTGCCGCGGTTGACGAGGCGGCCTTTGTGGAGAAGCAGACCCACGGAATCGTAAAATACTGGAACCTGGAACTGAAGGAAAAGACTCCGGCCTGGGCGGCCAAGAAGACCCTGATTCCCGAGGAGCAGATCATCCGCGTGGCCCGAGCCATGGGTAAGGCCGGCACTGCCTGTGCCGTCTGGATGGGACCCGGCGTGGCCATGAGCCCCCGCGGTACCTACGCCTCCATGGCGGTCTATGCCCTGAATGGCATCCTCGGCTCCATCGAGACCGAGGGGGGGGTTTTCCAGAGTTCCAGCGCCCCAACGGAGAAGTTCCCCAGCTTCGACAAATACGTGGACGAAGTTGCCAAGAAATTCGGCAAGGAGAAGAAACTCGACGGCCGTGGCGCCAAGGACATGCCGGCGCTCTTGGGCGGCATCGACAAGGTCAAGGAAAAGGACGGCTCCGTCAAGGAGAGCCTGAAAGTCGGCGTGGTCACCAACAACGTGGCCAACGGCATGCTGAAGAAGCCGGACGCGGTCAAGGTCTTCATCGGCTCTTGGTGCAACTTCACCTTCTCCTGCACCGGCGCCGAGCGCTGGGAAAAAGCTCTGGCAAAGGTCCCTTTCTTCGTCCACCTGACCACCAACGCATCGGAGATGACCCAGTTCGCCGACATCGTGCTGCCGGCCACCTTCGCCCCCACCGAGAAGCTCTCCATCATCACCAACATGGCCAACCTGCACGGCCACGTGTCGATCCAACAGCCGGTGGCGAAGCCCCTCTGGCAGGTGAAGGCCGAGGAGACCGAGTTCGTCTGGCTTTTGGCGGAGAAGCTGAAGGCCCGGGGCTTCTCAAACCTGTTCGACTACTATGCTTCCTTTGAAGATCCCGAAACCAAGAAGAAACCGGCCACGGCAGCCGAGTTCGCCGAAATTGCCGCCAAGATCTCCAGCCAGAAGGTCTGGAACGGCAAGGAGAAGATGAAGGGAGACCAGGTCGCCGGCTGGGCAGAATTCAGGAAGAAGGGCATCTATAACACCGAGACCTACAAATACAGGAAAAACTGGGGCAAGGTGAACCCCGAGACAGGGAAGTTCGAGGGACATTTCAAGACCGAAACCAAGAAATTCGAGTTCTACAGCGAAACCCTGAAAAAGGCGCTCACCATGCACGCCGACAAGCACAAGACCTCCGTCGACGACGTGCTCAAGGCCAGCGGCTACGAAGCCAGGGGAGAACTGGCCTTCGTCCCCCACTACGAGTCCCCCAAGCGCCACGGAAGCGAAAAGGAGTACCCCTTCACCTTCATCGACTACAAGTCCCGCCTCAACCGCGAGGGGAGGAGTCAGAACACCACATGGTTCCAAGAGTTCAAAAAGGTTGACGTTGGTGACGAGGCGTGGGACGACGTGGTTAAGATCAACCCGGTCGATGCGAAAAAACTCGGCATCAAGACCGGCGACACAGTGCGCCTTACCTCGACCACCGGTTCCATCGTGACAAAGGTCAAGCTCTGGGAAGGAGTCCGCCCCGGCACCGTTGCCAAGTGCTTCGGCCAGGGGCACTGGGCTTACGGCCGTGTTGCTGCGAAGGACTACGCCAAGGCTCAGCCGCGAGGGGGCAACAACAACGAACTGCTGGTGGACGACTATGACCGCCTGAGCGGCTCCACCGCCCGCAACGGCGGCTTCACCGGCGTGAAGATCGAAAAAATTTAGGGAGGTTCGAATAAATGCCAAAGCAATACGGAATGGTCATAGACCTGCAGAGGTGCGTCGGCTGCGGCGCCTGCGCCCTGGCCTGCAAGACCGAAAACAATACCCAGAACCGTACCAAGGGCCAGACCTTCAACTGGGCCGACTTCATCTACAGGGAAGAGGGAAAATTCCCCAAGATTTCGTACACTGCCATGCCGGTGCTCTGCAACCATTGCAGCGATGCCCCGTGCGTCAAGGCCTGTCCGGTACAACCCAAGGCAATGTTCAAGACCGCCGACGGCATCACCATGCACAACGAACAACGATGCATCGGCTGCCGCCGCTGCCAGAAGGCTTGCCCCTACAGCGCCACCAATGTGGACAAGGAAAAGGCCGCCTATTCGGTCATCAGCGCCAACGACGCAACGTCGCCCCCCCATGCTGAATACCGCGGCGCCAGCGAGATGATAAAGGGGTGTACCGCCTCCGGGCTCGAGACCGCCAAAGCGGCCGGGGCCGTTATTCCCAACCTGCACAGTTACAGCCACCCGGATTACGCAAGTGTCCGCACTAAAGGAGTGGTGGAGAAGTGCATATTCTGCGAACATCGGGTAAAAAATGGCGAGCTTCCCAACTGTGTGGTCGCCTGTCCTGCCAAGGCCCGTATCTTCGGCGATCTCAACGATGCCTCCGGCGAACCGGCCAAGTTGCTGAAGAAACACAAGCCGATGCGCCTCAAGGAGGAGAAAGGAACCAAGCCCAACGTGGCCTATATCCGTTCCTTCAAGGGTGCGAGTAAAGGCTGATCACTGCAAATTCCAGTAAAATTTTGAAGACAAGGGATGGGACGAAAGTCCCATCCCGATTTTTTGGAGACACGATACGGTGAATGACATTATGTGCGATACAGCCAGCCGCGAGCATGCCTACCGCCTGCTGGCGGCCTGTTACTATCCGCCGACAGCGGAACTGTTGGAGGAGAACTGCTGCAGATCCCTGGCAGCTCTCCTTGAGCACACCGTACCGGACGCAGCGCATCACGCCCGCGTGGCCTCGCAGGCCATCGGCGGAGATCTTGCCCCCCTGGTGGTGGACCATGCCAGGCTGTTTATCGGCCCTTTCCACTTGGTGGCCCCGCCCTACGGTTCCTTCTACCTGGATGACGCCAAGACCGTCATGGGCGAATCTACCGCCAGGGTGGCCGCCTTCTACCATTCCTGCGGCCTGCAACTGGCCGACGACTTCCGCGAGCTGCCGGACCATGTGGCAGTCGAACTGGAATTCATGTCGTACCTGGCTCACCGGCAGCGCGAAGCGGCTGCGGCCGGGAACCGCGACGAGGCCAGCCGCCTGGCAGGACTGCAGCGACAGTTTCTGGCCTTGTTCCTGATGCCCTGGCTGGAGCCGTTCACCAGCGCCATCATCGAGGACGGCGAATCCCTCTTCTACCAGGCCGTTGCCCGCTGCACCGTTGCGTTCATCAAGGCCGACAACAGCGCACTGGCTGCTGAAAATAATGGCTGACAGCAGGGATCCCATCGGCAGCGCGGATGACGTGCGGATTGATGCCTCCCGCTGTGTGCGGATGCGGTTCAATGAAAGCGCGTGCCGTCACTGTGCCGCCAGTTGCCCCCATCGGGCCATCACCCTTGACGGCGGCCTCACGATCCATCCTGATCTATGCCGCGGCTGCCTGCTCTGCACTTGCGTATGCTCGGTAGGGGCTTTGGAACAGAGAACCGATTTCTCCGCCTGTATGTCGCAACTGTCCCGAGTGCCGAAACCGATTCTTGGCTGCATCCGCACGAAAGAGCGCGCCAATGCAACATTGTCCTGTCTGGGAGGCCTCACTGAAGAGCACCTGCTGGCGTTTTGTCACACCCTGCCAGGAGGATTGACCCTTAATCTGTCCTTGTGTGGTGACTGTCCCAATACCCCAGCGATTACTCTACTTCGTCAGCGTTTGGGTGCCCTTTCTAAGGCCGGGTTGTCAGACGGCAACTGCAGTATCAACATTGCAGAATCAGCACAGGATATCCATTACCGCGATGAATCTGTAGACCGCCGGAGTTTCTTCAAGTCCTTTCGTAATTCTTTATTTAAGAGCGCAGCCGTCATCCTCTCCACCACCAGTGGGCAGACCGAACGGCGCACTGAATACGCCGCAAAACGATTGCCGGTCAGACGAGAACTGCTGAACCTTACCAGAAACAGGCTCTCACCGGAGATGGAAACCCGCCTCCGGAACCACTTTGACTACCGTGTAATGTTTGATGAATCCTGCACGGGATGTCGGGGTTGTGTAGCGATCTGCCCCACCGGTGCCTTGCAGACCGATGTCCCGGATACTCCCCCGGATTTTGATCAACTGCGTTGCACCGGATGTGGACTTTGCCAGGAATTCTGTCTGGACGGAGCGTTGCACATGCATCCATGGCAAAGCGGGGATACCGTAAAGTGCACCTGACCGGCATGATCGACAAGGGGGAGGGTGCGGGTCGTTCCACGATTCCAGGGTGAAACCGGTCAATTCCGACTGAAATGACTGACGGGCGGCGCTGAAAGGTGCGGCCCGTTTTGCCTCTTTCTGTATACGGCAAGAGTGCCCGGGCGGATTAAAGTTATCTCAGCTCCGCCCGAATAAGAGATCTACAGTGCATCAACAAACAAGGGAGGAGACCAGGTGAAAAAAGCACAACGGACCATCACAGTATTGGCAGCGATCCTCGCACTCTGCGCCGGTCAGGCGGCATTCGCCGAGACCGTCAAGCTCCACGGTTCCACGACCTGTCAGAAACGGATCTTCGAGCCGGGCAAGGAAGCATTGAAGAAGGCCACCGGCATCGACATCGAACTGGTGGGTAACGGCACCGGCAACGGCCTTGAGGATCTGGTGGCCGGCAAGGCCGACGCCTCCATGGCCTCGGAAGAACTGGCCGACGCCGTGGCCAGCATGAAGGCGGCCACCGGCAAGGATGCCCCGGCCGACCTGAAGCCGAACGTCATTACCTCCGACGTCATCAAGGTGATCGTCAACCCGGCCAACCCGGTAACAAAGCTCTCCAAGGAGCAGCTCAAGGGACTGCACACCGGCGCCATCGACAACTGGAAGGCGGTCGGCGGCCCGGATCAAGGGGTCATCGTCGTTACCTCCCATTCCGGTTCCGCCACCCGCAAAGTCTTCGCGAAGATGATGATGGACAGTGCCAAGTATGTCGACGGCGCCATCGAGGTGAAGACCACCCGCGAGGAGATCGACAACGTCGGCCAGTTGCCGGAAGGTATCGGCGCGGTCAGCATGGGGTTCATCAACCTGCCCGGCAACAAGGAAAAGGTGAAGATCGTCGAGACCCCGGAAATCGGCCGGCCGTTGATGCTGATCACCAGGGGCGAGCCTTCGGCCAAGGTGAAAAAGGTGCTGGATTTCTTCACCGGTGAAGGGAAGAAGTACATCAAGGATTAGAGCCAAAACGTACCTGGAATGAGAGGGGATGGCAGCATCCCCTCTTTAGTTTCTGCACTTGAATCATACGAGGATCTCGTGACCATAAAATCGAAACTCTACCTCAACATGCTGATTACCGTTGCCGGGATCATCGTCATCGCCGGGTTCAGCCTGGCCGGCATGCGTTTCGTGCAGAGCAAGCTGACGGTGCTGACCGAGAAGTCGACCCCCTATCAGTTGAAGACCATTGAACTGCAGCGGGCCGTGCAGGAGCATACCTCCAATCTGCTCAAGCTGGCCGCGGCAACGTCTGCCCAGGAGTTGACGACTGCCCGCGGCGAACTGGACAAGACCCTGGCAGATGTGAAGGGTCTGTCAACGGAGCTTGCCTCGTTCAAGGGGACCACGGTCGATGGTGCCGAAAAGCAGCACCTGGAAGAACTGGCCGCCATCACCACCGATCTGGTCCGTACCGTGGACGAAAAGCTGAAGGCCAGGGACGAGGCAAAGAGCGCCGACACCCAGATGAAAGGGAAACTGCAGCAGGTCGGTCAGAAGCTGAAGGAGCTGGACAGTGCCATGAAGAAGCTGCAGAAGGGCTCCATGGGACAGCTCTCCAGTTCCAACGAGAGCGTCAAGCAGATCAGCCAGCGGGTCAAGAACGTCCAGGCCACCATGAACGCCATCAACGACGTGAAGACCTCCCTTTTGGAGATTGCCGCTGCCGAGAACAAGGGGGGGGTCACCGTGGGCCGCAGCCACTTTACGGTCGCCTCCCGCTGGGTAACCACCGGTGCCCTGGCCAAGGCCGAGAAGGATACCTCGGCAGTCAAGTCGCTTATCGACGGCATCAACGAGATCAGCAAACAGGTAACTGGGCCTGGTGGTCTGGTGGAGACCAGGAACGCGCTGATAGCTTCACCCACCGATGACCTTAAAAGCAAATTCAAGGAAACCCATGCCGCAGCCATGCAGAAACTGTCCCAGATGACCGTCATCATGGGCGACCTGGTGGAGAAGGCTGCAGAAACCAACTCCTCGGAGAACAGGCGGTTCGAAGAGTCGCTGAAGGGCTCGGAATCGGCCAGCAGCATCATGGCCATGAACTCCGACCTGATAGCCATCGGCGGGGAGATCCGGAGCCTGACCAGGGAACTGTTCGACGCAACGAATGCGCAGGAACTGACGACCGTGCGGGGTGAGCTGGAACGGAAGTTCGGTCAGGCCGATGGCCTGAGGAACAGGATGCTCACCGGCAGGAAAGGGCATGAACTGCGGCAGCTCAGGGAGGTATTTGGTGCCCTCCAGGAGATCCGCACTCTTCTGCTGGCCAAGGACGGGGTCGTTGCCAAACTGCAGCACTCCATGGTCGTGACCCAGCAGGCCCAGGCCCTCAACGAAAAGCTGAAAAACGTGGTCGCGGCCCAGCGCGAAGAGGGCAAAAAAGGGATGACTTCGGCCCAGGCGGAACAGAGCAAGGCGGTGAAGTCGGTCAACAGGGTGTTCCGCACCAACATTGCCACGGTCAGCATCATCGGCCTGGTCGTCCTGGTCCTGGGGATTGCCGTCAGCACCCTGCTCGCCAGGAGCATTACGACCCCCATCAAGGCCCTGACGGAAATGGCCGAGAAGTTCGGCAACGGCGACTTCAGCAGCCGGCTCGACGACCGGCGCCGCGACGAATTCGGGCAACTGGCCGGGCACTTCAATCAGGCAACCTCCCGGCTGCGGGAGATCACCGGCGGCCTGCGTAATGCCATCGCTAACCTGGCGGCAAACTCCCGTGATCTGACCCATACCGCAGAGGAGTTGAACCGTGGGGCCCAGCAGCAGGCAAGCCAGGTAGCCCAGGCGGCAACCGCCATGACCGAGATGAACCAGACCATTCACGAGGTGGCGACCAACGCCAACAGCGCTGCCATGGCCACCAGCAATTCGCTCAACATCGCGTCGGGCGGCAAGGAAACCGTTACCAAGACCGTTCACGGCATGGAAGAGATCGCCCAGGCAGTGCGACAGACCGCCCAGAGCATCGGCCAGCTCGGCACCAGCTCGGAGCGGATCGGCGCCATCGTCAACACGATCAACGAGATTGCGGACCAGACCAACCTGCTGGCGCTCAATGCCGCCATCGAGGCGGCCAGGGCAGGCGAAGCGGGGATGGGGTTCGCCGTTGTCGCCGACGAGGTCCGCCGGCTTGCCGAGCGGACCACCGAGGCAACAAAGGAAATCGGCGGCATGGTGCGGGAGATCCAGGCCCAGACGCAGCAATCGGTCAAGTCAATGGAAGGCGGCACCCACCGGGTGGAAGAAGGTGTTTCCCTGGCCGGGGAGGCGAGCAGGGCTTTGGAGAGCATCGTCGAGGCGTCCGGCCAGGGGGCCGACATGGTAACCAGGATCGCCACGGCAGCGGAGCAACAGTCGGCCACTGCGGCCGAAGTTTCAACCAGCATGGAGCAGATCGAGCAGATCACCCGTTCCACGGAAACCGCAACCGGCGAGATCAATCGGGCCGCGCAGGAACTGGCCCGTCTGGCCGACGAACTGAACGGAATGGCGGCCTGGTTCAGGGGATGAAGTTTTCTTAGCAGAAATGGTACGCCAAAACGGCCGGGAATTCCCGGCCGTTCTTTTTTTCGGCTATACATACAGTCATTGTGCGACAGCACGGAAATTTTCGTGTCGAGGTGTATCCTTTTGCCGAAAGGCCCCGTCTATAGGAGCAGAAAGGAGGTGATATCCAATGAAACTCGACAGTCGGATCAGGGAACTGATCGCCATCGGGGCATCGATCACCGCACACTGCGGACCGTGCCTTGAGATCCATGTCAGGAAGGCCAGGGAAAGCGGGGCCAAGGAGGAGGAGATCGCGGAGGCGATCGAAGTGGGACGGTTGGTGGCCAATGGGGCCACGGCCAAGATCAACGGCATTGCCGCCGGTTTGGTCAAAGGAGCGCCGACTCCCTGCAGCAGCGAGGGGTGCGGCTGCTAAACGGTGATGCAGTCCTGCCGCCGCGAAATGCTGAACACCTGGTACCCCCCGGCTGAATCGGGGGGTACCTACCCCTCCCCCTTCCGATCACACATCAGTTCGTTCCGCTCGTCATGGTAGAGACTGCAACTGCATTCCATGGCTCTGTGCAAAGCGCTGCGGCCGCGGTGGAGCCTGATCTTGACGGCATCCACGCTCACGCCGAGCACCCCGGCAATCTCCGCGTTCGTCAGCTCTTCGAATTCGCTGAGATAAAGGACGGTGCGATACCCCTCGGGGAGTTGGTCGACCACCCCACGGATGCAGGCATTCATCTCCCGACGGATATACTCCCGCTCTGTTCCCGGAGCATCTCCGTCGGGCAGATCATCCAGTGTGCCGTCATCGTCGAAGAGGACCTCACCCCCCCGTTGCCGTGCCAGCGAGGAATGCGCATGATCGCGGGCGGTGTTGGTGGCAATGCGGTAGATCCAGGTGGCAAGCGACGAATCGCCCCGAAACCCGGTAATCGATTGACTGACCTTCAGAAACACGGTCTGGGTGAGGTCGTTGGCGTCGGCCTCGCCACAGAGCTGGCCGAGGTAGCGGTGTATCCGTGGCTGAAACTCCTGATAAATGCCGTCGAACTCTTCCATGCCGATCCTCCTTTCAGCGTTACCCAAACAGTAAAATATCGTAACGTCCAGGTCAAGCAAATATAGTTGCATTATGCAATTAATATTGATATGGTTCTCCCTAAGGGGAATGACATGGAATCAGTCAGGGAAAGACTGCAGATATTTGTCCGCCGCTTCGGGCTGCTGAACGCGGAGTGCTGCGATGAGTGCTGTGGAGAGCAGGTTTCCATGGTGCAGAGCCACATCCTGTTTGAAGTCCGGAGGGCAGGAAATCCGTCCATGCAGCGGGTGGCTGAGGAGCTGGGGATGGACATCACCACCTTCAGCAGGCAGGTCAAGACGCTGGAAACAAAAGGTCTCGTGACCCGGCAGGCATCGCCGGACGACCGGCGGGTGAGCCTGCTCGGCCTTACCAGTGAAGGTCTGCAGGTACTGGAGAAGATCGATCGCTACATGGCCGGCAGGATCGAACGGATATTTTCGGGTATGACCCCTTTCGAGCGGGAGACGGTTATCAGGTCGCTGGGACTGCTGAACGAGGCAGTGACCAAGGCGGGTTGCTGCGATGGGGAGCAGGGTAAAAACATTGCATGTTGCAAGTAACAGCAACAAGGAGACGTCATGAAGATTCGAGAGATCAGAGCGGTTACCAAAACGGCATGCGCCCCGGTCAACACCGGTTGCGGCAGCGAGGCGGATAACGGCCTGGACAAGCCACCCTGCTGAGGCCCTCGCACTTCCGCCGGCGGCGGAGCAGTTGACGAAAAGGTTCCCGGCTTTCTCTCCTGGCACACAACCAGGGCCGGCCGTGTGCCGCGGATAGCTACGGAGCTCCGCCCTGCCGACCGGATCGGTGCCTGCAAGGCCCGCTGGGGGATCGGCCGGATGGAGTACATGGTCCCGCCCGGGCTCTATGCCGTCGGTACACCGACGCCGGACGACCCGGTGGTGGTGACGGCCAACTACAAGATGAGCTACGACATCGTCCGCCAGGCCCTGGCCGGCCGCAACGCCTGGCTCCTGGTGCTGGAGACGTTCGGGATCAACGTCTGGTGTGCGGCGGGCAAAGGAACCTTCGGCACCGACGAACTGGTGAAGAGGATCGAGGCAGTCGGTCTGGCAACAATAGTCAGCCACCGCCGGTTGCACCTGCCGATTCTCGGGGCACCGGGGGTAGCCGCCCACGAGGTGCAGCAGCGGACCGGCTTCACGGTCCGGTACGCAACGATCCGGGCCGCGGACCTGCCGGCCTACCTGGACAACGGCATGGTGACGACAGCTGAGATGCAGGAACTGACCTTCACGCTGCGGGAGCGACTGGTGCTGATCCCGGTGGAACTGATGCTGGCACTCAAATCCATCACCCTGATCGGCGGGATCATCTTCCTGGCCGCCTTGTTCATGGGGGGAGAGGTTGCCTGCACCAAGGCAATTGTTGCCTGGCTCGGCGCCGTCCTGACCGGCATCGTGGTTGGCCCGCTCCTTCTCCCCTGGCTGCCGGGGCGGAGCTTCGCCATCAAGGGGGGAATTGCCGGGCTTGGCTGGAGTTTTACCTGGTACCTGCTCGCCGGTGGCGTCGCCTGGAGCGTGCCGATCAGCCTGGCCGCCTTCCTGGCGCTGCCGGCAGTGAGCGCTTTCTACACCCTCAACTTCACCGGTTGCAGCACCTACACCTCCCGCTCCGGGGTAAAAAAAGAGATGCGCCTGGCCCTGCCGGCCATGGGGGCAGCCCTTGCCGTCAGCCTCGTCCTGGTGCTGGCCGGCAGATTCCTGTAAATGGAGGAGATCCGTCGATGAAAGGATATCGGTATCTGCCGGGAGTAACGACACTGGAACTACGGCCGGAAGCCTGCGTGGGGTGCGGCCGCTGCCCGGAGGTCTGCCCGCACCAGGTGTTTGCCCTTGAGGGGAAAAAGGCCCGTATCGTCAACCGGGATCTCTGCATGGAATGCGGGGCCTGCGCGAAGAACTGCCCGGCTGCTGCCATCACGGTCGATGCCGGCGTGGGGTGCGCCTCGGGAATGATCAACGAATGGCTGCGGGAGCGCAACATCCGCCGGGTCGGTGGCGGCTGCTGCTCCTGACCCCCCCTGCGGCCGGCTCCCCCCCTTCCCCATCATGGGAAGAGGGGTTCTCGCTCCTTTATTTGAGCCCCTCGTTGTCGTGACCGCCTGGCAGTTCCTAGAATTTCTCGAAATCGTTGTCCAGGCCGTCATTTCTCAGATCCAGCTCTATGCCGTTGCCAACCCTTTTATGCACGATGGCGCGGGAGGAAACCTGCGGCTTACTGGCCTTCGTTTGGGACGGACGACCGGCAACGCGCGCCTGACGTTGATCAACCGCGCTGTCGACCTTGAAGAAGGTGATGGTGTTCAACAGCTGCTCAGCCTGGGAGTTGAGCTCTTCGGCTGTAGAGGCCATCTCTTCCGATGCCGATGCATTCTGCTGGATGACCTGGTCCAGCTGCTGGATGGCCTTGTTGATCTGATCTGCGCCCGAATCCTGCTCGCGACATGCCGCAGAGATCTCCTGTACCAGTTCGGCGGTCCGCTGGATGTCCGGCACCATCCGGCTCAGCATCTGTCCCGCTTTTTCCGCCACCTCGACACTGGAGGTGGAGAGCTTGCCGATTTCGGCCGCTGCTGCCTGACTCCGCTCCGCAAGCTTACGCACTTCACTGGCAACGACGGCAAAACCTTTCCCGTGTTCGCCGGCCCGTGCTGCCTCGATAGCTGCATTCAGCGCCAGCAGGTTGGTCTGCCGGGCTATTTCTTCGATGATACAGATCTTGCCCGCAATCTCCTTCATGGCCGAGACGGTCTGTTCCACCGCCTTGCCCCCATCCCTGGCATCGCTGGCACTCTTCATGGCGATCATTTCGGTCTGTGACGCGTTGTCGGCATTCTGGCGGACGTTCGAGGACATCTGTTCCATACTGCTGGAGGCTTCTTCCGCGGCTGCTGCCTGCTCGCTCGCCCCCTGGCTCAGCTGTTCCGAACCTCCGCTCAACTCCTGGGCACCGGCCGCCACATTGTCTGCCGCCCCTTTAACCTCGATGACGACAGTGGTGAGCTGCCTGACCATCTGGCTCAGTGAGCGCAGGAGTTCGTCGTTTTCACTTCTCTCTTTCAGCGCCACCATCAGATTCCCGCTGGCCACCTGTTTGGCAGCGTCAGAAATGGCCATCATCGCATCGATATTCTGCCGCAGGCAGCCATTGATCCTCTCGAAATTCCTGGCAATCAGCTCGGTATCTTCGTCACTGGCCGCAACAGCTGCATCGATGCCCAGATCGCCGATGGACATCTTCTCCAGATTGGCAAGCAGCTTGTTCACTTCTTCATTCTGGAACCGGCCCTGTTTGTCCGCGATTCTCGCCGCCTTCTTCACAGCGGTCTGGTCGGTGACGATCTCGAAAACGCCGATGACCTTCCCGGCGTCGTCCTTGATCGGCACGCCACTGTAAGCGATGTCAAGATCAAGACCATGGGACGGATGGGCATCGGTCTCGCCCGTGGCAAGCTGGCCGGTCGTGATCGCCCTGAAGCAGGCGCAGTTCGGGGTCCTGCAGTCGGCTGTCTTGAAGTGGTCGTAACACTTGGTTCCCGCTACCTGCAACTGGCTCTTGCCGCCGACCTTGGCACCGAGTTCGTTCATGTAGAGAACGGTGAAATCGTTATCGATGATCATGGCCGGTGCCGGCATGACGTCAAGGAAGCCGACCAGCCGGTCGATGGTGACATTGACCCCATCGATGATCCTCCTGAATTCACCCTGATGATTGGCCGCATCGGCGCGGGTGGTAAGCCGGCCGGAAATGGCGGCATCGGACAACATGCCGGCATCCCTGATCAATGCACTGACCGCCTCGACCATCTTCTGCATGGCCGATTGCAGCATGCCGGTCTCATCCCTGCTGCTCGAATCGAGCTGCACGTCCATATTCCCCGAGGCGATCCTGTTGGCCGCTTCAACACAGACATTGATCGGCCGGGTGATTGAGCGGGCGATCACAATCATGACCACCAGCCCTGCCGCTACCGCCAAAATGCTCAGGACAAGTATGACGATTGCTGCCTGTTTCCCGTTTGCGATGGTATTGGCGCCGGTCTCCGTGTTGAGTTTTCCAAGCTTCACCTTGGCAGAACCAAGATTCTCACGGATTTTTTTCAGGTTGGGAACGGTTTCGCTGTTGAACAGTGTTACGGCCTGAGCTGGCTGACCACGGCCAAGCAGTTCCTTAATCGTTACTGCCGACTCATGCAACCTGCGATGCGGCTCCTCGATATCGGTCAACTCCTGCATGATCCCCGGCACGGTTGTCTCGGCATGCTTACGCTTCTCCCCGTAATACCATTTACCGAAGGCACATTTGTGCGGGTCGGTTTCTACCTTGAGGTTCTCGGCCTTACCCGACACCAGCGACGTGCTCACCGCGTTGGCCCACCCCAAGTGATCAGTTTCCTTTTGCACCAATTCAACAGTGAGCTCGTTTATTTGGCTGGCATTTCGATAATGCTCCAACTGGTTATATATGGTCACCACTCCGAATGCACTGACCAGCACTACCAGCAACAGAACGGCTCCGAATCCCACCCCCAACCGCGGACCAATCTTCATGTTCTTCAACATTGCCCTGTTCCTCCTTAGGCTGCCTTGCTTGACGCTTTCACCCACTGCCAGCACGAGAATTACCAACTCTTTTTACCCACCATCAGTGAGGCAATCATGAACAGTTAGCATATCGCCCTAGAGCACATCGTTCTTTAGCAATTTTTAACAGCATTTGCAAAAATGTCCCGGGTGCATACAGGACCTAAAGCGGCTGATTAGCCGGGTCAGGTGGCCCCCCGATGAGACGAGGCTCCAGGCGAATTGAGTACAGAACCCGGGGGGCGAAACGACATGGAGACTACAGGGGGAAGAAAGTCGTAGAGCTTATGCGTTGATGAAGGACGGTTCCCGGGATAAACGGCAGGAAGAAGAAAAGAGGACCGAAGAGATAGATGCGGTACCGGTGGTGGTCATGGCGGTCTCAGCCGGTCATGTCAATGCCCGGCTGAGACCGGTGGAGCGGAGCGTGCGGGAAACCGTGCATGCACGGCGCCTAAGGCTTCTTGACCGGGAAGTCGTGGGCGTGCCCCAGGTCGATGCTCGAACTGATCGAGTCGGTCTTGCCGCCATTGATATCGTTGATCTGTGCCGGGGTCAGGGTCACGGTATGGGTGTGAATAGTAGAGCCGGTGGCGGTCGATGTGTAGGTCACCTGCACCCCTGCCGCCAGGTCTGCAGCCCTGACCGTTATCGCGTGCTGGTGGCCCGTGTTGTCGGGCGTCGAGGTCACCGTGAAATCACCCCCTGCGGCCGGAGCCGCCGCACCGCCGCCCCCGCCTCCGCATCGTGAGAGCGCCGCGGCGAGGGGGATGACTGCAACCGCACCGCCTGCAACCAGAAGAAACTCGCGCCTGTTCATGCTTCGCTTGTCCATAGTAACCCTCCCTTCATAGGGGTGTGTGACCGCCCCCCGGTTGTTAAAAAATCTAGGAGAGCCCGTTGGCTCTCCTAGATTTTTTTGCGTGCTGAAATTTTGCTAGAACATATCCACCGTTGCCGTAAGCGCTACACCCTGAATCGGCGTGCCTGTCAGATCCGTGATCGTGTGGGTGGCCGCCGCAACGGCCGTGGTGAAGTCTGCCGCAACGGCAGTATTGCCGGCCGGGATGGTGCAGCTTATGTCCACGAATTCCCCGCCACCGAACCCCTGGGCATTGGCAACCATTGTCCTCAGGGCCTGCTGGTTGAGGGTAGCCAGGGATACGTTGGTAGTCCCGACCGCGGCGGCAACCCCGGAAATCACGATTGGTCCCGACGAGACCTCATTGGTCAACGCATCCTTGGGCAAGGTCACCCCGGCAGGGAGATTGAACGTGAAATCGATCCCGCCGATTTTCGCATCCGCGGCCAGTCCCTCGGTGCTTATCTTCAGATGGGCAAGTTTGAAGCTGCCGATGTTGACCGTGGCGGTAGCGGTATCCGTAATGCCGGTCTTGTTGTTCGCGCTTGTCACAAAATCGAACAGGGCTGTTTTGAAACCGGCGATCGACCTATCCGCCATGACATCGCCGGCTATGTCGGTGGACATGCCCGTCAAAGTAGTATCCAAATTCGTCGCCGAGTTTGTTACCATCTGGGATACGGCCGCCAGCACCAGGGAGTAGTTCTTCTGAGCAGTTGTTGCAGCGGCAATGGCGGTGGCATCAGTGGCGTCCACCGGCTTTGTCGTGATGATGTTGTCCAACTTGAATATGGTGGCAATTTCGGCATTTTTTGCGTCGATGTTTGCCTTTACGTACGTATTGTTCATTTCTCTAACGGCCAGCTCGGTCAGGGGCGTCACCATGACCACGTTGGTTCCGGAGACGGCATTGGAAATGACGGCCCTGAGGGGAGTTGTCACGTCCACCTGTCCGGGTTGCGCGGGGTTTGCCTCGTCTTTGTACGTTCCGGACACCTCGATAACAATCGGTCCGGCATAGATGCCGATATCCACTGAATAGGTTCCGAGGCTATCCGATACAACGCCCGTACCCAGTTGTGCCCCTTTGGTTCCGGTTGCCTGGTCGACGGCAAACACCTTCACGGGCGACCCGCTGATGAACGGCCCCTTTGAGGCCACGCCGCTGATGATCGTCGGCGGTGTGGCTCCGCCTCCGCCACCGCACCCGAAAACGGTCATCACTGCCAGTGAAAAAATCACTCCGAACAATATTTTTATATTCATAAACCACCTCGCTTTAGTTTTTATTTACCAGGTATCCAGACCGATTACCCTTCTGAGGATCACCAGCACGTCACCGATGTCGATCCTGGCATCCGGCGCCGGTTTCCCCGCGGCGAGCGGAGCAACGTCAACGGCCGTGTTGTCGGGATCGTCCGTGTCCGCAGCCTGAATTCCGGCCATGATCTTGAGGGCCTTGATGACATCGGGGATATCGAGTGCGCCGTTCGCATTCAGGTCGCCGCTCGGCATGAAGGTCGCCGTAACCGTGTGGTTTACTGCTCCGGCATTGAAGGTGAATGGGGGGGTGCCCGGGGGGGTGCCCAAAAGCGCAGCGCCATCCGCCACTTCCTTCACCTTGAACTTCTTGTTTTCCGGCGTGACGGTCAAGTCCACCGTGGTGCCGGCGCCGACCGCTATGGTGTTCGGAGTGATGAGGCCATGGCCCGCCGAGGTAGCGGTGACGAGGACCTGGGCGGTTCCGCTCAGGTTGAGGGTGACCGGCGGCGGATCGGAGAGCTGTGCTGCCGGCGGCGGGGCCGGCTGGACGGTCAGCGGCGCCAGGAGGATGGTGGCCGCGCGGGCCGCCTTCGCCACGGCGGCGGGTGTGAAGGTGACATCGAACGTGCAGCTGTTGCCGGGGGCGGCGGCCGTGAGCGTAGCACCGGCGCAATTGACGGCGCCGATTGCGGCAGGGGCGGTGACGATGAAGTCAAGGGCGTCGGCCCCGGCCTTTATCCCGGCCGCGTTGAGATCAGCAGCCATGGTGATCGAGCTGCCGGTCGTGTTGGTGACGGTGACCGTCTGGGGCGGTGCCGCGGGGGTGACGATATTGGCCGCTCCCAGGTCGAGGTTGGTCTTCGGGGCGACGTCCAGTCCGATCACCTTCCCCATGAGGGAGAACGTGTTCAGTGTCAACGTATCGGCGGTCGGCCCCGTGATAGTCACGGAATTCACGCCGGTGGGGCTGCCGGTCACGGCGACCTGGGCACCCGGAACGCCGATATACCTGTTGCCGGAGACAGGGTCGGTGACGAAGGTCCCGTCCGCTCTGGTGAGAAACGGCCCCACCCGGCTGGTAAGGGACAGGTCAAAAAGGCCCGCAACGAGGCCGGGGACGTCCTCAGAAAAATTGATCTCGTGGGCGGGCCCGATGTCAGCGGCCGCGACGACAAACGTGTCGACGCCGTAGGGGTGGGTCACCGTGTACGTGCCCGGGAGGGTGACATTGGCCCGGATACGGATGCGGGTGAACACCGCCTGGCCGCCGTCCACCACGGTGGCGGCAAATCCGGACTCCAGGGCCGCCTCCCAGAGGGTGAGGCTGATGGTGCCGCCGGGGGAGTCGCCGGCCGTATCGGCCATGTAGTAAAAGGCCTCGACCGGGAAGTTCCCGGCAGTGATGTCGGCCTTGTTTGCCGGGAAGGTAAAGGCTCCGGGCAGGAGACAGAAGCCGTTCTGGTCCAGGCAGAGCGACAGGGCCAGATTGTTGTTGTCCTGGTACCAGGTCGGGTATCCGGTTGCCGGGTTGATCGTGGCGCTGCGCGCCTTCAGATTGGCGGCATCGGCCGCCGGCACCGCGCTCAGCGACGCGAGCAGCAGCGCCAGGGTGCAACATATTCGTGACATTCGTTTCATAAGCACCTCCGATTACTGATAGTGAGTTTGAATTTGACCTTACCGCCTGGTGACTACGCCTGACGTTGAAGAAACATTTCTTGCAGCCAATTTTCTCTAGCCGGACAGGAAAGAAGACATGTGACGTTCCGGACCCCTCGCATATCTCCTGAAATTACTCATACAGCCCTGCTTGCATCTGACATATTACAGGGATCATGCCATTGCAGATCAGATGTGAATTAACTCGATATTTCAATATGTTACCGGTAGGTGATGAAGAGCGCATTTATTAAACAAATGAAAACATGATGCCGTATAAACGACAAAACCGGATAACAGGCCTAAATTACGGCCTATTCCCGGTTTGTCGTATTATCTTACCTGACAATATTTTTGCAGGGGGGGAGCAACTCTCTCAGTTCAGGGCCAGTCCTATCGATGCCGCAGTTGCCGTGATTCCGGTAAGGGTCGTACCGCTGAGCCCCTTGGGAGAGAACGAGGCAATGGTGAACTCCCCGGCGCTGGCAGGGAAGCTGAGGATGATGATGAACAGGTCGTTGTGCTTGCCCATCCCCTTGATGAACTCGGTGCGCAGCTTGGTGCCGATACGCGGGGCCGGCTCTATCTGTTCCGGCTCCAGCTCCAGCACCTCCTGGACCGAGTCGGCAAGGGAACCGACGATCGTCGTCTCTCCGCCGAGCGCTATTTCCATGACAATGACACAGGTGTTGACAGTTTTTTCCGTCTGGCTCATGCCGAATTTCAACCGCATGTCCACCACCGGCACCACGCTCCCCCGCAGGTTGATGACGCCACGCATGAACTCCGGGGTTTGCGGGACCTTGGTGATGGTCGTGAAATCCAGGATCTCCCGCACCTTGGCAACATCCACCGCGAAGACTTCCTCGTCGAGCTTGAAGGTCAGGTATTGGGTGGTTTCAGTAATTCCGGCAACACTCATATGATCCTCCATTGGACGTGAGACGCGGGACGTTAGATGTAACGGCTTTTAACATCTCACACCTCGCGTCTCCCGTATCACGATTCCCTAGTATTTTTCGAATTCGCTATCCACAGGCTCGCTGCCATCCCCCAACTCCAGGTCCAGGCCGACCACCCGCTTCTTCGGCTTATGGTACCCGTTGGCCTTGGCATGGGCCAGCTCCTTGGTGACCGGCTTATGGGATACGCCGTGGTCGGTCCTGGACGGTTTAACATGGCGGGCCGGCAGGGATGCCGCGGCATCACCGATCTTGAAGAAGGCGATGGTGCTTTGCAGCTGCTCGGACTGGGAGGAGAGCTCTTCGGCCGTCGAGGCCATCTCTTCGGCCGAAGAGGCGTTTTGCTGGATTACCTGATCGAGCTGCTGGATCGCCTTGTTGATCTGCTCGGCGCCGGCATCCTGTTCCTTGCTGGCGGCGCTGATCTCCTGCACCAGTTCGGCCGTCTTCTGGATATCGGGGAGAATTGATGCCAGCATCTCGCCGGCCCGCTCGGCGACCTCGACACTGGAAGCGGAGAGCTCGGAAATCTCCCCGGCCGCCTGTTGGCTCCGTTCGGCCAGTTTCCGCACTTCCGAGGCAACCACGGCAAACCCCTTGCCGTGCTCGCCCGCCCTCGCCGCTTCGATGGCCGCGTTCAGGGCCAGCATGTTGGTCTGGCGGGCAATCTCCTCGATGATGTTGATCTTGCTGGCGATCTCCCGCATGGCAGTGACCGTCTCGGCCACGGCCTTGCCCCCCTCGCTGGCGTCTTCAGAGCTCTTGGTGGCGATCTTTTCGGTCTGCTGGGCATTGTCGGCATTCTGGCGGATATTGGACGACATCTCCTCCATGGATGAAGACGCCTCCTCGGCAGCGGCGGCCTGTTCGCTCGCCCCCTGGGACATGCTCTCGGCACCGGAGCTCATCTGCATGGCGCCCGAGGCCACGTTGTCGGCCGCCAGCTTCACCTCGCTCACCACGTTGGTCAGCTGCTTCACCATCTCGATGAGCGCCCGCATCAGCTCGTCGTTTTCGGATCGCTCCTTCAGATTCACCATCAGGTTCCCGCGGGAAACCTCCTTGGCCCCGGCAGTGATGGTATTCAGCGCCTCTATCAGGACGTTCAGGTTGTTCTTGATCAGGTTGTACTGCCCCTTGTAGTCGTCGGTGATGACTGGCGGCATATCCCCCTTGGAGATCCGGTCCACATAGTTGGCCGTCACCATCAACGGGTTCACGATATTGGTAACGATCTCGTTGACACCGACCACCAGCTGTTTCCAGCCACCAATGAAGAGTTCGGCATTTGCTCGCTTGTCCAGCTCGCCGACAGCCGCGGCCTTGATTACGTGGTTTGCCTCGGTAAGCAGGTTGCTCATGATATCGATGCAGTTGTTCAGGTTCAGCTTGATCTCGTTGAAATCACCATTGTAGTTGTCGGTAATCTTCGGCGGGATATCCCCCTTGGAGATCCTGTCAACGTATTCGGCAGCCACATTCAGTGGACCGATAACGGCGTCGAGGGTCTCGTTGACACCGGCAACGATCTTCTGGAAATCACCCAGATGCCTGGAAGCATCGGCGCGGGTAGCCAGTTTCCCTTCTACCGCCGCCTTGGCCAGCATGTTGGCGTCGGCAACCAGGGCGTTCACGTTGTCGATGCAGTTGTTCAGGTTCAACTTGATCTCGTTGAAGTCACCGTTGTAACTGTCGGTGATCTTCGGCGGGATATCACCCTTGGAGATCCGGTCCACATATTCGGCAGCCACGTTCAGTGGGCCGATGACCGCATCCAGGGTGTCGTTGACCCCGACCACGATCTTCTGGAAATCGCCCTGGTGCTTGCTCGCGTCCGCCCGGGTCGCCAGCTTGCCGGCAATGGCCGCTTCGGAGAGCAGCCCTGCGTCTTTTATCAAGGCATTGATGGCGTCCACCATCTTCTTCATGGCCATCATGACGCTGTCGTCCTTGAGCCCCCTGGTATCGATCTCCACGGCGCAGTCGCCGTTGCCCACCTTGACGGCAATGGCACCGACGTCTGCAGGATCGGCACCCAACTGCCCCATGACAACCTTGGCGATGAACAGCCCCAGCCCGATGGCCAGGAGGACGCCGACAGCCATGACGATAGTCATGAGGATGGTAGCCTGCCTGGCATCGGCAACGTTCTGCTCTGCCGTCAGCTTGCCCTGTTTCAGCTTCGAATCCACCAGTGCTTCGATGGCGTTCTGTTCATCCCTGGACGCCTTGGCCGCAGCCCCCATCAACAAAGCCTGTGCTTCAGACTTCTTGTTCTGCTGGGCAAGTTCGACAATTCTGTCAAGATGCGGACCGTACGCTGCCCTTGTCTTCTTGAACTCGTCGAACAGCTTGCGCCCTTCATCAGTCAGTATCGTTTTTTCGAACTTGGCGGAACTCTCATCGATCTGTGCTCGCAGCTCCTTGATTCGACCGGCGAATTTTTTTGTCTCCTCGTCACTGCTGGCGGTTATGATGTCCCGCGCATTGACCCTCATCCGCTGAAAAGAGATGGATACATCCCCAATATCCCCAAGCGGCACGGTTACCTTCTCATACAACTTGTTGTCGGCATTCTTGATCTTGTTGATGTTGTAGATGCCAACCCCACCGATGATGGCCGCTACCGCTGCCACCATAACAAACCCCGTCAACAGCTTCGCTTTCAGTTTCATCTTGTAGAACCATTGCATGTCGTTTCCTCCCTTTTTTATGTTGACTCCCGTCCAAGCTGACAGCTGATCGATTGCCGCTGTTTACCAACACCGGCCTTTTCTTCTGCCGGATTGAACTCTCGACTCACCTACACCTTCTTGAACACCTGGGCATCGGCAACCACCTGCCGGAACAGGTGCGACAGCTCGGGCGGCATCTTCTGGGTGTTCTCGCAGGCGAAGTAGCCTCCCGGCGCCAGGACGTCATGAAACATGCGGATGACCTGAATCCGCTGTTCGTAGTTGAAGTGCAGCAGCACGTTCTTGCAGATGATCAGGCAGTAGTCGTGGCCGAAGGGACGCAGGGAAAGAAGGTCATGGTACTGAAAATGGACCCTGCTTCGCAGGCTTTCCTTGACCCGGTGGAAGCTGGGCTCTGCCGCGGGCTCGAAATATTTGTCAAGCAACTCGGCAGGGGTCCGTTTCAACTCTTCATAGTTGTACGTGGCCCTGGTGACGATGTCGCCGAAGTTGTTGGCGCTGTCGTGGTCGCTGGCATCGATCCGCAGGTTCTTGAACCCGAACGGATTCATCCGTTCGGCAAAGAGCATGGCAACGGTGTAGGTTTCCTGCCCCATGGCGCAGCCGGCGTTCCAGATCTTGATCCTGCTCCGGCCACTGGCATAGGGGATCATCTGTTCGGCAGCCCGTTCGATGGTCGGCTGGTCACGCATGAAAAAGGTAAAGGCCACGCCAATAACTCCCATCAGCTCCTGAAATGAGCACACCCAGCTCAAGAGGACCGTTTTCGTCAAATGTTACTAAGGGATATGCTGGCTACTCGACATCGTTTCTTCCCCCACCCATCCCTCCCCCGCTGGGGGAGGGCAATGAGTTCTCCCCCCGGAGGGGGGAGGCAGGAGGGGGGAATGTCGAGTAGTCAGGTTCCGCCTTAGTACCTATTAGTTGGCTTGCTGAACGTGGTGGGAACGAAACAAAAAATGCCACCCGCGTAGGTAGCATTTCGATCAGGGCAGGAAATCCTGTATCAGAGTATTCCCGATTCGGTTGGGTGAAAATCCTTACATTGACATTTGCTAATCACAAGTATTATCCAAGCGCGGTCAACCCTTCACGAATCGCATACTTGGTCAATTCGGCCACACTGAAGATATTGAGCTTCTTCATGATCTGCTGCCGCTGAGTTTCGACAGTCTTGACACTGACGTTGAAATTGAAGGCGATCTCCTTGGTGCTCTTGCCTTCGGCAACAAGCTGGAGGACTTCACGCTCACGGTTGCTGAGGAGACTGAACGCCGTTGCGACAGGCGACTCACTCCGCCGCAGGAAATCCTGCACGACCACACCGGCGATCTTGGGGCTGAGATAGAACTCGCCGCTATTGACGGACTTGATCGCCATGACCAGCTCCTCGAAGGCGCTGTCCTTGAGCAGATAGCCACGGGCTCCTGCATTGAGTGCCTCGGTCACGAAACGCCGGTCTGAATGCATGGAGAGCATCAACGACTTGACCGCCGGACAGCAGGCGGCGAGCTTGCGGATCGCATCGATGCCGTTCATTTCGGGCATGCTGACGTCAAGGAGGACGATGTCGGGACAGAGCGTTTCGACCATGGCAAGGAGCTGCCGACCGTTGTCCGCCACCCCCACCACATCCATATCCGGACATTGGTCGAGTAGTGACTTCAAGCCGTCTCGGACGATCTTGTGATCGTCGGCCAGCATGACGCGTATTCTCATGAAAGGGTACCTCGCGGGTCAGACGTGACAAAAGTGAACGCATGATGCGCCAGACTGGTGATCTAAAGACGAATCGGCTGCCAGTCCCCTTTCTTAAGCACGGGCAGATCTATTTCGTCGGTCTGCTGCCCGGAAAGGTATCAGGTAATCCCCGAGGCGCGAAAGGGAAATGCCTGACCAACCACACGGCCTCTCACCGCGGACAACAGAGGTGCCGAAGTCAGGTTCCGGATCTGGTACGCAATCGCTGGCATCTGAAGCGGGAAATCTGCTATTCTCCTCGACAAAATAATGAGACCCACCACCAGAGGTCAAGCCGATGACGCACCATCCCCCCGCATTCCGCCATGCCGCCCTGAGAACCACTGTCATCTACGCGATTGCTGGCTCCTTATGGATTACCGTATCCGACAGACTTCTCGACAGCCTCGGCGTCGCCGAACACCACTTGACCCGCCTGGGCACGATGAAGAGGCTGCTGTTCATCGGCATCACCGCCATGTTCCTCCATTTCCTGATCAACCGGCTGCTGCGCCAGATCTCGGCGCAACAGGAGAACCTGCTGGCAAGCGAAGAGCGGCAGAAGGAGGCGGAAATACGACTCACCCAGTTCTACTCGCTTATTCTGGACACCATCCATACCGGGGTCTGGGTCGCCGACCGACACGACAGCATAACCTATGTGAACCACAGCATGGAGACCATCGCCGGCATACCGGCCGACCGGTTGATCGGCATGAACCTCCTGAGAGACTTCCCGGAAACCAACTATGGCCATTTTCTTGCGATCTACCGGCACGCCAGGGAGGTGGAGGAACCGATCAGTTACGAAGCCGTTCCGGTACAGACGCTGTCCGGCCGCAACACCTACCGGTCGGGCTGGATGATTCCCCTCTTTTCCGGCGACGCGTTCGACGGCGTTATCTGCACGGTGGAGGATATAACCGAGCGGAATCAGGCGAAAAATGAGTCTATCCGCTATCAGGAGCAACTCCGGACCATGGGGTCCATGCGGGCGCTCGATGAACAACTGCAACGGCATCAACTGGCCACATCCCTTCACGACGGTATCGGCCAGACGCTGGCTCTGGCCAGGATGAAACTCGGCCCCTTACGGGCCAGCCACTCCCCGGGCGAAACGACCGACCTCCTGAATGACCTGCAGGAGACCCTTGACGAAGCGATCAGTGCAACACGCTCCCTGACGGTGGAGATAAGCCCGCCGATCCTCTTCCAGATAGGGCTGGAGGCAGCCCTGGAGGGGCTTGTGGAGACTTTCCGCAACCGGCACGGGCTGCCGGTGACCTACCGTGAAGAAGGCGAGGTCAAACCTCTCAGCGAGGAGACACGCATTTTTCTCTACCAGTCAACGCGGGAACTGCTGATGAACGCTCTCAAGCATGCCCGCGCCGCCAGTGTCATCGTTGCCTGCGAGCACCGGGACAACACCATAGTCATCACCGTGACGGACGACGGCATCGGCTTCACCGCACCTGATCCCGGCAGGATGCCCGACAGCTACGGACTGTTCAGCATCGCCGAGCGGATGCACCATATCGGTGCGAAGCTGGAACTGGCAAGCGTCCCGGGACAGGGAACGAAAATAGCGCTCGTCGCGCCGCTCGACGAGCAGTAAACGGCAGTCCTGCCCCAGCTTCCCGCCAGCAGAAAACGGTTCGGCCGGGCCGGGACACTAGACCGCCTGCGGCAGCGGCAAATGGTGTCGATGACTGCTCATAGTGTCGACTTGGTGCCGGCAAGAACGCTGACACGCGCTGCAGACCGGTGAGACCGTTTCGACGCGCATCCAGAGCGTGTGATTCCGGCTGTCGCACCAGTCGCAGAACCAGACGTAATAATCCCCCATCAGCATGATCTTCATACCGGAGTTCCTCCTCTCAATGACCTTGTTGTCGCAATGAGCATACCCCTCCACTGTTGCATTTCCGTTACAGACGCCTGAAAACTGGAAAAAGAATATCCACCAGCGTCGCCGGCGCTGGTCGGCACCCCACCAGAATTCACAGAATTTCCGGCCAACCGTGACCTGTCTGTAACATGAGCCTGTTAAGCTCTCGTAAAACGTTACGGGTATGCCAATGAAAAATATCGTAATCATCGAAGACGAACAGGATCTGGCCGAACTGCTGGCCTTCAACCTGAAGGCTGAAGGTTTCCGGACCAGCATCGCCCGGGACGGCAGGTCCGGCCTGGAACTGGTAACCAGCGGACTCCCCGACCTGGTGATACTGGACCTGATGCTGCCGGAAATGAATGGTATCGAGGTCTGCAAGCTCCTGCGCAAACAGTCGGCCACCCGCGGTATCCCGATCATCATGCTGACTGCCAAAGGGGAAGAGATCGACCGGGTGGTCGGCTTCGAAGTGGGAGCCGACGACTACCTGGTCAAGCCGTTCTCCATCAGGGAACTGCTCCACAGGATCGGGGCGATCCTGCGCCGCATCTCACCGGAGCAGACGGATGACAAGGTCGTTTCCGTAGGGGGTGTGGTCGTCGACACCTCCCGGCACCTGGTCACCGTATCAGGAAATGAGGTAAACCTTACCACCACGGAGTTCAAGCTCCTTCTCACCCTGGCCGGGCGATTGGGGAGGACGCAAAGCCGCGAACACCTCCTGCGGGAGGTATGGGGATACAGCCACATGGCCGATTCCCGAACCGTGGATACCCACATCACCCGGCTCCGCAACAAGCTGGGAGTGGCCGGCGACTTGATCAGGACAGTGCGTGGCTTCGGTTACAAGATTGACGAGTAGTGGAAGGAGGTCCCATGTGGAAAGAAGAGGTCATTGACCTGCGTATCACCCGTTTTTTCGAATCGTCCGCCCGTGTGCTCCTGTCGCTGCTGATCGTCGTGATCCTGCTGGCGATCCTGATCGGGATCGGCTGCACCGCCTATGACCTGCGGCTGGTGTTCGAGAGGGGATTCCATGGCGCGTTCAAAACGGTCCTGGTGGACATGCTCACGGTGCTGGCCATGGTGGAGATCCTCCGCACGGCCCTGGCCTATTTCACCGAGGGGCGGGTAAAGGTCACCTACATCATCGACACGGTGATTGTTACGGTCCTGACCGAGGTGATGGCATTCTGGTATCGGGACATGGAGTGGCAGGAGATCGCCATGGTAATAGCTCTGGTGCTGTCGCTGGCCGCCGTCCGGGTCGTGGCGGTCCGCTTCTCGCCCCGCAGCTTCCGGGAAGAGCTGTAGGAGATTTTGCAGGATCTTGGCATGTCCGTAACATGGTTGTAACATTTACGGGCTATAGTGCAATCATCGCAACGTTCACACATCCAAAAAGGGAGAACATCGATGCTCAAGAAGATTACCGCCTTCATGGCAGCAGGCCTGCTGGCACTCACCCTCACCAGCCTGGCCAGTGCCGAGAGCCTGATCAACGGTGCCGGCGCCACCTTCCCGTACCCGCTCTACTCCAAGTGGTTCAGCGAGTATGCCAAGATCGATCCCAGCGTGAAGTTCAACTACCAGTCCATCGGCAGCGGCGGCGGCATCAAGCAGATCACCGCCCAGACCGTCGATTTCGGCGCCTCCGACAAGTTCCTCTCCGATGCCGAGCTGAAGGGGGCCCCGGGCAAGCTCATCCATATCCCGACCGTCATGGGGGCCGTGGTGGTCACCTATAATGTTCCCGGCGTACCGAGCGGGCTCAAGCTCTCCTCCGAGGACGTGGCCGACATCTTCCTCGGCAGGATCACCAAGTGGAACGACCCGAAGATCACCAACGACAACCCCGGGGTCAAGATCCCGGACAAGCCGATCGTGGTCGTGCACCGCTCCGACGGCAGCGGCACCACCAGCATCTTCACCGATTATCTCGCCAGCGTGAACAAGGAATGGGCAGCCAAGGTCGGCAAGGGTGCGTCGGTCAAGTGGCCGGTCGGGCTCGGCGGCAAGGGTAACGAAGGGGTCGCCGGCCAGGTCAAGAACATCCAGTACTCCATCGGCTACGTCGAACTCGCCTATGCCTTTGAAAACAAACTGCCGTACGCCTCCCTGAAGAACAGTGAAGGGCAGTTCATCGCTCCCAGCATCAAATCGATCAGTGCCGCGGCTGCCGGCGCAGCCAAGCAGATGCCGGCCGACTACCGGATCTCCCTGGTAAACCAGCCGGGCAAGGAAAGCTATCCGGTTGTCGGCTTCACCTGGCTCCTGGTCTATCAGCAGCAGAAGGACAAGGTCAAGGGTCAGAAGCTGGTGGAATTCCTGAAGTGGAGCCTGCACAACGGCCAGAAGATGGCGGCTCCGCTCCTCTACGCCCCGCTTCCCGCAAACGTCGTCAAAATGGTCGACAAGACCATCAAAGAGATCAAGTTCTAAACTGTGATGCAGTTCATGGATGACCCGGGTAGAGGCCTGCCCGGGCTTTTTTCCGCCTGGTGAATTGTTACGGAGAGGTTACACTGTGAAGGACCTTGAAACCTGTGAAAGAGTCGAGACCCTCGCGGAGGGAACTGCCGTGAAAGAGAGCTCGTCCGGGCGGATACGCCGTAGCAGCGCCTTCAGCCAAGGGGATTTCATCTTCAAGGGGGTGACGTTCCTGCTGGCGGCAAGCATCCTGTTGATCCTGCTCCTGATGGGGTGGGAGATGCTCCGTGAGAGCCTTCCCTCCATCCGCAAGTTCGGCTGGCACTTCATCACCGGCCGCGAATGGGATGCGGTGCAGGAAGAATTCGCCGCCCTCCCCTTCCTCTACGGCTCGGTGGTCTCGTCCATCCTGGCCATCCTGCTCGCCACGCCGCTTTCCGTCGGCACGGCCCTCTTCGTTACCGAAATCGCTCCCAGCAAGCTGGGAAACATGGTGGCAGCCCTGGTCGAGCTCCTGGCCGCCATCCCCAGCGTCATCTACGGCCTCTGGGGAGTGCTGGTCATGGCCCCCTGGCTGCAGCAGACCGTCCAGCCGTTCTTGATCGACCGGTTCGGCTTTCTCCCCTTCTTCCAGGGGGCCCCGTACGGGGTGAGCATGCTGGCGGCGGTCTTCATCCTGATGATCATGATCGTCCCGATCATCACCTCCATCACCAAGGAAGTGCTCCTCGCCGTGCCCGGCAGCCAGAAGGAGGCGGCCTACGCCCTGGGTGCGACCCGCTGGGAAATGATGCGGGTGGCGCTCCTTCCCTATGCCCGCTCCGGCATCCTCGGCGCCGTCATTCTCGGCCTGGGGAGGGCCATCGGCGAGACCATGGCGGTCACCATGGTCATCGGCAACACGCCGCAGATCTCCCTGTCACTCCTGGCGCCCGGCTACACCATGCCGAGCGTCATCGCCAACGAGTTCGCCGAGGCCACCTCCAAGCTCCACTCCTCGGCACTGATGGAGGTCGGCCTGATCCTGCTCGTCATTACCCTCTTCATCAACGTCATGGCGCGGCTGCTCATCTGGAGCGTGACCAAAGGCCAAACAGGAGGCCATGCATGACCTTCGCGTCTCCCTTTCGCTCGGTGAAGAACCACCTGATGACCCTGCTCATGGTCGCGGCTACGCTTGCCGTGCTCACCCCGCTCGGGATCATCTTCGTCCATATCCTGAAGATGGGGGCCAGTTCACTCTCACTGGATTTCTTTACCCAGATCCCCAAGCCGACCGGCGAAACCGGCGGCGGCATGGCCAACGGCCTGTTCGGCTCGGCGGTCATGATTGCCATGGCCGGCTGCATCGGCCTGCCGGTCGGGGTGCTGGGAGCGGTCTACCTGACCGAATTCGGCGGCACCCGCCGGGCCACGGTCATCCGTTTTTCCGCCGACGTCCTGGCCGGCATTCCCTCCATCATCACCGGCATGGTTGCCTATACCATGCTGGTGGTGCCGATGAAGGGGTTCTCCGCCCTGGCCGGCGCGGTCTCCCTGGCGCTGATCATGATTCCCATCGTGCTCAGGACCACCGAAGAGCAGCTGAAACTGGTCCCCGGCACCCTGCGGGAGGCGTCCCTGGCACTGGGGGTTCCGCTCTGGCGGACCACCCTCAAGGTCACCCTGGCCAGCGCCAGGACCGGCATCATCACCGGCGTTCTCCTGGCCATCGCCCGGATCGCCGGAGAAACGGCGCCGCTCCTCTTCACCGCCCTGGGGAACCAGTTCTGGAGCAGGAAACTGACCGAGCCGATGGCAGCCCTGCCGCTGCAGATCTTCAACTTCGCCATCGCCCCCTACGAAGACTGGCACCGCCTGGCCTGGGCCGGCGCACTGGTACTCGTCGGGATCATGTTCACCCTGAACCTGGCGGCCCGCTATTTCGGCCGGCAGAAGAGGTATTCGTAATGCAGACAAAAGTACAGCTCGACAACCTGAACGTTCACTTCGGCAAGACCCATGCCGTGAAGGGGGTCTCCCTGGAGTTCCCCGCCAACAGTGTGACCGCCATCATCGGCCCGTCGGGGTGCGGCAAGTCCACGGTGCTGCGGAGCCTGAACCGGATGCACGACCTGGTACCCTCCGCCCGGGTGACCGGCAAGGTTCTCCTGGACGATGCCGACATCTACGAGCGGGGGGTGGACCCGGTGGGGATCCGGCGCCGGATCGGCATGGTCTTCCAGAAGCCCAACCCGTTTCCGGCCATGTCGATCCACGACAATGTCCTTGCCGGCTACAAGCTCCTCGGCCGGCTCAACCGGACCACTGCGGACGAGATTGTCGAATCCAGCCTGAAGCGGGTCGCCCTCTGGGACGAGGTCAAGGACCGGCTTAAGGCGAGCGCCATGGAACTCTCCGGCGGCCAGCAGCAGCGGTTGTGCATCGCCCGGACCATAGCCGTGCAGCCCGAGGTGATCCTGATGGACGAGCCCTGCTCCGCCCTCGACCCGATCGCCACCCTGAAGATCGAGGAGCTGATCGACGAGCTCAAGGAGCAGTACACGGTCATCATCGTCACCCACAACATGCAGCAGGCGGCCCGCGTTTCCGACTATACGGCGTTCTTCTACCTGGGAGAGATGGTGGAATGCGGCACGACCAAGAAGATCTTCACCACCCCCGAACAGCGGCAGACCGAGGATTACATCACCGGAAGATTCGGGTAAGATCAGTTCAGTGCTTGAGTCCAATGTTAACTCACGTAACCAATCTTGCGGCGACAGCATAACTCGCCCTCCCTCTTAACTTACTAAGGAATATGCTGACTACTCGACATCGTTTCTTCCCCCACCCATCCCTCCCCCGCTGGGGGAGGGCAAAGAGTTCTCCCCCCGGAGGGGGGAGGCAGGAGGGGGGAATGTCGAGTAGTCAGGTTCCGCCTTAGTAAGAGGGGGAAAGCCCTGTTCTCTCCTCCCCTTAAGATAAGGGGAGGCCGGGTGGGGTTATGAAACAACGGCTGAAGAAACAACACCCAGCTGAATAGTCACATAATCACAAACCTCGAACTAAGGGGAAACCATGGAAAGAGAACACTACAGCAAGCAGTTCGATACCGAATTGAACGAAATCCGTCAGAGGCTCCTGGAGATGGGGGGCAAGGTGGAGGTGATGATAAACGACTCCCTCAAGGCGTTGGTGGAACGGGACTCGGACCTGGCCGAACGGGTCATAGCCTCTGACCACCAGATCAACCGCCTGGAGATGGAGATCGACGAGCGCTGCCTGGAGGTGCTGGCCCGCCGGCAGCCGGCGGCCCGGGACCTGCGCTTCATCACCCTGGCCCTTAAGATCGTTACCGACCTGGAGCGGATCGGCGACCAGTGCCGCAACATCGGCAAGCGGACACTGGAGCTGAACGAAGAGCCGCCGTTGAAACCGTACATCGACCTGCCGCGCATGGCCCAGTGGTCCGGGGTGATGGTGAAGGAGGCACTGGATGCCTTTGTCCGGGGTGACGACCAGTTGGCCTACAAGGTCTGCAGGGACGACCAGTTCGTCGACGACCTGAACGACCAGATCCAGCGGGAACTGCTTACCTTCATGATTGCCGACCCGAGCAGCATCAGCCGCGCCATGAAGATCAACCATATCTCCAAATGCCTGGAGCGGATCGCCGATCATGCCACCAACGTGGCGGAGATGGTCATCTTCATGATCAAGGGGAAGGATATCCGGCACATGTCCGTCTGACAATCCATCGTCAAAAACGTGTCCCAGAGAAAGGGGCGTCCGCATTGCGGATGCCCTTTTCTCTTTTCATGTCTCACAACACAAACCGATAAGGTTTGTAACCAGCATGACACTGTGCTAATTTTTTGCAGGTAGTGTCGTCAACAACCTTCACGACTATGTAAGGAAGCGACATGAGCATCCCCGAAATGCTTTCCAAGCCCTCCCTCCCCAATACATCGCGCATCCGCTGGTACATGATCCTCGCCGCCATCGCCTGGAGCGGGGTGGTCCTCTGGTCCCTGACCACCAGTTACCGCGCCAACGAGCAGTATATCAGCGGCGTAGCCATTGCCGAGGCCAGGATGGCACTGGAAAAGGATCTGCTCTACCGGCGCTGGGCAGCACGCCATGGAGGGGTCTATGTGCCGGAGTCGTCCTGGACCGCTCCCAACCCCAACCTCAGCCAGATTCCCGAGCGTGATGTCAGGACCCCCTCGGGTCGGCTTCTGACCCTGGTGAACCCTGCCTACATGACCCGTCAGGTATTCGAGCAGGCAAAAGAGTTCGACGGTCCACAGGGACATATAACCAGTCTCAAGCCGCTCTGGCAGGGGAACATGCCGGACAGCTGGGAACGACAGGCCTTGATGGAGTTCTCCCGGGGAGAAAAGGAAGTTACCGGGTATACGACGATAGACGGCAAGCCTTTTTTCCGCCTGATCCGCCCGCTGTTCGCCGAAGCTCCCTGCCTGAAGTGTCACGCCCGGCAGGGATACAAGGCGGGCGATGTCCGTGGGGGCTTAAGCGTCGCCATCCCGATGACGGACCTCCTTGCCGCGCGGCATGCAGAGCTGCGGAACATCCGGAGTTCCCACGCCCTGTTCTGGGTCCTCGGCATGACCGTGATCGGCATCGGCGGGCGCCGTATTTACCGCGACACGAGTACCCTGACAGCCAGCCATGCGAAACTTCTCGAACAGAACGAAGAACTGGCCATGACTGAGGAGGAATTGCGGCAGCAGGTGAATGCCTACCTGACGACACAAGACGAGTTGCTGGCCGAAAAGACGAAGCTGGAAGCGGTAATGACCTCGATGGACGACGGAGTGGCGATCCTCGACCCTGAGTTACGGATAGTGTACCAGAACCGCGCCATGCTCGAGATATTCGGCGACCAGGTGGGACAGACCTGTTTTCACAGCTTCCTCAAGAGAGAATCCGTGTGCAATGGCTGCCCAATCCTCAAATCCTTCGCCGACGGCATGCCTCACAAGGCCGAACTGATCTATGCCGCCCCATCGGAAACCATCTATCTCGAAAGCGTGGCCACCCCGCTCAAAAACGGTCAGGGAGCCATTATCGGCGGCCTGGCGGTACTTCGCAACGTGACCGAACGGAGGCGTACCGCGGCGGAGATAGCCCTCTTGAACCAGACTCTGGAGGAGCGGATTACCGAGCGAACCGCCCAGCTCGAATCGGCAAACAAGGCACTGACCAGGGAGGTGACACAGCGAATAGAGGCCCAGGAAGAGATCTCGACCCTCAACCGGGACCTGCTTGAACGGACCAAGTTGCTGGAAACCACAAACCGGGAGCTGGAATCGTTCAGCTACTCGGTATCACACGATCTACGCGCCCCGCTGCGGCATATCAACAGCTTCAGCGCCATCCTGATGGAAGAGCACCAGCAGCTGCTGCCGCCGGAAGCGCAGAACTACCTGCAGCGGATCGGTGCGGCCAGCAGCCAGATGGGAAACCTGATCGAGGACCTCCTGGAGCTTTCCCGGGTTACACGTGCCCAAATGACCAGCACCACCGTAAACCTCAGCGACCTCGCCATGAGCATCACAACCATGCTGAAGGAATCCGACCCGGGACGTGACGCACGATTCATTATCCAGGAAGGGGTGATGGTCCGGGGAGACCTCTCCCTGCTCCGGCTGGTTATGCAGAATCTGCTGGACAATGCCTGGAAATATTCCTCCCGGGAGCAGACTCAAGTCATCGAGTTCGGCCGGACGACAGTGGCCGGCGTGGAGGCGCTCTTCGTCCGGGACAACGGCGTCGGCTTCGACATGCAGTACCGGAACAAACTGTTTGTGCCGTTCCAGCGTCTTCATGGTAACGATTTCAAAGGGACCGGCATCGGTCTCGCCACGGTCCACCGCATTGTCATGCGCCACGGTGGCAGAATCTGGGCCGAGAGCCAGTTGGACCGGGGGGCGACCTTCTACTTCACCATCTGAGACCGTTAACTATCATACTGGCATGGCTTGTGCTTTTCCGAGTGATATACTTTAGGCAACATCATTCTGAACAAGCGGCAATGGGGCCTCGGGAGTTCTTCCGGGGCCTTTTTCATTGTCGGGGAGACAGTCACCATGCCTAATATCTGTGCAGAACCGATCATCATCGACGATACCACCCTGCGTGACGGGGAGCAGACCGCCGGCGTATCGTTCAGCCGGAAGGAAAAGATCGCCATTGCCAGGATGCTTGATGCCATGGGGGTCCATGAGTTGGAGTGCGGCATACCGGCCATGGGTGAGGATGAACGTGGCTCGATCCGCGGACTGGTGGAACTGGGGCTGAACGCACGGCTCATCACCTGGAACCGGGCACTGGTCGGCGATATCCGGGCGAGCATCGACTGCGGCATCACGGCGGTCGATATCTCCCTGTCAGTTTCGGACATCATGATCAGGAACAAGCTGGGTAAAACGCGGGACTGGGTGCGGGAACAGCTGAAGCAGGCCCTCGGCTTTGCCAAGGAGAACGGCCTGTACGTCTCGGTGGGGGGAGAAGACGCCAGCCGGGCCGACCTCACCTTCCTGGCGGAACTGATGGAGCTGGCCGTCACCATGGGGGCAGACCGGTTCCGTTTCTGCGACACCCTCGGCATCCTCGATCCGTTCACCATGTTCGAAAAGGTCAGGGCGCTCCGCGGCGCCGTGCCTTCCCTCCCCATCGAAGTACACACCCACAATGACCTGGGCATGGCCACGGCCAACGCCATTGCCGGCATCAAGGCCGGTGCCCGGTTCGTCAATACCACGGTCAACGGCCTGGGCGAGCGGGCCGGCAACGCCGCCCTGGAAGAGGTGGTCATGGCCCTGAAGGTCGCCTGCGGCATCGATCCCGGCATCGACACCCACCGGTTCCGGGAGATATCCCGCTTCGTCGGCCGGGCATCACATCGCCCGGTGCCGGCCTGGAAGGCAGTAGTCGGCGAACGGGCCTTTGCCCACGAATCAGGCATCCATGCCGACGGCGTAATCAAAAACCCGAAAAATTACGAAGGATTCGCTCCCCAGGAGGTGGGTCTCACCCGCCAGTTGGTGGTCGGCAAGCACTCCGGCACCAGCGGCCTGATCGAGCGCTACCGGGCAGTGGGGATTTCCCTGAACAAGGCGGAGGCCGGACTGCTCCTGACCAGGGCCAGGATTCTGGCAGAGAGTCGGAAGCGCCCCCTGACCGATGCAGACCTCATGCGGCTGTACGAAACGTGCGGTGGTGCGCTGGCAGCTGCCTGATCATAGGCATGGGAACGGATTGTGCTAAACTGAATACAAAGACTTCTGGCGGTAAAGGAGAACCACCTTGAAAAATGTACTGATCTGCGATGACGAACCGATAATCAGAAGCGGCCTGAAGGCATATCTTGCCAAGCTGGGCTTTGAACAGATCATCGAGTGCAGCGATGGCGAGGCAGCAGTGAAGGCGGCGCTGGACAGCTTTCCCGACCTGGCCATCCTGGATGTTTCCATGCCGAAAAAGGATGGGATTACTGCTGCCGCGGAAATCAGACAAAAGCTGAAACTTCCCATCGTATTCCTGACTGCCTGCCACGACAATGAAACCATCGAGCGTGCAAAAAAAATAGGCATTGCCTCGTTCCTTCTCAAACCGCTTCGCGAGCAGGACCTCTGGCCGGCCATCGAGATGGCCTGTGCCCACAACGATATGGCCGAGGAGTTGAAAGAGCAGGTGGAAGACCTGAAAGAGACCCTGGAGACCCGCAAGATCATCGAAAAGGCCAAGGGGGTGCTGATGAAGAGCCACCGCCTTACCGAACCGGAGGCGTTCCGCAAGATGCAGAAGCTGGCCATGGACAAGCGGAAATCGCTGCGCCAGATTGCCGAGGCGATCCTGCTGACCGAAACGTAACAAAACTACATAGTTGCAAAAGGACCGAAGGGGCTTGGGGCGCGAATATCGTGCCCCTTGCTTTTTCCCGCCCCGAGACCGACCGATTTCGCCACAAACGTATCATCCCGGGAAAAACAGTTGTCCACGAAACGCACGAAAAACACGAACTAAATCAGTAAAATGCAACATCACTGGGATAACCTGTTCGGTGGATTGTTGATCTGTTGCAGTGCTTTATTTTTTCGTGTGTTTTCGTGTCGTTCGTGGACCTAAACGCCGCTTTTGGGGTCATACGCATGTATCAGCGGTCAGATGCCTTCACACATTGAACAAAGAATAGGCAGTTGCTCCACCTCATTGCAGCGCCCAACCAACGCCACAAAACAAACATGTCAAAAATCAGCATATTAGCAATTTGGCACGTTCAATGCTTAATGAAAGACGTAATCGCAACACACCACACATCAAGACGAATACGCCGACGTATTCACCGAAATTCAGGAAGCAGGCAAAGGCGCCGCCATTATCACGAATGGGGCGCCTTTTTTGTTGCCCCGGACAACTCACATGCGGTCCACGGATAGCTGGCCGCGAAAGGAGAAACATCATGAGACAGATCGCGATCTACGGCAAAGGCGGCATCGGCAAATCGACCACAACCCAGAACACGGTGGCAGGACTCGCCTCTCTCGGCAAGAAGGTGATGATCGTCGGCTGCGATCCCAAGGCGGATTCCACCCGCCTGATCCTCCACGCCAAGGCCCAGGCCACGGTCATGGACAAGGTCCGGGAACTGGGAACGGTCGAGGACCTGGAACTGGACGACATCCTGAAGATCGGTTACGGCGATGTGAAGTGCGTCGAGTCGGGCGGTCCGGAGCCTGGTGTCGGCTGTGCCGGCCGGGGGGTCATCACCGCCATCAACTTCCTGGAAGAGAACGGCGCCTATACCCCTGATCTGGACTTCGTCTTCTACGACGTTCTCGGCGACGTCGTCTGCGGCGGGTTTGCCATGCCGATCCGCGAAAACAAGGCGGAAGAGATCTACATCGTCTGCTCCGGCGAAATGATGGCCATGTACGCAGCCAACAACATCGCCAAGGGTATCCTCAAATACGCCTCCTCCGGCAAGGTCCGTCTGGCCGGCCTGATCTGCAATGCGCGCAAGACCGACAAGGAGTACGAACTGGTCGATGCGCTTGCCAAAAAGCTCAGCACCCAGATGATCCACTTCGTTCCCCGCGACAATCAGGTACAGCGGGCGGAGATGCGCCGGATGACCGTCATCGAATACTCCCCCGAGCATCCGCAGGCCAACGAGTACCGCACCCTGGCCCAGAAGATCCTCGATAACAAGATGCTGGTAGTGCCGACCCCGCTGGAGATGGAAGAACTGGAAGATCTGCTCATGGAGTACGGCATCATGGAGGCGGAGGATGAGAGCGTTGTCGGCGTAGCCGAAGCAGCGGCGAAGTAAATGAATCTGGCGCAAGGCGCGTTGCGCAGGGCGCAAGATCAGTAATCCGAATCATATCTTGTGCCTTGTGCCCTGCGCCTTGAGCCCAAAGGAGATTTCCATATGTCAGAAGCAGCCATAAAGAGCGTTGAAGGGATAACCAAAGAGTCGACCCAGGAGATGATCGACCAGGCGATGGAGATCTATCCCGAGAAGGCGAAGAAGAAGCGAGCCCCCCACCTGGCCCCCAACGAGGGGTCCGGAGCCTGCGTCAAGTCCAACCGTAAGACCGTTCCCGGCATCATGAGCGCCCGCGGCTGCGCCTATGCCGGCGCCAAAGGGGTGGTCTGGGGGCCGATCCGCGACATGGTCCACGTCTCCCACGGCCCGGTGGGATGCGGCTGGTACTCCTGGGGTACCCGGCGCAACCTGATGACCGGCATCAACGGGGTGAACCAGTTCGCCATGCAGTTCACCTCCGACTTCCAGGAAAAGGACATCGTCTACGGCGGCGACAAGAAGCTGAAGACCCTGCTGGTGGAGGCCCACGAACTCTTCCCGCTGGCCAAGGGGATTTCGGTCCTCTCCGAATGCCCGGTGGGACTCATCGGCGACGATATCAACGCGGTGGCCAAGCAGTCCTCCAAGGAGTTGGACATCCCGATCATTCCCTGCAACTGCGAGGGGTTCCGCGGCGTCTCCCAGTCCCTGGGGCACCACATTTCCAACGACACCATCCGGGACCACATCATCGGCACCCGGGAGTTTGCCGAGCCGGAGACCCCCTATGACATCGCCCTGATCGGCGACTACAACATCGGCGGCGACGTCTGGTCCGTGAAGCCGCTTCTGGAAGAGATCGGCCTCAACGTGAAGGCGGTCTGGACCGGCGACGGCGAACTGGAAAAGATCGCCGCCACCCACAAGGTGAAGCTGAACCTGATCCACTGCTACCGCTCCATGAACTACATGTGCCGGGTGATGGAAGAGAAGTACGGCATCCCCTGGCTGGAGTTCAACTTCTTCGGCCCGACCAAGATCAGGGAAAGCCTCCGGAAGATCGCCGACTTCTTCGACGACACCATCAAGGAGAAGGTGGAGGCGGCCATCGCCAAGTACGACCCGATGATGCAGGCGGTGATCGACGAGTACCGCCCCCGGCTGGAAGGGAAGAAGGTGATGCTCTACGTCGGCGGCCTGCGCCCCCGCCACACGGTCAATGCCTATGCCGACCTGGGGATGATGGTGGTCGGTTCGGGTTACGAATTCGCCCACGGCGACGACTACGAGCGGACCTCCCCGGAGATGCCCGAAGCAACGGTCATCTATGACGACGCCTCGGAGCACGAACTGGAGGAGTTTGTCCACAAGCTCCGCCCCGACCTGGTAGGAAGCGGCATCAAGGAGAAATACCTCTTCCAGAAGATGGGTATCCCGTTCCGGCAGATGCACAGCTGGGATTACTCCGGTCCGTACCACGCCTACAACGGGTTTCCGATCTTTGCCCGGGATGTGGATATGGCGATAAATAGCCCCACATGGAAGTTCGTCAAGTCGCCTTTCTAACGGCGCCCGCTTTTGCGCCAGCTTGGTGTTGGTCTTCGGATTCTCGTTGTGCGGCGTAGCGCTGCTACGCCTCCGCCGAAATCCTTGCCCGCCACCAACCTGACGCAAAATCGAACGCCTTAATGAGGCTCGAAAAGCAAAAAACCGCTCCTGGACGGATTAGTCCGGAGGATAGGAGATTTTTATGAGCGCAGAAGCTGCTGTGAAATATGTGACCGAGATACCCGAAGCGGAAGTGAAGCGGGTGGCGGAATGGATCAATACCGAGGAGTACAAGGAGAAGAACTTCGCCCGGCAGGCGCTGGTGATCAACCCGGCCCACGCCTGCCAGCCGCTGGGGGCCGAATTGGCGGCCCACGGCTTCGAGGGGAGCCTCCCGTTCGTCCATGGCTCCCAGGGGTGTGCCTCCTACTACCGCTCGACCCTCAACCGCCACTTCCGCGAGCCTGCCCCGGCGGTCTCCGACTCTATGACCGAGGACGGCGCGGTGTTCGGCGGCCAGAACAACCTGCACGAGGCACTGGAGAACGCCTACACCATCTACAAGCCGAAGATGATGCCGATCTTCACCTCCTGCATGCCGGAGATCATCGGCGACGACCTGACCGCTTTCATCAAGAACGCCCGAAACAAGGGGTGCGTACCGGAGGAGTTCCCGCTCCCCTACGCCAACACCCCGAGCTTCAACGGCTCTCACATCCACGGCTACGACGCCATGCTCCTCTCCATCCTGCAGACCCTGACCAGCGGCAAGCAGGTTGAAGGGCGCTGCACCGGCAAGCTGAACCTGATCGCCGGCTTTGACTGCAATACCGGCAACTACCGGGAGTACAAGCGGATCCTGGAGGCGTTCGGCATCCCCTACACCTTCCTGGCCGACATCTCCGAGACGTTCGACTCTCCCTTGGACGGCACCTATCGCGCCTATCCCGGAGGGACCAAGCTGGACGACGCAGCCGACTCCGTCAACGGCAAGGCGACCATCACGCTGGGTCCCTACGCCACCACCAAGACCTTTGGCTGGATCAAGGACAACTACGCCGGCAGGCATGTGGCCCTGCCGACCCCGTTCGGCATCGAGAAGACCGACAATCTGCTGTTGAAGATCTCCGAGCTGTTCGGCAAGCCGGTCCCGGCCTCGCTGAAGGCCGAGCGCGGCCGGGCGGTGGATGCCATCACCGACGCCCACCAGTACATCCATGGCAAGAAGTTCGCCCTGTTCGGCGACCCGGACTACCTGCTGGGCTACGTCTCCTTCCTCCTGGAGATGGGAGCGGTTCCCTATCACATCCTCTGCTCCAAGGGGACCAAGAAGCTGGAGAAGGAGATCCAGGCGCTGCTCGACTCCTCCCCCTACGGCGCCAAGGGGAAGATCTACATCAATAAGGACCTTTGGCACCTGCGCAGCCTGGTCATGACCGACCCGGTGGATGCCATGATCGGCGATACCCACGGCAAGTTCGCCGCTCGCGATGCCGGCATCCCGCTCTTCCGGTTCGGCTTCCCGATCTTCGACCGGGTCAACCTGCACCGCCACCCGCTGATCGGCTACCAGGGCGTGATCAACATGGTCTCCGCCATCTGCAACAAGTTCATCGAGATCAGGGACGAGACCTGCGAGGACCGGCACTTCGAGATGATGCGGTAGGGAATGGGCTTTTTCGCCCTGGCGGCGTAAGTCTTCGTGGCCGGTTGTTCGGCGTAGCGCTGCTACGCCTCCGCCCACCCACCGACAGCCTTGTCAGGACAAAGAATCCACACTCCGTCATCAGAGGCAGCCCTTCATGATTTAATGCAGGAAGTTAGCTCACAGACGGTTTGAAATAAAAACGGTGTACCCCACTTTCGGAGTACGCCGTTTTTTTATCAGCCCACTCATTACAGTAATGACATTTTTTCAACAATAAAGTCTTGACCAATGCTAATCAAATGGTTATGTTGCAGTTACGCCATTATCGCAAATGTGGAGAGTCATGAAAGTCAAGTTGGGAAACATAGCAACTGTTCAGGCTGGGTATTCATTCCGTACGCGTCTTGAATCGCTGGACATTGGCGCAGTTGCCGTCATTCAGATGAAAGACCTGACCAGCGCCAATTGTGTCGACTGTAACGAGTTGGCTAGGGTGGATATGGAGATGCTCAAGGAACATCATCTCGTCAGGCCCGGTGACTTGATCTTTCGATCGCGCGGTTTGATCCATAATTCAGCTCTGCTGGTCGATGATCCGGGGCATGCAGTGCTGGCAGCGCCGCTCCTGCGCATCAGGGTCAGGAGCAGCAAGGTATTGCCCAAGTATCTGAACTGGTACATCAGTCAGCAACCGGCCCAGGCATATCTGACCAGTTGTGCAGCCGGTACGGCACTCAAAATGATCAGCAAACAGTCGCTGGAAAATCTGGAGGTAGATATCCCTTCCGTTGCACAACAACGGCTCATTGTAGAACTGGCCGCCCTGGCGGAAGAAGAGCAGCGCATCATGAAAAAGCTGGCAGAGAAACGCACTCAATATATTTCGAAAACTTTACTGCAGCTGACACAAGGAGATTGAAGATATGGCGGACAAGATAGACCAGAAAGACATAAACAACGCTGCCTGGGCGGCCTGCGATACGTTCCGTGGTGTGGTGGACCCCGCCCAATACAAGGACTACATCCTCGTCATGCTGTTCGTGAAGTACATCTCCGATGTCTGGAAGGATCACTACGAGGAGTACCGCCAGCAGTACGGCGACGACGATGCCCGTATCCGCCGCAAGCTGGAGCGGGAGCGCTTCGTGCTCCCCTTTGCCGAGCTGAAGGACCCGGAAACAGGGGAGGTAACGGACCGTTTTCTGGCCGACTTTTACAGCCTGTACGAACGGCGCAGCGCGTCGAATATCGGCGAATTGATCAATATCGTTCTGGATGCCATCGAGGAGGCCAACAAGGCGAAGCTGGAAGGGGTCTTCCGCAATATCGACTTCAACAGCGAGGCCAATCTGGGCAAGACCAAGGACCGCAACCGCCGCCTGAAGACGCTGCTGGAGGACTTCAACAAACCCCAGCTGGACATGAGTCCCGGCAAGGTTTCCGAGGATGTCATCGGCAACACCTACATCTACCTGATCGAGCGCTTCGCTTCCGACTCCGGCAAGAAGGCGGGAGAGTTCTACACGCCGCACAAGATTTCCGAGCTGGTAGCCAAGCTGGGCAGACCCAAACCGGGAGATCGCATCTGCGACCCCGCCTCCGGTTCCGGCGGTCTGCTGATCGAGGCGGCACGGGAGGTCGGTGACCGGAACTTCGCCCTGTTCGGCATGGAGTCCAACGGCAGCACCTGGGCCTTGGCCCGGATGAACATGTTCCTGCACGGGTTCGACAGTGCCCGCATCGAATGGTGCGACACCCTCAACAGTCCGGCGCTGGTGGAAAGCGACCGCTTGATGAAGTTCAACGTGGTGGTTGCCAATCCGCCCTTTTCCCTCGACAAATGGGGCGCCGAAGAGGCTGAAAGTGACCGTTACAACCGCTTCTGGCGCGGGGTACCGCCGAAATCCAAGGCCGATTGGGCCTTCATCAGCCACATGGTGGAAGCGGCCTTGGAAAAGGAAGGGTGCGTGTCCGTCGTCGTCCCCCACGGGGTGCTGTTCCGGGGCGCTGCCGAGGGGCGTATCCGGCAGAAGATGATCGAAGAGAACCTGCTCGACGCCGTCGTCGGCCTGCCGGGCAATCTCTTCACCACCACCTCCATTCCGGTGGCGATCCTGGTCTTTGACCGCAGCCGGGAAAAAGGTGGCGCCAACCAGGAGCGCAAGGATGTGCTCTTTGTCGATGCCAGCCGCGACTATCTGCCGGGCAAGAACCAGAACTCCCTTTCCGACGAGCATATCCGGAAGATTGTCGAGACTGTCGCTGCCCGGCAGGAGGTGGAGAAATACTCCCACGTCGCCGGCTTCGAGGAGATTCAGGAAAACGACTTCAATCTCAATATCCCCCGTTACGTGGATACCTTCGAGGAAGAGGCGGAGATCGACATCGATGCCGTGCAGGTGGAGATCGAACAGTTGGAGAGTGAGCTGGTGGCGGTGAGGGCGAAGATGGCGGCGATGCTGAAGGAGATTGAAAGGTAGGTGCTAATTCCCTTCGACTCCGTTCAGGGAACAAGCGTGCGCTGAGCGGAGTCGAAGCGCGATTTCGAACCATATCGAGGTAATGCTCGCAATGGTAACAAGAGGTTGACCATTTCGTGGCGATGCACGAGATGGTGCCGACCATATTCACCAGTTGGGAAATATGGTCGGTGGTTCAGTTAACGCCTGACATGGAGGCTTTGCAAATGAATAAGGAATTGATGGTCCGGTTGCACTCTCAATTTGATGAAATAGCCAACACCTGGCCGGATTCAGAGGTTGAATTCTGGTATGCCCGAGATTTGCAGGAAATTTTGGGTTATGTGCAATGGCGCAATTTTTTGGAAGTTATTGAGAAGGCCAAAACAGCCTGTGAAAATGCTGGGGTGAATGTCAGTAACCATTTTGCTGACGTCAGCAAAATGGTCCCCATCGGCTCCGGGGCGGAACGGCCGGTCGAAGACATCATGCTGACCCGTTACGCCTGCTACCTGATCGCCCAGAATGGCGACCCGCGCAAGGACCAGATCGCCTTTGCCCAGAGCTATTTCGCCATCCAGACCCGCAAACAGGAGATCATCGAAGAGCGGATTCGTCTTCACGAGCGGCTGCAGGCCCGCCAGAAGTTGCGCGAGTCGGAGACGGAACTCTCGAAGAACATCTATGAGCGGGGTGTTGACGAGCAAGGTTTCGGGCGCATCCGTTCCAAGGGTGATGCCGCTCTTTTTGGCAAAACCACCCAGGTCATGAAGGGGCAGCTTGCTGTTCCCGATAATCGCCCGCTTGCCGACTTTCTACCGACCGTGACCATTGCCGCAAAGAACCTCGCCACGGAAATCACCAATCACAACGTACGCCAGCATGACATGCAGGGAGAAGAGCCGATTACCGACGAGCATGTGCAGAATAACCGCAGTGTCCGCAATATGCTGGTGGAGCGTGGCATCAAGCCGGAGGAGCTGCCGGCGGAAGAGGATCTGAAGAAGCTGGAGCGCCGGGTGAAGTCGGATGAAAAGCGGCTGATCAAGGGGACTGAGCTGCCGAAGAAGTTGGAGGGCGGGGAATGAAACAAATCGCTCTCAGTGAATTTGCCTCAATTCAGCAGGGATATACCTTTAAGCATGAATACCAAGGAAGTGATTCGGGTAAATGGATGTATGTAAAAGTGGGAGATCTCAACTCTCACGGAAACATAAAGTATGTAGCAAAGACAAAAAATTACATAAATGACGATGTTCTCGCAAAGATGAAGGCAAAGCCTTTTATGGCTGGGAGCATAGTTTTTCCTAGGGTTGGCGAAGCATTGCGGTCGAATAACAAACGAATACTGACCCAAAGCTGCCTCACCGACGATAATGTTTTAGTAATAACTGTTTCTGATACCACCGAATGTTACGCTGAGTTCCTGTATTACTGGTTCGAATCACAAGATCTTCAGAAATTTTGCAATGACGGATCAGTACCAGTTATAAGCGGAAAAAATCTGAAGAAACAAATTGTTTCACTTCCTTCTCTCCCTGAACAAACCGCCATTGTCTCCCTGCTTTCCACCTGGGACCTCGCCATCGACAAGACCGAGCGGCTGATTACGGCCAAGGAAAATGGATTTACAGCCCTCACGCAAAAACTGATTCATAACTGCACAGGTGAATTGCGGCACTTTCACCTCAGAGACGTTTGCGAACCGGTGACCCGGAAAAACAGCGTCAATGAGTTGAATGTCCTGACAACCTCGGCGCAGCATGGCCTTGTCAGTCAACTGGATTACTACAAGAAGAGCGTTTCGGCGGAGGATGTCAGGGGTTACTACCTGCTGAAAAACGGTGAATTCGCCTATAACCGGAGCTCCTCCAACGGCTACCCCTACGGCGCAATCAAGCGCCTTGAAGATTATCCCCAAGGTGTTCTCTCCACGCTTTACCTCTGCTTCTCCATAAAAGACGATGCTCCGTGCGATTCCGATTTCATGGCCCATGCTTTTGAGGCCGGCTTGCTGAACAGGCAGCTGGCAGAGGTCTGCCAGGAAGGCGCCAGGAGTCACGGGCTGCTGAATATTACCAAGACCGATTTCTTCGGCTTGAAGATTTCGTTGCCTCCGCTGGCGGAACAGCAAAAAGTCGCAGCCATCCTCAACACCGCCCGCCAGGAAATCGACCTGCTGAAAAGGCAGGCCGACGCCTTGCGCCGGCAGAAGCGGGGGCTGATGCAGAAGCTGTTGACCGGGGAGTGGCGGGTGCGGGTGGGGTAGGGTTTGTGGGGTTAGTTTTGGACGTGATGGACAGCGTGGACTTTGTGGACGTAACGGACTTGGGTTGCTGATGGGGGTGTTCTATGGCTGATGGGGAAGGGTTGATTCCCAGGCATGGTGGTTATCGCAAGCTGAAATCCTTTCAGCTTGCCCAGCTGGTCTTTGATGTGACGGTGCGCTTTTGCGAGCGCTATATCGACAAGTTCAGCCGCACCCGCGATCAGATGGTGCAGGCGGCGCGGAGCGGCGTGCAGAACATCGCCGAAGGGAGCCAGGCATCGGGCACCTCCAAGAAGGCCGAACTGAAGCTGACCAATGTGGCCCGGGCCAGCCTGGAAGAGCTGCGGCTGGACTATGAAGACTTTTTGCGGCAGCGGGGGCTGCCGCTCTGGGAGCGGGAGGACCCGCGCCGGAAGGCGCTGGTGGCGCGGCGGTGCGGGACTGCGGATGAGGTGGCGGAGTGGGTGAAGGAGGTCTATGGACAACATGGACCTGGTGGACTTGATGGACTGTCCACGTCGTCCATGGTGTCCACTCAGTCCACCACGTCCACAAAAACCGAACCTTCCACAAAAACCACCTACCCCGAAATAACCGCCAACGCTGCCCTCACCCTCCTCGCCGTCGCCCGCTCCCTGCTCGACCGCCAGCTGGCGGCCCAGGCCGAGGCCTTCGAGAAAGAAGGAGGCTTCACCGAACGCCTCTACCGCACTCGCACCCAGTCCCGGAGAAAACCATGACCGGTTTCCGCTTCAACGAAAAACACCTCTCCCAAATCCCCGCCCTGCAGCTCCTCATCAACCTGGGCTACGACTACCTCCCCCCCGAAAAGGCCCTTGCCCAGCGGCAGAGGAAGACCGGCAATGTCCTTCTCGAAGGGATTCTGCGCGACCAGTTGAAGCGGCTGAACCGGATTACTTACAAGGGGCGCGAATTCCTCTTCAGCGAGGAGAACATCCAGACCGCTATCCAGAAGCTGAAGAGCGTCAAGTACGACGGGCTGCTGAAGACCAACGAGGCCATCTACGACCTGATCACCCTGGGGACGGCGCTGGAGCAGAGCATCGAGGGGGATTCCAAGAGCTTCAACCTGAACTACATCGACTGGCGCAACTGGGAGCGGAACGTCTTTCACGTTAGCGCCGAATTCAGTGTGGACCGTTTCCGCAGCTCCGAATCGGCCCGGCCGGATATCGTCCTCTTCGTCAACGGCATCCCGCTGGCGGTGATCGAATGTAAGTCCCCTAATGTCGAGGTGGAGCAGGCGATCTCCCAAACTATCCGCAACCAGAGCGACGACTATATCCCCCGGCTGTTCGTCTTCGCCCAGCTGGTGCTGGGGGTCAACAAGAACGCCGCCCAGTATGCCACGGCAGGCACGGCGGCCAAGTTCTGGGGGATCTGGAAAGAGCTGCGGGACAAGGCGACCGATGTCGCCGCCTGCGTCAATACCGCTCTTGACCCGGAGAAGAAAGACCTTCTCTTCAGCGGCGACTTTGCCATTGCCAGAAAGTTCTTCGACGCCCATGAGGCCGAGGGTGAGCGGCTGGTGACGGAGCAGGACCGGGCGCTCTACAGCCTCTGCCGGCCGGAGCGGCTGCTGGAGCTGGCCTTCAAGTTCACCCTCTTCGATGGCGGCATCAAGAAGATCGCCCGCTATCAGCAATACTTTGTCGTCAAGTCCACCCTGGAGCGAATCAGGCAGCTGGAAGCCGACGGCAGGCGGCGGGGTGGCATCATCTGGCATACCCAGGGGTCGGGCAAGTCGCTCACCATGGTCATGCTGGGGCGAGGTCTGGCCCTCGATCCGGGGGTGACCAATCCGCGCATCGTGCTGGTGACGGACCGGGACGATCTGGACAAGCAGCTCGGCAATACCTTTGCCGCCTGCGGCCTTGACCCGAACCGGGCCACGTCGGGACGGCACCTGATGGAGCTGGTGGCGGAGCACAAGGCGAGCATTGTCACCACCCTGATTCACAAGTTCGACAAGGCGCTGAACCTGAGGAAGTTTCAGGACGATTCACCCGATATCTTCATGCTGATCGACGAGAGCCACCGGACCAACTTCGGCAACTTCTCGGCGCGGATGCGGCAGATGTTCCCCAATGCCTGCTACATCGGCTTTACCGGCACGCCGCTCCTGAAAAAGGAGAAGAACAACTTCGTCAAGTTCGGCGGGCTGATCGAACCGCACTACTCCATCAACCAGGCGGTGGAGGACGGGGCGGTGGTGCCGCTGCTCTACGAGGGGCGGCTGGTGGAGATGGAGCAGAACAAGGCTGCCATCGATCTCTGGTTCGAGCGGCACACCCAGGGGCTGACGAAGGAGCAGAAGGCAGACCTGAAGCGGAAATTCGCCAAGGCCTCCATGCTCAACAAGGCCGATCAGGTCGTCTACATGCGGGCCTTCGACATCAGCGAACATTTCCGCGCCAACTGGCAGGGGACCGGCTTCAAGGCCCAGCTGGTTGCCCCGAGCAAGGCCGTTGCTCTCAAGTACCAGGGGCATCTTGAGACGATCGGCTTTGTCTCCTCCGAGGTGGTCATATCCGCGCCGGACAGCCGCGAAGGTTACGAGGAGACCGATGACGAGCCGACGGACGAGGTGGTCAAATTCTGGACCAGGATGATGAAACGCTACGGCAGCGAGGAGGAATACACCAAGCAGATCATCAACCAGTTCAAGTTCGGGTCGGAGCCGGAAATCCTCATCGTGGTGAGCAAACTGCTGACCGGTTTCGATGCCCCGCGCAACCGGATCATCTACATCTGCAAGGAGCTGAAGGAGCATACCCTGCTCCAGGCCATCGCCCGCGTCAACCGGCTGTCGGAGGACAAGGACGAGGGGTTTGTCGTCGACTATGTCGGGCTCTTGGGTGAGCTGGACAAGGCGCTGACCATGTACGGCGCTTTTGAAGGATATGACGAGGACGACCTGAAGGGGACGCTGACCTCAATCAATGCCGAAATCGAGAAGCTCCCCCAGCGTTACTCCGACCTGTGGGATCTCTTCAAGACGGTCAAGAACAGCTACGACGAAGAGGCCTATGAAGTCCTGCTGGCCGACGATGCCGTTCGGGAGGACTTTTACCAGCGGCTGGCCGAGTACAGCAAGACACTCGGCATTGCCCTTTCCGCCGAGACGTTCATTACCACGGTCGACGATGCCAAGCTGCAGCGCTACAAGGCCGACCTGAAGCGCTTCCACAACCTGAAGGCGGCGGTCAAGCTTCGTTATGCCGAGGCTATCGACTACCGCGATTACGAGCCGAAGATCAAGAAGCTCCTCGATACCCATATCCAGGCTAACGAAGTGATTCAGTTGAACGAGCCGGTGAACATTTTTGACGAAAAGATGTTCAACCTGGTGAAGGAAGAGCAGGAGGTTTACGGCAGGACGACGGCGGCCAGGGCAGATTCCATTGCCCATGCCACCAAGAAGGTCATTACCGAGAAGATGGCCGAGGATCCGGCCTTCTACGAAAAATTCTCCCGGCTGATCCAGCAGGCCATCGAGGACTTCCGAGCAAAGCGCATATCCGACCTTGAGTACCTGAACCAGGCTGTTGAGTATCGCACCAGGGTTGTTACGCGCCAGCACGACGACATCCCCCCCAGCTTGGCCGGCAATGAAGAGGCCATGGCCTACTTTGGCGTGCTGAAGCCATTCCTGGCACAACTCAACCTGGGACAGGAAGCATGCGAAGCGGTTTCTGCCGAGATAGCCCTGGCGGTCCGGACCATTCTCGATCGGCACTGGAAGGTGCAGTTCTGGGACGATGACGATGCCAGGAAACAGGTGATCAATGACATCGACGATTACCTGTTCGACGAGGTAAAGGGAGCCAGGGGAATTGAAATCAGCCTGGACCAAATGGACGAGCTGATTGAAAAGACGCTGCAGGTGTCAAAAAGCCGGAGAAAATAGTAATGCCTCATTGCAAAGTCACCTATGGCAGGGATAGCATCAACTTCACCGTGCTCTATGCTGCCAGAAAAACCCTGGCTATTGAGGTATTCCCCGACAGCAGGGTGGTAGTCAAGGCACCGGTCGGAGCCGGTCTGGAGGAAATCCGCAACAGGGTCGTCAAGCGCGCCCGCTGGATCATCAAGCAGCAGCAGTATTTCCGGCAGTTCGACCCGAGAACGCCGGAGCGACAATTTGTCGGCGGCGAAACCCATCTGTATCTCGGCCGACAATTTCGCCTGAAGGTCAGCGAGGGCAGCCGGGATGCTGTTGTGCTGTCGAGAGGGCACTTCATGGTCGAAACAGAGGGGGTATCCGGCCCGGAGAAGACCAGGGCCTTGCTGAACAGTTGGTATGCGGAAAAGGCAGCAGGCAGTTTCCAGAACAGCTTCGAGAGGTGCTGGCCGCACTTTGAAAAGTTGGGATTAACGATGCCCCGACTGCAGATCAGGAGGATGAAAAAACGCTGGGGCAGCCTTTCCCGAGGCGGCATCCTGACCCTCAATACCAACCTGATCCGCGCCCCGAAGGAGTGCATAGATTATGTCATCACTCACGAATTTTGCCACCTGCAATGCCATGACCACAGCCCTGCTTTTTACCGGCTGCTGGAAAAGGTGATGCCGGACTGGGAAAAACGGAAGCACAAGCTTGAACTGGCACTGGTCTAATACGAGGAGTATGGGCTATGGAAACGAGAAGAAGTCGGGATTCATTCACGAAATCTTTGCAGAAAATTTGTCAGCGGGTTAAGAACAGGAACGTGTTTGATGTGGAGTATCGATATGATTTCCTGCCGGGTCTGCATTGTTCACGCTTGCGAGTAGAGGCAGTATGGGTCGTGGGATCGTATGCCCGTGGTGCCCTGCATTGCGGTGATCTCGATCTGGTTGCCGACATTGTTGCTGAAGAAGGTGCCTTGCCGCTGACATCCAGAATATCCCGACACGTCATCGGCCGTAGCCCGGATGTGCGCCTTTACGTTGGCACACCGGGGAAAAACACATCCGGAGTTGCATTCCCAGAGGCAAAGCTGGTCTGGTCGCCTGATGCGCCCGATTGGAATGCAGCCATTGCTGCCATACCCCCGGATCCTACGGCTACTCGTTTCAAGAGACCGCATGACGTACTGCCGCTTCGTAAGGAACAAATCGTCGACTATGGAAATGAAGACGTATTTGAAAAGATTGTCGAATTGTTGGAACAGAATGTTCTTTCGTCACAATGGGTTTCGGTTTCTGAGATCAATGTACAGCCAGATGAATGGTCAGCAGAAGCCATAGAATTTTTCGAAGACATTCAATGCTGGTGCGGGAAAAAGACGCAGGAGGTTATGCCGTTTGTTATTGAATGGTTCAAGAAGAACAATGTCTGCGATCTCTGGCGCAAGGAATATGGCGAAAAAACGCGCTTCAAGATTGGCGGGGCAGAGGTGTTGGTCGGGCGGCCATACATCGATTTGACTCTGTTGGATTTTCTCTCCTGTTCAGCCATTGTCATTGTTCCCCATCTGTCGCGCCGCGGCCCCAATGGCCTATGGATGCTCTCACGTGGCGCAGAGCACCCAATCGAACAGAAATTTGCATCCTGTGAGGCGTATTATCTGGCATATGGAAACTCCCCCTGTTTAACTGACGAAATCGACGACTGGAAGAGCATTCATTCTCTTGAACTTTTCCGGCAGAGTGAGCAGGCTGTGGTTCGACAAAAAGAGTTCGCAGAAGATGATGTTGATTTTGATATCGCTAACGCTGCCGGCAGTATCCTTTTGTCTGTAATTGCTTGCGTGGATCTTGTTGAAACAGATGGGTTCCGCTATCCGATAACACGCGATGGACAGCGCTTTGATGAGACGGAAAGTGTAGCCAACGTTGAAGAGATCACTGCTGCTTTAAGCCTGTTTCCTGGACTGTAACAAGGTCACATCTGGCACGAGTTAGCTGCGGTTGCGGTAGAGTTCCTCCAAAGCCCAGCATCAATGTAGTTCACCCGTTTCAAGTTTTTCACTTGAAGTCTTGACACCCTGCACCCAGGCTATAACATTAATCAAAATAAAGACAACAGCCAAACCCCGGGTGACCGGGGGACGGAAAGCCACGGGACTAAACCATCCAGCCCACCACAGTCGGCCGGGTTGCCGAAAGCCTCCTCCGCATGGAGGCCACCGAGCAGTCCGGCCCTTTTCGTTGTGGAGTTACAAAGTTCACCGAGGTGCCCCATGAACCGCTCGCTCTGCCTGACATCCGCCATGCTCCTGTTCATACCATCACCCTGCCAGGCGGGATTTTTCGACGATCTTTCCCGCGAGCTACTGCCATCACTCCAAGAGCAGGCTTCTCTCGACAACAGTACCATCGTCAAGGGGCTCAAGGAGGCGCTGGCCACCGGCACCGAACGGGCCGTAGCCGAGGTTGCCAGACCAGACGGCTACTTCGGCAACCGGCTCATAAAGATCCTCCTTCCCGACAACGTCCAGCAGGCGGCAGACGTTCTGGGGAGCATCGGCTACCAGCAGCAGGTCGACGAATTTGTATTGAGCATGAACCGGGCCGCGGAAAAGGCGGCGCCCAGAGCGGCCAGCTTCTTCGGCGATGCCATCCGGCAGATGACGGTGGAAGACGCCAAGGGTATCCTGAGCGGGGGGGATACGGCGGCTACGAAATTCTTTGAGACCAAGACCCGGCAGCAACTCTTCGAAACATTCAAACCGGCTGTGGCCAAGAGCATGGATCAGGTGGGCACTGCCCGCGCCTACAAGGAGATGACCGGCAAATACGAAGCGTTCCCATTGGCGGCCCTGGCAGGCATACCGTCCCTCGACCTGGATACGTACGTAACCAACAAGGCCCTGGATGGACTATTCATCATGGTGGGGGAGGAGGAAAAGAAGATCAGGACAAACCCGACTGCCCGGACCACCGACCTCCTGCGCAAGGTGTTCGCCGGCAACTGATTTTCAAGGCTACTTTCGGATAGCTCAGAGAAGGAGGAAGCTCCGGCACGCATGGCAACATGCATCCTGAGAAGTTGAAAGTACGCGAGAATGACATGGGGAGATTATCCATGGCAGCAACAATCTCCGTGATGATGAAAATGGATTTGAAGAAGGTATAATTGAAACATGGCAGGAAGGCTCTGTGGTACGGCTAGTTCGGAGTGTACGTGTCATCGGCGCACATGTGCACGAGTTCCTTCGGGAGGTTCCATGAAGAGACGTGATTTTCTCAAGGGTGGCATGGTAAGCATCGCGGCCTTGTCCCTCGGGTCTTTCACCGGTTGTGCCGGTTCGTCGCCCCCCTACCAGGGGGTGGAAGTCAGGCTCCGCATCAGCGGAGCCCTGGCCGAAATGGTCGATGGCCGCCAGGTATTCATGTGGGCCTATGAGGACCTGAATCAGACGGACCCTGCCCTGATGGGGCCACGTGTCCCGGGACCGCTGATCGAGGTCGAAGAAGGGTATCCGCTCAGGTTTACCGTCACCAACGACTCCATTGAGAACCACGGCTTTGCCATTCCGGGTCTGGTGGATCTGGGGGTGATCGGACCGGGAGAGACACGGGTGCGCATCGTCATCGCCCCAACGGCAGGCACCTACATGTATCTCGATCCTCTGAACGCACCGGTCAACCGGGTCTTGGGTCTGCACGGCGCCATGGTGGTCATGCCGCAGGCGGGCAATACCCCGTACAGTCTGCCCACCGCTGCCGTGCAGCAGCTGTTCGATGACCTGGGGACCACCGCCCATTTCCCCAGGCATGCACTCTCACCGGTCGGCTGGCAGCCAGAGCGGACGCGGGTCTGGCTGTTGAACCAGATAGACCCCGCCTTCAACGACCTGGCCCGGGATGGGGTAACTATCAGCCCCGCCGACATGAAGGCCAATTTCCTGCCACGCTATTTCACCATCAACGGCAAATCCGGGGTCTTTGCCGCAGACGATCATTCGATCGCCCTTGAGGGGAGGATCGGGCAACCGATGCTCGTCCGGGTCCTGAACGCAGGGCTCTTCGATCATTCGACCCACCTCCACGCCAACCACTTCTACATAACCGCAGTGAACAATGTCGTGAGCGACAATGTGCTGTTCCTCGATACCATTGCCATCTTCCCCGAGGATCGCGTGGACTGGCTGGTGCCGTTTATCAGGCCGCCGGATATCGCCGGGGACGAGAGCATTCCGCTGCGCACCCTGATCCCCCATGAGCTGGCGCTGGTTCTGGGTGATGTCCCGCAGTCGCCGCTGGGCTATGCCATGCACTGCCACGTCGAAATGTCCCAGACCGCGGCTGGCGGGAACTATCCCCAGGGGACGGTGACCCACTTCGGCCTGCTCGGTGATCTGGATGGCGTGGATTTCCCGCATAGCGGCGGCATGTAGCCGGTACCCGGCCCGAAAGGAGAACCCGACATGGCCCTTCCGATAATTTCCCGTGGACTCATGCCGGCCGACAAGGTGGCTGAATTCAACAAGTTTACCAGTCCGCCGGGATTTGGCGGCGAAAACACCGATCCCCAGCCTCCGGACTTCACCTTCAAGAGGAACCTGCTGGTGGGTTTCGACCTTGTTCTGGCGGATGGCGGCAAGGTACCGATGTGGATCATTGAGGATCCGGACGACGGTCAGAACGGACGGACCTTCCCCTCAAAGATCCTGCGGATCCCCCGGGACGCCATCGTACAGGTGGATGTCGGCGGTCAGGGAGGTGCGCATACCATCCACTGGCACGGTATCGAGCCGACCCCGATGAACGATGGGGTGGGAAAGCACTCCTTCGAGGTGACGGGCCATTTCATCTATCAGTTCCAGCCACGGCAGGCGGGGACCTTTGTCTACCACTGCCACAAGAACACCGTGCTCCACTTCGAGATGGGTCTGTACGGCCTCATGCTGATCGACCCGCCCAAACCGGCCGGTTCGACCATTGCCGGACCGCCTTACCAGGATGGGGGTCCGGGTTTCGCTGCCGCCTACAATCCTGCGGCCGACCACGTCATCCCGTACGACCGGGAGGCGTTCTGGGTCGCCGACTCCATCGACAGCCGCTGGCACAGCCTGGGGCACGACGCCTTCATGCAGAAGAGCGACAGCCAGGACCCGGTCAATCCGGACAACTTCACCCAGGATGGAATCCTGAACGATTTCCGCCCCGACATCTTCCTGCTCAGCGGTGTGCCGCGGCGGATCAACGATTCCACCCCGTTTACGGTTGCCGACTCCCCCCTGATCGCGCCGACGGTCAAGGTCGGGCAGACGCTCCTGATCCGGGTAGCAAACGCCGATTACCTGACCCAGCAATTTACCCTCGGGATCGATGCCGACGTGATCGCCATGGATGGTCACGCCCTCGGGGTGCCGCCATTCCAGCAATACTCCCGACCCTACCGCCTTCCCGCCGGAACCCCCTTCCGGCTCACTTCCGCCATGCGCCACGACCTGATCGTCAGGCCGACCACGGCCGGAACCTTCCCGGCCACGGTGGAGTTCTTCGACGCGGTGAGCGGCAGGAAGTACTACACGGCGCGGACAGCAATCACCGTCACAACGTGATCGCGTCCCTTTTGGTTAGTTGGAACATCCAGTAACCTGCCGGACGCAAACGGCAACGGCCGCACTCCTGAGGGAGGCGGCCGTTGCACTGCCAGGGTAAAAACGATGCCCCTTGCTACCAGTTCTCACCAAGAATCTCGAAATGTGCCCGCGGGTGAGCACAGGCCGGGCATTGCTCGGGTGCTCCGGTTGCACTGTGCAGATAGCCGCAGTTGCGGCAGCGCCAGACCACTTCGCCATCACGCGTGAAAACCAGGTTGTTCTCGATGTTGCCAAGCAGGTCACGATAACGCTTCTCGTGCTGTTTTTCTGCCACGGAAATGGCATGCCAGACCGAGGCAATGGCAGGGAACCCCTCTTGCTGGGCTATTGCGGCAAAGCCCGGGTAGAGCACGGTGTGCTCCTCGTGCTCGCCGGTGGCAGCCGCCAGCAGGTTCTCCGCCGTAGTCCCGATTTTGCCTGCGGGGAAGCAGGCGGTTATCTCCAGGTCTCCCCCTTCCAGGAACGAGAAGAACCGCTTGGCATGCTCCTTTTCCTGGCCGGCGGTCTCCTCGAAGATGTCGGCAATCTGCACATACCCCTCTTTCCGGGCTGCGGCAGCAAAGTAGGTGTAGCGGTTGCGGGCCTGGCTCTCACCGGCAAACGACTTCAGCAGGTTCTTTTCCGTTTGAGTTCCTTTGATACTGCTCATGAAATGCTCTCCCCTCGAAATTGTATTATTCTCTGAACATGCCATGGCATTCTCCATGACAGATGACAGCAGCCCTTTTGGCAAAATATACCGGGCAACAACAATACCTAAAAAACGGCGTCTGTCAAGCCCCGCCCACTATGCTGCTGGTGGAGATGTTCGTGGTTTCTTCTTCCGGACTTTGTCCCAAGCTGAAATAAAATGTCGCCCCTTCGCCTTCTGTCCCCTCCCCCCAGATCCTGCCGTTGTGACGCTCGACTATCCTCCGCACGGTAGCCAGCCCGATGCCGGTTCCTTCGAACTCCTGGCCATGGAGGCGCTGAAAGGGGTGAAACAGCTTGCCCACATAGGCCATGTCGAAGCCGGCACCGTTGTCCCGGACAAAGTAGACATCCCGGCCATCAACAGTTGTCCTGCCGAACTCGATGCAGGCTGACTGCCGCTGTCCGGTATACTTCCAGGCATTGCCCAGCAGGTTTTCAAGTGCCAGCCTCAGGAGTGTCGGGTCCCCCCTGACAACCATCCCGTCGGCAATAACGTACTCAACGGCCCTGTCCGGCCTGGTACCCTGAAGCATCTCGGCCACATGCCGGGCAATGTCGCTCAGGTTCACCGGCACCTGACGCATCTCTGCCCGGCTCACCCGCGACAGCTGCAGCAGATCGTCGATCAGTTCCCCCATCCGGCTACTCGCCTTCTCGATACGCTCCAGATAGACATGGGCCTTTTCCGGCAAGAGATCTCCGAACTCCTCCTGCAGCATGGCGCTGAAGCTGTTGATGTGACGCAGCGGCGCCCGCAGGTCGTGGGAAACCGAATAATTGAATGCCTCCTGCTCCTTGAAGGCTTCCTGCAGTTGGGCCGTGCGGGTGTGCACCCGCTGTTCGAGTTCGCTGTTGAGCCGCAGGATCTCTTTCTCGGCCTGTTTCTGGACAGTTATATCCATGGTGAACCCGGCCAGCATTGGGGTACGGCCTTCCTGAATGATCGGGAACTTCAGGGTCGAATAGATCCTGCCGTTCAGTGTTTCCTCGACCTGGACCGGGACCCCTTCACGCAGTATTCTCTGGTCGTCCGCAATCATGCTCCTGGCCAACTCGGACGGGAAGAGGTCATCCATGGTCCTGCCGAGCAGCTCTTCAACCGGCCGTCCCAGCAACTGCTCGTAATTGCGGCTCAGCTTGATGGCCCGGATCTGCTCGTCTTTGAAGAAGATATAGATCGGGCTGTATTCCAGGAACAGATTGAAGATATTTTCGATTTCCCTGACCGCCTCCTCGGCCCGCTTCCGTTCGGCGTTGTCCCTGATCAGGGCCTGCGCCATGTCATCGAACGATTGCCCCAGCTCGCCAATTTCTCCGCCGGAAACATAGTCCGAAACATGCACATCCAGATCCCCCCGGGCGACCTTTTGCGTGGCATCACGCAGTGCGTTGATCTTGTTCAGGATGCCATGTTTGCTGATGTAGACGGTAACACCGAGCGACAGAAGCAGAACAGCCAGCATCACTGCCGCATTGGTCAAGAGAGCTGAGTTCGTTCTGCTCAACAGGGGTTGCTTGGCGATGCCGGCACGCACATACATATACGGTGTAGCTTCGCTGCCCAGTCGCAGCTTCTTGTAGTAAAAAATGCGCCTGACACCCGTGTTGCCAACAGCCTCAAAGCTCCCTTCGTCCGGTCCATTGGCCATCCGCCTGGAAAGGTCTTCCCTGTCCTGCTTGCCGATCAGCTCAGCAGATGGCGAAGCAAACAGGATGGTACCTTTGTGGTCGGTCAACTGGAGTGACGTATTTCTTGAGAGCGGCGTTATCTTCAGCAGTTCGGCATACTTGGTTACGGTGAAGGCGACCGTTGCAATATCCCTGATCCTGCCCGAGGCGTCTGTGATGGGATACCCGAAGCTGAGGGCGGGCCTGTTCAAGACCCTGCCGACCGTATACTCTCCTGATGAAAAGCGGCCGGTAGCCATCACATTCTTGAAAAATCTCCGGTCATTGGCCATGATGGTGCCGCGCATGGGCAGCGCCGAAGCCCAGACCAGACCGGTACTGTCGATCATCAGGATATTGGTGATCTGGGGGGTATGCTTGATCAAGTCGGCGAACAGACTGTTTACTACCGTGACATCCCGCTGCTGGACCGCAGGAACGTAGGCCAGCGTGCTCAGCAGCTGCTCCGAGCCCGCAATCAGTGCTTTCTGATCATTTGCGACTTCGTTGGCAAGCCTCTCGACAATCAGCCTGGCTTCCCGCAGATCGTTAGTGCGTTGGTTGAATACCGAATAGGCAATGATCCCGAGGGGGACGATTGCCATAACCACGACCAGGAGTATCATCTGCCTACGTATCGACATGGCACCGAATCTACCCATAACCCCCTCACCGCAAACAACGAGTTTCCGAACGCAAACTGACAGGCATTTAAAATGAGAGAATTCTATCAATATTTTACAACAACACAATAAGCGGTAAACAATACCGCCTGCGAAACTGACGTCATCGCACAACTGCCCAAAAAGTCGGCAGCAACCGGAGTGAATGCCCAGAATGCCGGCGGCTTCCAAGCTAACCTCCATGAATATATGGAGGTTACGTTTTGGCATGGCCAGTGCATTGACCAAAACCATCAATAGAAGAGCGTTGGCAAAGGCGCCACCATTCTCGGAATGGGGGCGCCTTTTGTTTTCTGACGTATCACCAACGGAAAGGTGGGGAGATCATGGCCAGACCGGACTACTACGACGCACCCGAATGCGACACCCACCAGGAAAAGGGAGCCCCCAAGTTCTGCAAGAAGTCGGAACCGGGCGAGGGAACCGAACGGAGCTGTGCCTACGACGGCGCCCGGGTCGTCCTGATGCCGATCACCGACGTGATCCACCTGGTGCACGGCCCCATTGCCTGCGCCGGCAACTCCTGGGACAACCGGGGTGCCCGCTCCAGCGGCTCCCAGCTCTACCGCCGCGGCTTCACCACCGAGATGCTGGAAAACGACGTGGTGTTCGGCGGCGAGAAGAAGCTCTACAAGGCGATCCTGGAGCTGGCAGAGCGCTATCAGGGCCAGGCCAGGGCGATATTCGTCTACGCCACCTGTGTCACCGCCATGACCGGCGACGACGTGGAAGCGGTCTGCGCGGCAGCAAGCGAAAAGGTCGCCATGCCGGTGATACCCGTCAACACCCCCGGCTTCATCGGCGACAAGAACATCGGCAACCGCCTGGCCGGCGAGATCCTGTACAAGTACGTGATCGGCACTGCCGAGCCGCCGGTGCTGGGGGAATACCCAATAAACCTGATCGGCGAATACAACATCGCCGGAGACCTCTGGGGGATGCTGCCGCTCTTCGACCGCCTGGGAATCCAGGTCCTCTCCTGCTTCAGCGGCGACGCCACCTTCGAGGAGCTCCGTTACGCCCACCGGGCCAAGCTGAACATCATCATCTGCTCCAAGTCGCTCACCAACCTCGCCAAGAAGATGCAGAAGAACTACGGCATGCCGTACCTGGAGGAGTCGTTCTACGGGATGACCGACACGGCCAAGGCGCTCAGGGACATAGCCCGCGAACTGGATAACGCCGTGAACGGCCTGGAAAAGCGGGTCATGCAGGACCGGGTGGAACAGCTCCTGGAAGAGGAAGAGGCACGGTGCCGGGAAAAGATCGCCCCGTACCGGGCAAGACTCGAAGGAAAGAGTTCGGTCCTGTTCACCGGCGGGGTAAAGACCTGGTCCATGGTGAACGCCCTCCGGGAGCTGGGGGTGGAGATCCTGGCCGCCGGCACCCAGAATTCGACCCTGGAAGACTTCTACCGGATGAAGGGGCTGATGCACAAGGATGCGAAGATCATCGACGACACCTCCACGGCCGGACTGCTCTCCGTCATGCGGGAGAAACTGCCCGACCTGATCGTGGCCGGCGGCAAGACCAAGTTCCTGGCCCTGAAGACCAAGACCCCTTTCCTGGACATCAACCATGGCCGCACCCACCCCTATGCGGGGTACGAGGGTATGGTGACCTTTGCCCGGCAGCTGGATCTGACGGTCAACAACCCGATCTGGCCGGTGCTGAACGCCAAGGCCCCGTGGGAGAAGTCGGGCGACGAGCTGACAACCGACGTGGCTGCCGCTGCCTGTCACGGCGAGACTATTATGGTAGAGGATCTCACTGCGTCACGGGTGAAGGTGCCGACCAAGCAGGCCACCGTGAACCCGCAGAAAAACTCGCCCGCCCTGGGCGCCACCCTGGCATATCTGGGGATCGACAGCATGCTGGGGCTCCTGCACGGCGCCCAGGGGTGCTCCACCTTCATCCGACTGCAGCTCTCCCGACACTTCAAGGAGTCCATCGCCCTCAACTGCACGGCCATGAGCGAGGACACCGCCATCTTCGGCGGCTGGGAGAACCTGAAAAAGGGGATCAAGCGGGTCATCGACAAGTTTCACCCCGGCGTGGTGGGGGTGATGACCTCGGGGCTGACCGAGACCATGGGCGACGACGTCAGGAGCGCCATTGTCCACTTCCGCCAGGAAAACCCGGAATACGCCGACGTGCCGGTCGTCTGGGCCTCCACGCCCGACTACTGCGGCTCCCTGCAGGAGGGGTACGCCGCGGCGGTGGAGGCGATCGTCACCACGATCCCGGAGGCCGGACCGACTATTGCCGGCCAGGTGAACCTGCTCCCCGGCGCCCACCTCACCCCGGCGGATGTGGAGGAGATCAAGGAGCTCGTCGAATCCTTCGGCCTGACACTGCTGACCATCCCGGACATTGCCAACGCCCTGGACGGCCATATCGACGAGGAGGTATCACCCCTCTCCACCGGCGGCATCCCGATCGAAGATATCCGCAGGGCCGGCCAAAGCCAGGCAACTCTCTACATCGGCGACTCCCTGGCCAAGGCGGCACAGAAGCTCAGGGAGGGCTTCGGCATCCCGGCCTACGGCTTCACCTCGGTGACCGGTCTGGCCGAGGTCGACTCCCTGATGGAGACGCTCTCGGCCATCAGCGGCCGGCCGATCCCGGAGAAGCACCGCCGCTGGCGAAGCCGCCTCATGGACGCCATGGTGGACAGCCACTACCAGTTCGGCACCAAGAAGGTGGCCATCGCCCTGGAAGCCGACAACCTGAAGGTGATGGCCCGGTTCCTGGCCGGCATGGGGTGCACGATACAGGCGGCCATCAGCGCCACCCGGACCCGGGGACTGGATGGACTCCCAACCGACAGCGTTTTTGTCGGCGACCTGGAGGACCTGGAAACAGCAGCGGTGGGAGCGGACCTGCTGGTGGCCAACTCCAACGGTCGCCAGGCAGCCGACAAACTGGGGATCAAGGCCCACCTCAGGGCCGGGCTGCCGGTCTTTGACCGCCTGGGGGCACATCAGAAGATGTGGGTCGGCTACCGTGGGACCTTGAACCTGATCTTCGAGGTGGCAAATATCTTCCAAGGCAATGCAAAAGAGGCGCAGAAACTGGCCCACAACTAAGGGCAGGTAAAGGTAGAGGTAAAGGTAAAGAAAATCAGAGGGGTTCTTTGCCTATACCTTTACCTAAACCTGCCTCCGAAGGAGGCAATATGAAAGTAGCATTTACCAGTTCCACCGGCGAGATGATCGACCAGCACTTCGGCCAGTGCCAGACCTTCCAGATCTGGGAGATCGGGCCGGATGCAGCAGAACCGCTCGCCACCATCAGCGCCGTAACCAGTGCCGAGGACGAAGAGGACCGGATCGCTGCCCGGGCCAACGCCCTTGCCGACTGCGCCATCGTCTACACCATGCAGATCGGCGGACCGGCTGCTGCCAAGCTGGTGGCGAAAAAGATCCACCCGATGAAGACCAATACCGAGGTGCCGGTCGCCGAAATTGTCGGGAAGTTACAGGAGGTGCTGAAGGGAAATCCTCCGCCATGGCTCAGGAAGGCAATGCACAAGGAAGACACGGCTCCTTTTTACGAAGATTGACAACGTAGGGCAATTCAAGAATTGACCCGGAAACAACATACAACAACGGAGGATAAGAACATGGCTTACATCACCGGACTGAGAAGGAACAAAACAGAGTATACCCCACAGTTCATCATGTCTATTGACGAAGAAACCTGCATCGGCTGCGGCCGCTGCTATAAGGTATGCGTGCACGACGTGCTGGCCTTCGAGGAATTGGACGAGGACGATTCAGCGAAGATGTTCATGAAGGTGGAAAATCCCGGCAACTGTATCGGTTGTCAGGCGTGCGGGCGGACCTGTTCCAAGAAGTGCTTCACCTTCGAACCGGTCGTAATGTGATTTTGTGGGGGCGGGTCTTGTGCCCGCCCGCTGCAAGGGCACCCACAAGGGATGCCCCTACAGGAGATTTGCCATGCTCATCGCGGTTGCAACCAAAACCGGCAGGGAAATCGACCAGCATTTCGGTCACGCGGAGCGCTTCCTGATCTACAGCGTGAACAACGGTACTGCGAGCCTGGTGGACGAAAAGAAGGTGGAGCGCTACTGCACCTATGATCCTGAGCACCCCATGCGGACCCACGTCCTGGCCGGCATTGCCGCTGCCCTGACGGGGTGCAGGGCCATCGTCTGCTCCCAGATCGGACAGTCGCCCCAGGATGAGATGGAACGTCTCGGGTTCTCCACCTTCGCCCTCACCGGGGAGATCGGACCAGCCCTGGTTGAGCTGGCCAGGGTACTGTAGGGGCAGCAGACAGCCCTGGCGCTTCCTTGTCACAACGAGGTGATGACCCAATGCAAAGTTCAGCCTTCAACCTGTGCAACCTCCCCCCCTGGGTCATCGCCTCGCGCACCTTTAACGACCACCCCCAGCCATTGGAAATCCAGGGGGTGCGCCAGGCCAACCGGTTTCTGTTCGACAGGCTCGACGGGATCACTGCCGCCGAGGAGCGGGCGCTGGTCTTCAATGACTACATGTCAGTGAAGTTCCAGCTGCACCACTGGCAGCAGCAGACCGACACCGCCCGAAAGAGCATCAAAAACAGTTATCTCCGTTTTCTGCGCGGCTGGATGATGGACTCCAACTCCATAGAGGGTGCTGTCCTCAAGGGATGGGTGGAGAGCCGCATGGGGCTCCCCCCCACCTTCCACAAGATCCGGATCCCCGGCATCCATGCCGAGGAGTACATGGTATTTGCTACAGACCGCACCAGGGGCAGCGCCCGGACCAACGCCATAAATTCACAGCTCGACCTTCTGTACGAATTCTGTCAGTACGAACTGGCCCGCCGCAGGCCCGGGGAGAGGATGATATCTCTTTTTCGCGGCACCTATGATGCCAGTGAGCACGATCTGCTGGAGCAACTATCCAAAAGGGAGCAGATCGTACGCCTCAACAATCTGGTATCATGCACAGGAGAGGAAGAACGGGCGTGGGAGTTCGGCTACACGGTTTGGAAGCTTCAGGTTCCTGTCGCAAAGGTCTTCTTCTACGGCGACCTCCTCCCGAGCAGTATCCTGAAAGGGGAAGGAGAATATATGGTCATCGGCGGCGAGTACCGCGTCCGGCAGATTCCCTGTACGGTTTAGTTGAACGGGCTCAGTAAAACCAGTTCTGCACATGCTCTCCCAGACCGCGACGTGATGCACCCGGCACCGGCAGAGCTATCGAGTCATTGCCGTTAGCGTTGACAGCGGCTATATAGAGTGACCAATCCCTGGCAAACGTTCCGTCCTCCTGAAGCAGAGGGCGATTGGATGAGAAGGCAATCCAGGAACTGTCCGGCGACCACTGGGGCCAGCTGTTTCCATATCCGACTGAAGCACCCTTGTCGTCAACGGATGTCGTGTTGGCATTGACAAGTTCCCGGGCTGGTGCCGAACCGTCCATCGGCATGATCCAGAGCTTCGCGTCGGATGAGGCATAGGAACCCCGGTCGGAGGTATTGAAGACCAGCCACTTACCGTCGGGCGAGACGCTTGGGTAGTAATGGGTGAATGAGGGTACGTTGTCGCTCAGCCTCACTTCGCTTCCGTCGTTTCGCAGATGCACTATCCGGGAGACAGTCCCCCACCGCATAAGATAATTATTGCCGCTCAAGCCGGCAAACCACGGCAGGTGCTGAGTAACCACCGCAACGATGGATCCGTCCGGCGCCCAAACGGCCATGATCTCGTCCCGGTCCGGCCTGTTCAGGCCCGGTACCGGCGAACTGGTTCCGGTTGCCACGTCGTACACGTAAATATTGCAGTCCATAACATCGCCATCCAGGCGGGGGACCGAGTACAGGAGCTTGGTACCATCCCGATTCCAGGAAAGCACAGCACTCCAGGTCGTTGATACGTCCGTCATGCTTCCGGTTCGGTTGAGTATACGAAGACCGATGCTCCCGTTCTCGTCAGTGAAAGCCATATCACCGGCACTTGAGCGGGAATGGCACCCGCAACACTTCTTGCCGACCGCACTCCCGTAAATAGGAACAGGCTGGCTGCTCCCCATGGACAGTTGATACAGGCTGCCTTCAGTGAACGTAACTCCCCAGAAATAGATCTTGCCGCTCAACGGCGCAGAGGTCACGGTAAACGGCACCGGCCTGGTCTCGTATCTATAGCCGTCAACCATGGCTGTCAGCGATACCTGGGCAGTTCCACCGCAGGCAACGATATTCGACAGGATGGCCGGGCTCAGGACGTAACGGTCGGCAACCGTGATGACCGAAAACGAGCGGTTGGCGTAGCTGATCTGCACCGAAACGATGGTAATTGCGCTACTCCTCGTCCAGCGGATCTCAAGCGGAACATTCAGCGGGTACGTTGCCCCTTTCATAGGAGAGATGAGCCCCACTACCCCTTCACCCGGCAGCGTTGTTGCCAGTCCCAGTTGGTCGACGAGAGATTGTGGCGTTCCCGGAAGAGGGTATGGCTGTTTCGGGTTGAAGGCCACTACATGCACAACAGATGGCAAACTGGCAAGAGAACCGTCTGAAACGGTAAGATCGAACCGGTAGAACCCTTCTTTGTCCGGGACGAACGCCGCCGCCGCGGTTGTAGTGCCGCCCAAAGCCGCCGTAGATCCCGACGGTACGCCGGTCATGCGCCACGAATAGGTCAACGGCATCCCCTCCGGGTCAACTGATGCGATTCCGTCAAGGGTTGTCGGGATTCCTACGGGGACCTCGATGACCCTCTGCATCACCGCCGCAACCGGTGCCTGATTGGGCGGGCGTTCATCAACCGTAACCTTGACAATGACCGTCTGGTTGTGTTTCTGGGCCTTCTTCGACTTCTTGGCCGGCTCCTCAGGCTTCTCGTACTCCATCTTCAATTGCAGAAGATATTGCCCTCCCTTGTCCGGAGTGAACGAACACTCTCCGGTCTCTGCGTTGAATACTGCGCTTCCCTTGTCAACGGAACTTGTCTCGGGAATGACCAGCAACCGCCAGGCATACGCCGTGACCTTACCCGTACGGCTGAAGTACTGCTCGCCGGAAAGAGTGAGCAGATCCCCGGCCAGAGGCCGACTGCCGGTGACCGCCTCCGTTGGGGGAGGCGGTATAGGCAGTGGTAACGGGAGTTCCGTGTCGTCAGTGACGAGTATATAGACGATATCCGTTGACAGGTTGACGCCGTCAGTGACGTCCAGCTTTATCTCGTATTCGCCCGGCACATCCGGGATGAATGAGGCAAAAAAGGTCGAGCTGCCGTCAGGTGCAAGCGCAGGATCAGTGAACCTGGAGCCTGATGGCACCCGGTGAAACGCCCAGCGATACGTGATGTCGTTGCCATCAGGGTCATAGCACAGGCTACCGTCCAGTTGGACAGACTGACCGGGAACGGCATCCAGAACGTTTCTGCCGGCATCGACGACCGGCGCGGAGAGTGAGCTGAACACCCGGACCCCGATGTTCAACGGGGCACCACGCACTCCGGCCGCAATGGTCATTCTGAGTTCCGCAACTGCACGCCCCCCTGCAGTCAGGCTGCCGATGTTCCAAAAGGGGCGGCCGTTGTAGGTACCGTGGTTGTTTATCCCGGCCAGATCCGGCGAATCGATGACCAGGATGACACCGTGAAGATTGGTCGCTGACACGTCGTTGAGAAAGGTAGCTGTTGCGGTGAGGGTCGAACCGTCAGTGGCAACGGTATAATCAATCTGAATCACCGGCCCGGAAGCGGCCTCAGCATCCCGGCCCAAGAGTAAGGCAACCATCATAACCACTGTCAGCAGCATCAGTGGCAGTGTTCTATATATCTTCCCATGCGCAATCACTGGACGATCACCTTTCCGCTTGCCCGGCCAAGATCGACGATGACCTGACGATCGACGAGGAGCTTCCGTGCTTGGGGGGGGGATTCTACCGGGGTTTGTGGTTGGGTTTGAGTCTGGGGTTGAGGCAGGACATTCTCCGCCGATGCCGGGACCGTCGGCACGGTCACGCTCCCTGTCGGTTCTGCAACGGGAGCAGAAACGGGGCCGGGAGATTGCTGGTCGGCGCCATATGCCTGGTCACCCGCCATCCCGGCAGACGACTGAGCCTGTTGAGCGGAAACGCCCGTCCCCGTGGGCTCTGCTACTGAAAAAGCTGATTCATTCGTTGCTCCGCTAGACATGGTACCGCTGACAGACTGTTGTCCGATCTCGCTCTTGGGCTCGACGACCGTGGATTGTGAACTGCTGCAGGCGGCACACAGTGTGGAAATCACGAGTAACAGCAGCAGGCGGGCAAGGCGGAGCGATTCGAAGGCAGACATGGGTATCCTCTTTCATGCAACTATCATTAAAACGATACTCATCAAAAAGGGTGCCACCAGCGCAACAGCCAAGCGTCCCCCAGAACAGCGTAACACTTTGATATAAATTGAGTTTTGCTTCAAGACCCCGACTGTGACAAACCGCACAGTGCGCATGATTCGAACAGCAGAATAGCCTGCCGGTTCACGCCACCCCTCTGATCAAGGAGCGTTGCGAGGGATCAAGGGGAGAATGAGTGTCTGTGCAATTTATGAACAGAGCACATCGTTATTTGTGAGAGGAATTAAAACCAACGGGAGAGGACAACCACTATTCAGCGCAGGAAAAGGGGGAAAGCCCCACAAGGCTTCGGGCATGATCGGCAATATTGGACAGGAGCCGTTTATCCATCTTCTTGACCCAGCGCCGAGGGATGGCATCCACGCCGTAATATGCGCCGGCCAACCCGCCAGTAATGGCGCCGGTGGTATCGGCATCACCGCCCTGGTTAACGGCCCCGGTCACGCACTCCTCGAAGCTGCGTCCGCGGAAAAAGTAGTGACAGACAGTCTGAAAGGTGTCGACCACGTAGCCGGTGGCCAGGCCCCGGTATGGTTCGAAGGAAAAGGTATGATGTTCGGCGATGAGTCCCTCCACCTCGCGACGCAGCCGCGGCTTGGAATAGCCGAGCAGGGCCAGGTGGATGAGCCTGCCATAGCAGATGCAGGCTGCATCGGAAAGGGGCTGGTTGTGGGTAAGGTGTCCCTGCTCCACGGCACAGCGCTGCAGCAGGAGATCGTCTCCCAGGGTGAACAGGGCAACCGGCACCATCCGCATGAGAGCTCCATTGCCGGCGTCCCATTGATTTTGAGGCGTTTCCAGCTGCCCCTTGAGCATGAAGTTGCGGATTCCCCTGCGACAGGTGTCGCCCACATCGAGCGGCCTCGTCTTAAGCCAGCCGGCAAACTGCCCGGCAATCCCGGCCAGGTCCCAGCCGCCGGCGGCAACAATGGCGCGGGCCACGCAGAGAGACATCTCTGTGTCGTCGGTAATCTGCCCCGGCTTCAACCGCAACCATCCCCCCCCCACCATCTCCCGCAGGACACCGTATTTCGCCCTTATCTCGCCGGCGGTCATGAACTCCACCGGACCGCCGAGGGCGTCGCCGACCGCCAGACCGAGCAGGGCCCCCCGGGCACGGGATACCGCCTCGTCGGGATGGATAGGCAGGGGCCGGCTCATGGCTCTGCCAGGATCTCGCGCGTACAGCCGACGAGAAAATCGAACACCTCTTCCCGTGCAACGATGGAGCGCGGCAGGTCCCGGTTCATCAGATCCTCGATCAGGTGCAGGATTGGGCCGTCATCCCGCCCCAGTTCGTCCATCACTGCCTCCAGCATCGGCAGGATCTCGTAGAGGTCGTCCCGGTTGAACGGTGCCGGGTCGGGCTTGCCGCAGAACTTCGGTGCATCGCGGCCGACCACATCCTTAGGGTATTTGTACTTGAGATCGGAGGGTTTGATACTGATTCCCATGAATTCTCCTTTCCTCTCCAGTTGCCCGCTGGCACGGTCCCCGCATGTAACGGGACATGCGCGAAGCGATCGGTAATATCTGGGATTACCTGGGCCAGGGCATCATCGCCATCACCACCAACGGCCGGGTGACGCCACGCGGTGAAGCGGTGTTCGGAGCCGGCTGCGCCCGGCAGGCGCGGGAGCGGTTTCCCGACCTCTCCGGTCGGCTCGGCGCCCTGCTCACGACCGGCGGCAACCATGTCCATCTGGTCGGTAACGGCATCGTCTCTTTCCCGGTGGAAGAGACCCCCTGGTCACTGCCGGACCCGGCCCTCATCGCCCGCTCGGCGCGGGAACTGCGTCTCCTGACCGACCGGGAAGGGTGGTCGCTGGTCGTCGTCCCCCGACCCGGCTGCGGCGGGGGTGGGCTATCCTGGAGCGACGTGCGCCCGCTGCTCATTCCCGCCTTCGACGAGCGGTTCATCGTTATCGCCGCTCCCTGAGCGATCCGAGCTACTTGCAGCTACAGCCGGACGAACTGCACGACGTGTGGCAGGAGGCCTGCAGGCTGAGGTCTGCACCGCTGGCCAGGAAACAGTTCAGTGAATTCCGGGTCACCAACCACTCCCCATCCCTGAGTTCCCCCTTCAGCGACTTCTCCTTGATCAGCATCAGTACCCGCAAGGGGGTGGTGTGCAGCTCTGCCGCCACCTCGTCAACGGTAACGCATTCCCGGTCATCACTCTTTTGCATGCACATAGATTCCTCCCGCTGGATGTGATGCCTCACCTGTTACATGGAGCATGCCAGTCTCCTGCACCCTGCTGACCGGGCCTTTACCGCTCACAGCGGTGATCGTTACGGGACCGGTTGCACAAAAAATAGCCATTATTGCCTTTGTGAAGGCAAAAACGATCGCCCGGACATCCCCCCCACTCCTTGACCACCCACAACACTGCACAAATTAAGGGCGCCAGTTTCTGGCACGGTTTAGGCAATACCCCGGACAATCGCGGACAACGACGTTCACGCTACACAGGCAATGAAGCCCGACTGGAGATCTCCAGCCGGGCTTTTCTTTTTGGCAGCGTCTCCGGCCGCCAATGGCGGTACATGCAATCACGAACGGGAAGTCCCGACCAGGAAAGGAGTTACACCATGGCAACCAGCTGCACGGAACGAAAAAATATTCAGGGACACCCCTGCTTCGGCGGCAACCATCACAAGAACGGCCGGATGCATCTGGCCGTCGCCCCCCGCTGTAACATCCAGTGCGGTTACTGCTCCAGGAAGCACGACTGTGCCAACGAGTCGCGCCCCGGGGTGACCAGCCGGTTGCTCACCCCGGCCGAGGCCATTGGAAAGGTGCGGGAGGTCATGGCGAGCGAACTGCTCGGACCGGTCATCAAGGTGATCGGCATCGCCGGCCCGGGCGACCCGCTGGCCAACGAGGAGACCTTCGAGACCTTCAGCCTCATCGACAAGGAATTCCCCCATTTGATCAAATGCCTGAGCACCAACGGCCTGCTGCTCCCCGAGAGCATCGACCGGCTGAACGAGATCGGGCTCCACAGCCTGACCGTCACCCTCAATGCCCTCGACCCGGCAATCGGCAGCCGGATCTACCGCCACATCAGCTACCACGGCCAACGGTACACCGGCGAGGAAGCGGCGCGCACCCTGATCGCCAACCAGTTGGAGGGAATCGGTCGCGCCGTGGAGTTCGGCATGACGGTCAAGGTCAACACGGTCTACATCCCCGGCGTCAACGAAGCAGAGGTGCCGCGGATCGCCGAGAAGGTCAGGGAGTTGGGGGCCTTTGTCATGAACGTGATGCCGCTCATCCCCCAGGCGGACTTTGCCGGCGTCGAGCCGCCAACACCGGCAAAACTGGACGAGGTACGGGCCGCCAACGAACGGATCATCGGCCAGTTCAAGCACTGCCGCCAGTGTCGGGCCGACGCGGTCGGGCTGATCGGCCAGGACCAGTTGTTCGCCAACCCGGCCTGCTCGAAGTAATTCATCTATGCAATCAAGAGGCAGACGGTATGGGTGTAGACCAGTTCCGGCAGACCGATATCGAACCGTTCCTGGAGATGGCAGCGCAGGAGGGGTGGATCTGCGACCGCTGGGAACTGGAGTTCCTGCTCCCGACATTTCCGGCCGGCTGCCTGGTCTGGCGTGACGCGAACCGGCCGGTCGCCTTTGTCACCGCCGTCAAATACGGCCTGAGCGGTTGGATAGGCAACCTGATCGTCTCATTCACCCTGCGGGGCCGGGGAACCGGTTCGACCCTCATGCGGGCGGCGCTGGCGGCACTGGAGACAGCCGGCACCGAAACCATCTGGCTCACTGCATCCGCAGCGGGCAGGCCGATCTATGAAAAACTCGGCTTTCGGGCCGTTGACACGGTCTACCGCTGGCGCGGCAGAACTGTTGCCGGTGCCCCGCCACCAGCCGCCGGTAACCTGACGGACATTATGGCCATTGACCGGGCGGGATGGGGAGATTTACGGAAAACGATCTTTCACTCCCTTGACAGCAGGGGAAGATTCTTTGCGGCCGACGATGGCTTTCTCTGCCGGCACCGGTATGCGGGCGGCATCCAGCTCGGTCCGTGGGGCTGCCTGACCCCGGATACGGCGCGCCGGCTCCTGGAGCGGGCGATGCTGATGGATTCAGCAGAGGAAACCTTTCTGGACATGCCGGGAGACAACCGGGAAGGGGCGAAACTCCTCGGCCTGAACGGCTTCAGAGTTGCAGGGAGCACGCTTCTCATGTACCGGGGAAGCCGGCCAGACTACCGACCGAAGCTGATCTACGGTCTTGCGAGCATGGGGAGTTTCGGTTAGAGTACGGACGTCTTGGAGAATCTACTGACAACACCGTACTACCCAAATGGAAACCCAACATGAAAAAGCTTGGCACCTATCTGCTCCTCGCCATTGTCAGTATCTGCACATCAGCCCCCCTGGCCCAGGCAGGCGACGTGTACCTTTCCGCTGCAGCCAGCCTCAAGGAGGTGCTCAACGAGCTGACGGACGGCTTTGCCAGAAAGAACCCGGGGACACGGTTCGTGAAAAACTTCGGTGGTTCCGGCACGCTGGCCAAACAGATCGAGAGCGGCGCCCCGGTCGATATTTTCATCCCGGCCAACGCGGAATGGATGGAGTACCTGAACAGGAAGAGGCTGATGAACAGCGCCAGCTTCGGCACGTTCGCCTACAACACCCTGGTCTTTGTCGGAAACCCATCCCGAAAGGTCCGGGGGCTGCAGGATCTCGCCGGGCTTGACAGGGTTGCCATCGGCAGCCCGAAGAGCGTGCCGGCCGGCGAGTATGCCTTCGAGGCCTTCAGGAAGGCCGGCATCGACAGACAGCTGGAGAAGAAGCTGGTCATGGCCAAGGATGTGCGGGAGTGCCTGATGTACGCCGAACGGGGGGAGGTCGACGGCGCCGTGGTCTATCGGACCGACGCCCTGCAGGCAAAACGGGCAAAGATCCTCTTCAGCCTCCCCCAGGAACTCTACCCGCGGGTGACCTACCCCATGGGGCTGACGGCCACCGGTGCCGGAAACAGGGATGCCGAGGCCTTCTACAGGTACCTGCAGGGCAAGGATGCCAAGGCGCTCCTGCTACGCTACGGGTTCGTCCTGCAGTAGCCACGGTTGCGCAGAGGTAAGGAATCAGTTAAAGTGCCGACACGCTTTTCCGAGGAGCCCCGATGACGTTCCTGCCCCCGGCAGACTTCGATGCCATACGACTTTCCGCCAAGGTTGCCCTGGCGGCCACGGCCCTGTCGCTGCCGTTTGGCTTTGTCGCCGCGTACTGCATCACCTTCCTCCGGTTCCGGGGCAAGGTGCTGTTTGAGCTGTTCGTCAATCTGCCACTGACCCTGCCGCCGGTGGTCATCGGCTACTTCCTGTTACTCCTCCTCGGCCGGAAGGGGTGGCTGGGGCAGCTGCTGGAACTGGCCGGCATCAGGCTCATCTTCACCTGGAAGGCGGCGGTCATCGCTTCGGCAGTGGTCGGCTTCCCGCTTCTGGTCAGATCGATCAGGATCGGCATGGAGTCGATAGATCCGCAGTTGATCCAGGCATCACGCACGCTCGGCGCCCACTGGTACGACTCGCTTGTCACCGTCATCCTCCCCCTCTCCATCCGTGGGATCATTGCCGGGTCATCCCTCATGTTTGCCCGCAGCCTGGGGGAGTTCGGCGCCACCATCATCGTCGCCGGCAACATCCCGGGCGTCACCCAGACCATTCCCCTGGCGATCTACGACTATGCCGGCTCTCCGACCGGCGAGCCGATGGCCATGGCACTCTGTATCGTCTCGGTCGCCATGTCGCTGGTGGTACTCCTGCTGCACGAAGCGGTCGGTACCAGGATGACCAGGAGGGACTGACGTGGAGATCCTTCTTGACGTGCGGAAAAGCTATGCGGCCTTCAACCTGGAGGCCGGCTGCACCATCACCGGCGACCGGGTCGGCATCTTCGGCCAGTCTGGCGGCGGCAAGTCCACCCTGGTCGGCATGCTGGCCGGGTTCTGCCGACCGGACCACGGTGAGATCTTTCTGAACGGGGAGTGCCTCTTCAGCAGCCGGAGAGGGATCGATCTGCCGCCGGAGCAGCGACGGATCGCCATCGTCTTCCAGAATCCCTGCCTCTTTCCCCACCTGAGTGTGAAGGGCAACCTGCTCTACGGCTTCAAGCGCTGCCCGGCAGCAAACCGCAAGATCGACCTTTCCTCCCTGGTCGAGGTGCTCGGACTGGAAACCCTGCTGGACCGGGGGGTGAACAATCTCTCCGGCGGCGAAAAACAGCGGGTGGCTCTGGGCCGGGCCATCCTGGCCAATCCCCGGCTGCTCCTGATGGACGAACCGCTCTCGGCCCTTGACGACACTCTGCGGTTCCAGATCATCCCCTACCTGAAGAGCGTGAGCGAACAGTTCGGCATTCCATACCTGTTCATCTCCCACTCCCTCGTGGAGATGCGGCTGATGGTCGATCACCTCCTCGTGGTGGCAGGCGGCCGGATTGTCGAGCAGGCCTCGGCGGAACAGCTGGCACGGTCGCGAATGGGAGACAGCCCGGTCGGCTACATCAACCTTCTCAGACTGGGCATCCCCCGACCTGTCGACGGACTGTTCGCTTACCAATGGGGTGATGGCGAACTGCTCATCACCACCGCCAACACCCAGCCGGAGGCCCTCTTCGAGCTATCGTCCAAGGACATGATCATCTTCAAACGCCACCCCGAGGCGATAAGCGCCAGGAATCTGCTGCACTGCAGGGTACTTGGCACGTTTCCCGCCGGCAACAAGGTCGGCATCGAGCTGGCATGCGGCAGCGAGCGGCTGGTGGCAGAGGTGGTTGCGCCGGCGGCCTCGGAACTCGGCATCGTGGCCGGCAGCGAGATATTTGCCGCCATCAAGGCGTCGGCTTTCAGACGGCTCGGCTGACCCCCCGTCCTCCTCGAAGGTCGAGTACCGATTCCTTCCTCCCAATGGAGCCGCCACTCCGACACCGATCATAAAGTGAGCACGCTATCAACGAAAACAGGGCCGCCCCTTTCCGGGGGCGGCCCTGCCCGTTCCGACGAACATCCTTTCGCTACGACTCGTTACTCAACCTGAACTTCTCCACCATCCGCTGCCGATAATCCACAACGTCCTTCCTGAGCGACGCCAACCTGGCCATTTTTTCATCGACCTTATTGATGTGATCATCCAGAATCTGGACCAACCGGGGAATCATATTCTCGGTCTGCTTCGCCTCTCCGTAAGCGACATAGAGATCCTGCATCTCCCGAATGGTGAGCCCGAGCTCCTTGAGTTTCATGATGAACCTGATACGCCGGACATAGTACGGCGTGTATCCCCGCACTGCCCCGTCCGCCCGCTGCACGGATTCGATGATACCCACCTCTTCCCAGTAGCGCAGCGTCCGGGTCGTCAGATCGAGCGATTTTGCCAGATCGCCGATGGATGTTATCTCTTCGTCTTCCCTACTCTCACCCATAACTTCCCCCTTATCGCAACTTTACGCGTTTTAAAGTAGCCCCCGTCATTTGTCAAGGCAATATCCCGAAACCGCTCCCAACAGCACACACCAATAACGTAAGTTCAAGATACATAAAAAGACGTTCTAAATTTACTTGACTTAGACGTAAACGAGATGTATTTTTTACCACAAAGCCATACAACATGCCACTCGTCAACTCGCTTTTATCCGTTAATATAGTGACTTAAACAACAACCAAGCTACCGAAGGCCCATCACGAGCCACCATGTCATTGACGTAATCTATTGTTTTAGCGCACACCATGATGCTGCCGCACAGCAAACTGTTCCGGCCCACCGACGAATACTGCTGCAGCAAGCAGTTACCAGACACCATATCACCTTGTTCTAAGGAACAAAACGACCCCGGACACTTCGAAAGGGGGACCGGCGACGAGCCGCACATGCTGTTCAAGGTCTCCAAGATGCAACAGCAGCTGGCGGAACAGTGCGCCACGAAAATTTCCAGCTGGGGGGGAACAGTCCTCCGGCATCGATTTCCATCAACGAAAGGAGACGTAATGTATGGATGCAAAAACGTACGACTGGGGAAAGATTGCCCGCAACCCGAAATACCTCGAACTCAAACGCCGCAAGCGGGTGTTCCTGTTCGGCTGGTGGATCGCGTCTTCCATCTACTACTTCCTGCTGCCGACGCTCTCGGGCTACTTCCCCGACCTGTTCAAGATGAAATTGATGGGGGTGATCAACTTCGGCTACCTCTTCATCCTCTCCCAGTTCGTGGTCGCCTTCTTCGTTGCCATCTACTACACGAAGGTGGCCAACAACGTCTTCGACCGCCTGACCGATGAACTGGTCGCGGAAATCCAATAGGAGGTGCCCATGCTTACCAAGACACTGCTTGCAACCATACTGACCCTCTTTCTGACCACGGCCGGCTTCGCCGCCGATCCGGCCAAGGTACCGGCACCGGCTGCCGCAACCGTTCAGGGACCAGGGACCGGGGATCAGGGACCAGGAAAAGCAACTGCGACATCTGCCCCGGCGGCGACTGAGGCCGCAGCAAAACAGGCCGTGCCGTCAGCAGCCCCGGCAGCCCAGACAAAGGTCAAGCCGAACCGGGCCATTACCATCACCATGTTCATGGCGATCATCGGCATTACCCTCTGCGTCGTGGTATGGGCAGCCAAGCAGACCACGTCGGCCGCCGACTTCTATGCCGCCGGTGGGGGAATCACCGGACTCCAGAACGGCTGGGCCATAGCGGGCGATTACATGTCGGCCGCCTCGTTCCTGGGGATGTCGGGCCTGATATCCCTCTACGGCATCGACGGCTTCATGTACGCGGTCGGCCCCATGTTCTCGTTCATCGCCATCCTCCTGGTAGTGGCCGAACCGTGCCGCAACGCCGGCAAGTTCACCCTGGGGGACATCCTCTCCTTCAGGGCCTCCCCCAAGCCGGTGCGGGCGGTGGCAGCCGTCTCCACGGTCACGGTCTCCCTCTTCTACCTGATCGCCCAGATGGTCGGTGCCGGCAAGCTGATGCAGGTGCTGCTGGACATCCCCTACCGGGTCTCCGTCATCGGAGTGGGAGTGCTGATGGTCGGCTACGTAGTCTTCGGCGGTATGAAGGCGACCACCTGGGTGCAGATCATCAAGGCCGGCCTGCTGATGAGCGGCACCGTTCTCCTCGCCTTCCTGGTCATGGCCAAGGCGGGCATGAATCCGTTCCGCTTCTTCACCGAGATCGTCAACAACCAGCTGATCCAGGACCATGTGCGGCTGAACGTCCTCAAGGACGCCATTCCCAAGCCGGGCGTCGACTACGGCCAGCGGTTCATGGAACCCGGCCTCTTCCTCAAGAACCCGCTCGACCAGATCTCCCTCGGCATCGCCTGGGCCCTGGGGGCGGCCGGCCTCCCGCACATCCTGATGCGCTTTTTCACCGTGCCGAGCGCCAAGGAGGCCCGCAAGTCCATCGTCATCGCCCTGTTCATCAACTCCACCTTCTTCTTCCTGATCAACCTGATCGGCTTCGGTGCCGCCCTCTACCTGACCCCGCAGCTGATCAGTTCGGTGGACAAGGGGGGCAACATGGCAACGCTCCTCCTGGCCCAGAAGCTGGGTGGCGGTGCCGGTTCCTTCGGTGGTGACATGTTCCTGGCCTTCATCTGCGCCGTGGCCTTCGCCACCATCCTGGCGGTCGTCTCCGGCCTGGTGCTGGCGGCATCGGCCGCCATCGCCCACGATGTGTACGTAAACATCATCAAGGACGGCAAGGCCGACCAGCAGACCCAGGTACGGGTGGCACGGATCACCTCGCTCTTCGTCGGCATCGCCGCCATCGTCATGGGGCTCGCGGCCGAGAAGGAGAATGTCGTCGCCCTGGTGGCCCTGGCCTTTGCCGTTGCCGCCTCCGGGAACTTCCCGGCGGTCATGCTCTCCCTCTTCTGGAAAAAGTTCAATACGGCCGGCGTGGTCTCCGCCCTGCTGGTCGGCACCATCTCGGCCCTCTCCCTGGTCATGATCTCTCCGGTCATGACCTATCCCCAGAAGATCGCCGACGACGCCAGGAAGATGATCGTCACCCTGGAGAAGAAGCAGGCGGAAGGTGCGGTCCTGGTGGAGAAAGACCTGAAGACCCTGGAGAAGGCCCGCGCCGACTTTGCCAAGAACGACGGCGGCACCTCCATGGTCGGCCTCAAGGCACCGATCTTCCCGCTCAAGAACCCGGGCATCGTGTCTGCGCCGCTGGGGCTGCTGGCGGCCATCTTCGGCACGCTGCTCTTCAGGGAGCGGCGGGCGGAGGATATGTTCGACGAGATCGAGGTGCGGCAGATCACGGGCCTGGGCATTGCCAAGGCCAGCGACCACTGAGGGCGAGCGCGATCTTCCGAACATCTCGACGTAAGCTCTCATCTTGTTCAGCCTACGTCGGAACATAACTCCCCCTGGCCCCCTCTTAACTTAAGAGGGGGAGAGAACCGTTCCTCCCCTTAAAATAAGGGGAGGTCAGGAGGGGTTACTGTGCAACCGTGATAAAGTAAACGAAATGCCCCCCGCGCTCCGGCGCGGGGTTTTTCCAACCCAACCATTCTGTACACGTAAACGGAAAGGAGATATTATGACCAGCACCGTCGAGAAAGCAGTTCACGCCTATACCGAACCGTCCGGCATGACCGGCGATGAGGGGATCAAGCTCCTGTATGAACTGAGCAAGGAGGAGTTGATCGGCATCATACTCGACGATGCCAAGAACTGGCTTGCCCACGACGGCCTCTGGTTCCAGGCCGTGGAGAAGACGCACGGCATGGATACCGCCATCGATGCCGACCGCGAGGCGTGGCGGCATTTCACGGTGATCGAGGCCAAGCGGATCATGGAACGCCTGGGAATGAAACCGGGCGGCGGCATCCCGGCGCTCATGAAGTGCCTGGCTCATCGGTTCTATGCCCGCCTCAACCTGCAGGACTGCATAGAGGTGTCGACGAACCGGGTGGTATTCAGGATGCTGGACTGCCGGGTGCAGTCGGCCCGCAAACGAAAGGGGCTTTCGGACTTCCCCTGCAAGAGCGTGGGGCTGGTGGAGTATGCCGAGTTTGCCAGGACCGTGGACCCGCGCATCCGGACCAACTGCATCGCCTGCCCGCCGGATGCCCACCCCGATGCATACTGGTGTGCCTGGGAATTCACAGTGGAGGAGTAAGGCTACAATTCTGACGATACCCCTGACAAGTGCAACTTTTTACTGCATACTGTAGGCAGTTCAAGGCTGCACCGGGGGTATCGGCTGCTCCGGGTACCGCGGGATTCAACTCTTTTCGGAGGGGAAATGAGCAAACTGCCGGGGAATGAGCCGCTACGCTCGGCAAAAGGAACCCTCCTGGGCGGACTTGCCGATATAAATGCCCTTGAGACGGCAGAAAAACAGAGGATCTACACCGGAATCATACCGCCGCGCCTGCTCCAGCTCCTGGAGATCTCCCCCGAAACGCTCGAGGGTGCCGACGGGCGCCGCAGGGTCACCATCATCGCCCCGGACGGCCTGTCGCTGGCCCGGATCGAAGTCAGACATGACCCCGATGACCGCCGCACCACCTTCTTTCTCGACATTGCCGAGACCCATTTCCATCAAATGGAACTCTCCTTCTGTATCATCAACGACCCCTTTGCCCCCTACTTTGCGGTAGACCTGGACGAAAACGGCAACGACAACTGCTTCACCACCCTGGGACGGAATATCGGCGAAGAGATCCGGGCCATGCAGGCAGGACTGTTTCCCAACCAGACCAGCCGCGGCTTCAGGATGTTCGGCGAGTTCTTCGCACGGTTCGAACGGTTCGTTGATTCCCTGGAAATGGACATCATCCTCGCGGAACCGCTCACCTACGACAATGCCATCCGCTACGAAAAATACGGGTTCGACTATCTCAACGGGCGACGCATGATGATGGAAATCGACCGGGAATTCAGACCCGGAGGGGTGCTCTGCAACAAGCTCGACCGGACCACCCCTTTCCGCATGCCCGGCATGGAGAAGACCGTGCATGGCAGGAGCTGGGCAATCCATGACGGCATCCTGGACGAGCCATGGGATGACCTGTCAATGGACAAGATCCTCGATGAGCCGTGGGAGGATATCCGGATCTACAAGACCATAGGTGCCTTTGCCGGCATCAACACCTTTCCCGATCGCGACCAGACATAAAACAGCGTCACCACCACACCTCCGCCCCCAGGCAACAACAAATCGGTCAACGGCAAAAAGGCCGGGAAACACCGTCCGAAAACAGCCAGTTTCGGACTATGCATGCTAAAACAATATGATAGAATCTTGTTATATTTTAGATTGACTTAAACGTAAACTGGTTTATTATAATGAAACATAAGTTTAGCGGTACGGACAGTTACCACACCCTCCGCACCGGTCGTTACCACGCCCCCGGTACAGCTGTTCGTGTTCATTTGAGATCCACGAAAAGGGAGGTTGAGCGATGAAACCGTATCCGACGCTGAATTTTGATCTGGGAGAAACGGCCGATCTGCTGAGAGAAACCGTCTACTCCTTTGCCATGGCCGAAATCGCGCCCAGGGCTGCGGATATCGACCGTGAAAACCACTTCCCCATGGACCTCTGGCCGAAGATGGGGGCACTGGGACTGCACGGCATCACCGTTTCTGCAGAGTATGGCGGTGCCGGCATGGCCTATCTGGAGCACGTGGTGGCCATCGAGGAGATCAGCCGCGCCTCGGCCTCGGTCGGCCTCGCCTACGGCGCCCATTCCAATCTCTGCATCAACCAGATATACCGCAACGCCAGCGAGGAGCAGAAACGTCGCTACCTCCCGAAGCTGATCTCCGGCGAACATGTGGGGGCATTGGCCATGAGTGAGGCCGGTGCCGGCTCGGACGTGGTCGGCATGCGCCTGCGCGCCGACCGGAAGGGGGACCGGTACATCCTCAACGGCACCAAGATGTGGATCACGAACGGTCCCCACGCCAACACGCTGCTGGTCTATGCCAAGACGGACATAAACGCCGGCTCGAAGGGGATCACCGCCTTCCTGATCGAGAAAGGGTTCAAGGGGTTCTCGACGGCCCAGAAGCTGGACAAACTCGGCATGCGCGGCTCCGACACCTGCGAACTGGTATTCGAGGATTGCGAGGTCCCGGAGGAGAACAGGGTCGGTCACGAGGGCGAAGGGGTCAGGATCCTGATGAGCGGCCTCGACTATGAGCGGGCAGTACTTGCGGCCGGGCCGCTGGGGATCATGCGGGCCTGCCTGGATGTCGTCGTTCCCTACATCCACGAACGGCGGCAGTTCGGAAAAGCGATCGGCGAATTCCAGCTGATGCAGGGGAAGATCGCGGACATGTACAGCACCATGAATGCCTGCCGTGCGTACGTGTATGCCGTTGCCCACGCCTGCAGCGGCAGGAACGCCATTCGCAAGGACGCGGCCGGCGCAATACTCTACGCGGCGGAAAAGGCCACCTGGATGGCACTGGAGGCGATCCAGATCCTGGGCGGCAACGGCTACATCAACGAGTATCCGACCGGCCGGCTGCTGCGGGACGCCAAGCTGTACGAGATCGGTGCCGGCACCAGCGAAATCCGGCGGATGCTGATCGGCCGGGAACTGTTCAACGAAACTGCGCCGTATTGACGAAGAAGAACATTGGGTAGTCGCCATAAGCCCCCCCACCCCGACCCTCCCCCGCTGGGGGAGGGCAAAGAGTTCTCCCCCCGGAGGGGGGAGGCAGGAGGGGGGACGACCAAGGGAGAGCATAGCGACATGACAGTTCTGAAAAGCAGCATCAAGAGCGGGTCCGACGATTACAGCCGCAACGCGGCGGTCATGACGTCGCTGGTGGCCGACCTGCGGGAAAAGGTGGCGAAAATCGCCCTCGGCGGTGACGAACGGGCCCGCAGGAAACATATCGAGCGGGGCAAGCTGCTGGCGCGCGAGCGGGTCAGACAGCTGCTCGATGTCGGTTCGCCGTTCCTGGAGCTGTCCCAGTTCGCGGCATACGGGATGTACGACAACGAGGCCCCGGCCGCCGGCATCATCACCGGCATCGGCCGGATCAAGGGCCAGGAGTGCATGATCGTCGCCAACGACCCGACGGTCAAGGGTGGCTGCTACTTCCCCCTGACCGTGAAGAAGCATCTCCGCGCCCAGGATATCGCCCGGGAGAACAATCTCCCCTGCATCTACCTGGTGGAGTCCGGGGGGGTCAACCTTCCCCGGCAGGAGGAGGTGTTTCCCGACCGGGACCATTTCGGCAGAATTTTCTACAACCAGGCCACCCTATCCGGCCGGGGGATCCCCCAGATCGCGGTGGTGCTCGGCTCCTGCACCGCCGGCGGGGCCTATGTGCCGGCGATGTCGGGTGAAAGCATCATCGTCAAGAACCAGGGGACCATCTTCCTGGCGGGTCCGCCACTGGTCAAGGCCGCCATCGGTGAGGTCGTCACGGCCGAGGATCTGGGCGGGGCCGACATCCACTGCCGGACCTCCGGCGTGACCGATCACTATGCCGTGGACGACGCCCATGCCCTGGCCATTGCCCGGCGCTGCGTGGGGAACCTGAACCGGGTCAAGCGACCGACCCTTGCCCTGCGTGAGCCGTTGGAGCCGCTCTACGATCCGTCGGAACTGTACGGGGTGATCCCCTCCGACACCCGCAAGCCGTATGACGTGCGCGAGGTGATCGCCCGGGTCGTCGACGGTTCCGAGTTCGACGAATTCAAACAGCTGTACGGCACCACCCTGGTCTGCGGTTTTGCCCATATCTGGGGCTACCCGGTTGGCATCGTCGCCAACAACGGTATCCTTTTCTCCGAATCGGCCCTCAAGGGGGCACACTTCATCGAACTGTGCAGCCAGCGCGGCATCCCCCTGGTCTTCCTGCAGAACATCACCGGCTTCATGGTCGGCAGCAAGTACGAGGCGGGCGGCATTGCCAAGGATGGCGCCAAGATGGTCACGGCCGTGGCCTGCGCGGCGGTCCCCAAATTCACGGTCATCATCGGCGGCAGCTTCGGGGCCGGCAATTACGGCATGTGCGGCCGGGCCTTCAGCCCGCGCTTCCTCTGGATCTGGCCCAATGCGCGCATCTCGGTCATGGGGGGCGAACAGGCCGCCAGCGTGCTGGCCCAGGTCAAGCGGGACGGCATGGAGGCGCGCGGCGAAACCTGGAGCCCGGAAGAGGAACAGGCCTTCAAGGCGCCGGTCCGCGAACTGTACGATACCCAGGGGCATCCCTACTACGCCAGCGCACGGCTGTGGGACGACGGCATCATCGACCCGGCCGACACCCGCATGGTGCTGGGGCTGGGGATATCGGCATCCTGCAACGCCCCCCCTGAAAAGACCGAGTTCGGCGTCTTCAGGATGTAGGGAGATTGAGAGGAATACACCCATGAACGATGCAGTCATTCTCACCAGTGTGGATGATGCCGGCCGGGCGACGCTGACCATGAACCGTCCCGAGCTGCACAACGCTTTCAACGAAAGCCTGGTCGCCAACCTGACCGCATCATTGCGGCGGCTCGCGGCCGACTCCGGCGTGCGGCTGGTGATCCTGGCGGCCAGCGGCAAGAGCTTTTCCGCCGGTGCCGACCTGAACGACATGCGGCGCATGGCCGACAATTCGCGCGAGCAGAACCTGGCCGATGCCAGGGGGATTGCGGACCTGATGCACACCCTCAACGGGCTTGCCAAGCCTACCCTGGCGCTTGTTCAGGGGGCAGCCTACGGCGGCGGGGTCGGCCTGACGGCCTGCTGTGACATCGCCATAGCCACGGCGCGGGCCACATTCTGCGTTTCCGAGGTCAAACTGGGGCTCATACCGGCAGTAATCTCCCCCTATGTGATCGCGGCCATCGGTGCCCGCGCGGCAAGGCGCTATTTCATGACCGCCGAAGTCATAACGGCAGCCGAAGCACACCGCATCGGCCTTGTCCATGAGGTGGTGGCCGATGAACAGGAGCTTAGCGCCGCTGCCGACCGGCTGACGTCCACCATGCTCAAGAACGGCCCCGGCGCCATGGTGGCGGCAAAGAAACTGATCGCCAACGTTTCCGGGCGGCTCGTGGATGAGGCGCTGATCGCGGAGACCGCCGGACTGATGGCCGACCGGCGCGCCTCGGCCGAATGCCGCGACGGACTGTCCGCCTTTCTGGAAAAGCGCCCGCCGGCATGGATGAAAGGCTGACGGATGCGCAATGCCTCGCATGGAGTCCCCTCCCGTCAAGGGAGGGGAAAAAGCTGCGGGAGCAACAATCACAAGGACACTCACTATGTTCGATAAAATCCTGATTGCCAACCGTGGCGAGATCGCCTGCCGCGTCATCCGCACCGCCCGGAAACTCGGCATCCGCACCGTCGCGGTCTACTCCGATGCCGATGCGGGCGCCCTGCACGTGGCCCTGGCAGACGAGGCCTATCACATCGGCCCGGCCCCGGCGCGGGAGAGCTACCTCCTCCCCGACGTGATCCTGGACGTGGCCAGAAGAAGCGGCAGCCAGGCCATCCACCCCGGCTACGGCTTCCTTTCGGAGAACGCCGGGTTTGCCGAAGCCTGCGTCCAGGCCGGGATCGTCTTCATCGGCCCTCCGCCGGCGGCCATCCGGGCCATGGGTTCGAAGAGTGCGGCCAAGCGGATCATGGAAGAGGCGGCTGTGCCGCTGGTCCCCGGCTACCACGGCGAAGACCAGAGCCCTCCCCTGCTGCAGGGCGCCGCGGACCGGATCGGCTACCCGGTATTGATCAAGGCGACCGCCGGCGGCGGCGGCAAGGGGATGCGGGTCGTCTGGGATGCACCATCCTTCGCCGATGCGCTGGCCGCGGCCAAGCGGGAGGCGCTCTCCGGCTTCGGCGACGACCGGGTGCTTCTGGAAAAGTACCTGACCCGGCCGCGCCATGTGGAAATCCAGGTCTTTGCCGATGCCCGCGGCAATGCCGTCCACCTCTTCGAACGCGACTGCTCCATACAGCGCCGCCACCAGAAGGTGCTGGAGGAGGCGCCGGCACCGGGCATGGACGAGGGGCTGCGGGAGAACATGGGGGCCGCGGCCGTTGCTGCGGCCCGCGCCATCGGCTATGTCGGCGCCGGCACCGTCGAATTCCTCCTGGACGAGGACGGTTCCTTCTACTTCATGGAGATGAACACCCGGCTGCAGGTGGAACATCCGGTCACCGAGATGATCACCGGCCAGGACCTGGTGGAGTGGCAGCTGCTGGTGGCAGCGGGCGGGGAGCTCCCCTGCGGGCAGCATGAACTGGCCATCGGGGGGCATGCCATCGAGGCCCGCATCTATGCCGAGGATCCGGCCCGCGATTTCCTGCCGTCCATCGGCGACCTGACCCACCTGCGCACCCCGCAGGAGAGCGCCCATGTAAGGATCGATACCGGCGTACGCCAGGGGGACAGCGTCAGCATCCATTACGACCCGATGATCGCCAAGCTCATTGTCTGGGATGCCACCCGCTCCGGGGCACTCCGCCGCCTGCGCTCCGCCCTCGCCGAGTACCAGGTGGTCGGGGTGACCACCAATGTGGAGTTTCTGGCCGCGGTGGCAAGCCATCCCGCCTTTGCCGCCGCTGATCTCGACACCGGTTTCATCGAGCGGCACCGTGACCTGCTCTTTCCCGAGGCAGTTCCGGCCACTGACCAGGTGCTGGCCCTGGCCTGCCTCGATGTCCTCCTGCGCCGGGCTGGCGAAGCGGAACTGGCCGCCGCGGACTCCTGCGACCGCTGGTCGCCCTGGCACCTGACCACCGGCTGGCAGATGAACGGCGACAACCATCAGGTACTGACCTTCGGCGACAACGAGTCGGCGGTCTGTATCACGGCCCACTATCGCCCCTCGGGCTACCTGCTGGACCTGCCGGGCGGACAGCTGCTGACGCGTGGCCGACTGGACGGTGATGACCTCCTGGCCGACCTGGGAGGTGCCCGGATCAGGGCCACGGTGGTCCGCCATGGCTCGGACCTGACCATCGTCACCCATGGCAGCAGCCATCGCCTGACCCTTCACGACCCGCTGGCCCATGCCGGTGAAGAGGAGATCGAGGGGGGCCGCCTGACCGCCCCCATGCCGGGCAAGATCGTAGCGCTCTTGGTGGCGCCCGGAGCCCGGGTGGAACGCGGCGCACCGCTGGTCATCCTGGAGGCGATGAAGATGGAGCATACCATCACCGCCCCCCGAAATGGCGTGGTCGCGGAGATCCATTTTGCGGCAGGTGCGGTGGTCAACGAAGGGGCGGAGCTGCTGGCCTTTGCCAGCGACGAGGTGAGCGGATGAGACTCCCCGGGTACGTCAAGATCGTCGAGGTCGGCCCGCGGGACGGCTTGCAGATAGAGCGCCAGTTCGTACCGACGGAGGTGAAGATCGAGCTGATCGACCGCCTGACCGCGACCGGGCTGAGCGCCATCGAGGCCACCAGCTTCGTCTCCCCCAAATGGGTACCGCAGATGGCCGACAACGCCCGGGTCATGGCCGGGATCATCCGCCGGCCCGGCGTTGCCTACCAGGTGCTGGTACCCAATGTCACCGGTCTGGAGGCGGCCGTTGCCGCCGGGGCGACCGAGGTGTCGGTGTTCGGCTCGGCCTCGGAGACCTTCTCGCAGAAGAACATCAACTGCTCCATCGCCCAGAGCCTGGAACGTTTCGCCCAGGTGATTGCGGCGGCCGGCAAAAAGGGTATCCGGGTGCGCGGCGCCGTCTCCTGCGCCCTGGGCTGCCCCTACGAAGGGGAGATCGCCCCGGCAGCGGTCGCCGATCTGGCTGAGCAGATGCTGGCGCTCGGCTGCTACGAGATCTTCCTGGGAGACACCATCGGCGTCGGCACCCCGGGCAAGGCCCAGGCCATGGTGGACGCGGTGGCGAAGAAGGTGCCGCGGGAAAAGCTGGCCGTGCATTTCCACGACACCTACGGCCAGGCCCTGGCCAACATCCTGGCGGTGCTGGAGCGGGGGATCTCGGTCGTCGACAGCTCGGTGGCCGGCCTGGGTGGGTGCCCCTATGCCCCCGGCGCAGCGGGCAACGTGGCCAGCGAAGACCTGCTCTACATGCTGAACGGGCTCGGCATCGAGACCGGCGTCGACCTGGACGCCCTGATCGATGCCGGCAACTACATTTCGGCGATGCTCGGCCGCCCTTCCGGCTCCCGGGTGGCCCGCGCCCGCGCAGCGGCCGGCAACCGGTGCTGATCCCGAACCACTGAACATTCTACGCGCAAGGAGGACACTATGTCACAGCAGATCACCCTTACCGTCGGCGGTCTCTTGGACGAAATGGCCAGACGCCATCCGGACAACGATGCACTGGTATACCCCGAGCGCGGCCTGCGCTACAGCTATCGCCAGTTCAACGACCTCTGCCGCCAGGTGGCCAAAGGCCTTCTGGCCATGGGGATCAAGAAAGGGGACAACCTCTCCATCTGGGCGTACAACGTCCCGGAATGGGTCATCCTCCAGTTCGCCACCGCCAAGATCGGCGCCGTCCTGGTGACGATCAACACCTCCTACAAATCTGCCGAGCTGGAGTACATCCTCAACCAGTCGGACTCCAACACCCTGTTCATGGTCCGATCGTTCAAGGATTCGGACTACGTCCGGACCATGGGCGACGTGGTGCCGGAACTGGCGGCCAGTGAGCCGGGCAGGCTGAACTGCGCCGGGCTCCCCCACCTGAAGAGGGTCGTCTTCATCGGCGACAACACCCCTGGCGGCATGATCAACTTCAGCCGGATCGTCGAACTCGGCAGGGATACGGACGATGCCGCGCTGACAGCCGTGGAAGCCACCCTGGACTGCCATGAAACCATCAACATGCAGTACACCTCCGGCACCACCGGCTTTCCCAAAGGGGTGATGCTCACCCACTACAACGTGGTCAACAACGGCTTCAACATCGGCGAGTGCATGAAGCTGACCGAAAAGGACCGGCTCTGCATCCCGGTGCCGTTCTTCCACTGCTTCGGCTGCGTGCTGGGGGTCATGGCCTGCGTCACCCACGCATCCACCATGGTGCCGGTGGAGATCTTCGACCCGCTCAAGGTGCTGCAGACCGTCGAACAGGAAAAATGCACCGCCGTCCATGGCGTCCCCACCATGTTCATCGCCGAACTGGAACACCCGGATTTCCTGAAGTTCGACCTTTCCAGCCTGCGCACCGGCATCATGGCCGGCTCCCCCTGCCCGATCGAGGTGATGAAGAAGGTCATCAGCCAGATGCACGCCTCGGAGATCACCATCGCCTACGGCCAGACCGAGGCGTCACCGGTCATCACCCAGACCCGCACCGACGACCCGATCGAACTGCGGGTCGCTACCGTGGGGCGGGCGCTGCCGGACGTGGAGGTAAAGATCGTCGACATCGAAACCGGCGAGGCCCTGCCGCCGGGGAAACAGGGGGAACTGTGCGCCAGGGGGTACCTGGTCATGAAGGGGTACTACAAGATGCCGGAAGAGACGGCCAAGGCGATCGACAAGGACCAGTGGCTGCACACCGGCGACCTGGCGGTGATGGACGAAAACGGCTACTGCAAGATCACCGGCCGGATCAAGAACATGATCATCCGCGGCGGGGAGAACATCTATCCGCGGGAGATCGAGGAGTTTCTCTATACCCATCCCAAGGTCTCCGACGTCCAGGTCTACGGCGTGCCGGACCGGAAATTCGGCGAACAGGTCATGGCATCGATCATCCTCAAGAAAGGGGTGGCGATGACCGAGGACGAGGTGCGGGAGTTCTGCCAGGGGAAGATCGCCAACTACAAGATCCCCCGGTACGTCAGGTTCGTCGACTCGTATCCGATGACCGCCAGCGGCAAGATCCAGAAATTCAGGATGCGGGAGATGGCGATCCGCGAGCTGCGGCTGGAAGAGGCCGGAGCGACCGCGTGACCGACGATACCGTGCGCTAAAATCCAAAAACGGCTTTTGGTCCACGAACGACACGAATTTACACGAAAAAGTAGAGCATTACGGCAGATCAGCAATTCACCCAACAGATCGTACTGTGATGCTGCATATTTTCCTGATTCAGTTCGTGTTTTTCGTGTATTTCGTGGACAACTGCTTTTAAATCACCCTGCAACATCTACCGGGGGCATACCATGAAAGTGCAACAGTCGATAACGGAAGCCATTCACGACATAAAGGACGGGGCCAGCATCATGGTGGGAGGGTTCGGCCTGGTGGGGATCCCGGAGAAGCTCATCCTCGGTCTGCGGGACAAGGGGGTGAAAGGGCTGACCATCATCTCCAACAACTGCGGGGTGGATGACTTCGGTCTCGGCATCCTCTTGCAGAACCGGCAGATCAGAAAGATGGTCTCGTCCTACGTGGGGGAGAACAAAGAATTCGAGCGGCAGTTTCTCTCCGGCGAACTGGAGGTGGAACTCGTCCCCCAGGGGACCCTGGCGGAACGGATCAGGGCAGGCGGGGCCGGCATTCCGGCCTTCTACACCCCGGCCGGGGTGGGAACCCCCATCGCCGAGGGGCGGGAGGTGCGCAGCTTTGGCGGCAGGGAGTATCTGCTGGAGACCGGCATGACCGCCGACTTCGCCCTGATCAAGGCCTGGAAGGGAGACACCGGCGGGAACCTGATCTACAACAAGACCACGCGCAACTTCAACCCGATGATGGCGACCGCCGGCCGGGTCACCATCGCGGAGGTGGAAGAGCTGCTGGAGCCGGGCGGGCTCGACCCCAACTTCGTCCATACCCCCGGCATCTACGTGCAGCGGGTCATCCGGTGCGATGACTACGAAAAGCGGATCGAGCGGAAGACAATCCGCAAGGACTAATCCCAAAAAAGGCTTTTGGTCCACGAACGACACGAAAATACACGAAAAATGCGACATTGGAGCAGATCAGCAATTCACCGAACAGACTCTTCAACATGTTGCATATTGTACTGATTTAGTTCGTGTTTTTCGTGCATTTCGTGGACAACTGCCTTGACGTGAAATTGGACTAAGGAGAACGACAATGGCATTGACGCGCGAGCAGATGGCCAAGCGGGCCGCACAGGAGATTGACGACGGCTATTACGTGAACCTGGGGATCGGCATCCCGACCATGGTCGCCAACTATATCCCGGCGGACCGGCATGCGGTGCTGCAGTCGGAGAACGGCCTGCTCGGGATCGGCCCCTATCCGACCGAGGCGGACGTGGACCCGGAGCTGATCAATGCCGGCAAGGAGACGATCACCATGATTCCCGGCGCCTGCATCTTCAGCAGCGCCGAATCGTTCGCCATGATCCGCGGCGGCCATATCGACCTGGCCATACTGGGGGCAATGGAGGTTTCCGGTGAGGGGGACCTGGCCAACTGGATGATTCCCGGCAAGATGGTCAAAGGGATGGGGGGCGCCATGGATCTGGTGCACGGGGCCAAGCGGATCGTGGTGATCATGGAGCACTGCAGCAAGCAGGGCGAACCCAAGATCCTGAAGCGCTGCAACCTGCCGCTCACCGGCAAACGGGTGGTAAACCGGATCATCACCGAACTGGCTGTCATGGACGTGACCCCGGCCGGCCTGCTGCTGACGGAAACGGCACCGGGGGTGACCGTCGACGACATCGTCAAGGCCACCGAGGCGGAGCTTGCGGTCTCTCCGGCGTTGCGGACGATGGCGCTGTAGGGACGGAGTCCTGCCACCGGGAGCCCCTCGCCTCCCCGGCGACACCACATTACAACCGTTGCACCTGTGCCTGCAAACGCCGCTATGGGTGGGCGATTGCAGATACAGGTGCAACATTTCATCACCGTAGATCTTGTTACAGCCCCTGCCAAACAGCCCACAATCAATGAACTTTATTTTTCAGACAAATTCTGCTAATTAAAGAGCCCTACAAAGAATGTCCCCCCTCGGGGAGGCCCCGCAAAGTGCGTCTGTGGAAAAAGAACGGGGCGGAGTGACGTTAGCGTTAGGGTGGAGGTGGTATGGCGGCACAACGCCGTGACATGCGCTGGAATCTGATCTGGACAGGAATCTCCCTGATGGTTCTTTTCTGGCTGGTAGACGCCTTCGTGGACGCCTATTCATTCAGGAGCAGGACATTTTTGGGCGAACTGTTCCATCCCGATTTCGGCGAACTGCTGATCAACCTCCTCGTCTACGGCATTCTGCTCGGGCTGATCTGGCGCTACTGGCGCCAGGCAGACGTTTCGGACCGGCTGGCCGCCTCCCTGGAGGAGGCGCTGAACAGCCTCGCCCTCGAAAAGGCCCGGTCCGAGGCAATCCTGGCCGCCTGCCCCGATGCCGTGAGCGTCCAGGATACGGACCTCAGAATCATCTACCAGAACGAAGCCCACAAGGAGCTGATGGGCGACCATAAGGGGAAATACTGCTACGCAGCCTATCAGCAGCGCCCGACGGTCTGCGAGGGGTGCCATCTCGTCGACTCTTTTCACGATGGGCTCCCGCATCGGCGTGAAGTCAGCGCCGCAAAGGAGCAGGAAACCCTCCACGTGGAGATATACTCGGCCCCGGTCAGGAATCACGCCGGACAGATTGTGGCCGGCATCGAATCGGTGCGCGACATCTCGGACTGCAAGCGTGCTGAGATGCGCCTCAGGCAGCAGCTGGCCGCCTTCGAGGCTTCGATAGACGGCATCGCCATACTCAACCCCGCGGGCGAGTATATCTACCTGAACAGGGCCCACGCTGCCGTCTACGGCTATCCCTCCCAGGACGAGCTGATCGGGAAGAGCTGGCACATCCTCTATACCGAGGAGGAGCGCCACCGGCTGGAACCGCTCATCTACCCGGGGTTGCAGACAGAGGGTGGGTGGCGCGGCGAGGCTACCGGCCTGAAAAAGGACGGCGCCCTCTTCCCGCAGGAGATATCCCTCACGGTTACGGACGATGGAGGCATCATCTGCCTGGTGCGCGACATCTCGGATCGCAGGCGCTCCGAGCAGGAGATCCGCCAACTGAACAGCGACCTGCGGCAGAAGACCCTCGACCTGCAGGCCACGAACCACGAGTTGGAGGCGTTCAGCTATTCCCTTTCCCACGATCTGCGCACCCCGCTCACCGGCATCTACCTGGCGGCCCAGACCGTTGTCGAGATCTACGGCGACAAGCTCGATGAAACCGGCACGTCCATGCTCCAGGCCATCTGCCGGAGCTGCGAACGGATGGAGGAGCTGATCGAGTCGATGCTGCTGCTGTTCAGGGTCACCAGCACCGACCTCACCTGGGAAGACGTTGATCTGAGCTCCATGGCCAATGAGGTGATAGCCGGCATCCGGTTGAACGACATGGGGCGGTCGGTGGAGTGGTCGGTGGAGGAAGGGATGACGGCCCGTGCCGACGCCCACCTGGTCCGGATCCTCCTGGAAAACCTGATCGGCAATGCCTGGAAATATTCCGCCGGGAAAGAGCATGCCCGGATCGAATTCGGGCAGACGCAGAGCAATGGCGACACCCGGTTCTTCGTACGCGACAACGGGATCGGTTTCGACAGGGGGGCCGCAGGGCAGATATTCAAGCCGTTCAAGCGCCTGCCGAATGCCCGCGGCATCTCCGGCACCGGCATCGGCCTCGCCACGGCCCACCGGATCGTCGACCGCCATGACGGCCGGATATGGGCGGAGGGAGAGGTGGGTGGGGGCGCCATCTTCTACTTCTGTCTTGCCCCGCCGGTTGAATCTTGTCCGAAAACTGATCGAGGAACACGAGGATGACGTACGTAATGCATGGACCCGGCACTTCGGCGGTTGAGGTCACCAACGTGTCCCAACACGGCCTCTGGCTGCTCGTTCACGATCAGGAGGTCTTCCTGCCGTTCGAGCAGTTCCCCTGGTTTCGGGAGGCGCCGATAGGACAGGTTGTCCATGTGGAGCTCCCCTCGGCGCAGCACCTGTACTGGCCCGATCTGGACGTGGATCTTGAGCTGGAAAGCGTCCTGCATCCCGAGCGATATCCCCTGATGAGCAGGGTGCATGAGGAGCCAGCGGAGTACGGGGCGGCGGATGCGGATCGGAAGAAGATCGACGAAGCAGTGCTCGCCCTTCTCCAGTTGACGCTCCATGACGAGGTCCGGGCGTGGAAGGGGTTAGACTTCGAGGTGATGAACCGGCTCTTCGAACAGGGGTACATTCTCGATCCGCATGGCCGGAGCAAGTCGGTTGTTCTCACGCAAAAGGGGCTTGCCCGGTCAAAGGAACTATTCAAGGAGTTGTTTAGAGTCTGAGTCCAGGGAATAGGTAAGGTGTTCCCTGTATTTTGGGGAGAAATGTTATGGCACGCATGCACAATCCCGCACTTCCCGGAGAAATACTGCGCGAGTTTTTGCCATCGGAAAGAGTGGCCTGTCGGGTCAGGCCTTGCAACCTTGCAGTTCAGTGCCAAGTCTGCAAATCTGCAAGGCCTGACCCGACTGCTGACCCATAGTGCCCTCTGCTTGTCAGTTAATTTTATTGCGCCCAACGTCTCAAGGCGCCAGCGGCGGAGCGTCAGCGGAGATCGCTGTCGCCGCTGGTTAGCGCTATCAGTCGTTTGCCTAGTGGACACTGCTACGCGCAAGATCTCTTACAAAACCTTCTGTGGCTCTTCGCACCGATCCCGATACCATTAACCTGCTCGCGGTTTTCCTTGTGACGAAGGAATACCACTTCAATGGGGCATCTTCATCATGGTCTGTCATGTCCGAACAGTACTGCTTGTTTAGGAATGGTGAAGTTACTTTGGCTCTGCGTCGAATCAAGTGGGTTGAGAGTGTAGGCCGTCGAACTTGAGCTTGC
>CAYSMK010000011.1:0-147575 GCA_964432205.1 uncultured Geobacter sp. | reverse complement strand
ACCGCCAATGTGAACATCGAGGTGGCCAGAAAGGACGATGTGCTCACCCTGCCGCGACTCCTTCGCCTCCCCCTCCTTCAGTTTCGGCTTGAAGCGTAGCGCTGCCGGCGGCAGGGTGAGCACATCGTCCTTTCTGGCCACCTCGATGTTCACATTGGCGGTCATCCCCGGCTTGAGCTTGAGCTCGGCGTTATCCACGTTCACCACCACAACATAAGTGACCACGTTCTGGGTGATGATCGGGGCGCTGCGCACCTGCACCACCTTGCCGGCAAAGGTCTGCTCAGGGTAGGCATCAACGGTGAAGCCGGCCTTCTGCCCCAGCCGGACCCGGCTGATGTCCGCCTCGTCGACGCTCACCTCGATCTGCATCTTGGTCAGGTCCTGGGCGATGGTGAACAGGGTCGGGGTCTGGAACGAGGCGGCAACGGTCTGCCCCACATCCACGGTGCGGGAGACCACGATCCCGTCCACCGGCGACCTGATGGTGGCGTAGCGGAGATTGGTCTGGGCCTGCCGATAGGAGCCCCCGGTCTGGACCACGCTCCCCTCGGCAGCCTTTACCGTGGCCGCTGCCTGCTCGTACCTGTTTTCCGCTGTATCGTAATCGCCCTGGGAAATGATCCCTTCCTTCAGGAGCTGGCGGTTCCGCTCCAGGCTTCGCTTCGCATCGGTCAGATCGGCCTTTGCCTTCTGCAGTGAGGCCTGGGCATTGAGAAAATTCCCCCGGGTCTGTTCAACCTGGGCCGCGAAGAGGGATGAATCGATCTGGGCGATGACCTGGCCCTTTTTCACCGGCGAATTGAAGTCAGCGAAAAGCCGCTGAATGGTACCGGAGACCTGGGTGCCGACCTGGACCGTCACCACCGCCGCCAGGTTGCCGGTGGCGGCGACGGACGAAACAATGCTTCCCCTCTCCACCTTGGCGGTCTTGTAGCTCGACTCGGGCTGCTTCTTCTTGAAGGCAAATAAGGCACTGCCGCCAGCCACCAGGATAACGACAGCCAGCACGATGAATTTCCGCATATAACCCCTCGGTAGGAACTTCTTTTCAAACACATAACGTAACGCACCGCTAACGGGTTGCGTTGACAACACGTAACGGCAATGATCGCAACGAATATCACGAAAGGGAGTTCAGAACAAAGAAAAAGCCCCCTGATCGGTGTTAACCAGGGGGCCTTGGGGGTCCGCCCGCCGACTAAGCCGGCGGGCTAACTAGGGCAACCCTCTTTACAACGGGTTACCGGGCGAAGCATGAAAATTTGAGTCCACATTTATCGAGCTTCTCCTTTCCGGGAATTCCCCTTCTACGTAAGTGCCTCGAGGTAGTTTCAGTGTAATCATCCCCCCGCTCCTTGTCAACCTGGCCTGCCAAAAATTTCACATGATACGCTTCAGGAGCCTGAGGATGCCCCCCTCCCGCACCGTCAACGCCGCGTCCGGGCAGAGTTCGCGACAGCAGAAGCAACGGATGCAGCGACGGTAGTCGATCAACAGCCGGCCACCTTCGATCGTCATGGCACCGGGAGGGCAGGCATCCCGGCAGATGCCGCAGAGGCGACATTTCTCCGGCATCGCTACCGGCCGGGTGGTCAGGTGATGGCGCAGACGCTCCCGCAGGAAGCGGGGCAGGCCGAACTGGACATCGGCCAGTGGGGGGAGGAGAAACGGCCGCACCTTGATCTCGTCCAGCAAGGCCCCGACCGTCTCGATCCCGGCCCGGTCAGCACCCGCAATCCCCAGCCTCTCGGCCTGGCGTTCCACGAACAGGAGCTTTTTCGGGATGCCGGCGATCTCGGCGGCAATGACGTCGATCGCCACGGCATTGGTCCCGGCCATAAGCAGCCCCACCCGGCACGGGTCGCCGCTGGCAGGGCCGTTCCCCTCCATGGCGACCACGGCATCAACGATGGTCAGGTCCGGGGGGCGGAGCAGGTAGATCTCCAGGAGCATCCGGGCGAACAGTTCCCGATCGGCACCGGCCTGCAGGTGCCAGGCCGGTTTTTCCGCCCCCACCACCGCACCGAACAGGTTTTTCACGGCGCAGGTCATGGTCATCATCTCGTGGGTCTTGAGCTTGGGCAGGTTGATGACCCGGTCCGCCTCCAGGTACGGTGCCGCCAGGGCGAAACGACGGAAGGTGCCGCTTCCGGACGTCTCTCTGACCTCTTCGAACGGCACCAGGGTGGCCCCGGTCTCCTCGACAACGGCCAGCATGCCGGAGCGCTCCGCCACCCGCCTGATACCGCCGATGCCCGGCGAATCCCCCACCAGGGGGATGGCGCCGGCCGACCGGACCAGTTCGATGGCGGCCCTGAGCACGGCCGGATGGGTCGTTACCGCCGCCTCGGGCGGCTTGGCCGAGAGCATGTTCGGCTTGAGGAGCACCCGCTCACCCGGCCGGACAAAGGCCGCCATCCCCCCCAGCGGCGTCAGCAGACACTCCATGGCCCTCCGCAGGGCCGGGTAGTCGTAGGTTGTCACCTGTTCCAGAGAGACGGTATGCATGAAGGAACTATAGTGCCCCCCGTTCGGGAAAGTCAAAAGGTTTGGCAATGGCGGAGAGAGTCTGGTACAACCGTCCCATGATCACACATGCGGAACAGCAACGAGTATCGTCCGCCAAGGTCCATTTCTTCCTCATCCTGACCACGGTTTTCTGGGGAGGGAGTTTTCTCTTCACCAAGCTGGGGCTTAGGGAACTGCCGCCGGTCCTCTTCGTCTTCAGCCGTTTCACCCTCGCGACCCTCATCATGCTCTGTGTCTGCGCCGGTCGACTTCAGGCGCTCAACCGGGACATCCTCCGCCGCGGTGCCATCGTCGGCATTACCCTGGGGGTCACCAACCTGAGCTTCGTGTACGGCGTCAGCGGCACGAGCATCTCCCGGGCCGGCATCCTGAACAACCTGTTCGTCCTGTTCATCCCCCTGATCGGCAAGCTGATCTGGCAGGACCGGATCGGCCGGCTGAACCTGGCAGGGATCGCCCTGGCGGTGACCGGGATCTGGCTCCTAGCCACCGGCGGCGGCGCCGGTTTCAACCGGGGTGACCTGATCTCGACGGTCTGCGCCCTCTTCATCGCCGTGCAGATCATTGCGGTCTCCAAGGTCCTGCGGGACGACGACGTCTACCTGGTGTCGCTGGTGCAGTTCGCCGTCGTGGCTGCCATGGCCGGCCCAGCGGCACTGGCCACCCCCCTCCCCCCCCTCGGCGTCTCGTTGCCGACAATCGGCACCGTTGTCTATTGCGCCATCTTCCCGACCGTGGTCTGCTTCACCATGCAGAACGCCTTTCAGCGCTATACCACCCCGACCAGGGCGGGACTTATCTACACGCTCGACCCGGTCTGGAGCCTGCTGGCCGGCCTGTTGGTGCTGGGGGAGCGGCTGAGCGGCCGGGAATGGGTCGGCTGCGGGCTCATCTTCCTGGCGGCCGCGCTGCCGCTGGCGGTTCGTTTCGTCATTGAGCGGCGTCTGCGCGAACAGTACCTCGGGGAACCGGCCGCCTGACGGCCGGCCGAAGGGAGCAGCCATGCAGCGGGAAATCGACCGTTTCTGCCAGTACCTGACCGTGGAGCGCAACGCCTCCCCCCACACGGTCGAGGCCTATTGCCGCGACCTGGAGCAGTTCGCCGCCTTTGTCCGCAACGAACCCGGAGGCGCGGTAGCGGTCGACGCGGTGGGGCACCTCCTGATCCGCCGCTACCTGGCCCTGCTCCACAAGGAGCAGAAAAAAAGCTCCATCGGCCGCAAGCTGGCCGCCATCCGCTCGTTCTTCCGCTACCTCCTGCGCCAGGGGGTCGTGGCCACCAATCCGGCGGAACTGGTCAGCAGTCCCAAACGGGAGAAGAGGCTGCCATACCACCTGAACATCGACGAGGTGACCACCCTGGTTGAAGCGCCGGCCGGCAGCAACCTGCTCCCCGCCCGGGACCGGGCAATCCTGGAAACCCTCTATTCGTGCGGCATCCGGGTATCCGAGCTGACCGGCCTGAATGTCGGGGGGGTCGACCTGGATGGAAAGACGGTCCGGGTGCTGGGCAAAGGTGGAAAGGAGCGGATCGTCCCGCTGGGGAGCCAGGCGGCCCAAGCCCTGGAAGCATACGTATCGGCCCGCAACGATCCGTCTCCGGAGACGCCGCTTTTCCTCAACGCCCGGGGTGGGCGACTTACCCGGCGCAGCGTCGCTCGGATCATCGACCGCTACATCCTCCACCTCGCCACCATGAAGAAGGTGTCACCCCATACGCTGCGCCACACCTTCGCCACCCATCTCCTGGAGGGGGGGGCCGACCTGCGGGCTATCCAGGAACTCCTGGGGCATGCCTCCCTTTCCACCACCCAGAAGTACACCCACGTGACCATAGACCGTCTGCTGGAGGTCTACGACAAGGCACACCCGAAGGCGCACAAATAAAAAAAGCCCCGCGGTTTCCCGCGGGGCTCGTGCTGGATATTTGAACGGGGACAGATTTGGAAGGGGACAGATTTGAAATCTGTCCCCCGTACCAACTATTCGCAGAGGTCGACTTTGACGTCCCAGTTCTTGATCTTCATGGTGCCATTGCGCTCAAGGTTGAGGTGCATCTTGAAGGCGCGGTCCCACAGCTGAGGCTCGTGGCCGACCTTGCGGCGGAGGCAGTCGGCAGTGGCGATCTCCAGGTACTCGGTGAGGATCGGTTTGTAGTCCGGATGGGCGCACTTCTCGATGATCCGCTTGGCGCGATCCTTCGGCGCCATCCCCCGGACGTCTGCCAGACCCTGCTCGGTAACGACGCAGTCCAGGTCGTGCTCGGTGTGGTCGATGTGGGAGCAGTGCGGCACCACGCAGGAGATACCGGTCGGGTCGGTCTTGGACGGACGGCTCGACGGGGTGTGCATGATCTTCAGGAAGCCGTTGCGGAGGAAGTCGCCGGAGCCGCCGAGGCCGTTGATCATCCGGGTCCCGCCGACCAGGGTGGAGTTGGCGTGGGCGTAGATGTCGATCTCAACCGGGGTGTTCATGGCAATGCAGCCGAGACGACGGATCGGCTCCGGGGCGTTGGAGATGGAGAGCGGCCGCAGGGTGATCTTGTCGAAATACTTGTCCCAGTTCTCGAAGAAGCGGGGGAAACCCGGACTCTCCGAGAGGGAGAGCGAGCAGGAGGAAGCGGCATCCAGCTTGCCCGAATCGAACAGGTCGAGCATGGTGTCCTGGAGCACCTCGGTGTAGACGGAGAGGTTGTAGAACGGACCCTTGGCCAGACCGCCGATAACGGCATTGGCAATGGAGCCGACGCCCGACTGGAGCGGCAGCAGATTGTCCGGCAAACGGCCCGCCTTCACTTCGTGGGAAAAGAAGTCGATGATGTGATTGGCGATTGCCTCGGAGGTGTCGTCCTGCTCGGAGAAGGCGCGGCCCTTGTCGCGGAGCTTGCTTTCCACCACGGCAACGATCTTGCGCGGATCGCAAGGAACATAGGTGGTACCGATGCGGGAATTGGCCTTGGTGATGTTGAAAACCTCGCGGTTCGGCGGGGTCTTGCAGCAGACGATGTCATGGATCCCCTCGAAGGAAGGTTCACCGGTGTTGACCTCGACGATGATCTTGTCGCACTGCATCAGAATCTCGGGGATGACGCCACAGGAGGTGGTCGGAACCAGACCGCCGTCTTCGGTGATGGCCGAAACCTCGATGATGGCGAGATCAAGCCGGCCGGTCTCGCTGTCCTTGGTATAGAAGCCGTAGCCCAGGTCCTGGGCAAAGAGGGAGAGGTGCTTGTCGCCCATCCTGATCCGCCCCTCGTTGATGCCGGCAGCGATGTTCTTGCCGGTCTGGTACGGCCAGCGGCGGTCGATCATGTCGTTGATCGCCCAGCGGTCTTCGGTCTCGGCACCTACGGAGGCCCCGATGAAGAGGTTGAACTTCCACTTGCCCTGCAGGTTGTTCTTCTCGACGTGCTCGGCCACGGCAATGGGCACTACCTTCGGGTAACCGGCCGGAGTGAAGCCGGACCAACCGAGGTTCATGCCGGGCTTGAAGAACTGGACGGTCTCCTCCGGCGTCATGACCTTGCTCAAAAGCGATTTGTGACGCACGCGGTCTTGCAGTGTTCCGTAGGGCATCTCTTACCTCCTGTTTTGTTTTGGTGTTTACACCCTTGTCTAGCAGCCAGCAGATAACGCAATAAAGGTCGAAAATGGGAAGTGATATCGCTGCTAATCGCCACAGCATTATCGGGAGAAAAGTAGAACCGGATTTTAATGACGCCCCCATCGTTAGTCAAGATAAAAAAAAACTTTGTATACAATTCACCACTCCGCCAGATCAGAACCAACGCGGCATTACCGCGTCACCTCTTTTTTGTTGTCCTGACGTTGACGCTGGCGGGACGGGATAAATCTCCTTGTCTACAGCCACTCTTCTGTGATAAATAGTTCATGATTTACCAAGGAGGAATTAAGGCGATGACTGACCAGGCGCAGGTCTGCTACACCTTTGAGGCAGCGGTCGAGATGGCCGTAACCATGGAAAACGAGGGATTCCGTCACTATCTGGATGCTCTGAAAAAGGTCAAGGACCGGGCTGCACGCGAGATCCTGCGTGAGGCGGCATTGGACGAACTGGACCATAAGCATCAGCTGGAAAAGGCGTTGGTGGAAGGACAGATGGGGACCGGCGGAGGATTGGCCCAGCCGGTGCCGACCATGAACCTGGGATATACCCTGGCCAAGAAGGAGTTGAGCCCGGCCTCGGATGCCCGTGAAGCCCTTGCCTACGCCATTCACCTGGAAAAGGGCTCCATCGATTTTTATCAGCGGATGTCCGAAGGATGCGCCGGCGCCCCGATGGCGGGTCTGTTCCAGCAGTTGCTGGCCGATGAGAGCAAGCATCTGCAGTCACTGGAAGACCTGTACGAGCAGCACTTCCTGACCGAGAACTGACCGGTACCTACAGGCGACATAAAGAAAAGCGCGGGTCATCAGATCCCGCGCTTTTTTGTTTCAACGGCTGGCAGCCGCGCTCAGCCGATGGCTACGAGTTTGAGATCAAAGGAGAGGTCTTTCCCGGCCAGGGGATGATTGGCATCCAGGGTGATGTTGTCGTCGGTAACATCGATCACCAGCACCGGGAATGAACTGCCGTCCTCCTGGGTTACTTCCAGCTGCTGGCCCACTTCCGGGTTCATGCCCGGCGGGAGATCACTGCGGGGGACCTGGGCGACCAGTTCATCCTGCCGGTCACCATAGGCATCGGCCACCGGAATATTGACGGTCTTGGTCTCGCCGATACTCATCCCTTCAACTGCCCGCTCAAAACCCGGGATCACCTGGCCCTCGCCAAGCTTGAACTCCAAGGGACCGGTTTCACAACCGCAATCGTCGTCGGAACATTCGGAGGAATCAAAGACCGTCCCGTCTTCCAACCTCCCGGTATAATGAACCTTCACCGTATCGCCTGATTTTGCCTGCGCCATTCGCCTGTCGCCTTTCATATGGATTTATTTCCGGGCCGACACTAGCAGATTGCTGGAAAAGTTACTACCGTTTATTATGCCGCTGGCATAGGAGAAACCGATGGTTACACGCGACCGAAAGATGCTGCTTCAGGGGCTGGTGGTAAACCTGGAACAGTTTGATGTGCAGGTGGGGAACAAGGGGTGGCATACGTTTCAGGTTGTCCGCCATCCCGGAGGGGTCGGCGTGCTGCCGCTCCACGCGGACGGCAGTGTCACCCTGATCAGGCAGCTCCGGCCGGCAGTGGACGCCACGCTTCTGGAAGTCCCGGCCGGCCGGCTCGGCAACGGCGAGGAACCGGCTGCCTGCGGCCGGCGCGAACTCCTGGAGGAGACCGGTCTTTCCGCCGGGACATTGACCCCTCTCGGCCTGCTCCACTCCTCGCCCGGGGTGTTCGACGAGGTGATCCATCTCTATCTCGCCACCGACCTGCACCAGGGGATCGCACAGCCGGAAGCTTACGAGGAGATCGAGACGGTGCGCCTTCCCCTGGCCGACGCCGTTGCCATGGCTTTCGACGGCAGGATCAGCGACGGCAAGACCATAGCGGCCCTGTTCCGGGGAGCGGGGAGGGAGTCATGATCCTTACCGCCAGAACCCCTGCGGAGCATGCCGGTCTGCGTCTCGATGACGGCTGCCGCGCGCTATTTCCCCAGTTGAGCAAGGGTGAGATCCGCCGGATCATCGACCTGGGCGGCTGCGCGGTCAACACCGTCATGGTGCGGGTCACCTCCCGTCAGTTGCAGGCCGGGGACGAGGTAACCATCGGCGTGATGGAGAAGGAGCGGTTTGTGGACGTGCGCTACACGGCGGAAGACCTGCTCTTTGAGGACCCGGAGTTTCTGGCCGTGAACAAGGCAGCGGGGATCAACAGCCAGCGGACTCCCTACCAGTTGAAGGGGACCGTTGAGTACGCGGTCGGCCTCTACCTGCGCGAACAGGGGAGCAAGGAGCCGGCACGGGTCATTCACCGCCTGGATCGGGGCACCTCGGGGGTGATGTTCTTCCCCAAGAACAAGCCGGCTGCCACCTATATTGCCGGGCTCTTCAAGGAGGGGAAGGTCGGGAAGGTCTACTGGGCGCTGGTGTCCGGCATCGTCGACGAGGAGAGCTGGGAGGTGGATGCCCCCATTGCCAAGCTGAACAAGTTCCGCTACGGGGTCGCCCTGCCCGGCAAGCCGGCGCTGACCCTTTTCCGGGTCCTGGCCAGGTCGGGAAGCGCCACACTGGTCGAGGCACGGCCGCTTACCGGCCGCACCCACCAGATCAGGGTCCACCTGACCCACAAGGGGCTGCCGATCATCGGCGACCCCCCCTATGGTGGCGCGCCGGCCAGCCGGATGATGCTCCACTGCCGGACCATGACCTTCACGGCCCGGGGCGGACGGAGCGTCTCCGCCACCGCCCCGCCGGACCCGGCATTTCTCGCCATCTGCGCCAGAGAAGGGATCGTACTGCCGGAATAGTACTTAGGTTCAGGCGAGCGGCCACTTGCTGGAATGCGGATCAACCGGCTCGCCACCCGTCTTCCCCTCATGCCGGCGCAGGACGGCACGGCACGGGGCTCCGTCACCGTCGGCAATCTTCAGGGGAAGGCAGATCAGTTCATAGTCGCCGGGCGCAATCCCGCTCAGGTTCAACCCTTCCAGAATCACCACCCCGCTGCCGAGAAGTCGGCGGTGGACCGTGCCATCCCCGTTGAACAACTCCACTGACAGGCTGTCGATCCCGACCAGTTTCACCCCGCACGTCACAAGATACTCGGCCCCGTCCGGCGTCAAATGGGCCAGGTCTCCCTGGAATCCCGGCTTGCCCCAGAGCAGGGAATTGCCGGTCTTCAGCAGAATCCGCTCGTGCCCCCGCACCGGGAGGCGGGAGAGGGTAGCGGCACCGATGTCCCGTGTCTGGAATGCCTCCACCACCCTGACCGGGCCGATCAGCAGCGAGAGCGGCACCTGGTCGACCGTTTCCCTCCCATCGCCACAATGGCGGGCAGCATCCAGATGCGTGCCGCTGTGGGTGGTCATGGTAAGGCTGGTGACGTTATACCGGTCACCCCCGGCAATGGCGGAGATGGAAGTCAGGGAAACCGGCGGGTCGTCCGGATAGACCGGCAGATCGGGCGAAATCGACAGGGAAATATCGTACAGCTTCATGGCCGCCTCCAAAAAACCTGTTCGTTGCACCATGAAAGTATACCCGAGCGACCGGCAGTTGACGAGTCAACGATCCCCTTTCCCTTGACGAACCGAGCGGATTTCCAGTAGGCTGACGTTGCGCCGGAGACCCTTGCACGGGCGCGGGAGAGATGATGGCACTGACGGAAGACAAGCGTTATATCAGGATAAAGCATGCGGTGGGCAAGGCGATAGGCGACTACGGGCTGATCGCGGAAGGGGACCGGATCGCGGTGGGGGTTTCCGGCGGCAAGGATTCGTACACGCTCCTCCATATCCTGGAGGAGTTACGACGGCGGGCGCCGATCAAATACGAACTGCTGGCCATCAACATCGACTCGGGCTATCCGGGGTTTCGCACCGACATCATCGAAGATCACCTTCGGGAGCACGGTTTTGCCTATCACATGGAAACGACCGATCATTACGACATCATCAAGGATAAACGACGGCCCGGATCGTCCTACTGCTCCATCTGCGCCCGCCTGAAGCGGGGATCACTGTACACCCTGGCCGAGCGGCTCGGCTGCAACAAGCTGGCCCTGGGGCACCACTTGGACGACTTCGTGGAGACCCTGCTCCTCAACCAGTTCTTCGTCGGATCGCTCAAGGCGATGGCCCCCGGCATGCTGGCCGACAACGGCAAGATCACGGTGATCAGGCCGCTGGTCTACGTGGAGGAACGGGATATCATCCCGTTCTCCAGACAGAACCGCTTTCCGGTCGTCTGCTGCTGTTGCCCGGTCTGCGGCTCGGCCGACCAGCAGCGAAAAAAGATGAAGGAGCTTTTGACCACCCTGCAGAAGAGCTACCCCCACGTCAAGCGGAGCCTTTTGCGGGCACTGGCCAACGTACACCCCCGCCATCTCCTGGACACGCGGCTCGAGAAGCGACCGGAGGCACGGCCCTGACCGCGGACGGCTTCGGGTCGGCAGCCCGCTCCCGACGGCGGAGCAGCCCCCAGTCGCGCAGTTCGTCCACCAGGGCGAGCCAGCAGCAGTACGCGACGATCGCGGCAGCAACAATAACCAACGGTTCCATGACAACCTCCTGAGCGTTCATGGAATCAGCATACACCACGCATGCGACACAATACGTCACAAAGGCCCACCATGCCCAACCGTTTCATGCAGCCACTCCGGATCGCCATCCAGTGGTGCGTTCTCGTCTTTTGCCTCTATCTCGGCTACCGTTTGTTCCGCTTCATCCTCTTCTTCCAGTCGGGCGGCACGACCGGCTCCGCCTCCCGGCCGCCGGGGATCGAGGCGTTTCTTCCCATTTCCGGGCTCCTGGGGATAAAGGACTGGGCGGCAAGCGGCACCATCAACCCGGTCCACCCGGCCGCCGTGGTGACCCTGCTGGCGGCGATCGTTGTCTCCCTGTTTCTCAAACGCGCGTTCTGCTCCTGGATCTGTCCGGTCGGGACCCTGTCCGAACTCCTCTGGAAGGGTGGCTTTTCGCTCCTGCGGCGCAACCTGCGTCCGCCGCGCTGGTTGGACATCCCCATGCGGGGGGTGAAGTACCTGCTCCTCGCCTTCTTCCTCTACTCCATCCTGATCGCCATGCCGGCCGGCCAGGTGCAGGCGTTCATCCATTCCGACTACCACAAGGTGGCGGACGTGCGCCTGTTGGAATTTTTCCGCCACCCCTCCACTACGGCACTGGCCGTCATCGGCCTCCTGCTCGTCCTCTCCGTGCCGGTGAAAAACGCCTTCTGCCGCTTCCTCTGCCCCTACGGTGCCCTGCTGGGGCTCGTGTCGCGCCTGTCACCGGTCAAGGTGACCAGGGACCGGGAGGCCTGTGTCGGCTGCGGCGTCTGCAACCAGGTCTGCCCCTCCTACCTGCCGATCATGGGCAGCGACCGGGTCTCATCGGCAGAGTGCATCGGCTGCTGGCGCTGCGTCAGTCTCTGCCGGGCCGACAATGCCCTGGAGATGAAGCTGATGGGAAGAAGGGTCGTCGTGTCGGGACTGCTGTTCGCTATCCTGGTGGTGGGGATCTTCTGGGGCGTCTCAGTGGTGGGAAGAGTGACCGGGAACTGGCAGACCGGGATCACCCCGGCCGAGTACGGCCGACTGCTGGGGAAATAAACCCGAAAACGGCTTTGAGGTCCACGAACGACACGAAAGTACACGAAAAATAAACATTGCAGCAGATCAGCAATTCACCGAACAGATTGTACTATGATATTGCATACTCTACTGATTTAGTTCGTGTTTTTCGTGCGTTTCGTGGACAACTGCTTTAGGATAAAAAGAGGCGCTGCCTTTGGGGACAGCGCCTCTTTTGTTGCCAGTGAAGGAGAGACCTACTCCCCCTCCTCCTCGCCGATGGCGATGTCCCGGTAGACCCGGTCCTCCTCGAAACGCTTCTTCTGGGCCTGGACCTTTTCCATGTCCGACTTGCACCGGACGCAGAGCCGGGCAAACGGCATCACCTTCAAGCGCGTCAGCGGGATCTCCTCCTCACACTCCTCGCAGATGCCGTACTCACCTTCGTCGATCCTGAGCAGGGCCTCTTCGATGCTGCGCACCTTTTCCCGCTCCCGGTCGCCCAGGAGGAGCGACAGCTCCCGGTCACGCTCGTTGGAGGCCTGGTCGTAGATGTCACCGCTCGGCTCGTCGGTGGTGGCACCGGAACCGTTCTTTACTGACTTGCTTATCTCCTGGAGGGTTTCCTCCTTCATCTTGAGCAGGAGGCTTCTCATCTCCTCAAGCTTTTCAACCATGTAGCTTCTCCAATCTGGATAAAAATCGACCCCCCTCGGGGCGCAGCAATAATACTGAATAACTACCCGTTGTCAAGTGAAAAGGGGGTGACTCACGTTACCAGAACCTGTGAGAGTGGGGCGCCCCGTTCCGCTCAGAGTACCGCTCACACCGCCGCTGTACGGCTCATTTCGCGCCGGCCCATCAACTCGCCCTGACGGGCTCAGACACGATGGGCCGGCTGTGCTTCATTTCGCCTACAGCGGCTGGTGTTCGGGCACATTCGCTCCACGAGACACCCGACTCTCACGGATTAGTGTGCAGGCAAACCTACTCGGAAACGATCTCACCGATGAGGTCGTAGTCGGAAGAATCGGTGATCCTTAAGCGAACGATATCCCCCACATTGGCCTGGCCGGCGGTGATGTAGACCAGACCGTCGATGTCCGGGGCCTGGCGGGAGGAGCGCCCCTTCAGCAGGAGTTCGGTCTCCTCGCTGTACCCTTCCACGAGCACCTGTTCGACGGTGTCGATCAGCCGGCGGTTGCGCTTGAAGGAGACCCTCGCCTGGCTCTTCATCAGCTTCTTGTACCGTTCGCGCTTGACCCGCTCGGAGATCTGCTCGGACAGCTCCGCCGCCGGAGTACCTTCTTCCCGCGAATAGCAGAACACCCCCAGCCGGTCGAACTGCACCTCCTCAACGAAGTGGCAGAGCTTCTTGAAATCCTCCTCAGTCTCGCCGGGAAAGCCGACGATGAGCGAGGTGCGGATGGCCAGGTCGGGGATCTCGCTACGGAGCCTGGCGATCAGCGTGCGGATCTCCTCCTCGGAACTGCGCCGGTTCATCCCGCTAAGGATCGGATCGCTGATATGCTGGAGCGGGATATCCAGGTACTTGCAGACCTTGGGCTCGTTCTTGATCAGCTCGATCAGGCTGTCGTCGATCCCGTCCGGATAGGCGTAGAGGAGCCTGATCCACTTAAGCCCCTCCAGCTTGGCCAGCTCCCGCACCAGGCCGGCCAGGTTGACGCCGCCGGGGAGGTCCCGGCCGTAACCGGTGATGTCCTGGGCGATCAGGTTCAACTCCTTCACCCCCCTGGCCACCAGGGCCTCTGCTTCCTTGAGCAGCTGGTCGACGGGACGGGAGCGAAACGGTCCGCGCAGGCTCGGGATGACACAGTAGGAGCAGCAGTTGGAACACCCCTCGGCGATCTTCAGATACGAATAGTAGTAGGGGGATGACTGGAGCCGCGGCATCTCCGGATCGAACAGATAGTTGGGGTCGCCGGTGTAGCGGACCTGGCCCTCGATCCCCCGCTTTTCGGCGATGATCTCGGCGATCCGCGGATAGTCGCCGGTACCGACGAAGATGTCCACCTCGGGGAGTTCCTTGGCCAGCTCCTCCTGGTACCGCTGGGGGAGACAGCCGGTCACCACCAGCAGCTTGCAGCGGCCGTCCTGCTTCCGGTCGGCCAGGTCGAGGATCGTGTCGACGCTCTCCTGCTTGGCCTCCTTGATGAACGAACAGGTATTGACGATGATGATGTCCGCCTCGTGCTCGTCTGTGGTCACTTCATACCCCTGCTGGGCCAGGTAGCCGAGCATCACTTCCGCATCCACCAGGTTCTTCGGACAGCCCAGACTGACCAGGCTGACTTTTTCCTTTACCGCTGTTGCCACATGCACCTCACTCGCCCCCGCAGGGGTGGATTTCTAGAATCGTTCTTATACGTCATCAGGGGGAAGGAAATCAACATCTGTCGCTCGTTGCAGGCCGGCAAAGGCTTGAACGACCTCGTCACGGAGGGAGTTCTCCCGGTCAAGATACCGGGGGGAAAAATGAAACGGGATTACCCTCTCGGCACCGGCCCGCCGGGCCAGCTCACCCGCTTGCCGGGCGGTGAGGTGGGAGCGGTCCAGCGCCCGCTCCGCATCCTGATGCATGAAGGTCGCCTCGATAAAGAGATAGTCGGCGCCGTGGGCGAGCTCAACGATGCGACCGGCGTTCTGCGGCGTAAGGCCGACATCGGTCACATAGGCGATCTTTTGCCCCGCCACCACCCGCAACACCTCGTTGCGCAGGGTACCGAGGGGTATGAACCGTTCCCGGACGCTATCCCCGTCCCGCCACCAGACCCGGATCGGGAACGCGTCAGGCTCGTCCTTCAGCACGGCCTTCTTCAGCTCCTGCAGCCAGGGGCCGGTCGGCAGCCCCAGCGCCTCCAGCCGGCTTTTGTGAACGTTCACGTGCGCCTTCTCCTCCAGGGCGAAGGCCAGGCACGGCACCTTGTGGTCCAGGAACGTGGCCCGCACCCGCAGCTCTTCCTCGTCCAGCAACAGGCCGTCATCAATCGTGAGCGTCGACTCCCCTTCCCGCCGGAACTGGTGCCGGCAGTGAAACTCGGCACGGCATGCCTCGCCGGTTGGCAACAGCTCGGTGGCAACCACGGTAAAGTCGGTTTCATAACTGTAGACCAGGTTCCAGGTGTAGGACGCGAGGCGGTGTTCCACCTGACTGGTGAACCCGGGCGGGCCAAAAAGGTGGAGCAGTTTGTCCCTTCCCAGGGAGAGGCGGAGCAGGTGGTCGAAGCCGATGAAATGGTCGATGTGGCAGTGGCTGACGAAGACGTGGCTGACCCGGAGGAGCTTGCGGGTCGGCACTTGGGCGATGGTGCCGATATCGAACATGATGGCGCGGCGCTGAAAGAGAAAATCGACGTACAGGCCGGGGTCGCCAAAGGGGTCGTTTATCAGGGAGGCATGGAACTGGGGGGTCATTGGGAACCCCCGCTCACTCGTCCAGGTCCGGCGGGAGGTATGAACCGGAGTCAGGCCCACCCTTGCCGGTCTCGAAATCCGTAATCAGCTGCTCCAGCCGCTCCTCGACCGCCGCCTTCAGCTCCGCGGCCAGCTGCTCGCGGCGCTCCTGGCGCTGGTTGGCCGGCAGCTGGCGCACCTCGTAGTGAACGTGGGGACCAGTGGAGCGACCAGTGCTGCCCGCGCGGGCGATGATGGTCTTCGTATCGACCCGCTGGCCGGTCTTCACCAGAATCTCGGAGTTATGGCCATAGAGGGTCAGGACCCCCTGGCCGTGCTCCACCGCCACCAGGTTGCCGTACCCCTTGTACATGCCGGCAAAGTAGACCGTCCCGACCTGGGTCGGGTAGACCGGCGTGCCGGCCGGCACGGCGATGTCCCAACCGTTATGCTGCACCATCCGGCCGCTGCCGAACGGATCGAGCCGCAAGCCCGGCCCGGAGGTCAGGACCCCGCCGTCCACCGGCGAGGTGCGGGCCGCCAGGGCGGTTGTCGCGGTGAGAAGTATGCAAAGTGTGCAGAGGATAGGTAATGATTTCATGGGACGGGCCATCGCCTCTAAGGAGATAATGCTGCCGAGCAGTACTAGCTATCGGTTGCTGCGGCTATTTTCTGTAAGAACCCGATTGTCTTGATACCGATTTATACACTTTTTTCAAGATATGCGCCATGACTCCCGGCATCCTAGCGCATATCTCTTCATCTGCTCACAAACTCCCTGATCCCGGTATTGGCGATGAGGCGGTCGAGGGTCGCGGCGGTGAAGACCTTGCCCCCCAGACGCAGCAGCAGATCGCGCATGTCGGCCCTTCTCTGGCGGAAGCCACGGCCGTCGATGCAGGCAACCACCTCGTAACGGGGCTTCCCCTCGGTGACATGCTTGTTCCGCTGGGTCTCCAGCTCCTTGATCCTGGTCACCTTGTCCCTGGCGGTGCCATCGTCGCTGGTAATCTTGGCCTCGATGATCACCACCGGGTTGAGCTCGTCAGGAATGCAGAAATCCGGAGCCTGGCCGAAGCCGGGTATCCTCTCGGCCCGTCCTGTTTTCCGGTAGGAGATGCCAGCCTCCCGTAGCCGTTGCTCTACGGCATTCTCCATTACCTCACCCACCAGTTCCGAAACCGCGTCGCGATGCGTCGCAAAAGGGCGTCCCAGGTAACGCTCGTAGAGAAGCACCGCATACGGGACATTCTCTCTGGCGGCGTGTTCCAGCGACTCCGGCCCGAAGGTCGTGTCGAACTTGGCCAGACGGTGGAGAACACCGTCCTGTTCGGGGGGAGCACCTTTTTCGATGTATTGAAGCGCAACCTTGATGAGTGCGTCTATCCGTTCCATCGTCTTGGTTGCCGAGTTTCGGGCCACCAGCTTCCGATAGAAGTCACTGGTCTTGCAGTTCTTGTCGATGACCCGCGCCGCACCCTGGTTGATATCGCTTCCCAGTTCGGTCCGTGCCAACTCGGCCCACTCAGGAGCAGTCATGCCCAGGACGGAGCGCATTACCCCGAGGACAAGGCTGTTCTCCTCCAGGGCGGACCTCACCGTTTCGACGGTAAGATTCCGAAAACCTGTCGTATTCCTTTTAAGCACTTCGTAAGCGACCTGAAAGTCGGGATAACGAATGAACCCCGTGCCGGTGGGCATGAGCAGAAATTCGGAGGAAAGATCGGCGAACGTGACGTTGACCATCTCCTCGATGCATGTTTCCAGTTCCTCCTGATTCAGTTCGAACGGGCGCTTTCCCGGCATGTCTCCCCCTAAAAAGTGATCTCGTCGGCCCCGGCTTCATAAGCAACCTGACCGTCATGCATCGCATAGCGCACCGCCGGCAGCTCACCGGCAGCAGTTGCTGCCTCAATCTCCTCCGGCTTCGGCATTCCGGACATATGACCCGCCACTGCCGCCAGTTTTCGTTTGGCGGCAAGGGCCGGATTCCACGAAGTTCGCAGGTTCCAGACAGTCATCCGTACCAGGTGGCCGAAGATGATGCAGCGGGTATCCCCCCGCGTCGGCTTGAGCCCACCCTGGCGGAGCCTGTCCAGGTCCTCGTTCACCAGTCCGGCAAACTCCCCGGCCGTTTTCGCCAGGCCATGCCGGGAGACGACACCAGTGGAACGGCAGACGAAAACCGTATCGACGACGGACGAGCCGGTGCCGCTGATATGGATCGAGGCCCCCATCTCGGCCGGGCAGGGGAGCGCGGCAGTGCAGGCAAGAGCGGCATCCAGGATCGCCACTGCAACGGGGTAATAGGCATCCAGGCGGTTGTGGTGATAGGTAAAGGCAAAGGGGCGGCCCGGCTTCAGTGCCCGGGCCATGTTGCAAAACACCGCGGAGAGCCCCTCGGTGAAGTGGTCCAGTCCCCGCTCCATGGTGACGTTGCCGGTCAGTTCGTCCGCGTTGCGGGTGGTGTGGGAGCTGAGGGCCGGGATCGCCTCCCCGGCCAGCTTGCGCAGCCAGACGTAGCAGAAGTCCATCAGCTCGGCGTACTGCACGTTGCCGAAGTAGGGAGGGTCAGTGAAGACCCCGTCCAGGCTCTCCGCCGGCAGATTGGCAGTGGTTGCGCTGCCGCAGAGGAGGCGCACACTTCGTGTCGCCCCGTTTTCCCCGGTGTCGCCGATCCATTCCCCCCTGATCGGCACCTGCACCTTGCGGACGCCCTCGTGGCGGGTCTCGAAGGGGGTGTCGCAGTACTGTTTGGCCTTCAGGTACTTCTCAATGATGTTGGACCAACCGCCGCTCCCCACGCTCACCCCGCCGCCGTTGGCGATCCCCAATAGGTTTGACTCGCATTGTACCAGCCCCACCGGAAAACCGTGCACCGAGAAGATGTCCAGGGACTTGAGGGCCATGGTGTCGTAGCGGCAGACCATGTTCTGGTAGCGCAGGAGGTCGGAGAGGTTGGTGATCAGGGCGTTTCTGACCCGCTCATCCTTCTCCTCGGCAATGAGCCGGCAGCTCAGTTCCAGCCCCAGGAGCTGGCGCTCGTTGAACATCTCCCGGTAGCGGCGATAGCCCCAACGCAACAGGCGGTCCGTCTCGTCACCGGGGGGGATGGCATCTTCCGGCACGAAGCGTGTGCCGGTCGTGCCCAGCAAGGCCGTGGCTTGGTCGTAGCGGGCGAGGTCGGCAGCATCGGGCCGTTTGAAGAAGCGGCCGGTGTGGCCCGGTTTGCAGCTGCGGCAGTGGTACTCCATGGCGAACATCCGGTGCCGGGGCGGCCCGGCGGCGGGAGCGGGATAGGTGGCGGTCTCCCCGCAGTGGGGGCAGACACAACGGTTTCGCTTTGCCGGCCCATCCGGGCGCAATTCCGTCGCGCAGGAGGCGCATCTGCCGGGATGCTTGCGGTCAGTCACCTCGTTCAGGTCGCCGCAGGCGTGGCAGATCATCACGTTCAGCGGGTGGCGTTTGTCCTCGGACAGCAGGTAGCCGGGGAAAAGGTCGAACCCTTTCCCGCAGTGGCGGCACTGGTGCTGTTTCACCCAGAGGAAGTATTTCACGTGGGCATGGTCGGAGCCGCACTTGTGGCAGGTGGTGCGGTAGAGTGGGCCGACCTGCTCTTCCAGCGTCTGCATCAGGCCGGTAGCGGATCTGCGGTACGCCCCAAGGTCCAGGTGCTCAATCTCCCGGTTAACGATCCACCACGCCATGGGGTTGATGTCGTACCCCAGCACATCACACCCCACCCGGTTGGCCTCGATGAGGGGCGTGCCGCCACCCATGAAGGGGTCGGCGATGGTGAGCCCATTGAAGTTATTAGCGGAGAAGAAGGCCTCCTTGAGCGGCTTGTCGCCGTATTCGGCGAGGAGCAGCCCCCGGAACAGGGTCCCCGGCCGCCGGGCGAACCACTTGTGCACGGCGATGATCGGCCGGTAGTTCTGTTGGATCTGTTTTTCACGCAGGGCCAGGGAGGAGATGAAGGGGATGTCGAAGTGGGGTTCTATGGGCATGGGGGTTAGTACGTTTTCACAAATTCAGTCATGAACATCTTTTCCGTTGCGCGGACGGCATCCATGAATGGCTTCCGCGCAACATGCCAGTGGATTTTCGATTCAACTTGTTGAAGAAACGCCGCGAAATATCTGAAGCTTATCCTCTCCTGAATGTCGAATGCGGATTCGATAGTAACGGCCATCACGCAATCCCGGGCGAACAGAGAAGGACCACTTTTTGAGCAAAGCCTGTCGATGTGCGTCGCCATGCAGGTTCCGAGGCACCATGCATGGGCCTCGGTCAGGTCTTCAAGGTACGATCTCGGGAAATCCCCGGTAATATCCGTCAGTTTCTTACAAAAAACAGTTTCGTCTCTGTTTGCCAGCCAATAGCCGAGCATGTGCCCAATTTCGTGAAAACAGATTGCCGATGCGACATGACCTTGAAAGGTCCGCAGCCAGACGAGGTCTTCAGCCTTTCGGGAGCGATAGATAAAACCACCGTTTTGGGGGATTTCTCCGTTGAAACTGTCTCCCCAGTTCTTTGCATAAAGTTTGCAGACCTTATCGTAAAATTCCGGGTCATCATGATCCACCAGGCATAGCTCGAAGCCGAACCGTTTGGCAACTCTTTGGGCGCCTTCGGGGGGCATGTACATGAATCCGAGCTCTTGTTGATCCATCATGGAGTAGTCGACTAAAGTGTCGAGACGCTGATGAGTCTTCTTTCGTGGGACCCGTTCAGCGGGAGACCCCGCGTCTTCGAAGAACAGGGCAATGTCGGCCATTTCTACCAGTTCTTGCTGTTCATCGAAGTTCAATCTGGGTGATTTATATCTATATCCCATCGGGCAACGCCGTGATTATTGTCGAACGGCTTCAAAGCCGGAATCGTCTCCCAGGTGGAAGAATATTCTTCCTCGGAGACGGTTGTCTTCTAGCACCATCCATCCCCGGCCACAAGCGGGATCAGATTCATCATTCCCTTCCCATGAAAATTCAACGGCATCTTTCCCGTCTCGCTTGACGAAACGGCAATCGATCCTGCCGTGGACGTAGCCGAATTGGAATTCACCCAAACCGTCTTTCGTGAGCTTGATGAAACCCGGCACCTCTTCGTCGATGAACTCAGCGTCCCAGAGTTCCATTTCAACAATGCGCCAAGATCCGACGAAGTCCTTCTTGCTCATATTCGTTTCCTGAAATCATATGAAGCGTGCTTTACAGCACGCGTATTGATTACTTTGCTTTTCTCCTTAGCCATTCGTATTCATCTAGTCCGACACTGCCTATCCTTGTTGAAAAATCATCGGCAATCTTCTGTGCAATGAAATCTTTAATATCGGCTATCCAATAATATTCTTGTCCTGGTTGTCCTTCTTGCTTAGTTGATTCAGTGAAAACAAAATGACCATTTTTTTCTTCGGCAATAATGCCTTTTCTATCGTCACATTTGAATTCAAATATCACCTGGTGTCTGGGTAACGGCTCATATGTTAACTCTTTGTCAACGATTTTAGAAGTTGCGTCCAAACCTCTAACAACAAGATATCCTTTTTTCTTACCTTCACCTATAGCCAAGAAAGGGAATCTATAGTTTTGTTCTTTTGTCAAGCGAACGCTGTCACATCTCGGTTGAAGACAAATGAAGTACTTATCGGTTTCTTTTTGTTGGAGGATTGTTCCAAGCGTTAAATGTGGCACCCAATCCTGAAATGGCCGTCTTAGACCATATGCTTCTCTTTTTAACGTGCAAAGCCTAGAAAATTCATAATTTATTTTCTCTCCGCTATCTTTGCTGCCATCAAAAATCTGAGGAAGATCTTTTTCACTTATAGCAGGTATTTTGTATTGTGTTACTGCTAATGCATCACCAGACAATAGCCTTTCCTTTGCATCTTTAAGGTTAATAGGGCTGTCCTTATTATCCTTGTAATCCTTATCCTCACCAACTTTTCTTTCCAACCAATCAGCACGAATCTGTGAAAATACAATTTTATGCTCTTTTTGACCGTTTTCGAGCAACAAGTGGGCATGATCTCGACTAAAGCGAAACTTTTTGTCGTAATAGAGATACTCGTCTTTTTTTATCAGAGAGCCAATCCACTTTTTATTGGCCTTTAAATTGAGATAATTCCTGCCAATACCACGGGTAGACAAAATTCCCCTCAATTCGCCAGCAACCAAATCTTCACAAAATTCTTCTGCATCATCTGGGGCTTCCAGCAAACACCGATGGCCAACGAGAGCAGGATCAAGCTTCCCGTGTAGGACTGCAAGAAGATGATGAGTTTCTTCGCGAATTGCCGCGATAGACCGCAAGGCAACGGTTGGCAGCAATCCCACGTTAAGGTCACTGAATAGCTTCAGGAGTTCACTGGGCAAATCTTCAAACTTGACGGGCCGAGTTTTTGGACTTTCTGCCACAGATGGCTTATTGAAGACCACAATTTTTAAATGTGAGTTTTGTATAGAAAGTGTGCCTTCATCTTTGCGGATTCCATCATGGGGGAATTTTAAACCCTTAATGTGATCATACAATGCATCGAGAACACCGACTGGCCCCTCAGCAGTATAGATGGCTATCAAGCGGAGCCTGCCTCGTTTCTCCAAGTCTCCATCAATGATGCCTTTGATTATTTCTCTTGCCCTTAGACTTGGGGATTCACCCTCTTTGTTACCAAGCATCCAGTCCACAACGACGATGTCGGCCGCCAATGCGACCGTTACAGCGCGCTGGATAACCTTGGACTCATCGGCATCGGGCCGTATGACAGAACATATGATCCCGTCATCTGCAAAACCATCAATCAATGCTTTGGCCCTGAGATTACGGGAATCAGGTGAGAATTTTTTCTCGCTTGATTCTGGGGCATTTTCTTGTGCGAGGGGTTTTACTTCACTTGCTGAGGTAAGCGAATCCTCCGCATGCGACACAGTTTTCAAAGCACTTAACATCCCTTTGGAAGGCTCTTTGAGCATAACTCGCGTAGCTTGAGGTTGAGACTTTTCCTCAACTTCCGATTTCTCATCGTAAATTGCTTCGTTATCTATCACGACAACGGTTTGCAGAAACTGCTTTGCAGCTTCATGGCAAAATTGCCGGAAGGTCTCCTGTGTATATGTCATTCGCCCCCCTCGGCATCAGCATTTTCAGCACTTTTCAAAATAATGTGAAATATCGGATGATTATTTTCACCTGGGTTCACCAGAACCAGATCATAACCTTCCCGACGCAGGGTTTCTCGCGATATGTACAGTCCCATACCCCGTCCACCGGGTTTACTGGAGATACCAAATTCAAAAATTCGATCCGCATCCCGCATTGAAATTCCCGGACCTGAATTTTTAACTAAATAGCCTTCCTGGTCGGCGTCGAGAACAATATTTCGTGGCCCTTCTTTTCGAGAGGTCAGCCAATAAATGGCGTTATCGACTAGATTCACAAATGTCGGGAAAAGTGTTGATGCAAAGCCATCCACAACCTTGCCCTTGAATTGTTCCGTCACGAGTAATGTCACATTGTGCCTTATAAGTCTTGAGTCGAAGATATCGATCAAGTATTTCCATATATGCTCACCGCTGATCTCCGAACGTTCCCGGTTCAAGCGGCGGCTCAGTGGAGTGAACAGCTTGAGGTAGTTGTCGAGATGATCGAAGCTCGTCTTTAGCCCGACATAAATTTCATTGAGCGGCTCATTTGCCTTTGCCCATGGTCGAAATTTTTGGAAGTTTTCGCGTACACCATTGATAACTCCGTGTAACTCATGGTGAACAATGCCGACAGCTGTTCCGACCTGTGCTAGATCACTATAAACCTCAAGTTCCTCGATTTTCCCTTGTAGTGCGCTTTCGAGCGCCGCTGTCTCGTCTTCAAATGATTCATTATTGCTTATTGCCTCGGCCATTGAATGCAACTGATGAAGAATGCTTTCCAACGCTTCGGATTCAACTTTGGCCGTATCCGAGATTCTGTCCAGAAACCTTTTCTGAAGAATTGTTAGTTGTTCATCGCTGAGATTAGACGTCTCGGCCTCGGCAAACTCGGTATAGATGGCGGTAATCGTTGAGTCAATTGAAACGAGTCGTTTTTGAGCCTCTTGCATCACCTTTGTCGATAACTCTCCAGCTTCCGCCTTCGTCTTTCTGGTCAGAGCTGATATTTCTCGTTTACGGCTGGTGCTGACATCATCGAGCGCCTGACTGATCCTGCGGCGGCGATTAAGAGCAGCCGCAGAGGTCGTGGCCAAACCGTCGATGATTTCTTCGACAGCATTTTCAAGAGGCACGAAGACCTCTTCCTCAATCTTGACGATATTTTTTTGGTAGGCATCCCAGTCACTTATTTGCCTTTTTGAGAGTCCAATACCACGCAACTTGCTGATCTGATATTCATTGCGTAGCTTACCTATTTCTTTTCTCAAGTCTGATTCTAGCCTGAGCAGTTCTCTGGCTGCTTTCTCAGGTTCTGTGATGTCGGCAATGGCTGATGCCCGTTGTTGCGCACTCTCTAATATTATTGCTGCAGCTTCGCTTGGCTTACCCTCTTCAAGTTTCCGAAAAAATGCATCCAATGTAGATGAAAAAAATTGTTTTCTAACTCGGGTCTTAGCTTTTCTTTTTTCGAGCAGTTCAGCATCTTTCTTGATTTGGTCTTTAATGGCTTGATATTCATCACCGTATACTGAATCTTTACGGAAATAGTCTTTTGCCAACTGTTTGAAAAAGTTCTCCAGAATATCTTTCATCTGCTTGTAGGCTTTGTTTGTTCTAAAACCTTCTCGGCCGGCTTTTTCAATTAGATTTGGATTATTTTTATTGGTTATTTCAACCACTCCAAACATACGGCGATATGAGAAAAACCAGTCTTTTGCTGCTTTAGCCCGTCTCAACTCAATATTAAGAAAATCATAATCTGAGTTCCCGTAAGGAAGAATGCGAATTCCGTCTTTGTAGATATACAGCCCACCAATTAGGTTGAGCTTAGCAATTATGTGCGCCCAATCCTCTGGTGGTAGTTTTGACTCATTTGCTAATCCCTGAACATATGCCACCCGGATTTGAAATGGGCCACATTCAGTTATTACACCATGTGCATCTGGCCAGGATACTTGGCAACTTATGTCCGGTTGTCGATAGTAGCTTAGTGTTCCATTGAACTGACCATATTCATTGAAAGTTCCAATGAAATGATGATCTGCATTTGCAAATTCATCTGGTGTAAAAAACTCATTTTCTCCGATCAACTCATTAACATTCCCGTCTTGCCGGTGATCTCTGAAACGCGCCAAAATGGCGGGGTTGGGACTTCCTGGCAACATTGTATTCGAGAAGCCGAGGAGCATTTTTTGCAGCGGGGTAGCAATGTCTTCTCTAGCTTCATCAATATCGGATTCAAGCATTGGATCGGTTGGAAGAATGTAGAAATGTGTTCCGAACCCATTGCCTCTGAGAGTCGGTAACCCCAATGAACTTTCCACCGCCGCCGGATCAATATTGAAAGCAGACAATTGATCCAATAGTCGCGTGACTATATTTGGCTTAATTTGCGAGGCGAGTTCCTGAACATTTGACTTAACTCTCTCAACTAGGCGCCGGACAAAGGTCCCATCGGGAAGCTCACCATTCGATAATGTCTCAATGGGGATTTCAATCTGATCGATGTCGATGCCGGGGATCTCGAACAATCCCCAGTTAATGAAGCAAACTACCAAATCATGAAGACCATTTTTCCTTATGGCCCGGGTCAGCACGAGCACCTGTGGCCCGATTGTGGCAATCGATAATCGACCGATACCTTTTTCCCCCAAAACCGGACGACGCTCCGCGTGAGCCTGAATAAAATCGGGGAGAGGTAGTTCATTCGCGTTTACTTTGCTTTCAGTACCAATGGTGAGCCATTTGGTTTCAAACTCCTCGCGCGTCATTCCATAGCCGTCATCACGCAGGACAAATGCTCCATCACCGCGGAAATAATCGACCTCTACATGCCTCGCATAGGCATCGTGAGCATTCTTGAAAAGCTCGTGTATTGCAGTGGGTATACCGGCGATTTGTTGTCGCCCCAGCATATCCACCGCGCGGGCTCTAACCCGGAGTTTTGCCATTTTATCCCCTGAGTTTCTCTCTCGATCCAAATAAATTATGTACTTCTAAAACAATACGCTCCGCTGGATCATGCTCCCAATACCTGAGAACTTGCCACCCGGCATCATGCAACTTTTCATCCGTATCCCGGTCCCGCGACCGGTTTTTCTCGATCTTGTCCTTCCACCAATCGCGATTGTGTGCGGGAATGTTCCGATGTTCCGTGCATCCGTGCCAGAAACAACCGTCGATGAACACGGCTACCTTTTTGCCGGGAAATGCAATGTCGATGGTGCGGCGGGGTGCACCGGGAACCGGATACTGGACCCGGTAACGCAGACCTTTTGCATAAAGCAACCGCCGTACCGCCATTTCCGGGCCGGTGGAGTGTTCCGGCATGCTGCGCATGGCCCCCGAGACTTTTTTGGATATGGCCGCCGGACGTTCCTTCATTCAGTGGTCAGTAACCTTCGGCGCTTGAAATGGTGTTCCGCACTGTCCGTAAACAATGCTTGAGTGCCGGCGCCAGGGTCCGGATCATGTTCACGGGCACGGCGTTGCCGATTTGACGGGCTATCTGGCCGGAATTGCCCGAGAAACGATAGTAGGGGGGGAACGACTGGAGCAGGGCCGCCTCTCTAAGCGTTATCGCCCGATTATCCCGGGGATGAGCAAAGCGTCCTTTCGTAACGTCCGTACAGCCGGTAGTCAACGTTGGCGCAACATCGTCCCATCTCATGCGGCCGTAAACATCCGGAAAGTCGTTCTTCCGCCCTTTGTGGCATTTCAACTCCAACTCCGGCGGCAACGACAGGCGACTCCCACCATCTTCCGGAATGTGTTGTAAGCGCTGTAAGACAATCGGCTGATGATTCCGGGCAAAATGTAGCGGATCGTCGGGATCGCGTTCACCGGAACAGAGTTGTCTCAATCCGCCGATAGTCTGACGAACGGTGACGGTGGGACGGGCATTGACCGAGTCATAAAACGCATTGATACATTCCCGATTTCGGGCCGCGACCATGATGCAGCGCTCACGACGCTGGGGTACCCCGCATTCAGCTGCGTTCAGTGTCTTGGGTTCTGCGAGGGTATAGCCGAGTTCAGCCAAGTTATGACGCAAACTATGTAACGGACCGGAGATTGCGATTCCGGGAACGTTCTCGAAAAACACAACCTCTGGCTCGAATTCTTTAATGAACTTTAGGCTTTCAAGAACCAAATCAGCCCGGTGGTCATCAGCCGTACGCTTCCGGTTCTGGCTGCTGAACGGTTGGCAAGGTGCACAGACAACAAGTAAATCCAGCCGTCCACTGAAATTAATGTTCTTTCGAATAGCGGCCGGATTCAGTGTGCGGATATCGGATGGAAAGAGATGAACTTCCGGGTGGTTTAGCCGGTAGGTTTCACAAGCGATGGGATCATTATCGATAGCGGCGAGAACGGTTATTCCCTCTGCCTTCATGCCTTCTGTTACGGCCCCGGAGCCGCAATAGATGTCAATTGCATTGAATTCACTTCTGATAGCCATGCCAGCATCCATTTTGGTCAGTCTCAAATCTGTGGCCCGTAAAGAGGCATTCTTAACCCTGTTTTATACAATCGTAACGCCTTGAGTGCAATGGGGAATAAGAAATTTATGTTAGTGACATGCCCGGCCTTCGGTATTTTCACTCAAGTCTTGCTCTGCAACGACTTACCGGCCTTGTCACCTGTATCCTCACTACTCAACGTAGCCGCCATGATACGACAACGGGATGAGCCCGAGGGCCGCATCCCGTACATTCAAAATATTCATGACCTCCGCCAGTCGGCCTCGGGCCGAATGATTAATTCGCGTTTCATGGCCGGCTTCGAATGCGCTCCCGGACCGTCGCCCACGGCGATCCCTCATCCGGATTCCGATGATAGGCACCCAGCCGAAGCTCCAACTCCTGCGTCTGGGCCGCACGGAGAGAGACTTCCTCCGGGACGTCCGCGATACTGTCCCAGATGTCCTCAACTAACAAAATCCGTTCCGAAACACTAAGACTGAGAATGTCCTTGGCGATTGAACTCATGGTGTGCCTCGTTCGATTCTTTATTGAGGAGGAGATGCTCTCTAACCCGTAAAATTTTGATGACCCAATATACAGCACACCCCGCGGCATGTGCCATCAATTTGACTGCGGCCCCCCACGGCCAATATCCAGTGCCCCGCTGGAGAATAAACCTGATTATCGGCCCGGAGGGCCAACGGATATTAGCCGGGGGTGAGCCTGGAAGGCTGACCCCCGGAAACGGAATCATTGATGTTCCCCCCGGACCCCATGGAATCGCCAATTCCCCCCACATCATATCACCACAAATACCGTTCATCGAATTCCACCCCGGCCTGCCGCAGAAAAGCCAGGTATTCCTCCTGAAACGTCCGCGATTGGTGATGGGCTTCCTGATTCTGGATGTAGAGCTTCACCGCTTCGCGCCGGTTGTCGCTGACCGTGAATGCTCCGTACCCATCCTGCCAGGCGAACTCCCGTAGCGCCACCGTCTCATGGACCCACTTCGACGACGAAACCTTGATCTCCCGGAGCACGTCGCACAGTCGATGGGTGGCCTTCAGGCCGACCAACAGGTGAACATGATCGGCAATACCTCCCACGCACTCGGGAACACCCCCGAGATCGCGGACAATCCCGCCGAGATAGGCATGGAGGCGTTCCCGCCATTCCTGGTCGATCAATGGATGACGTTCCTTGGTGCTGAACACAACGTGGTAATGCAGGCTCAAATGTGTCGATGGCATCGGCACCTCGTCGCACATATTCTGGCGCCCCGCCAGGTCGCAACCCTATATCGTCCGTCCATTCCGCGGGTTGCCGTTCCACGGCCACCCCCGGCTAATATCCATTGCCCTTTCAGGGCAGAAACCGCTTTTCGGCCCGTAGGGGGAGACGGATATTAGCCGGGGGTGAGCCTGGAAGGCTGACCCCCGGTCGACATCGTACACAAAATCAGAAAAAACCGCCCGGTCAGCAAATGCTGGCCCGGACGGCTTTCGGTATTACAACGGTTTCGGCACGCGCACCATTATCACTTCTCCAGCAGACTCACCCCGGTCATCTCCCGCGGCTTCTCGATCCCCAGGATATCCAGCATGGTCGGCGCGATGTCGGCGAGCCGCCCCTCTTCCTTCAGCCGCGCCTGCTTCCGGGCATCGTCCACCAGCACCAGCCAGACCGGGTTGCAGGTGTGGGCGGTGTACGGGTCGCCGTTCTCCTCGGCCATCTGATCGGCGTTGCCGTGGTCGGCGGTGATCAGCACCGTCCCCCCCAGCTCGCGCACCTTGGCCACGATCCTCCCCACACAGGCATCCACCGCCTCCACTGCCTTGATGGCCGCGGCCAGAATGCCGGTGTGCCCAACCATGTCGCAGTTGGCGAAGTTGAGGACGATCACGTCGTACTTTCCTTTGTCCAGACGACGGAGAAGCTCTTCCGTTACCGGATAGGCGCTCATCTCCGGCTTCTGGTCGTAGGTGGCCACCTCCTTGGGGGAGGGGATGAGGCAGCGCTCCTCGCCGGGGAACGGCTCCTCCACTCCGCCATTGAAGAAGAAGGTGACGTGGGCGTACTTCTCGGTCTCGGCGATCCTGAGCTGGCTCTTGCCGGCCGCGGCCAGTACCCCCCCCAGGATGTTGGTCAGCGACTCCTGGCCAAAGGCGATGGAGAGGCCGAAGGTGGCGTCGTATTCGGTCATGCAGACATAGGAGGAGAGCCGCGGCCGGTCGCGGCGCGGGAAGCCGGTAAAGTCGTCCAGGGCCAGGGCACGGGTGATCTCCCTCGCCCGGTCTGAGCGGAAGTTGAAGAAGATGAACCCGTCGTTGTCGGCTACGGTCCCGACCGGTGCGCCGCCGGCCGTGATGACCGTCGGAAGGACGAACTCGTCGGTCACGTCGGCACCGTAGGTCGTGGCAATAGCCTCGGCCGTCGATGGAGCCGTCTCCCCCTCGCCGAGCACCATGGCGTTATACGCCTTCTCCACCCGCTCCCAGCGGTTGTCACGATCCATGGCGTAGTAGCGGCCGATCACCGTGGCGACCTTGCCGATGCCGATCTCCCGGATCTTCGCCTCCAGTTCCGCCAGGTAGTCGCCACCGCTCCTGGGCGGCGTATCCCGGCCGTCCATGAAGCAGTGGACGAAGACATCCGTGATCCCTTCCCGTTTCGCCAGTTCCAGGAGCCCGTACAGGTGGGTGTTGTGGGAGTGGACCCCGCCGTCCGAGAGGAGTCCGGCCAGGTGCAACCGGCCGCCGGCCGCCCTGGTCCTTTTGATGCAGTCGAGGAGGACCGGGTTCTCGAAGAAGTCGCCGTCTTGAATCGCCTTGCTGATCCGGGTCAGGTCCTGGTAGACGACCCGGCCGGCGCCGATGTTCAGATGCCCCACCTCGGAGTTCCCCATCTGCCCCTCGGGCAGACCGACCGCCATGCCGGAGGTGAGGATGCGGGTGTGGGGGTACTCCTTCAGGCAGCCGTCCAGGTTCGGCGTGTTCGCCTGGGCAACGGCATTGTTCTCACGGTTCGGGTTGATCCCCCAGCCGTCCAGGATCATCAGCAGCAACGGTTTCTTGGCCATGGCACACCTCGGTGTTTAATGATGATACGGTTCGTTATTGAGAATGGTAAAGCCCCGGTAGAGCTGCTCTAAGAGAAAGATGCGGACCATCTGGTGGGTAAAGGTCATGCGGGAGAGGGCGATGGTGCGGCTGGCGCGGGCGCGGATCGGGTCGGCGAAGCCGTAGGCGCCGCCGATGGCGAAGGCCAGCTCCGGGGTGCCGTTGTCGCGCTCCTTGCCCAGAAAGGCGGCAAGCTCGGTGGAGGAGAGCTGGTCACCCCGTTCGTCCAGGAGGATCAGACGGGCAGTGGCGGGAAGAAGCTTCAGGAGCCGCTCCCCTTCCCGCTCCCGAGCCTTGTCGCTCGCGGCCCCCTTCTCTTCCCTCGCCTCGGCGAGCTCCAGGGGCAGATAGCGCCTGAGCCGGCCGCTATACTCGTCGATGCCGCGCCGCACCCACTCCTCCTGGGTCTTGCCGACCCAGAGGACCTTAAGCTTCACGCGACGCCTTCTCCCACTGGTACTCGGCGGGAATGGGGAGCTCGGGCGCCGCGGCCCAAAGCTCTTCCAGGTTGTAGTACCGCCGGAGATCCTCCAGGAAGACATGGACGATGACATCACCGTAGTCGATGACCACCCATTTCCCTTCCTTCTCCCCTTCCATGTCCAGCGGCTTGCCGAACTTCTTCAGCCCCTTGCGGACCGAGTCGGCAATGGCCTGCACCTGCTTGTCGGAACTGCCTGAGGCGATGACCAGGTAGTCGGCGATGGTAGACAGGCGGCGGATTTCCAGGGCGGTTACATCCAGGGCCTTCTTGTCGAGGGCGAGACGGGCGCACTGGAGGGCCCGCTCTTCGGCGGTCAGAATCGGTTTATCGGACATCTGCATAGATCCTTTGTTCGGTTATGTACCGCGCAACAGCGTCGGGCACCAGGTAGCGGAGCGAATGCCCCCCGTGCGCCAGTTCGCGGATCGCGCTGGAGGAAATGGCCAGCGGCATGCCGGCCAGGTAATGGACGGAAAAACCGGACCGATGGGTCAGGCGTTCGCCGGCCTGATGGCTCTCGAACTCCCCGGCAATGGCAGCCGGCAGGGCCGCCATGAGGTCAGCAATCCTGCCGCCGGGCCGCTCCACCACCACGATGTTGCAGCAGGCAAAGAGCTCGGCATAACGGTACCAGGAGGCGATCTCCAGGAACGAGTCGCTGCCGATGATGAAGAAGAGCTCGTCCTCCGGGTGCAGCTGCCTCAATTCGGTCAGGGTGTGGATCGAGTAGGAGGTCCCTCCCCGCTTCCCTTCCAGGTCCGACACGCTAAAGGCCGGGTTGTCGGCAACCGCCAGCGCCACCATGGCAAACCGGTGGCCGAAGGAGAGTTCGCCGGCCAGCGGTTTGTGCGGCGGCGCCGCGGCGGGCATGAAGACCACCCGGTCCAGCTCCAGCCGGTCCCTGACCTCCTCGGCAATGCGGAGGTGGGCGATATGGATCGGGTTGAACGTGCCGCCGATGATGCCGATCTTCATGATGCAGAAGTCTCTGGACCGCGATTTTTTCGCAAGGTCAAGGCGCGTGAGGACCGGGGCACGAGGCGTACCGGGAGGTACGTTGAGTGCCACGGCCCGCAACGCAACGCCGAGATTGCGGAAAAGGCGCGGTCCTTCACTGCCTCACCTGCCCCTCGCCGTAGACGATGAACTTGGTCGTTGTCAGGTCCTCCAGCCCCATGGGGCCGAAGGAGTGGAGTTTGGTGGTGGAGATGCCGATCTCGGCCCCGAGCCCCAGCTGGCCGCCGTCGGCAAAGCGGGTGGAGGCGTTGACGAGGACCGTGCTGGAGTTCACCTCCCGGATGAACCGCTGGGCATGACCGTAGTCGCTGGTGACGATCGCCTCGGTGTGGAGCGAGCTGTAGCGGTTGATATGGTCGATGGCCGCATCCAGGTCGTCCACTACCCGGCAGGCCAGGATCAGCTCCAGGTATTCGGCCTGCCAGTCCTCTTCCGTGGCCGGGAGCGCCTGGGGTGCGAAGCGGCGGAACTCCTCGTCGCCGCGCAGCTCCACCTTGAGACCGGTGAGGGTGGCGGCAATCCGCGGGATAAAGGTTGCTGCCGCGTCCCGGTGCACCAGGAGGGTCTCCAGGGCGTTGCAGACGCCTGGGCGCTGGGTCTTGGCATTGACGATGATCCTCTCGGCCATGTCCGGGTCGGCAGCGGCATCGACGAAGACGTGGCAGACCCCTTTGTAATGCTTGATGACCGGGATGCGGGAGTTCTCGACCACGAAGCGGATCAGACTCTCGCCGCCGCGGGGGATGATCAGGTCGATGCTCTCTTCCTGCTTGAGCATCTCCAGCACCCCCTCCCGTTCAATGAACGGGATGAGCGACAGCGCCGCCACCGGGATGCCGGCCGTTGCCATCTCCCCCTGCAGGATGCGGGCAATGGCCAGATTGGAATGGATCGCCTCCGACCCGCCCCGCAGGATCACCGCGTTGCCCGCCTTGAGGCAGAGGGCCGCGGCATCGGCGGTGACGTTGGGCCGGGACTCGTAGATGATGCCGATCACCCCGAGCGGGATGCGCATCTTCCCCACCTGCAGGCCATTGGGCCGCAGCCACATCCTGGTCACTTCGCCCACCGGGTCGGGCAGGGCAGCCACCTCGCGCAGACCGTCGGCCATCGCCTTGATCCGTGCACTGTCCAGCATCAACCGGTCGAGCATGGCCTCGGAAAGCCCCTTCTGCCGCCCGGTCTCCAGATCCCTGCCGTTTTCGGCAACAATCTCGGCCGTTCCGGTGACCAGGGCATCGGCCATGGCGATGAGGAGGTCGTTCTTCCTGCCGGAGGGCAGCCGGGCCATGGCAATAGCCGCCTGACGGGCGTCGGCGGCGATTCTCTTCACTTGTGCGGCGATGGTCATTGAAACCTCCAATAATCCCGAAAACGGCAATTTAAACACAGAGACACGGAGAACACGGACCAATCACGAATTCTCTTCATGCATTGGTAACTTTGTGACAGCGATGGTTACTCAACATCTCAATTGACTTTCTCTGTGTCCTCCGTGCCTCCGTGTTGAACTGTTTTTTGACTTGTTCTTTCACAGCAGCACCAGGTTGTCCCGGTGGATGATTTCGTCGCCGTAGCGGTAGCCGAGGATCTGTTCGATCTCGTGGCTGCGGTGGCCGAGGATCTTCGCGATCTCGGCATGGGAGTAGTCGGTGAGCCCCCGGGCGAACTCCACCCCATCGGGACCGCAGACCCGTATGCAGCTTCCCCGCTCGAACTCCCCCTCCAGTTGGATGATCCCGGAAGGGAGGAGGCTCCTCCCCTGCTTCGCGAGGACCTCCCGGGCACCCTGGTCGACGATCACCCGGCCGCGGGGACGCAGGGTGTAGGCGATCCAGTGCTTGCGCCGGTTGATCCCCTTCCCGGCCGGCAGAAACAGGGTGCCGACCTCTTCACCGGCCATGGCCCGGGTAATGATGTCCCGGTCTCCACCGTTCACCATCAGGGTCGGCACGCCCGACTTCACCACCTTCTTGGCCGCAACCAGCTTGGTGGCCATACCGCCGGTACCGACCGACGAGCCGCTGCCGCCGGCAGCCTGCTCCACCTCCCGGGTGATCGCCTTGACCAGTGGCACCAGCTTTGCCGCGGGATCGGTACGCGGGTCGGCGCTGTAGAAGCCGTCGATGTCGGTCATGATCAGCAGCAACTGGGCCTCGGCCAGGGTGGTGACCAGGGCCGACAGGTTGTCGTTGTCGCCGAACTTGATCTCTTCCACCGCCACAGTGTCGTTCTCGTTGATGATTGGGATGATGCCGAAGCCGAGCAGGGTGTCGATGGTGGCCCGGGCATTGAGAAAGCGCTGGCGGTCGGCCAGGTCCTCGCGGGTCAGGAGCACCTGCCCCACGTTGGCGTCGAAGGCGGCAAAGGCCTCCTCGTAGGTCCGCATCAGCCGGGTCTGGCCAACGGCGGCAGCAGCCTGCTTCTGGGGAATCGTCCGCGGTCGGCCGACAAGACCGAGCGCCGAACGACCGGCAGCCACCGCCCCGGAGGAAACGATGATCACCTCGTGCCCGTTGGCGCGTAAGCTCGCCACCTGGGTGGCGATCCGATCGATGGTGCCGCGGTCAAGGCCGTTATCCCCGGCAGTAAGGATGCGGCTGCCGATCTTGATGACGAGCCGCTTGATGTTTTTCAGAATCTCATGGCGCATGAATGGAGACCAACTGTGCAGCAAAGGTCAAATCTTACCACTCTTGAAATGGCATGGCAAAGAAAACGGCAGCCGGAGCTATCCTGCTCTCGCTCTGAAAACCCTGTTTTTTGTGGCTCCAGCACACTGTAATTCTTGTACCAACGTAGGTTGGGTTAGGCGGTTGTATCGCCGTAACCCAACGAATCAGCGGTATCGTTGGGTTACGCTGGCGCTAACCCAACCTACAATTTTGCCGCACTTCAGTGCTACCACTCTTCCTCTTCCGCCTTGCCCCACAGGTGGCGGGCGATCTCGTCCAGCAGCTCGGGAATCCCCGCGCCGCTCGCCGCCGAAATCGGGAAAACCGCCAAACCCCGCTCCCGGAAGTACGGCTCGATGGCCGGCAGGAGGTCGCGCACGTCGGGCAGGTCCAGCTTGTTCACCACGATGATCTGGGGTTTTTCAGCCAGTTCCGGGTTGAACAGGGACAACTCTTTGTTCAGGGTCTCAAAGTCCCTGATCGGGTCCGAATCATGGGTCCGGCAGGGATCGAGGAGGTGCAGCAGTATCCGGGTCCGTTCCACGTGGCGCAGGAACCGGTGCCCCAGGCCGGCACCGTCGTGGGCCCCCTCGATGATGCCGGGTATGTCGGCCATGACGAAGGAGCGGTAGTTTTTGTACGCCACCACCCCCAGGTGGGGCTTCAGGGTGGTAAACGGATAATCGGCGATCTTGGGACGGGCCGCCGAAACCTTGGTGATGAGCGAGGACTTGCCCACACTGGGGAAGCCGAGCAGCCCCACGTCGGCCATCAGCTTCAGCTCCAGCCTGATCCACCGCTCCTCGCCCGGCTCGCCGGGTTGGGCGAAACGGGGTGCCTTGTTGGTGGAGGTGGCAAACCGGGCATTACCCTGGCCGCCGCGCCCGCCTTTCAGGAAGAGCAGCCGCTGGTCCGGCTCGGTCAGGTCGGCCAGGATCTCGCCGGTCTCGGCATCCTTGATGATGGTCCCCTGAGGGACCTGCAGCACCAGGTCTTCTCCGCTGGCACCGTGCCGGTCCGCGCCCATGCCGTTATGACCCCGCTCCGCCTTCTGGTGGGGGTGGAGTCGCAGGTCGTACAGGGTCGAGAGGTGGGGCGAGACCTGGATGATCACGTCGCCGCCGGCACCGCCGTCGCCGCCGTTGGGGCCGCCACGGGGAACGAACTTCTCCCTGCGGAAGGAGACGCAACCAGGGCCGCCGTCGCCGGCCTTGACATAGATTTTTACTTCATCGATGAAGCTCATAGGGTATCTCTGGATATCTACGTGCCGGGGCCGTTACCGGCGATGTTCCCGGGCGCACAGCCGTGACACGTGAAACAACAAAAGCCCGGAGCTCAACAGCCCCAGGCTTTTGCGACCTGCTGAAATGGAATCCTAGTTGGCGGGGTAGACCGAGACCTTCTTCCGGTCCCTGCCCATCCGCTCGAACTTCACGATTCCGTCGATCAAGGCGAAGAGGGTATAGTCCTTACCGCAGCCGACATTGGTCCCCGGGTGGATCTTGGTCCCGTGCTGACGGTAGAGGATATTGCCGGCCTTGACCGGCTCGCCGCCAAATTTCTTACATCCCAGTCGCTGGCCGTCCGAATCGCGGCCGTTCCTGGATGAGCCTACGCCTTTCTTGTGTGCCATGAAAAACCTCCTGACGAGCCCGGGAATCTCCCGTAGGGCACCGTCGAAATTACCGTGCGTTATGCGTTAATCTTTTCAATCTTCAGAACGGTTCTAAGCTGGCGGTGCCCGTAAAGCTTACGGGAGTCTTTCCGGCGCTTGGATTTGAAGACGAGGATCTTCTTGTCCTTGCCCTGGTCGACGATCTTGCCGACAACAGAGGCGCTGGGCACTAGCGGTGTTCCGATCTTAACCGCGTCGCCACCAACCATCAGGATTTCCTTGAGTTCGACCGTGTCACCCACTGCCCCCTCAAGCTTCTCGACTTTCAAAAAGTCGCCTTCGGAAACTTTGTACTGCTTCCCTCCGGTTCTCACTACTGCGTACATGTAACTCACCACCTTTGCCATTTTTTGCTGAGCGTCGCAAATTAGCCGAAAATATCCGCTGCGTCAAGTGGTTTTTATCACCCCAAGTCCACCAGGATGTCGTCCCCTTCCAGCCGGACCGGGTAGACCTTGAGGGTATACTCGGGAAAATCCGGACAGGCACCGGTCTTCAGATTGAACTTGTAGCCGTGGCGAGGGCAGGAAAGGGTTGGCCCGTCCTTGACCACGCCGGCCACGAGCGGGCTCCCCTGATGGGGGCACTCATTCTCGCAGGCAAAGACCTCACCCTTCAGATTGATCAGCAGGAGTTCCTGACCGTTTACCGACACCAGCTTTTTCCCAAAATTGGGCACATCGGCTTTCTTGGCGGCAAAGACCATCGTAACCTCCTCAGGCGGTGTGTATTGAGACTGCGTGGGCGGCCTGCTCAGCCAGCTGCCTGGCTTCGTCGGTATCACTGCCGAGCGCCAACGCCACTCCCATCCGGCGACCGGGCCTGGCGTCCGGCTTGCCGAACAGCCGGAGCTTGGTCCCGGTAACCTCCAGGGCCTTCGCTACCCCTTTGAAGGCCACCTCCTCGGCAGCGCTCTCCGCAAGTATAACATGGGATGCGGCCGGCGCCAGATTGACCACCGCCGGCACCGGCAGCCCCAGGATCGCCCGGACGTGGAGCTCGAATTCGGTCAGGTTCTGGGAGACCATGGTGACCATGCCGGTGTCGTGGGGGCGGGGCGAAACCTCGCTGAACCAGACCCGATCCCCCTTGATGAACAGTTCGACCCCGAAGATGCCGCGCCCACCCAGGGCGTCGGTGACCGCCTGCGCTTGCTGCTGCGCCTCCTGCAGCGCCTCGCCGGTCATGGCCATCGGTTGCCACGACTCGTGGTAGTCCCCTTTGATCTGGACATGGCCGATGGGAGGGCAGAAGGTGGTGCCCGCCGCATGGCGCACCGTCAGCAGGGTGATCTCGTAGTCGAACGCGATGAACTCCTCGATGATGACCGTGTCGGACGCCCCCCTGGCGCCTTCCATGGCATAGTTCCAGGCGGCATCGACCTCGGCGGTGGTCTTGACCACGCTCTGCCCCTTGCCCGACGAGCTCATGATCGGCTTTACCACGCAGGGGAGACCGATCTCGGCCACACCGGTCCGGAACTCGTCAATGCTTTTGGCAAAGCGGTAGGCGGCCGTCGGCAGCCCCAACTCCTCGGCTGCCAGGCGCCGGATCCCCTCCCGGTTCATGGTCAGATTCGTTGCCCGGGCGGTCGGGATAACGGTAAACCCCTCCCGCTCCAGTTCCAGGAGGTAGGCGGTGTCGATCGCCTCGATCTCGGGAACGATATAGGTCGGCCGCTCCTGGCGGATGACCCGATCCAGCGCGGCCCGGTCGAGCATGCTGATCACGTGGCTGCGGTGGGCCACCTGCATGGCCGGGGCGTCCGGGTAGCGGTCGACGGCAATGACCTCCACTCCCAGCCGCTGGGCCTCGATCACCACCTCCTTACCCAGTTCACCCGAACCGAGGAGCAGGAGTCTGGTGGCGCCTTTTTTCAATGGTGTTCCGAGCATCGTAGTCCTTTCGTGCTGCGTGCTGCGTTCAGCGTGCTGCGGGCACGGCTTGATTTTCTCGCAGCACGCAGCACGCTGAACGCAGCACGATAATCAACTGATGGCAATCTCAAATTGTTCCTGGTGGAACCCCGGCTTGGCGCGCACAGTGATCCTTTTTTTGAACCGCCGCTCCAACTCCTCAAGGCCACGCCGTTCCTCGTCGTACAGGAGATCGGCCACCTGGGGATGAACCGTGAGGGTGACCTTGGCACCGCGGATGTCCAGCATCTCCCGGCGCAGCTCGCGAAAGATCTCGTGACAGACCGTGATCTTGGACTTGACGTATCCCCTGCCCTCGCAGTAGGGACACGGCTCGCACATCATCCGTCCCATGCTCTCCCGTACCCTCTTCCTGGTCATCTCCACCAGTCCCAGTTCCGAGATCTTCAGGATGTTGGTCTTGGACTTGTCCGCCTTCAGCGCCTCTTCCAGGGCACCGTAGACCTTTTCCCGGTTGACCTCCTTCTCCATGTCGATGAAGTCGATGATGATGATCCCGCCGATGTTCCGGAGCCGGAGCTGGTAGGCGATCTCCTTGACCGCCTCCAGGTTGGTCTTGAGGATGGTGTCTTCCAGGTTGTGCTTGCCGACGAAACGGCCGGTGTTGACATCGATGGCCGTGAGCGCCTCGGTCTGTTCGATGATGATATAGCCGCCACTCTTCAGCCAGACCTTGCGCCCAAGAGCCCGGCTGATCTCCACCTCCAGGCCGAAGTTGTCGAAGATCGGCTCTTCCTCGTCGTACAGTTCGATGGAGTATTTCATCTTGGGCATGAAGGTGGTGATGAACTGGACGACCTTGTCATACTCAGGTTTGGAGTCGACCACGATCCGGTCCACCGATTCGGTCAGGATATCCCGCACCACCTTCTGGGTCACGTCCAGGTCCGAGTGGATCAGTGCCGGTGCGTGGACATTGTCCTTCTTCTTGGCCACTTCCTCCCACAGCTTGAGAAGGTATTTCATGTCGGCAAGGAGGTCGTCCTCGCTCTTCCCTTCTGACACGGTCCGGACGATGAAGCCGCTCCCGGCCGGCCTGATCCGGTCGACGATCTCCCGCAGCCGCTCCCGCTCCTCCTCATCCTCGATCCGGCGGGAAATCCCCACGTGGTCGACGGTCGGCATGTAGACCAGATGCCTGCCGGGAAGGGAGATATGGGAGGTGATCCGTGCCCCCTTGGTACCGATCGGCTCCTTGGAGATCTGGACCAGCAGTTCCTGGCCCTCCTGGAGGAGTTCCTCGATGGGGTGCATGGGGTGCAGGACCGGCCCTTCGGACTCTTCTTCCTGACCCACCTCCTTTTTGCTCCCGTTCCCCTCCATGAACGAATCGTACTCGTCCAGGGCGTCGAAGACGTCGGCCACGTAGAGGAAGGCGGCCTTTTCCAGGCCGATGTCCACGAAGGCGGCCTGCATGCCGGGAAGCACCCGGACCACCTTCCCCTTGTAGATGTTGCCCACGATCCCCTTGACCTTGCTCCGCTCGATATAGAGCTCGGCAATGGTGCCGTTCTCGATCAGGGCAACGCGCGTTTCGTGGGAGGAGGTGTTGATGACTAGTTCATTGGGCATAAGCGTCTCGTTCTGTATATATGAAATGAATATTTGATAAATTGCGTGGAATCTGAAATTACTGCACGGTTTTCACCAGTCACCAGTCACCGGTTCCTGGTCCCTGGTCCCTGAAAATTACCGCACTCTTTTCTATCCGGCAGTCCCCCAAGGCGGAAAGGGGGAGACCGGTAATGGCGGCGACGAACTCCAGCGGCTTGCCCCGGCCGATCTCCATGGTCATGACGGCATCGTCGACCGTGAGGCTGTGGAGCTCCAGTCGCAGATCGAACTCCTGGCTGCCCCCCTTCTTTTCCCGTCGATAGGGATGGCTCTCCAGGGCCAGGAAGCGTTCGGTGCTGGCTGCCAGATCGGGCACGGGCATGGGGAGCGTGACCCGGTACCGCACCCGCTCCATGATGACCGACAGGGATGGCGTTTTGGGGGGAACTGACCATGCCTCCAGCACGGTCATTCCCCGGGGCAGCGCCTGATTCAGCCGCGACAGGACCGCCTCTGCGCCGAAGCCGGGGGCGACTTCCATATCCAGGTATTCAGCGAGGGATTCTACACCGACCGAGAGGGCCGTGGCAAACGAGAATTTGGGATGGGGGTGGAATCCCTGGGAAAAGCGGATCGGGATGCCGGCCCTGCTCACGGCCCGGCTGAACAGGTTGATCAGCTCCAGATGGCTCAGGAAACGGGTGGTGCCGGTCTTGGTGAAACGTATCCGTATCCGGTCCACCCCCTCGACAGGCAGAGCCCCCTCGGCATGGGTGGCGGCAACCGTACCCACTGCGGCATCGCGGGGCTGAATCCGCATCCTGATCTCCCGGAAGTCGCAGACCCCGCAGCCGGTGCAGTTCCCGTCGCGACAGTCAGTAGTCGCCTCCCCGGCCAGGGCACGGTCACGCTCCCTCAGGAGAAACTCCCGGGTGATGCCGCAATCCAGGTGGTCCCAGGGGAGCAGTTCGTTCGTCTCCCGCCGGCGGAGGTACCAGCGGGGATCGATGCCGACCGCAGCGAATGCCGCCTGCCAGGCCGAAAAATTGAAGTGCTCTCCCCAGCCGTCAAAACGGCAGCCGCGGCGAAGCGCCTCCACCAGTACCGCCCCGAGGCGCCGGTCCCCACGGGCGAACACCCCTTCCATCACCGAGAGCGGCGCGTCATGCCACTTGAAGTTGAGCTTTCGTCGCTTCAGCGCCTCCCTGAGGAATTCCTGCCGGCCGAGGGTCTCTTCGTAGCCGATCTGGGGCTCCCACTGAAACGGCGTATGGGGCTTGGGGACAAAGGTGGAGACCGCCACGTTCACCTCGCCGCCGCGACCGGTCTGGCGCCCCTGCCATTTGACCTGCCGGGCCAGCTCGACGAGGGCAGCCAGGTCCTCCTCAGTCTCACCGGGCAGACCGATCATGAAGTAGAGCTTGATGAGCCGCCAGCCGGCGTTGTAGGCGGCAGAGGCATCCTTCAGGAGCTCTTCCTCGCTGATTCCCTTGTTGATGATCCGCCGCAGCCGCTCGCTGCCGGCTTCCGGGGCCAGTGTGAACCCGGTCTTGCGCACCCGTTTCACCTCCTCCACCAGCTCCTCGGAGAGGGTGCCAACCCGGACGGACGGCAGGGAGACCGCCACCTTGCTCTCGGCATAGCGGGCCATGAGCTCCCGCAGAAGCGGGGTCAGGCAGCCGTAGTCGCCGGTGGCGAGGGACAGCAGGGACACTTCGTCGTATCCCGTATTACGCAGGGCATCGTCGATGGCGGAGAGAATCCGTGCCGGAGAGCGCTCCCGTACCGGGCGGTAGATGTACCCGGCCTGGCAGAAGCGGCACCCCCGGGTACACCCGCGCCCGACCTCCATGCTGACCCGGTCATGGACCGTCTTGAGCAGCGGTACAACCGGCGCAGAAGGGAACGGGGCCGTTTCCAGATCGGCGAGAAAGCGGCGACGCACCCTGGTATAGCCATCCTTCAAGGGGGTGATGGTCTGAATGCGCCCCTCGCCGTCATAGTCGACCCGGAACAGGGACGGGATATAGACCCCGGGCAGTTCGGCCAGCCGCTCAAGGAGCGACTGCCGGTCACGGCCGTTTTGCTGCCACTCGCGACAGAGTTCGGCAATCTCCAGGACCGCCTCTTCTCCGTCACCCAGGAGTACGGCATCGACAAAGTCGGCCAGCGGCTCGGGGTTGTAGGCACACGGACCGCCAGCCAGGATGAGCGGCCAGCGCTGATCGCGGTCGGCAGCCAGGAGCGGGATTCCGGAAAGCTCAAGCATGTTCAGGATATTGGTATAGGAGAGCTCGTACTGCAGCGTGAAGCCGATGATCCCGGCAGCCGCCAGCGGGGTGCCGCTTTCCAGCGATGCGAGCGGCTCACCGGCGGCGCGGAGCTGTGCTTCCCGGTCGGGCCAGGGTGCGTAGACCCGCTCGGCAGCCAGCCACTCAGGGCCATTGAGCACATGGTAGAGGATCTGGAACCCCAGGTGGCTCATCCCCACTTCGTACACATCGGGAAAGGCAAGGACAAAACGGAGTTCGGGTGCGTCTTTGGGCCTGGAGCCCATCTCGCCCCCCAGGTAGCGGGCGGGTTTTTCTACGGCAAGAAGATGATTGTCGGTCACAAAAGGATCCTGTAAGGTCAACGGCGGCATGAGCAATGATCCGGCATCCTGCAGTGGGCGTTATCCGTAGAGAGCGATTTGGCACTGTTTCGTGATCGGCTTTCTCGGAACGGAAATGACGTCAACTGCCGAATCCGGGATAATGAATTGTACATACTAACAGAAGCGGTTGTCAGGGAGCAAGGTTTTCCCCTGTCACCCACAACGCACCAACTCCTACCGCATATGCGGCAAGCATCTGACGATTTGCGGCAGGACCGCGATGCCACCGGCAAACCCCAAATCTGAATTTATCTTTATTATAAGCACATTACCAAGCACTGACAATCTTGGCACACCCCCTGCTTTAAAAGGAGTCATCAGTTCACATTCTGTAAAAGGAGAAACACAATGAAAAAAGTTCTGTCCTCTGTAGTTGCCGCTCTCGTTGCCCTTGCATTTGCTGGCGTTGTTTGCGCCGCTGAGCCTGCTGCTCCGGCTGCTGCTCCGGCTGCTGCTCCGGCTGCTGGCGAAGTGAAGAAAGAAGAGAAGAAGCCTGCCAAGAAAGCCAAAAAAGCCAAGAAGGCCAAGAAAGCCGAGAAGAAGGAAGAAGCTCCTGCTGCTGCTCCTGCTGCTCCGGCTGCCGAGAAGAAGTAATTCCTTCTTGATGCAGATTGACAAAAAGGCCGCATCGGAAACGATGCGGCCTTTTTGTTGCACTCAGGAGAACAGAGCGACGTGAGACTTATTGAATAGAGACTATTCCTTCTGCCAGACGTAGGATGGCTCGAACCAGGGTTCGTAGAACCCGGGATAGGCAACGAAAAAGGTTGCCAGTTCACCGACACCGGCAAGGGTACGCACGAACGTCATGCCTATCCCCTTGAAGGGACCGATCACCGCGCCGCGCAGCCAGGTAGTCTCCTTGCCGGTCACATAGATCTGCTTGGGAATTTCCAGCCAGCCGGTCACGATATTGGCCGCACCGCGCACCCCTTTGGCAGCCATGCCGTCCACGATCTCCTGTGGCGCGGCGGATTCTATGGTCTTGTAGGCATCGCCCGCAAAAGCAGTGGAACATAGAGTCAAGACAATGAGCGCCGCTATCAGCGGCCTCTGCAGGATGGCCATCCTACTCCCCCTTCTCCGCAACGTCCTTCAACGGTTCCGCCCGCCGATCCTCCCAACCCTTCCATACATAATCGGGATCGATCATCGGGTCGTAGTAGCCCGGCTGCGGCACCATGAAGAAAACGGTCTCCGCCACCCCGACGAGTCCACGGTAAAAGGTCATCCCCAGCCCCTTGAGGGGTCCGACAACATAGCCAACTCCCCCCCGATCCCGGACGGTCAGGTAGCTCTGCTTGGGAAGCTCGACAATGGCCGTTGCCACGTTGGTTATCCCGCGGGCAAACTTGAAGGCCATCTTATCGGCAATAGCTTCCGGTTTCTGGGCTTCGATTGCCAGACAGGGAGATGCGACAGTCAACATCAGTAGGGTAAGGGCAAGAACCGCTGAACGCATGGTGGGGCGCTCCTTTCCGCTTCGATAATGGCGTTATCCGATTGACTCCTTGTAACACACTTGCCCCACCCTGGCAAGTTCCGGCGGAGTTTCAGCCATTTTTCACAGATCGAAAAGCGTTGGCTCCCCGGGGACGAATGGCGCAAATTTCTGCCAGGCAGAGCGGAGTTTTTCCAGATAATAGGCGCTGTTTTCATCGGGATGATCCGCATCGTAGGAACTGGCCAGCCGGCAGGAGAGATGCACGGCAACTCCCTTTCCCTGCCCGGCCACGTAGTAGCTGATCTGATCCCCGACCCGGTACTCACGCTCCGACTGCAGGGCCAGTTCATAGACTGCCGCCTGGTTGCGCCTGCCTCTGCGCACCTTTTCCCGGTAGGTAGCAGGAGATTCGGCCAGGGTCTCGGTCCGGGCGAGTCGGGCAATGGGAATCCGGTGGCGGCTCAACCGATCCTGATAGTCCCGATACAACCGTTCGACCTCACCGCTCCTGCCCAGCAGAAGAAGCTGTAACGCCTCGGCCATGAACTGGCGGAGAAACGGCTCGATCCCCCTCGATCTGAGGGCGCTGCCCCGCACGATCACCTGACCATCGTAGGTCAGCAAGGCGTAGTTCTTCGACTTGTAGGAAAACATGGTCCGGTAGCGGCCGGTCAGTTCCACCCGGATACCGGCGGGCAGGGCATCGGAAAGGCGGGCGACGAACCGTTCTTCGTCAGCCTCGGTGGCGACGCTCTCAGGAGGGATGAAATAGATCCCGTCCGTATCAACCTCCACGGGACGGGCATGTTCGGCCTCCAGCCACGCCAGCATGGTGTTGATCAGCATCCTCCCCCGGCTGGTCACTGCCGCGGCGGCAGCACCATCGGCAAAATTGTGGATCGGCGCGGCCAGGTAACCGTAGAAGGAGTTGATCAGCACCTTGAAGGTCTGCTGCAAGGCACTCCAGTACTCCCTCTCCTGCTGTTCGACGGCGCTGCGCGCCGCCTCCTTGGCCTGCAGGCGGAACGCCCTAAGCTCCCGGAGCAGGCCGAGATACAGGCCGAGGGAGTCCTGGTGCGGCGCGATCCGGTCCATGAGGATGATCGAGGGATACAACGACGCCACGTCGCAGTGGAGTATCGGGCCGACCACACCGGTCAGGAAGGTAGCCGTATAGCCACCGGCCATTTCAGGAACCTGTTCGCCGCGGGGAATTGCCCGCCCCTGGCGCAGATACTCCCTGAGGAACAGGGCGTTGATCTTGGTGGCATTCCCCCTGACCACGCAATTCTGGTAGGAATAGGGGAACATGCAGGCCTGAAGATAGAACGGATAGGCGAGCAAAGCGGCAACGGCCAGGGTCTCCCGGGCGTCGTCAAGGTTGTACCGTAGAAGTCTGGCCGGGTCGTCCTGCAGGAGCCGGGCAATATCACCCCCGTCCACGTAGACCCGATCGGCCGCGGCCAGGCCGAAGTGACGGGCGACGCTCTTCAAGCCGTAGCTCTCCAGGTCGCGGCTGGTCAGATCATGGAGCTGCACCAGAAAATAGGTATCCACGACATTGCGGCCGTAGACGTTCCAGCGCGGGTAATCAACGGCACGCTCAGCCACCGTGAAGCGGGAGGTGTGAACCCGCGGCTCGCTCCCATCCCTTCCCCAGGCAAGCCGTACCTTGTGGCGCGCGGCCCGGACCCTGAGATACTCCAGGTCGAACCGGAAGAGGTTGTGGCCTTCCAGCACATCAGGATCGTGCCACTGAATCAGTTCCGTGAGACGACTCAATAATGCCGGTTCGCTCAGCGCAGTCCCGTCAAGCACCTCCGTGAAGCCGTCGCTGCCGGCCATGGCTACCGAGATGATCCGGTCCTCGTCTCGATCCGGATTGGAAAACTCGAAACCGGGCGCGGTGAAGGTTTCGATGTCGATGGCAAGCCGTTTCAGTTCCGTAAAGGGGAGATGCTTGAAGAAGGTCTTGCCGGTCAGCATGAGATGCTGATGCACCGGGTCGGAAAGGAACAGGTAGGGTGCAGCAGAGGCGCTGGGGGTCTTGCCGGTCCTTTTTGTCAGGGCATCCTTCGCGCTGAGACAGTCACGCCAATTGACGAACCGGGCAATGGCGCGAAAGGCACCGTCCCCTTCCAGCGGCTGGCAGCTGACCGGCAGGGGAATCCCGGTCAGGAGCTGCTCGTCTTCCAGCAGGATGAAGGGGTGGAACTGGTCGTCCCGAAAGATGACGCCACTCCCGGTGCGCTGGAAGAGCCGGATGAAACGGCCGGCCAGTTCCGCCCCGACAATCCGCTCCATCGGGTCGGCACCACAGAGCACCGGGTTGGCCAACAAGCTCGCTTCCGTCATACCGTCAACCCCGAACAAAAACGGCGCGCTCGTTAGAGCTGCGCCGTTTTCTTCGCCTCTGCAACCGACTACTTGCCGTGCTTGGCCAGGTACGACGCCACCCCTTCGGCAGTCGGCTTCATGGCCTCTTCCCCTTCCTGCCAGTTGGCAGGGCAGACCTGGTCGCCGTGGGTCTCGACGAACTGCAGGGCGTCCACCATCCGCAGCGCCTCGTTCACACTCCTGCCAAGTGGCAGGTCGTTGATCACCGCATGCCGGATGGTCCCCTTGGTATCGATCAGGAACAGGCCGCGCAGCGCCACGGCCTCGTTGAAGAGGATGCCGTATTCGCGGGCGATGTTCTTGTTCAGATCGGCCACCAGCGGATACTGGATATTACCGATGCCGCCGTTTTCCACCGGGGTGTTCCGCCAGGCGTAGTGGGTGAACTTGGAATCGATGGACACGCCGATCACCTCGCAGTTCTTCTCCTTGAAGTCGGCGATCTTCTTGTTGAAGGCCAGGATCTCCGACGGGCAGACAAAGGTGAAATCCAGTGGGTAGAAGAAAAGGACCACATACTTTCCCCTGAATGAGGAAAGGGTGATCTGGCCGAATGTGCCGTCCGGCAAGACCGCATCGGCAGTAAAATCAGGGGCCTCTTTGGTGACAAGGGTGCAAAGACTCATGAGTGTTCTCCTTTCGGAACAATATGTTGTGTGTTCGTCGAAAGAAAAGGTATCAGGGGCGCATCCCCTTGTCAACGAAAAAAGATAAATTTTATCCTATTTGTCTTCTTGCTTGACTCCACCTTGAATGCCGATGGTCACCTCCCGGAACGGGATCTCCTTTCCCGAAGCGGCCAGGGCCTGGCGAGCGGCCATGACGATGCCGCCGCAGCAGGGGACCTCCATTCTCAGGACCGTGATGCTCTTGATGGCAGAGACCCGGAACAGTTCGGTCAGCTTCTGCAGATAAAAGTTGTTGTCGTCCAGTTTCGGACAGCCGATGACCAGGGCTTTGCCGGCCAGGAAATCCTTGTGAAAATCGCCATAGGCAAAGGGGACGCAGTCGGCGGCGATCAGCAGGTCGGCATCCTGGAAATACGGGGCATTGGTCGGCACCAGGTGTAATTGCACCGGCCACTGCGCCAGCTGGCTGCGCCGACTGCCACCTTCCGTATCGGCCGGAGCAACTGGCGAAGGGGCAAACGACATGGCCCTGGAGCCGGGGCATCCGCCGCCATGGCCAGGTACCGGAGGAGTGTCGACCGGTTGCGGGTGTGGCAGATGGGGCTCTTGCCCGCTTGACTTGAGATGCTCGGCCACCGCGGCCTCGTCGAATTCGTCCGCCTCCCGCTCAATGACCCGGATGGCATCCTGGGGACACTCGCCCAGACAGGCGCCCAGGCCGTCGCACAGGTTGTCGGCCGCCAGCACCGCTTTGCCGCCCTCGATCGTGATTGCCCCTTCGGCGCAGGAAGGGACGCAAAGGCCGCACCCGTTGCATTTTTCTGCGTCGATCTGCACGATTTTTCTGATCATTTTCCCATTCTCCTCATATTCACGGTTAAAAGAAATAGTGCCAAAGGTAATCGAGCCGCCCGCGCAGGATCATCTTCCTCCCGGAAAATGCCATGATCTCCCTGATCCGGGCCCGGTACTCCTTGCTGTAGCAGTGGATACGACAATCCTTGCAGGTCGGCTTGGGGTCAAGCGGACACCTGAGCCGCTTCCGGATGCCATGGGCCAGGAGCGCTGCGCAATCGGGACAGAGGCTGAGCCCTTTGCGGAAGCACGGCTGCAAAGCGGCAGGCAGGTCGGTCAATGCCTGGCTGGACCGGTCATGCCGTGCCTGACAGTAAACCTCTATGAATCGGGCCATGACCTTCAGGTCGCCCAGCTGTTTGGGGGTGAACTGTTCCATGTGCCCACTCTAGTGCAGACATCTACCACTTGTGCATGACCCAGGTCAAAAAATTAATGCAGCAGGTGAGAACTACTGCGCGGCCTTTGCCATCAGGAGGGGAGTGTGGTAAGGTTGCCAGATGAAAAACGCCTTGCCACGCATACTTTCCCGCTCAGAGCATACCATCTCCCGACGGCTTCTCAATCCGAATGCCGTCAAGACGCTTTACCGTCTCAACGACAACGGCTTCACCGCCTACCTGGTCGGCGGATGCGTCCGGGACCTGCTCCTCGGCCGGGAGCCGAAAGATTTCGACATCGCCACCAGCGCCACACCGAACCAGGTGAAACGGCTCTTTCGCAACTGCCGCCTGGTTGGGCGCCGCTTCCGGCTTGCCCACCTGCATTTCAACGACGGCATCATCGAGGTGGCCACGTTCCGGGCAAACGCCGCCGAGGCTGCCGGCGAAGATGAGGGTGAAGCAGCCGCTCCGCTCGAAAACCTCCGGCAACCACTACTCAGGGACGAGGAAGGGATGATCCTTCGGGACAACCTCTTCGGCAGTCCGGAAGAGGATGCCTGGCGCAGGGACTTTACGGTCAACGCTCTGTGCTACAACATTGCCGATTTCTCGCTCATCGATTACGTCGGCGGCCTGGATGACCTGCAGCGGGGTGTCATCCGGACCATCGGCGATCCGTGGCAGCGTTTCACCGAAGACCCGGTCAGGATGATCCGGGCCATCCGTTTTGCGGCCATCCTGGGATTCACGGTCGAAGAGAACAGTTGGCAGGCCCTTGTCGAGCTTGCACCGACCATCGGCCGGGCCGCCCCGGCCCGGCTGTACGAGGAACTGCTCAAGCTGTTCCTCTCCGGTGAAGGGGAACGTACCTATCAGCTGTTGCGCAATTGCGGCCTCTTTACCTACCTGCTGCCCCCGCTGGCCTCCTGGCTGAGTGACGAACATGAAGGGTTTCCCCATGTCTGGCTCGGCAAGGCCCTGGAATGGACCGACCAGCAGGTAGTCGAAGGCGTGACGATATCCCCTCCCCTGCTCATGGCCCTCCTGTTCGGCCAGTACCTCTCGGAGGAGGCCGAAAGGGTGCGCGGCAGGAAGGAATCCTTTCAGCCGGCCATGGACCGGGCTACCGCAACGCTCATGGAAGAACTGGCACCCGTGGTCCTGGTCCCAAACCGTATCGTAGTGCAGATGCGTGACATCCTCGCCGGCAGCCACCGCCTCCGCACCATCCCGGGCCGCCGCGCCCAGGCAGTGGTTGCCAGACCCAATTTCAGCGACACCTTGCAGTATCTTCGTTTTCGCAGCTCCGTCGAGCCGGAGGACGACCGTATCGTCTCCTGGTGGGAACGGCTGGCAGCAACCGAGCCCGTGCCAACGCCCCCCCATGCCGCCCCGACGACCGATGACCAGCCCCGCCGACGGCGACGGCCCAGGCGCAGAAGGAAACCCCATGCACCAGTGATTGCGGCACCAGAGGGGGAGCTCTCCCATGAACACCCGCCACCAGGGCGATAAGCGCATAAGCTCCGTGCTTTCCAAGGTCTGGCCCAAACCGTTCGCCTACTTCGCGCATGTGCGCCTTTTTCTGCTCATCCTCTGCATCACCATCTCCCTTCTGGTAACCTGCCTCTTTCTCTACCTTTACACTCGAACCAGCGATCAGATGCTGCAGCGCATCCAGGAGCAGGCTGCAGCCTACGCCGACCTGCTGGATCACGCCAAACGCTGGAACTTCAATTACGGCGGGGTCTACGTCGAAAAGAAGAAGGGAACCGAAACCAACTCCTATCTGGAGGAGCTCGGCATACAGCCCGACATCCGCGGTCCCGACGGCCGGGAATTCACCCTGCGCAACCACGCCATCATGGCCGCTGAAATCTCCCGGATGAGCGAGCGGGAGGGCGGGGTCCGTTTCCGGCTGATCAGCATGAAACCCCTTGACCGGAACAACCTGCCCGACCCGTTCGAGCAGCAGGCCCTAGGGAGGTTCGAACACGGGGAAAAACTGGTCGCCCAGTTGCTGCGCAGGGAAAAACCGCCGATCTACCGCTACATCACCCCCCTCTATGTCGATCAGACCTGCCTGGAGTGTCACCATAGCCAGGGATACAAAATCGGCAGCATCATCGGCGCCATCAGCATCACCGTTCCGGCCGCGAACATGGTCAGGGAGGCGGCCACCATCCGGCTGCTGATCACCATCAGCGCCGTGCTGACCATCCTGTTCCTGGTGGGGGTCACCTATTTCCTGACCTGGCGGCTGGTCATCAAACTGGACGATGTGCAGCGAATCCTGCAGAAACAGGCCACCACCGACGAACTGACCGGGCTGAAAAACCGGCGGATCATCATGCAGCGGCTCGAAGATGAGCGGGAGCGGAGCACCCGCCTTGGCGAACCGCTCTGTATCATGATCATCGACCTCGACCACTTCAAACGGATCAACGACTCCCATGGTCACCCCTTCGGCGATTTCGTGCTCAAGCGGGTGGCCCATCTGGTGCGGGACTCGCTGCGTCGCTACGACCTCGTCGGGCGGATCGGCGGGGAAGAGTTCCTGATAGTCTCACCCGGAACCGGCCTCAATGAGGCCATGGCCCTGGCGGAACGGATTAGAAGCCGGATCATGAACGATACCATCCACGAAGACGACGTGCAGATCTCCGTCACCCTCAGCGTCGGCCTGACGATTCTCGCCCCAGGCGACCAATGCATCGAGGCCCTGCTGAAACGGGCCGATACCGCTCTCTACAAGGCAAAGGAACAGGGACGCAACCGGGTCGTTGCGGTCAGTGCCTGAAGCCCCCCTCCAGAATACGTTCAAATACCAGCAGAGCAGTCCCTGAACCACCGGCCAGTCGGTCACTGAACGTTATTGAACCGCGGTGCAGCGGTGGTACACTTTTCACAAAGGTAACTCCCAACAAGGAGGTAACATCCCATCCCATGAACTGCCCTGAACTGCGCAATCCGCAGAACTCAGTCATCATCTTCATGGACTTTCAACCCCGGATTGTTTTCAGGGTGCTTACATAGCGGGAGGTAACATATGATTACGCCCGAACTGATTGTGCACAACGGAAAGATCACCACCCTTGATGACCCCCATCAGCACGTCTCGGCCGCGGCAATAGCGGACGGCCGCATAACAGCCACGGGCGGTGAAGAACTCCTCGCCACCGCCAGTGACAAAACACGACTGATCGACCTCAAGGGGCGGCGGGTCATCCCCGGCCTCAACGACTCCCACATCCACGTCATCCGTGGAGGCCTCAACTTCAACCTTGAACTGCGCTGGGACGGTGTGCCGACCCTCGCCATTGCGCTGCGCATGCTGAAAGACCAGGCACAACGTACCCCCCCTCCCCAGTGGGTGCGGGTCATCGGCGGCTGGACGGAGTTCCAGTTCGCCGAACGACGCATGCCGACCCTGGAAGAGATCAACCGGGCCGCACCCGATACCCCGGTATTCGTGCTGCACCTCTATGACCGGGCACTTGTCAACCGGGCGGCCCTGCGGGCCATGGGCTACACCAGTGAGACCCCCGACCCGCCGGGTGCGGAAATTCAGCGGGACAAGGCCGGCCAGCCAACCGGGCTCCTGATTGCCCGTCCCAATGCCTTGCTCCTCTATGCGAGCCTGGCCAAAGGGCCGGCGCTCTCCCATGAAGACCAGGTCAATTCCACTCGCCATTTCATGCGGGAACTGAACCGGTTGGGGCTCACCAGCGCCATCGACGCCGGCGGTGGCTTCCAGAACTATCCTGACAATTACCGGGTGATCGAGGAGCTGGCGGCAAAAGGGGAGCTCACCCTGCGCATCGCCTACAACCTCTTCACCCAGCACCCGAAAGGGGAACTGGCCGACTTCAGCAGCTGGGTAACAATGACCTCGCCGGGCCAAGGGGACGACTTCTACCGGATGAACGGCGCCGGAGAAATGCTCGTCTTCTCCGCCGCCGACTTCGAGGACTTTCTGGAGCCACGACCCGACCTGCCGCCAAACATGGAACAGGAACTCATTCAGGTTGTCCGTCTCCTCGCCGCGAACCGCTGGCCGTTTCGTCTCCACGCCACCTATGATGAATCGATCTCCCGCTTCCTCGATGTTTTCGAGGCGGTCAACCGCGATATTCCCTTCAATGGCCTGCGCTGGTTCTTCGACCACGCCGAGACCGTCACGCCGGCGAACCTGGAACGAGTCAAGGCCCTTGGCGGCGGCATCGCCATTCAGGACCGGATGGCCTTTCAGGGAGAATACTTCCGGGAACGGTACGGTCGAGAGGCGACGGAACATTCACCCCCCGTCAAGCGGATGCTGGACATGGAAATTGAGGTCAGTGCCGGCACCGATGCCACCAGGGTGGCGAGTTACAACCCGTGGGTCGCCCTCTCCTGGCTGGTCACCGGGCGGACGGTCGGCGGCATGCAACTCTACCCGGAGGCCAACCGGCTCGATCGCCTGACAGCGCTCAGGCTTTACACCGTCGGTGGCAGCTGGTTTTCGGGAGAGGACGGGAAAAAGGGGATGATCGCTCCGGGGCAGCTTGCCGACCTCGCCGTGCTCTCTGCCGATTATCTGACCGTTCCGGAGGAAGAGATCAAGGGGATCGAATCGCTCCTGACCGTCGTCGGTGGCAGGATCGTTTACGGAGCGGGAGAGTTCGGCAGCCTGGCGCCGCCACCTCTGCCGGTGAGCCCGGACTGGTCGCCGGTTGGAGCCTATGGAAGCTACCATCGGGATCTGGCTGCAGCTCCGCATCACGAGGCCTGCTCCTGCCAGATGCAGCGGCAGGGCTGGCTGCCGAAGGAATCGCGGCTGTGGGGGCTCGGCTGCGACTGCTTTGCATTCTGAACAGCCCATCGGCCTCCCTGTAGCAGTCACTATGAGGCGGCAGGGGAACCGCAATCCTTCGGCCGAACGCCAAGGAACTGTCAAAGACAGGAAAGGGAGGTGCCATGAAGTCAGTCCGCAGGATCAAGAAGATATGGAAGGGCAAGCCGACCATCGAGGGCGCAGGTGTCCACCTCAAACGGGCCTTCGGCTATTCGCAGGTACCCCAGTTCGACCCGTTCCTGATGCTTGACGATTTCCATTCCAGCAACCCGGCCGAATATCTGCCCGGTTTCCCCTGGCACCCCCACCGCGGCATCGAGACCATTACCTATGTGCAGGAGGGGCTGGTGGAGCATGGCGACAGCATGGGAAACAAGGGGGTGATCACTGCCGGCGACGTGCAGTGGATGACCGCGGGCAGCGGGATCATCCACCAGGAGATGCCAAAGGAGAGCCCTACCGGCACCATGTGGGGGTTCCAGTTCTGGGCCAATCTGCCGGCCAGTCAGAAGATGATGCCGCCCCGCTACCGTGACGTGAAGGCGACGGATATTCCTGAAGCGTTGCTGGAAGGGGGTATCACGGTGAAGGTCATTGCCGGGACAATCGGGGGCGTCCAGGGGCCGGTGAAGGACATCGTCATCGAGCCGGAGATGCTGGACGTCAGCGTCCCTGCCGGAACCGTCTTCCGGCGCCCTTTGCCGGCCGGGCACACCGCCTTTGCCTACATTCTGGCGGGCGAGGGGTACTTCGACGAGTGCCGCGACGCCTACACCCACGAAATGGCCAGCGCCGGTTGGTCCGACCTGGAGCGCCCCTGCGTCTGCCAGCCGGAAACGGTGGTGCTGTTCGAACATGAGGGAGATGCCGTACAGGTCACGACAACCGAAAAACCGGTGCGTTTCCTGCTCGTTTCGGGCAAGCCGATCGGCGAGCCGGTGGCCTGGTACGGCCCCATTGTCATGAATACCCAGGAAGAGCTGAAAATCGCTTTTGAGGAATACCAGCGGGGTACGTTTATAAAGTGATCCAGTCTCCGGCGCATGCGCGAATGCCCGGTCGTCGGAAAAGGAGGTTTACCCATGTGCAAGGTACTGATCGTTTATTACAGCATGTACGGACATATCTACAGGATGGCCGAGGCGGTTGCCGAAGGTGTGCGCGAGGTGGCAGGGTGTGAGGCGGTCATCAAACGCGTACCGGAAACGCTGCCCAACGAAGTGCTGGGGCTGATGGGGGCACTGGAAGCCCAGCAGGGAATGGCCCATATCCCGATAGCGACGGTGAACGACCTGGTGGACGCAGATGCCGTTATTTTCGGGACGCCGACCCGTTTCGGCAACATGTGCGGCCAGATGCGCCAGTACCTGGACGCCACCGGCGGGCTCTGGATGAAGGGATCACTGGTCGGCAAGGTAGGCAGCGTCTTCGCCAGTTCAGCCACCCAGCATGGCGGCCAGGAATCAACCCTCCTCAGCTTTCACATCACGCTGTTGCACCAGGGGATGGTAGTGGTCGGGCTTCCCTACACCTTTGCCGGACAGATGGGGGTCGGGGAAATCACCGGCGGTTCCCCCTACGGCGCTTCGACCATTGCCGGTAGCCAGGGTGAACGGATGCCGAGCGACAACGAGCTGGCCGGAGCCCGTTTCCAGGGGGCGCATGTGGCGCGGATCGCCTTGAAGCTCAAGGGATAGAGACGTTTCAAAAAGATGGCAGACCCGGCACGCAGTGATTGAATAACCTCCGGCAACGCCGGAGGTTATTCAATCAGGCCCCCCTATTTTTTGAGCAGTTCGATCTCCAGGGCGATGGTTATTTCATCGCCGACCACAACCCCGCCACTCTCAACAGCCTTGTTCCAGGTCAGACCGAAATCCTTGCGGTTGATCCTGGTCGTGGCAGTGGCGCCCCTTTTCACATTCCCCCACGGGTCCTTGTACTCCCTGGTCGGTCCCTCCACGTCAAGCACCACGTCCCTGGTGACGCCGTGCAGGGAGAGCTTGCCGTACACCTTCAGCGTGCCGTTCCCGGCCTTTTTCACCTTGCTGGACACAAAAGTCATGGTCGGATAGTTGGCCACATCGAAAAAGTCGGCGCTCTTCAGGTGGTCGTCACGTTTGGCAACGCCGGTGTTGATCGAAGTGGTGTCGATCACCACCTCCACCTTCGACTTGGTCAGGTCCTTGTCGTCGATCTCCACGACGCCGTTGAACTTGCCGAAGTCGCCCTTGACGTTGGAAACCATCATGTGGCGGACCTTGAACCCGACGCTGGAATGGTCGGGGTCGATACTCCAGGAGGCTGCCGAGGCAAAGATCGGAATGGCCAGGATAACAACCGCTGCGATGACGTTGATAATCCGTTTCATGGTATTGATGCTCCTTTCGGGCTGTTTGGTTAAGATGAAATAGTTTAACATTAACCTGAATGTCCAAAATTTTTTAGTCTCCCGTCCCCCCCCTTTCCCGTAAGCCGAGTATCCGGCACAGACGGCCGAGTTCTTCCTGTTCGGCGTCCTCCAGGATGCCTATCTCTTCCCTAATGGCTGCCAGCACGCGCGGGAACACCTCGTCGATCAACTGTTTCCCCGTCTCGGTGAGATGGATGGTTATGAAGCGCCGGTCCTCGGCGTCACGCTGCCGCCGCACCAGACCGCGCTTTTCCAGGTTGTCGATGACCATGGTGATGTTGCCGGTGCTCTTGAGGATCTTGGTGGCAATGTCGCGCTGGCAGAGGGGGCCCTTGTGGTAGAGGGCCTCCAGCACCCCGAACTGGCTGATGGTCAGATTGGCCGCTGCCATGTGGCGGCTGGTCCGGGCGGTTACCGACTCTGCCGCTCGCATCAGCTTGGTGTAGGCGCTCAAAGCCCTTTTTTCCCTGTCCGTGAATTTTGTTGGTGATGTCTTCAAGTGAGCTCCCCACACACACCATCATCAAACGATTTAACATTAAACTAGTCCATAGTACATTCAGTGTCAACTGATATTTTTCGCCACGCCCTGCCGGTCACTGCCGGGTGACGATGTGAAGACGCATCACAGCTACAGATCGGCCACCGCAGCGCTTTCAGTCACGGTGGCCTTGCGCGGCCGCACCTTGTGCAGCAGCCGATCCATGTAGTAGTAGACCACCGGCGTGATGTAGAGAGTCAACAACTGCGACGTCAATAACCCGCCCACGACCGCCAGGCCGAGCGGTTGCCGCGACTCCCCGCCGGCGCCCAGTCCCATGGCGATGGGGAGGGTTCCCATCAGGGCCGCCATGGTGGTCATCATGATCGGCCGGAAACGGACGATTGCCCCCTCAAAAATGGCGTCCAGCGGCCGCTTCCCCGTCGCACGCTCAGATTCCAGGGCAAAGTCGATCATCATGATGGCGTTCTTCTTGACGATGCCGATCAGCATGATGATCCCGACAAAACCGTAGATGTTCAGATCGCAGTTGAAGAGCATCAGGGTGATCAACGCCCCGAAACCGGCGGCCGGCAGCCCGGACAGGATCGTAACCGGGTGGATGTAACTCTCGTAGAGCACCCCGAGCACCACGTAGATGACGAAGATGGCCATGGCCATGAGCATCCACAACCCGCTGAACGAGGACTTGAAGGCCTGGGCGGTACCCTGGAAACTGGTGCTGACGGACTGGGGAAGCGCACTGTCGGCCAGCCGGTCAACCAGCTTCATGGCATCACCCAAGGCGACCCCGGGACGGAGGTTGAAGGAGATGGTTACCGCCGGCAGCTGTCCCAGATGGTTGACCGCCAGCGGGCCGATGGTCTTGGTTATGGTGGCGATGGTTTCCAGCGGGATCAGCTCCCCGCTCTTGGCGAGGATGTAAAGCATCCCCAGCGCCGCCGGGTCCCCCTGGTAGAGCGGATCGAGCTCGAGGATGACCTGGTACTGGTTGGTCGGGGCAAAGATGGAGGAGACCTGGCGCGAACCGTAGGCGTAGGCCAGGGCGTCCTCCACCTGCAGGACGGTGAGTCCCAGGGCCGCCACCTTGTCCCGGTTGATCTCCACGTGCACCTGCGGATTGCTGATCTGCAGGTCGCTGGTCACGTCCAGCAGCTCCGGCAGCTCCCGCAGTTTTGCCTCGAACGCGGTCGCAGAGCGGTACAACTCATCCGTATCCTGGCCCTGCAGGGTGAACTGGTACTGGCTCTTGGAACTGGTGCCGCCGATCTGGATGGAGGGGACGTTTTTAAGGAAGGTACGGACCCCGGCAACCTTGGCCAGTTTGGGGCGGAGCTCCTGGATCACCTCGTCCGCCGAGAGTTTCCGCTGATCGCGCGGTTTGAGCCGCATGAACAGACTGCCGTTGTTGGTGCCGCGGCCGCCGCCGATGGAGGACATGAACCCGTCGACATTGGGATCTTTGGCGATGATGGCCGCCACCGCTTCCTGATGCAGCTTCATCTCCGCAAAGGAGGTCCCCTGGGCCGTCTCGGTGTCGGCGTTGAGCCGGCCGGTGTCTTCGGTCGGCAGGAATCCCATCGGCACCCTGGTGAAGAGCCAGACCGTCACCAGCGTGATCAAGAGCGTCACGACCATGGTGGTCCGCCGGTAGTGCAGCACCTGTTTCAGGGAGCGCTCATACCGATGCAGCAGTGCGTCGAAGAAACGCTCCATCATCATGAACAGGCGGCCGTGATGCGCCGTTGCCGAAGGTTTGAGAAAACGGCTGCAGAGCATGGGGGTGAGGCTCACGGAGACGAAGCAGGAGACCAGGATCGCCACGCTGATGGTGATGGCGAATTCGTGTAACAGACGCCCCAGTATCCCCCCCATGAACAGGACCGGGATAAAGACCGCCACCAGCGAGATGGTCATGGAAAGGATGGTGAAGCCGATCTCCCGGGCCCCCTTGAAGGCGGCCTCCATGGCGCTCTCCCCCTGCTCCATGTGGCGGACGATATTCTCCAGCATGACGATGGCGTCGTCCACCACGAAGCCGACCGCCAGGGTCAGGGCCATCATGGAGATGTTGTTGATGGAGAACCCCAGCAGATGCATGACGGTGAAGGTGCCGACAATGGACATCGGTACGGCCAGCGAGGGGATCACCGTGGCGGAGAGATTGCGAAGGAAGAGGAAGATCACCATGATGACCAGGCCGACCGTCAGACAGAGGGTGAACTTGACGTCGTGCATGGATTCACGGATCTGGTTGGAACGGTCGAACAGCACGTTCAGCTCGACCGAAGAGGGTATCTGACTGCGGAAGGTCGGCAGGAGTTTCTTGACGTTGTCCACGACCTCGATGGTGTTGGTGCCGGGCTGGCGTTGCACGGTCAGGACGATGGCCCGGTTGTTGTTGTACCAACTGGCGGTCCGGGTGTTCTCCACGCTGTCGAGGACCTTGCCGAGCTCCTCCAGGCGGACCGGCGAGCCGTCGCGATAGGCCACCACCATCTGCCGGTAGGCGGCCGCCTTGAACAGCTGGCCGCTGGCCTCGATGGTATAGGCCTGCTTGGTGCCATCCAGGGTCCCGGTAGGAAGGTTGACGTTGGTCGCGTCAATGGCGGTCGCCACCTCGTCGATGCCGATTCTGCGGGAGGCGAGCGCCTTCGGATCGAGCTGGGCACGCACGGCATATTTCTGCGAACCGAACACGTTTACCTGGGCCACGCCGCTGATGGTGGAGATGCGACGGGCGATGAGGGTCTGGGCATACTCGTCGACCGCGGAGAGCGGCAGCGTGGGGGAACTGAGCGCCAGGTACAGGACCGGCTGATCGGCCGGGTTTACCTTGCGAAACGACGGCGGGGTCGGCATGTTTTTCGGCAAGCTTCGGATGGCCAGGGAGATGGCCGCCTGGACATCCTGGGCTGCGGCATCGATGTCGCGGTCCAGGTTGAACTGGAGGGTGATCCTGGTGGTGCCGACACCGTTGGTCGAGGTCATGGAATCGACGCCGGCAATGGTGGAGAGCTGGTTTTCCAGCGGGGTTGCCACCGCCGCGGCCATGGTGTCCGGATTGGCGCCGGGGAGGTTCGCGTTGACCTGGATGGTCGGGAAATCCACGTTGGGGAGGTCGTTCACCGGCAGCAGGCGGTAGGACACCACCCCGAAAATGAAGATGGCGATCATCACCAGAGAGGTCATGATCGGCCGGCGGATGAAGATAGCTGCGATGTTCATTGCTTGTTCCTACGTATCACACGATATCTCCAACCGAGCGAAGGAGTTGCTACCGGCTTTGTAGCCGTTTTCTGCCCCATGCAGGACTTCGGCGACAATCGAGAATCGCATAGACAAGAACGGTTTTCGCATCCATCCGGTAGTAAACTGCAAAGGGGAAACGCCTGGTCAACATGCGATGGTAGTTGTTTTCGACAATCTGATGTCTCCCTGCGAAGAACATCAGTGAATCGATATCCGCATAGATCGAGTCGAGGAAATAGCTGCCAAGGCCATTTTCTTGGGCTTCATAGAATCGGAAACCGCTCACCAAATCCTGCTGGGCGGCTTCAAGAATGCGAATTTTCATTTCACTGACTCGCGGATAGTTTCCTTGGCGGATTCCCAGTCACTGAACTGCTCTTTCTCGTCCCGGAGGTCCGCTTCTCTGGCGGCAAGTACCTCTTGATGCCATTCGGGAACGGCAATATCCTGCACATGGTGGCAAAGATCATCCCAAAGTGTTTCCATCGTTTGGAGCTTATCTGCGAGGCTCATTTCGTCGAGTTTTAAGGCAATACCCATGGGCTTACTCCTTTCATGAAGCAATCGAGACATAGATTGGGAACAGGCATAGTATTATGTCCTCGAATGGCAAGGGGAAAAGCGGACCTTCCCAATCTTATTCCTTCTTCCCCTTGGCCGCCGGCACCCTGTCTTTCGACTCAACGGTCGCGCCGGGGGTGAGGCGCAGCTGACCGTCCACCACCACGGTCTCACCCGCTGCCAGTCCCTTGTCGATGACCGTCTCCTCGCCCACTGCCGCAGCTGGGGTCACCGGGCGCATCTCCACCCTGTTGTCCTGCTTGACCACATAGACAAACTCGCCCTGCTGGCTGGTCTGGATGGCATGGGTCGGGACGACCACGGCATTCCGGCGGGAGGCGAGGGTTACGAGCACGTCGGTGAACTGTCCCGGCCAGAGTTTGCGTGACCTGTTGGCAAACACCCCTTTGAGCTTGATCGTGCCGGTAGCCGGGTTCACCGCATTATCCAAAAAACTGATCGTCCCGACCTCGGTAGCAGCCGGTTCATTGGGAATAACGGCCTCGATCTTCAACTGGCCGGCCGCCATGGCCCGCTTGATTTCGGCCAGCCTTTTTTCGGGCAGGGCAAAGGTGACGTTGATCGGAGTGAGCTGATTGATGGTCACGATCGGCAGATCATTCGCCTTCACCAGGTTGCCCGGATGCAGTGCCACCGTGCCGGTCCGGCCGGAGATCGGCGAGCGGATGGAACAGTAGCCGAGCTGAATCCTGGCGTTTTTGACGGCGGCACGATCGGCAACCAGGGTAGCGGCCAAGGATTCGGCATTCGATTGCAGCAGGTCGTACTGGTCCCGGGTAACGATCCCCTCCTTCAGCAATCCTTCGTAACGAGTCGCCTGGTCCCGGGCGAACTTGGCCTGGGCCTGATCCTTGGCCAGGGCGGCCTCGCACTGACTTAAGCTTGCCTGGAACGGTTCCGGGTCGATGCTGATCAGCAACGCCCCCTTCTCCACGTCACTCCCTTCCGCAAAATGGACCCGCGCTATCTGGCCGCTCACCTGCGACTTTATGGCCACGCTGGTAAATGCCTCGATGTTGCCGATGGCCCTGACCTGGATGGGCAGATCTTTTTGCAGCGCCTGGGCAACCTTGACCGGAACCGGCGGTTTTGCCCTGGGCGTCTCCTTCTTGGCCGTGCAGGAGGTACAGAGGAGTAATGCGACGGAACTTGCCAGGATTATTACTGATCGATTCATGGGCTTTTTCTCTTGGTGAACGTAAGACAACAAACCACGCGACTCACCGCCATCTACCGGGTTCGCCATGCAGCAGGACGTAACCGTGGGATAAGGTTCAGACCGTCAAGGTGTACGATCAGACCGTCTTCCGGTCCAGGCTCCGGTACTGGATCGCCTCGGCCAGGTGCTGCTCGCGGATGTTTTCGGCACCGTCCAGATCGGCAATGGTGCGGGCGACCTTGAGGATACGGGTGTAGGAGCGGGCGGAGAGGCCGAGACGGTCGGTAACCAGCTCCAGCATCCGGTTGCCGGCGGCATCGAGCTCGCAGAATTTGCGGATGAAGCGGGGGGGCATCTGGGCGTTGGAGTGGACTTTGGAGCCGCTGAACCGCTCCCGCTGGATGGCACGGGAGCGCTCGACCCGGGCGGCAATGGCCGCAGAGCTTTCCCCCTCCTGTCGGTCGACCAGTTCGCGATACTTGACCGCCGGCACCTCGATATGAATATCGATCCGGTCCAGAAGCGGCCCCGAAAGGCGGGTGCGGTAACGATGGATCTCCCTTGGTGTGCAGGAGCAGGTATGGGCCGGATCACCGCTGTAGCCGCAGGGACAGGGGTTCAATGCCGCGACCAGCATGAACAGGGCGGGATAGGTAATGGAGGTGAGCGCCCTGGAAATGGTCACCCGACCATCTTCCATCGGCTGCCGGAGCACTTCGAGAACGCTTTTCTTGAACTCCGGCATCTCGTCCAGAAAAAGCAGGCCGTGGTTGGCAAGGGAGACCTCGCCCGGCTTCGGCGTATTGCCGCCGCCGATCAGCCCGATGTCGGAGATGGTGTGGTGGGGGCTTCTGAACGGTCTCTGGGCGATCAGCGCCCGCTCCCGGTCCAGGAGACCCATGATGCTGTAGAGCTTGGTGGTTTCGATCGCCTCGGCGAACGACATCTTCGGCAGAATGGTCGGAATCCTGCGGGCCAGCATGGTCTTGCCCGAACCGGGAGGTCCGATCATCAGGAGGTTGTGGGCGCCGGACGCGGCCACTTCCAGTGCCCGCTTGGCGTGCTCCTGCCCCCTGACCTCGGCAAAGTCCTCGTGATAGACCGATTCCTGGCGAAACAGCTCCTGCACGTCCACCCGGTGCGGTTCGATCTCCAGCTCTCCGTTCAGGAACTGCACCACCTCGGCCAGTTCGCTGACGCCGATGACGGCTACCCCCTCGACCACGGCACTCTCGGAGGCGTTGTCACGTGCCAGGATGACACCGGCATACCCCCTCTGCCTGGCGGTCACCGCCACCGGCAGGCAGCCGCGCACCGGCTTGATGCTCCCGTCCAGGGAAAGTTCCCCGACCAGGAGATAGTCACCGAGGCGCCCTTCCTTTACCACCCCGGTTGCCGCCAGGATGCCGATGGCGATCGGGAGGTCGAACGACGCGCCTTCCTTTCTGATATCTGCAGGCGCCAGGTTTACCGTTATCCGCCGGGCCGGGAAATCGTAGCCGCTGTTCTTCAGGGCCGCCTTGACCCGGTCCTTGCTCTCCTTCACCGCACCGTCCGGGAGGCCGACCGTGGCAAACTGGGGAAGCCCCTGGGCGATATCCACCTCAACGGCGACGGTAATGGCATCAATGCCGTGCAGGGCGGAGCTGAGAACCTTGGCGAGCATCTATCGGTCTCCTTGGCACAAAAAAACAGGGGCGGGTTTGAAACCCGCCCCTACAGAAAAAAATTGATCACCAGCCCCTTCAGCTCCATGATCTTGTCGGTGATCTTCATGTGGTCCTTCTGCTCGGTCATGATCAGGCGGTAGAGCTCATCCGCCTCCCGGTCGATCGTGGCAACGATCTCGTGCACACGGGGGCTGGATGGACTGCTTACCAGCTCCAGTTTGTAGCTGTTGGACAGGACCTTGCGTGAGAGCTGGGACAGGAGTTCCCGGAAGGCCTTGAAATTGGCCATGGTCGGGTCCCGGTCCAAGGCGTCGCCGACCCGGTCGATCTCCCGTTTCAGCTCCATGAGCTCCTTCTGGTAGTCGTCCAGGGCATCTTCCTGCCTCTGCAGGGTACGACCGAAAATGGTCGTGACCGCCGACCCCGCTTTTCGGGCTGCAGTTCCCTTCCCTTTCTTCTCGATCCCCCTGGCAGGGAGTTCATCGTCAATGCGCACGACCGCCTCTGAAGTTCATAGGTTCAATGTTCAAGGTTCAGGGTTCAGGGTTCAGGGTTTCTCCAGTCACCAGTAACCAGTCACTAGTCACCGCTTTTAACGCTCTCCAGATACCGGTCAGCGTCCAGGGCCGCCATGCAGCCGGCGCCGGCCGAGGTGATCGCCTGCTTGTAGGTCTGGTCCTGCACATCGCCGGCGGCAAACACCCCGGGGATGCTGGTTCCCATGGAGAACCCTTCGTCCCCCAGTTGGGTCCGGATATAGCCGTTGTCCATCTCCAGCTGTCCCTCGAACAGGTGGGTGTTCGGCTGATGGCCAATGGCGACGAAGCAGCCGTGGACCGGGATCTCCATGGTTGAGCCGCTGGTATGACGGATCCGGATACCGGTCACGCCGCTGTCATCCCCCAGCACCTCGTCCAGGACATGGTTCCACTCGATGGTGACGTTGCCGCCCCGGGTCTTTTCGATCAGCTTGTCGGCCAGCATCTTCTCGGAGCGGAACCGGTCGCGGCGGTGCACCACCGTCACGTGGCTGGCGATATTGGCCAGATAGAGCGCCTCCTCCACCGCCGTGTTCCCGCCGCCAATGACCGCCACCGGCTTGCCCCGGTAGAAAAAGCCGTCGCAGGTGGCACAGGCGGAGACCCCCTTCCCTTTGAACCGCTCCTCGGATGGCAGCCCCAGGTACCTGGCCGTGGCGCCGGTGGCGATGATCAGGGCGTCGCAGGTGTAGGTCCCGGACTCGCCGGTCAGGACGAAGGGGCTCTGCAGCAGATCCGCCTTGCTGATATGGTCGTTGATGATCTGCGTATTGAAACGCTCGGCATGGCGCCGCATCCGGTCCATCAATTCAGGACCGAGTACGCCGTCGACATCGCCTGGCCAGTTGTCCACATCGGTTGTAGTCATCAGCTGGCCACCCTGCTCAAGACCGGTGATCAGGGCCGGCTGCAGGTTGGCCCGGGCCGCATAGATGGCAGCCGTATAGCCGGCAGGGCCGGAGCCGAGAATGAGAAGCCGATAGTGGGACGACATGGGACACCTCCGGGTTAATGTGCCCAAACAATACCAGCAGAACCCGGAAAAAGCAAGGAGCGCGGCCCCTGCCGAGGCTCTCCGACGTTGACCGCCCGGGAATGCTCTGGTACACTTTCTTCACACGGTATTCGTCATTTCAATCGCAGCAGGAGGATTTTTAATGAAACGCATGCTTTCCAGCCTCATCATCGGTGGCACACTTCTGGCCGCGTCGGTCGCCGGCGCCCGGGATATCCGCTTTTCTTCCGGCCTCATCCAGAGCCAGTTCAAGGAGTTGAGCAAGGAGGCGGGCGCAGCCCTGGCCTACCGCAACGCGGCTCCGGCTGCACCGCTCGGCATCACCGGCTTCGACATAGGGGCGGAAGTCTCCATCATCGACATCAAGAAGGACAGTGACTACTGGAGAGCCGCCCTGAACAACGACTCCTCTTCCTACCTGTACATCCCCAGCCTGCGGGCGCGCAAGGGGCTGCCGTTCGGGATCGACGTGGGGGCAATGTATGCCTACGTCCCGGACAGCAACGTAAAGCTTTACGGCTTCGAAGTGAGCAAGGCGATCCTGGAGGGAACCGTGGTGACCCCCGCCCTCGGGGTTCGGGCCAGCTATACGAAACTGGCCGGGGTGAACGATCTGGATCTGCAGACCGTCGGCATCGATGCCAACATCAGCAAGGGGTTCGCCATCATCACCCCCTATGCCGGCGCCGGTCTGGTCTGGGTTGACAGCAAGGCGAGGGGTGAACTGCAGCGTCTTTCGACCCTCGCAGGCGCCCCACTCGGCGAGGAGAAGCTCTGGCTCCCCCGCGGTTTTGCCGGCGCCAGGCTGACCATCCTGCCGTTCGTCAAGATAACCGGCGAGATCGAGTACGCGGTACGGCCGATCTATACGTTGAAGGCAGCCATAGACTTCTAGCTCAGGCCACGGGCCCGGGGGTGAGCCTGCATCTGGCGCCTCCCCCCCGAGCCCCGAGCCCCGAGCCCCGAGCTTTTTATGCACGCTGACCAACATCTGGACAAGAGCATTGCCGGCCGCTTCACCTGGGCCATCGTCCTGACCGCCCTGACCCTGGTGGCCGAGGTGATCGGCGGCATCTGGACCAACTCCCTGGCGCTGCTCTCCGATGCGGCCCACGTCTTTTTCGACCTGTTCGCCCTGCTCCTGTCGCTCGGCGCCATCAAGCTCGCCTCCTTCCCGACCAGCGATACCCGGACCTTCGGCTGGCACCGGGCCGAGGTCTTTGCCTCGTTCATCAACGGCGTGTCGGTATTCCTCATGGCCATCGGCATATTTTACGAGGCCTGGGGCCGCTTCGGCGCCCCCCAGGAGGTGAAGAGCCTCCCGATGTTCGTCATCGCCCTGATCGGCCTGGCCATGAACCTGATATCCGCCGGTGCCCTGCATCAGCACTCCCACGACGACCTGAACGTCCACAGCGCCTTTCTCCACGTGCTGGGAGATGCGGCCGCCTCGGTGGGGGTCATCATCGGCGGGGTGGTGATGTACTTCACCAAATGGTACCTCCTGGATGCGCTCATCTCGGTCGGGATCGGCTGCGTCATCTTCTGGGGGTCCTGGCGGGTCATCCGGGATTCGTCCCACATCCTCCTGGAAGGGGTGCCGCGGGGGATGACCGGCAACACCGTAGCCGATACCATCAGGGGTGTGGAGGGGGTGAACGATGTCCACCACCTGAACCTGTGGGCCATCTGCTCCCACATTATCGCCCTCTCCGCCCATGTGGACGTGAAACCGGAGTTCAAGGGGGAACAGGCCGGGGTCCTGCGCCGCATCGAGGAACTCCTGTTCGAGCGGCACCATATCTCCCACACGACCCTGCAGGTGGAGTGCACCATGTGCATCGAAGGGCCGGTCATCAAGGAGATGCGCCATCGTCCCCGGGCCGGACACGGTCACGACCATCCCCACGATCACCCCCATGGCGGCGGCTGCCGCCATGACCACCATCACGACCACAGTCACTAAAGCCCCATGACCGATCAGACACCGCTTACCTACAGCCTCATCCATGAAGCAGAATATCGCCTGAAGAAGCGGGTCCGCCGCACCGAGCTGATCCACTCCCACCACTTCAGCGACCATCTGGGGATCCCGCTCTACTTCAAGTGCGAGAATCTGCAGCGCACCGGTTCCTTCAAGATCCGCGGCGCCATGAACTTCATGACCGCCCAGACCAAGGAGGCGCTGGCCGGAGGGGTCATCACCGCCTCGGCCGGCAACCATGCCCAGGGGGTCGCCTTTTCCGCCGACCTTTTGGGAGTGCGGGCCACGGTCTATATGCCGGAGACCACCCCGCCCCAGAAGGTCTTTGCCACCCGGGACTACGGCGCCGACGTGGTCCTGACCGGCCGGAACTTCGACGAGGCCTACGCCGCCGCTGTTCAGGCCGGCCACGAGAGCGGCGCCCTGTTCGTCCACCCGTTCGACGACCCGCTGGTCATGGCCGGCCAGGGGACCATCGGCCTGGAGCTCTTGGAGGAGATCCCCGATCTGGCCAACCTGCTGGTGCCGATCGGCGGCGGCGGGCTGATCGCCGGCGTGGCGACCGCCATCAAGGAGACCAATCCGGGGGTCAGGATCATCGGGGTGGAGGCTAGCGCGGCGCCGTCGATGCGCCTGGCGTTGAAGACGGGAAGGGTCGTGGAAACCCCGCTCACGGTCAGTCTGGCAGACGGCATCGCCGTCAAGCGGGCCGGAGTAAACACCTTCCCGATCGTCCAGCAGCTGGTGGACGACGTGGTGCTGGTGGAGGAAGAAGATATCGCCCTGGCGATCGTAGGGCTCCTGGAGCGGACCAAGCTCCTGGTGGAAGGGGCCGGGGCCGTACCGCTCGCCGCTATCATGAGCGGCGCCGCCGGCCAGCTCTCGGGCAAGACGGTCTGCCTTCTTTCCGGGGGCAACATCGACGTGAAGACCATCTCGGTCGTGGTGGAGCGCGGCCTTCTGGCCGCCGGCCGCTACCTGAAGCTGAAGGTGGAACTGGATGACGCCCCCGGCTCCCTGGCCAGACTGACGGCAGAGATCGCCGCTGCCAAAGCCAACATCTCCATCATCAATCATGATCGCCGCTCCAAGTCCCTCCCGATCGGCAAGACCGAGGTGCTGGTGGAGCTGGAGACCCGGGGGTACGACCATATCCAGGATGTCATCGGTCATCTGGAGGGGGTGGGGTATGAGGTGGAAGTATTGAAGTAGTGAGGCATGTCCGGCATCGAAAGGCCCCGCGGCGATCTGCTGTGGGGCTTTTTTTGCTTCAACATGACGATTCTGAACATTAAATTCAGTTGTCTGATCCGTAGGGGGGAAAATATACTTCCACGCGAGAAAAACGATGCGCATTCTTCGAAAGCAAGGTGGCGGAGACCCTGAAAGGAGGCTGGAAGCGAGGAATGGCGTAAAATGGAATGCGGCGGGAGCGCCGCATTTTTTCAGGCGGGAATCAGTCGCTGAATATACGCACGCGTAAGGGGGGCACCACTCTCTGCCTGCACCAGCCCGTAGCGCTGCAAGTCTTCAGCGGTATCCACGTCGTGCCATTCCGGCAGCAGATGTACCCGCAAGCCCGCCTCCTCCGCCCGCGCCAGACTCTCCGCCAGCACTGTCCCGGTACTCCAGGCAATCCCCTCGAACAGACAATCGGGCAGCGCTTTCAGCCCCAGCAGGTAATAGCCGCCATCGGCGCTGGGACCGAACACCACGTCCACCGCATCGTCAGCCAACGTCCGGAACGCCTGGTGCAGATAGTCGACCGGCAGATCCGGCGCATCGGTCCCGATTATGACCACCCGTTGGAACCCGCCGGACAGGACCTCGCGAAACGCGCCGGCCATCCGCGCCCCCAGGTCGCACCCTTCCTGGGGCAGCAGCACGAAGTCAGGGACAATCCCCTGAAAATACGGGAGCGCCGCCGGTTCATCCTGGTAGAAGAGATACCCGTTCACATCCGGAAGCGAACGTACCTTGGCAAGGGTATCCAGGAGCATGCAGCGGTAGAGTTCAGCCGCCTCGTCAGGCGTGAGGGGAGGGGTCAACCGGGTCTTGACCCGACCCGGGGCGGGATGTTTGGCAAAAACGATCAGGGCGCTGTCGTGTGACACGATTGTAAGGCCATTTCAATGAAAATTAAAAATTTAGCGTTATCCACAGTTTCGGGGGTTTTCAACAGCGTTATCCACAGGCGAAATCAAGTATAGGGGCAAACAGGACGAGGATAAGGGGAAACCCGTATGCCCGGCACTCATTTATCCCCGGTCCTTTGTCCTCGACCCCGTTCCTGATCATCTTTTATCCCGTTCGATCGCGGCGTAGGCCGAATGTTTGTGGATCGATTCGAAGTTCTCGGCCTCGACGCTGAACCAGGTAATGTTATCCATGGCCAGGAAGCGTTGGGTCACTTCACGGACGATATCCTCCACGAATTTCGGGTTCTCATAGGCCTGCTCGGTGACGAACTTCTCGTCGACCCGCTTCAGCAGGGAATAAACCGGGCTGGAGCCGCACTCCTCCACCTGCGCCACCAGGTCCTCGATCCAGACGAACTCCCGGTACCGGACCCGGATGGTGATGATCGAGCGCTGGTTGTGGGCGCCATACCGGGAAAGCTCCTTGCTGCAGGGGCAAAGCGAGGTGACCGGTACCCGGATGCCGAGGACGAAGTCGAAGCTCTCCGCCAGGGTGGCGTTGAATTCGCAGGTATACTCCATCAGCCCCTTGGCCCTGGAGACCGGCGCCCGTTTTTCGATGAAGTACGGGAATTCCATCTCCAGGTGGGCGCTGGACGCCCCGAGCTTCTTCTTCATCTCCTGGAGGATGGTCTCCAGCTTGTCCAGGGCGATCTCCTCACGGTGAGCGTTCAGGAGCTCGACGAACCGGCTCATGTGGGTCCCCTTGAAGTGGTGGGGCAGGTCCACATACATGTTGATCCGGGCCACGGTCTGCTGGAACTTCCGGTTCTTGTCCATGACCACCACCGGATAGGAGATGTCCTTCACCCCGACCTTGTTGATCGGAATGTTGCGGGGGTCGTGCAACTGCTGCACGTCGTGCAGCAGTTGCCGGGACTGGGGACCGGGGACTGGGGACTGGCTGTCACTCCCTTTCTTACGATTCACCTTTCACCTTTCACCTTTCACTGCCACCATCACGCGTCACGTCGCACATACTTCACCGGGTCCGGCACCCCGGCCTCGATGAACCCTTTGAGCCGCAGACGACAGGAGTCGCAGAGCCCGCAGGCGAGCCCGTCGGGGGTGGGGTCGTAGCAGGAATGGGTCCGGCCGTAGTCCACCCCGAGGGAGAGCCCCCTGGTGATGATCTCCGCCTTGGTCAACCGGAGGAGTGGGGTGTGAATGGTGTAACGCCCTTTCCCCTCCACCGCCGCCTTGGTCCCCAGGTTGGCCATCGCCTCGAAGGCGGCGATATATTCGGGCCGGCAGTCGGGATACCCGGAATAGTCCAGGGCATTGACGCCGATGTAGATGTCGAAGGCGGAGAGCACCTCGGCCCAGCCGAGGGCAAAGGAGAGGAAGATGGTATTTCGTGCCGGTACATAGGTAACCGGAATCTCGCTCCCCACCCCCTCCTTGGGGACGGCAATGTCGGCGGTGAGGGCGCTCCCCCCGATCCGGCGGTAGTCGAAATCCACCACCAGGTGGTCCTTGGCCCCCATGGGCCGGGCATTTTTCTTGGCCAGTTCCAGTTCCACACTATGGCGCTGGCCGTAGGCGAAGCTGATGGCATACGGCTCGAACCCCTCGCTCCTGGCAATGGCCATGCAGGTGGTGGAGTCGAGCCCGCCACTGTAGAGGACGACGGCTTTTTTCGTCATGTTCAGCTCCATTTACGCAAAGAATCAATCAACATGGTGTAGGGATACCCCTTGCGGGTATCCCTGTTTCGGGCACCCGCAAGGGGTGCCCCTACACAATCCCTCGTGGATTCAGGTTAAAACAGCGAAAACTTCACATACCGCTTCGGATTCTCCTTGATGTCCTTTACCAGGGCATCGACGCTCTCCACCATCCGGCTCAGCCGGTCATAGGCTTCCCGTTCGTTGATGAGACGGCCGGCGGTCCCTTCCGAGCCACGCAGCCGGCCGGCCACGTCGTCGAACGACTTTACCGCACTGTCGGCCCGGTCGATGAGGGCCACACTCTTGTCATACAGCTCACGGTCGCTCAGGAGCATCCCCACCGTGCTCTCGCTGGAGAGCAGTTTCCGGTTCAGCTCCCGTACATCCTCGGCAGCCTGGGTGCTCTTGTCGGCCAGGGCCACCATCTTGTCGTACAGCTGCCGGTCATGGACCAGCCGACCGAGGGTGCCGTCGGCCGACTGGATATCCCTGATGGTGTCCTCGGTCCTGGTGAGGATGGCAATGAGCCGGTCATAGGGCTCGCTGTTTTTGGTCAGCTTCCCCAGCGTCCCCTGCCCCTCGTTCACCGAGCGGGCAACGATCTGCAGTTCCGCCGTCAGCCGCGAGAGGTTGTCGTACAGCTTGGGGTCCTTGGCGAAGCGGCCGAGGGAACCCTCTCCCCGGTCTATCTTGTCCATGATCCCGTTGAGCCGGTCAAAGGCGGAACCGGCCTTCTGCATGACGTCGTCCAGCCTCGGCACCTCGGTGCCAACGACCCGCGTCTCGGGTACCACCGCATAGTGTTGGCTGGGGGTGATATCCACGTACTTCTCCCCCATCAGGCCGCGTGTCTTGATGGTGATCCGGGAATCCTTGCCGACCTTCTTCAGCGCCTCATTCTCGATCTCCAGGATAACCTCCACGTCGTTGCTCTTCCTGGCATCGACAAAACGGATATCCTTTACGATCCCCACATCCACCCCGGCCAGCCAGACCGGCGCCCCGACCTTCAGCCCGGCCACGTCGACCATGACCAGCGTTATCTCCCCCTTGGGGACGAACATCTTGGTCTTGTCCCCCATGAGCAGCACGCCGCCGGCAAAGAGCAGCAGGGCTAAGACGATGAAGATGCCGGTTGTTACCTGCGACCATCCTAATGTGTCACTACGTTTCATAACCGTGCTTCCTGTCCGTTGGGATAGGTGAACAGCGACTGCTCCGAGGGCGTGAAGAACTCCCGGATCTCGGGCAGGGAGGCTGAGCGGAGCTGGTCACCGCTGCCGTCAAAGACGAGTCGGCCCTGGTGGATAAATGAGAAGCGGGAGGAGACGGCAAAAGCGGTCTCCAGATCGTGGGTCACCATCAGGGTGGTCTTTCCCTCCTCTTGGAGACGGAGCATCAGCTGTCTGATATTGTAGACCCCGATCGGGTCAAGGCCCGTGGTCGGCTCGTCGAAAAAGATATACTCCGGCTCGGCCGCCAGGGCGCGGGCGATGGCGGCCCGCTTCTTCATCCCCCCGGACAGCTCGGACGGATAGAGATTAATGGTATGCTCCAGGCCGACAAAGCCCAGTTTCTCCAGGACGATCCTCTCGATCTCCGGCTCGGACAGTTCCCCTTCCTCGAAGAGGCGGTAACCGACGTTTTCACCCACGGTCATGGAGTCGAACAGCGCCCCACCCTGGAATACGATGGCGATGCAGCGGCGGACAGCGGTCAACTCCTGCTCCCGCAAACCGGCGATGGCAGTGCCATTGATGAAGATCCTGCCGGCGTCTGGCCTGAGCAGGCCGAGAATCAGCTTGAGGATGGTGGTCTTGCCGACGCCGCTCACCCCCAGGATGGTGCGGTTCTCGCCGGGAGTGAGCCGGAGATCGAACTCCTGCAGTATCCGCCGCCCACCGACGCTGTAGGTAACCTGCTCCATCCGGATGCCAGGGGGAGGCGGCGCGGGCGTCATGCTCTCTTCAGGATTCATAGTTTGATCTCTATGCTGCCTATGTTCGACTGGCACTAGGCTCTAGTCACTGGGCACTCGGTAAAGGCTTTTCCCCAGAGCCCAGAGCCCGGAGCCCAGAGCCTGCTTTTCAGCGAAACACGATGAATATCTTGGTCATGAAGAAGTCGGTGATCAGGATCAGCACCGAGGCCAGCACCACGGTCCGTTTCACCGCCGTACCGACCCCTTCGGCGCCGCCGCGGGTGTTCAGGCCGACATAGCACCCCATCATGGCGATGATGAAACCGAACACGGCCGGTTTGGCCACCCCCTCGATCAGGTCCTGAAACACCATGAATTGAGGCAGCGACTTCCAGTACATGAGCGGATTGATCCCATACCCCATGGACATCAGGTAGCCGCCGAAGAGCGCCACGGTGTCGGTGATGATCGCCAGGAGCGGCATGGCGACCAGCATCGCCTTCAGCCGGCTCGTCACCAGCCGCTTGACGATGTCGGTCCCCTCCACCCGCATCGCATCGACCTGTTCGGTCACCACCATGGTCCCCAGCTCAGCGGTAATGGCCGAGCCGACCCGGCCGGCGACCATGAGCGAGGAGAGGACCGGCCCCAACTCCTTGACCATGGTCACGGCCACCATTCCACCTACATAACTGGTGGCCGCGAACGGCTTTAGCTGGATCAACGCCTGCAGCGCCATGACCATGCCGGTAAAGAGGCCGGTCAGGCAGACGATGAAGAGCGAACCGACCCCGATCCGGTCCAATTGGGCAACGAACTCACGATAGTAGAAGGGAGGGAAGACCATGCCCCTGACTGCCCGCCACGCCAGGGCGAAGAACGACTGGATCTCGAAGAAGATCTGCTTCAGTCTGTCGTCCAACCAGGCAAGACTGATCACACCAGTGCCTCGGTCAGGGCCTCACGGATATCCTTGACGAACACAAAGGTCAGATCAGCCCGCGCCGGCTCCGGCAGATCTTCCAGATCGACCCGGTTTCGCTCCGGGACGATGATCCTGACCACGCCGGCGCGACGGGCGGCCAGGGCCTTTTCCTTCAGCCCGCCGATGGCCAGGACCCGGCCGGTGAGGCTGATCTCGCCGGTCATGGCCACGTCGCGACGGGCCAGGCGGCCGGTCATGAGTGATACCAGGGCCGTCGCCATGGTGATCCCGGCCGAGGGGCCATCCTTGGGGATGCTCCCGGCCGGGACATGGATATGAATGGTGGTGTCAATGAAGGCATCGCCGCTGATCTCGAACTCCGCCTGATTGGCCTCGACAAAGGAAAGGGCAGCCCTGGCCGACTCCTTCATCACCTCACCCAGGGAGCCGGTCAGGATCAGTTCCCCCTTCCCCTTCATCCGGGTTGCCTCGACAAAGATGATGTCCCCGCCGGTCTCGGTCCAGGCGAGGCCGGTGACCACGCCGATCCGGTCCGCTTCGGCTGCCACCTCGTTGAAGAACTTGCGCGGACCGAGGAATTCGCTCACCAGTTCGGCACTGATGGTCTCCCTGGGCGGTTTACCCTGGGTGATCTCCTTGGCCACCTTGCGGCAGACCGAGGCGATGTTGCGCTGCAGGGTCCGCACCCCGGCCTCGCGGGTGTACTCTTCGATGATCCTGAGCAACGCCTCCGGAGGAAACTGGGGGAGGTAGTCGGCAAGACCGTTCTCCTCGACCTCCTTCGGCACCAGGTACCGGGTGGCGATATGCTCCTTCTCCTCGGTGGTGTAGCCGGAGAGAGTGATCACCTCCATCCGGTCCTTGAGGGGGGGCGGAATCGGGTCGAGCTGGTTGGCGGTGGTGATGAACATGACCCGGGACAGGTCGAATGGCAGGTCCAGGTAATGGTCGGTAAAGGTCGCGTTCTGCTCCGGGTCCAGCACTTCCAAGAGGGCGCTGGCCGGGTCGCCCCGGAAATCCAGCCCGATCTTGTCCACCTCGTCCAGCATGAAGACCGGGTTGTTGGCGCCGCAGCGGAAGATCTCCTGGATGATCCGCCCCGGCAGGGCACCGATATAGGTACGGCGGTGGCCCCGGATCTCAGCCTCGTCCCGCATCCCCCCCAGGGAGACGCGGATGAACTTCCGCCCCAGGGCACGGGCAATGGATTTCCCCAGGCTCGTCTTCCCCACCCCGGGAGGACCGACGAAGCAGAGGATCGGCCCCTTCATCGACTCCTTCAGGGTACGGACCGCCAGATACTCAAGTATCCGCTCCTTCACCTTTTTCAGGTTGTAGTGGTCCTCGTCCAGCACTGTTTCCGCCTGGGTGATATCCCGGTTGTCAATGGTCCCGGTCTGCCACGGCATGCCGGCCAGATAGTCCAGGTAGGTACGGGCCACCGTGTATTCGGGTGACGACTGGTTGATCCGCTCCAGCCGCTTCAGCTCCTTGTCGGCGATCTTGCGCACCTCGACAGGCATGCCGGCCGCAACGACCTTCTTCTTGAGTTCGTTCAGGTCGGCGCTCCGGGGGTCCTCTTCCCCCAGTTCCTCCTGGATATGCTTCATCTGCTCGCGGAGGATATACTCCTTCTGGGTCTTGCCGACCCGTTTGGTCACCTCTGCCTGCACCTCCCCCTTGATCTGCAGCCGCTGCACCTCGCTGGTCAGGTGGGCGTAAACCGTCTTGAGCCGCTCCAGCGGATCGATGGTTTCCAGCAGGGCCTGCTGGTCATCCAGCGGCAGGTTCAGATAGAGGGTCACCAGGTCGGCAAGGCGGGCCGGGTTGTCGATGTAGTCGATCATCTTCATCACATCGTCCGGGAGGGGGCGGCCGTAAGAAAGGGCTATCTTCAGGAGCGCCGAGAGGCTCGACACCAGCGCCTCGGACACCAGGCTCTTTTCCACGAATTCCCGGAGCACCTCCAGCCTAGCCATGGTCAGCGGCTTTTCCTGCACCAGTTCCTGGAGCTGGACTCGGGCAAGCCCCTCCAGGGTCACCTTGGCACCCCCCTCGTCCAGATGGCGCAGGCGGGTGATGCGGCAGACCGTACCGACCGGATGGAGCGCTGCGAGCAGACCATCGCCATTCGGGGTATTCCTGAGTTTTGCCAGCACGATGAGGCTGTTGTGTACGGCAACCGCCTCATCAAAGGCGGGGGTCTCCTCATCCTTGAGAAACAGGGAGAGGATCATGTACGGGAAGGCCACCATTTCCCGCAAAGGGAAGAGGGGGAGTATCTCCGGTATGGGGGTGGTGTCCGGCATGGTCTGTTCCTCGGTGAGCAGGGGCGGTTTGCTGCCGGCCCCTGCTGGAAACGCGGTAATATACGTTTAAAGAGTATCGGGACGGGGAGGCGGTGTCAAGGACGGCCGCGCCCGGAAGCGGCTATAATTCGGCCTGGAGCTGTTCCCACTCCTCATAGAGGGCGGCAATGCGAGCCGCCAGGGCCGCATGCTCGGCGCCGAGCCGCTGCAACTCAGTGTAATCGCCCGCCACGGCCGGGTTGGCGAGCTCTGCTTCCAGTTCCGCCTGCCGCGACTCTTCCGCCTCGATCGCCGACTCCATCTCGGCCAGTCGTTTCTGCCGCGCCCGGTCCGTCTTCTGGCGCTGCTTCTCCTCGTCCCGCTGGCGAAGACGCTCCTCTTTGGAACCGGGCTCGGGGCTCAGGGCTCGGGGCTCGGAACCGGCGGCCGGTGGCTGGAGGCCTCCTTCCTTTTTCGCCAGAAAGTACTCGTAGTCGCCGAAATAGTTGGTCAGGGCGCCGCCATCCACCTCCACCACCCGGGTGGCCAGGCCGTCGATGAAATGCCGGTCGTGGGAGACGAACACCACCGTACCGGGAAAGTCCCGCAGGGCATCCAGGAGCACCTCTTTGCTGAACAGGTCCAGATGGTTGGTCGGCTCGTCCATGAGGAGCAGGTTGGCCGGTTTCAGAAGCATCTTGGCCAGGGCGAGGCGGTTTCGCTCCCCGCCGGAGAGGACCGCGACCCGCTTGTGGATGTCATCCCCGGAGAAGAGAAAGGCCCCCAGGAGGTCCCGCAGGCGCGGCACAATGTCGTACGGGGCATCGGCCAGGATCTCCTCGTACGCCGTCAGGTCGCCGTTCAGTTCCTGGGCCTGGTCCTGGGCAAAGTAATCGAGCACCACGTTGTGGCCGACGATTCGTTCCCCACCCTGGAATGCCCCCCCGGCCAGGACCCGCATCAGGGTCGACTTGCCGGCACCGTTGTGGCCGACCAGGGCCACCTTCTCCCCCTTTTCCACGACGAGGTCGACCCTATCCAGAATCACCCTGCTGTCGTAGGCGCGGGTGAGCCCCTTCAGCTCCATGACGACCCGGCCGCTCTTGGGGGGCTCGGGAAAATGGAAGCGGATCCTTTTCCGCTCCGGCGGCAGCACGATCCGTTCGATCTTCTCCAACTGCTTGATGCGGGACTGGACCAGCGCCGCCTTGTCCGCCTTGTAGCGGAAGCGGCCGATGAAATCCTCCAGTTTCTGCACCTCTTCGTCCTGGCGCCGCTTCGCCTCCCTGAGTGCGGACACCCGCTCTTCCCGCTGCACCAGATAGCTGCTGTAGTTGCAGTGGTAGTCGCTGAGGGTGCCGTTCCAGACCTCGGCAATCCGGCTGCAGACCGTGTCCAGGAAGAAGCGGTCGTGGGAGACCAGCATGACGGCGTACGGATACTGGCTGAGATACCCTTCCAGCCAGTTGCGGGCCTCGATGTCCAGGTGGTTGGTCGGCTCGTCCAGGAGCAGCACGTTCGGTTTTTTCAGGAGGAGCCGGGCCAGGGCGATCCGCATCTGCCACCCGCCGGAAAACTCGTCGCAGTCCCGCTCCCAGTCGCTTGGCAGAAATCCCAGGCCGGCAAGGACGGTTCCCACTACCGACTCCTTGGCATACCCTCCCTTTAGTCGGAACTCCTCCTGAACGTGGCCGTATCGTTCGAGCAACGCTTCGTGGCGCGGGTCGTCGTGGGGGACATGGGCAAGATCGGCGGTGAGGGCCGCAATCTCCTCCTCCATCTGCTGCAGGTCGCCCAAGGCCGCCAGGGCCTCGGCAAAAAGGGTCCTGCCGCGGGTGACGAGCCCGTCCTGCGGGAGATAACCGACCGTGGCCCCCCGGACCAGACGGATCTCACCGGCGGAACTCTCCACCTCGCCGGCAATGATCCGCATCAGGGTCGATTTTCCGGCCCCGTTCTCCCCCACCAGACCGACCCGCTCACCACCGTTCAGCTGCCAGGAGATCCTGTGAAACAGTTCGCGCCCGCCGAACTCCTTGCTAAGATTGTCCAACTGCAACATGCCGTGCTCCTTTTCTTGCCATACGAAAACAGCGGCATTGTAGGGGGGATGGCCCGCCTTGTCAATTTCCCGTTCCAGCCTTTTATATGGGCAAGTCGGGCAATATCTGATATAGTTTACCGATTTTAGCCGACGTTACGCCGGAAGCGAGCTGCCCTGCAGCCGCCGGCTGACCATACATCATTCAGGGAGCTGGCATCCGGCCTCCCCAAAGGAACATGCACCTATGGCAAAAAAGATGCTCATCAATGCCCTCCATCCCGAGGAAGCGCGGGTCGCCATCGTCGACGAAGGCCGTCTGATCGATCTGGATATCGAGATCGCCGGCAGCGAACAGACCCGCGGCAACGTGTACAAAGGGGTCGTGCTCCGCGTAGAGCCTGCCCTCCAAGCGGCCTTCATCGATATCGGCCTGAAGAAGCCCGGCTTCCTCCAGATCGGTGAACTGCACCCGGAGTGGTGGCAATGGCGCGACGATGTCCCCGAGGACCAGCGCAAGCGGCGTCCCCGCATCCAGGAGGTCCTCCGCCGGGGCCAGGAACTGATCGTCCAGGTGGAAAAGGACGAGCGGGACATGAAAGGAGCAGCCCTCACCTCATACCTGTCGTTGCCGGGCCGCTACATGGTGCTCATGCCGGGGAGCGACTCCTCGGGCATCTCCCGCAAGGTGGAGGGGGAAACGGAACGCAAGAAGCTGAAGACCCTGGTGGCCCAGATGACGATACCCGAAGGGATCGGCTACATCATCCGGACCGAGGCGGTGGACAAGAGCCTGGAAGAGCTCCAGAAGGACCTGGACCAGTTGGTGGCCAAGTACGAAGAGCTCCGGCGGCAGGCAGCATCTGCCAAGGCGCCGGCCCTGCTCCACAAGGAGTTTTCGGTGGTCATCCGCAGCATCCGGGACTACTTTACCGCCGAGATAGACGAGGTGATGATCGACAGCAAGGAGGTCCACCGGGAGACGAAGGCCTTCTTCAAGGAGGCGATGCCCAAGTTTGAAAAGCTGGTCAAGCTGCACCAGGAAAAGCGCCCCATCTTCTCCCGCTACCAGATCGAGGAACAGATCGACCAGACCCACGAGAAGAAGGTCCCGCTCAAGTCCGGCGGCTCCCTGGTGATCGAGCCGACCGAGGCGCTGGTCTCCATCGACGTCAACTCAGGCAAGTCCACCGGCGAACGGGGGGTGGAGGACACCGCCTTCCGGACCAACCTGGAGGCAGCCGAAGAGGCGGCCCGCCAGCTCCGCCTGCGCGACCTGGGCGGCCTGATCGTCATCGACTTCATCGACATGCGGGACAGCAAGCACATCCGGGAGGTGGAAAAGACCCTGAAGGCCGCCCTCAAGGGGGACAAGGCGCGGGTCACCGTGGGGAGGATCTCCCAGTTCGGCATCCTGGAAATGTCCCGCCAGCGGATCCGCCAGGCCCTCAACCAGGCCAGCTACCTGGAATGTCCCCACTGCGAGGGGCGGGGCAAGGTGAAATCGGTCGAATCGATGGCCCTCTCTTTTCTGCGTAAGGTCCATGCCGCCGCGGCCAAGGGAACGGCGGCCGAAGTCCGGGGCGGCCTGCCGCTGGAGGTGGCCTACTTCCTGCTCAACCGGAAGAAGCGGGACCTGGCCCAGATCGAGAATGACTACGATATCGAGGTGACGATCAAGGGGAAACCGTCGTTCCTCATGAACCAGTTGGAGCTGGAACTGGTCAAGCGGGAAAAGCCGGCCCACATCGAACCCCAGCCGGAGGAACGTCCTGAGCGAAAACCTCTTGTTCCCCCCGCCGAACCGCAGGACGCCGCCGCCAGCGAGGCCGTCGTTGAGCCGGCTGGCAAGAAAAAGCGCTCGCGGGGACGGAAGAAGGATGCCGAGGAGACAGCCGCCGCCGTTGCCGAAATAGAGGCAGCGGTCCACCCGGAGGTCCTTGCCACTCCCGCTGACGAAGAGCCTCTGGCGGAGAGCGTTACTCCGGAGGGTGACGAGGCGACTGAAGAACAGAAGAAGAAGCGCCGCCGTCGTCGCCGGCGGGGCAAAGGAAAGACGACGGAAGGGATGGCGGCTGCCGCCACACCGGAGTCCGACCTGCTGCCCCCGGCGGCTGCCGAGCCGGCCGGCCAGGAACCGGAAGAACAGCTGGAAACAAGCGGGGAAGAGGGTGATGGGGAGCACCACGAGGAACATAAGAAAAAGCGGCGCCGGCGCCGGCGCACCAAAGGAAAGGGCATTCCTACCGACTCCGACCAGGAACAACCGACCGGCGAACCCCCGGCTGAAGCTGCGCCAGCACCGGTCATGATGCAGGAGCCGCCGACACCGTCTCAACAGCCAGAGGAACCTGCTCCGGCAGGCGCCAGCGAACCCAAACCGAAGCGCACCCGGCGGAAGAAAGCGGATGCCCCGGAGACCATCGAACCGGCAGCTGTCGTCGAACCGGTAACCCAGCCTGAAGCGGCCACACCGGCTGAAGAGCAAAAACCGAAACGGGCCAGACGCCCAAAGGCAGCCGCCAAAGTGGAGGCACCGGCGCCGGTCGAGCAACAGGCGGAAACGGCACCCGACGCCCCTGTTGACAAACCGAAGCGGACCAGGCGTAAGAAGGCTGAACCTGCTGGGGAGGAATAGCATGCTGCGTCATATCAAAGGCGTGTTCATCGCACTGGCTGCGCTGCTGCCTCTCTGGTCCGCACCGGCCCTGGCGGCACCCCGCTTCGGGGGGATGACCGAGCTCTACCTCTACCCCTACATCCAGTACTTTCACTGGGAAGAGGAGAGTGCCGGCCGCAAACTGCTGACCGAAAGCGGCCCCATCTATGGCATCGGTACGGCCGTCGGCTTGAACCTTCTCCAGACCGACACCTCCGGCTCCCTGTTCATGAAGGCAAAAGGAGAGCTGTTCGGCGGCGTTATTGACTACGACGGCGAAACCCAGGCCCCCAGTTCCCTGCCGGTCAAGACCGATGTGACCTACCTCGGCGGCAAGGGAGAGGTCAACCTGGGCTGGTCCTTCCCAGCCGGACGCTTTGCCATCCAGCCGTTCTCCGGCATCGGCTACCGCATCTGGCTGCGGGACCTGCACGATTCCTCGACCACGGACCGTAATGGCCAGCCCCTGCAGGTGCAGGGATACACGGAGGTCTGGGAAAGCGCCTACGCCAAACTCGGCCTCAACCTCTCCCGCACCCTTGCCAACAACTGGCGCCTGTTCCTGGAAGGTGGCGTCAGCTATCCCTTCTATAACACCAACAGCGTGGATATCGTGGGGAACGGAACCGTCACGGTCAAGCCCGATGGACGCTGGTCTGCATTTGGCGAGGCGGGCATACGCACCGGCAAGGTCCGCACGGCCATCTTTTACCAGGGGTACCGCACCGATCAGTCACCTGCCGTGCGGATCAGCCAGTCGGTCGCGATACTTCAGCCCCGCTCCACCGAAGATGTTGTCGGCGTCAGCGTCGGGTACTGCTTCCGGTAGCCGGCCATGACCGGCACCGTCGTCACAGCCCTGTTCATAGGCGGCTTCGGCGCTCTCGGCTGCCTGGGCCGCTTCTACCTCTCCGGCATGGTGTACGACCTGCTGGGACGCAGCTTTCCCTACGGGACCTTTGTCGTCAATATCCTCGGTGCGTTCCTCATCGGCCTGATCATGGAGTTCGCCCTGCGGAGCACCCTCGTCTCCCCCAATCTCCGGATCGGTCTCACCGTCGGCTTTCTGGGCGGACTCACCACCTTCTCCACCTTCAGTTACGAAACCTTCCGCCTGCTGGAGGAGGGTGAACTCCTCATTGCCACCGGCAATGTCCTGGGGAGTGTCCTGATCTGCCTTGTCTTTACCTGGCTGGGAATCCTGGCTGCCAGGATTCTGTAACAAACCTCGCGCATTGGAAGAGGAGAAAGCCGTCATGACCGGACAGACAAACGAAGAACTCCTGCTGCGCATCTTTCTCGGCGAAAACGACCGCCACGGTCATATCCCACTCTATGAAGCGATCATGGAGCATCTTCGCCGGGAAGGGATCGCCGGCGCCACGGTCCTGAGGGGGGTAGCGGGATTCGGCGGCAGCCGCGCCTTCCATGCCGACCGGCTTCTGGACCTTGCCCATGACCTGCCGCTGGTCATTGAGTCGATTGACACCCGGGAGCGGCTGGAAGCGGTGATTCCCTCCCTCCGTGGCATGCTGACCGGCGGGCTGATCACCCTGGAAACCGTTACCGTCATCCGGCCGATAACCCGTTAGAGCCGGAGCACGGACGTCACAACGTATTGGAGCGTTTCAGATGCACCAGAACATCAAGGCAGCCTTCCTTTCCGCGTTCCTCCTGCCCGGCCTCGGCCAGCTGACCAAGGGAGACCGGGTCAAGGGAGGAATCTTCATCGTCCTCGTCAACATTTTCCTCCTGGGAGCGCTGTTCATGCTGCTCCGGGGGATGAGTCCCATCCTGCTCGCGGCAAAAACCGGCAGCACTCCCGACGTCATCAAGACCATCGAAACGATTCGCCAGAGCTCTCCCGAGGCGCGCTGGCTTCTCTGGGGCTTCGCCATTCTCTGGCTCGCCAGCGTCCTGGACGCGGCAATCGGCAAAGGCAAGCAGTGATCCATCACACCGGCTAATCCGGCTGAAACGGCATTCCATTTGACACGGTTCGGCCTTCTGTGCAATAAATGATAAGTTTACGAATATTTGCAGCAGTGGGAGAACATCGATGATCCATGCAGAGGTGCTTGCCACCGGGTCCGGCATCCCCGAGAGGATTGTAACCAACGATTTTTTCAGCTATCTCGTTGACGACGCCGACGAGTGGATACGGTCCAGAACCGGCATCAGCGAACGGCGATTCGTACGCGAAGACCAGGCAACATCCGACCTTGCCACCGAAGCGGCCCGCAACGCCCTTGCCGCCGGCAATATAGACCCGCTCTCCCTCGACTGCCTCATCGTTGCCACCTCCACACCGGACATGTACCTCCCGGCTACTGCCTGCATGGTGCAGAAGAACATCGGTGCCGCCAAAGCGGTCGCCTTTGACATGAATGCCGTCTGCAGCAGCCTGGTGTTCGGCCTGGAGGTCGCCGACAACCTCATCCGCTCCGGGAAATACAAGCGGGTGATGGTGATCGGCGCCGACACCTATTCCAAGATCCTCGACTTCGAAGACAAGACCACCTGCCCCCTGTTCGGCGACGGTGCCGGGGCCGTGATCCTGGGGGCTACCGAGCAACCGAAGGGAATCATCCAGAGCATCGTCAGGAGCGACGGCGGCGGCTGGGAGCTGATCCAGGTCCCGTCATCCGGCTCCCGCAAACCGATCACTCCGGAAACCATCGCCTCCCGCGAGAACACCTTCAAGATGGAAGGGAAAAAGGTGTTTGTCTTTGCTACCGACGTGATTCCCGAGATCATTGCCGAGGTCACGGCCAAGGCCGGGATCAAGCCGACAGACCTGGACTACATCATCCCCCACCAGGCCAATGTGAGGATCATCGATTTCATTTCCAAGAAGACCGGCATCGAGAAGGAACGGTTCCTCCTCAACCTCGACCGGTTCGGCAACACCGCTGCCGCCTCGGTCGGACTGGCCCTGGACGAGAACCTCCGCAACGGCACCATCAAACCGGGGCACCTGATCCTGATCATGGGCTTTGGCGGCGGTCTCTCCTGGGGAGGGCTGCTGGTCAGGTTCTGATTCCGGCAATCCCCTCTCCCCCGGCCACCAGCCGCAACCCGCAACGAGCGAACAGCTCCGCCAATTGCTCGCGCGGGAAGAGCTTACGCCAACCGGCATGGAACCGGTCCGCGGCCATCAGAATGCCGCCCGGTTCCAGGCCTGCCGCCAACCCCGCCACGACCCTCCCGACACTCTCCCGATCATGCAGCATCGGCCCTCCCAGCAGCCCGTTACAGAGAATAACGGCGTGCCCCTCCCCAAGATCCTCGCAAACCCTCAGATCGGCCTGCCTGAACAGCATCCGTTTCGCAATGCCGCTGGCCATGAGCGGTGCAATCCGCTCCCGGTAGGCATGCTGACGTTCACGGTCATGGGGGAAAAAGGCATGGGCAGCGGCAAAGAGTTCCAAGGCTCCCAGCGTGATTCCCGTAATCATGAAGTGTTCGCGAGGAAGTCCCGTAGCGAGGAGCGCTTCGGCAAGGTCCCACGTCCCTTCCCCTGTCCCGCAGGCCGCATCCAGGCAGCGGACCATCCCCTTCTGCCCGCTACGAACAGCAAGCCAGTCGCATAATGCCTGCAGTTGACCCGGGTAACGGCTGAATCCTCCTCCGTGTCGTTCCGGCAGATAAAGGGAGAAGAGCAGGCGGATGCGGTGTTCCCGGTCAGAGAGAAGCGGTCTCAAGAGCCCGGCTGGATTGGCGTCTGCCACCGACCAGTCGAGCTTTTCCAGGACCTGGAGCCAGCCGGCGGCTTCAAGGAAAACAGGAGGGGCAGGCGGGGTCGGGGCAGTCATGGCGAGCCGGCTGAACCGCTCGAAGGTACGCGCAATCTCCGCAACCGGCAGATACCGCTCGGCCTGATTTACCAATTCACCGGTGAGGACCAGGCCGGGCGCCCACGAGGATACCGGGCAGGTGGCGGCGTATATCCGATACCGTAACTCCAGACGTGCCAGGCGCCGTTTCAGGTCGGCATCCATGATGGAATCCGGCACCATGATCGCCCCGAGCCGACGCTGCAGCTCCTCTGCGTCAACGGTCGGGCGATAGATCAACCCCATTGTAGGCCCTCCATCACCGTGGTACTGTAGGCCCATGCACCGAACAGGCAGAATGCTCCGCACCCTCAGTCTGGTTTGCAGCTTGCTGCGGCCGTCTACCAATGAAAACGGCAGCCCACTCGGGTCTGCCGTCACCTTTGCCATTAAAACCGAACCATCCGGATCAGGGACCGGAGAGATCGGATTCTTCTTCCCCGACACGGCCCCCTTTGCCGCACCGGTTCTGCTTTTTCGCCTCAAGCGCCTGGGGTACTCCGACTGCCGGGTTATCAGCAAGGATGGCGGGCTTCAGCTCTTCGCCCGGCGTTGACAGTCATCCCGCCACCCTGGCTATCTCGAAGCCGATATCGCCAAGAGGAAGCACTTCATCGGCAACGCCACCTTCCACACAGGCCCGCGGCATGCCGTAGATGGTCGAGGTCGCCTCGTCCTGGGCGATGGAAACCCCGCCTTTACTTTTCAGGTGCTGCATCCCCTTGAAGCCATCGTTACCCATGCCGGTGAGGATGACCCCCAGCGCCGAACCATTGCTCACGTCCGCCATGGTCGTCAGCATCCGATCGACCGACGGGATGTAGAGATACTGGGGAAACTCCGACGGTTGGGCCGTGGCCACCACGACACTGGAACCTCTCTTCACCAGGGACAGGTGCCGCCCGCCGGGAGAGATCAGCACCAGACCCGGCTTCAGGATGTCGCCGTCAACTGCCTCCTTGATCTGGATGGAGCACTTGGCATTGAGCCGTTCCGCATACGGCCCGGTAAAGGCCTTGGGCATGTGAATCGCCACCACAACCGGATGGGGAAAGTTCATCGGAATCCGGGACAACACCTCCTGCAGGGCAACCGGGCCGCCGGTGGAAGCGCCTATCCCCACGAACTGGACATTGCGTTTCGGCAGACGGCTGACAACCGGTCGTGGGGGCGGGCTCACTGCCGCCCGCGGCATTGCCAGTGAGCGGAACCGTGAGCTGACCGCGCCCTTGACCTTTCGCAGCAACTCTTCCTTGAAGACCTGCTGGGCATCAGTCGAGTCGGTCACGTTCTTGGGGATGTAATCGACCGCTCCGGCTTCCAGCGCCTCGAAGGTGGCCCTGGCCCCTTCGTTGGTCAGAGTCGAAACCATGATCACCCGGGTCGGAGCCTTCGCCATGACCTGCTTGAGGGCGCTGATACCGTCCATTCGCGGCATCTCGATATCCATCGTGATCAGGTCGGGTTTCAGTTCAACCGCCTTGTCCACCCCTTCCTGTCCGTCGACGGCGCTCCCGATCACCTCGATGTCCGGATCCCTGGAGAGTATTCCCCTGATGGCCATCCGCATGAATGATGAGTCGTCAACGATGAGAACCCGTATCCGCTTACCCGGCATAAGCACCATGTTTGCGTTACTCCTCCGTTATGCCGGCAAAAATCGACCGGACCAATTCCTGGATCTCTTCCACCCTGTCATCTAGCTCATAACAGAAGCGCTCCACATCCAACCCTCCCAGGTGGGGAGCATAATTCTTCAAGATTTCCCAGGCCTTTTCCTCCGCCAGGTTGAACGAAATCCACTCCCGTCCGCCGTAGTCGAGCTGCCGCACCGTACAGAAGAGGTCGGCCAGATTGACGATGGCATTGAGCGGTGGGTCAATAGTCGCTTCCAGCGGCGTATGGTGGAGAGAAATGATCTCCTTGTACTCCTTGGGGAAATTCCATTTTTCGGCAATGCAGAGGCCGATCTCACAGTGGGTAGTGCCAAAATACTCCTCTTCGAGGGTGTAGAACTTGCGCGGCTCACCCTGCTTCGATGCGACAATCTTCATGAAATCGTCCTGGTGGTAGTAGCTCAGGAAGACCTCGCCGATATCGTGGATGATGCCGACCAGGTACGCCTTTTCGATGTCATGGTACCGTGCCCGCTGGGCAATGAGTTTGGCAACGATACCGACGCCAAAGGAATGTTCCCAGAAGGTCTGAATGTCGAACGCACCGTCCTTGTCCTTGAATGCCTCGATAAACGAACAGGTAAGCGCCAGTTCCCGCACATGGCGGAATCCGAGATAGATGAGTGCCTGTTTGACCGATGTGATCTCATGGGCAGCCCGATAGAGGGGGGAATTGACGATCTTGATGACCCGCGCCGCCATGACCTGGTCGGTAAGGATCAGATCCACCACCTCGTCCAGTTCCACGTCAGGTTTTTCCAGCAGTTCCAGCACCTTCGTCGCCACCACCGGGATGGTGGGCAGCTCATCGACCTCAGCCACCATCTCCCGGGCTTTTTGCACCATAGCCGTCTTGTCCATGATTACCGTTTCCTCACTTCTTGTAGGCGAAACCACCCGGGAAGTGGACCGTCTTAAACTTGTCATTCACCCCGTGCAGTGATTCGGACTGACCGACAAAGAAATAGCCGTAGGGTTGCAGGTTATTGTAATAGTGCTGCACGACCTTCGATTTGGAGGCAGTGTCAAAGTAGATGAGCACGTTGGCGCAGAAGATAAAATCAAAGCTCTTCATGAAGATCATCTTGGTGTCGTCATACAGATTGAGGTACGAGAAGGTGACGAATTTTTTGACCTCCGGCGAGAGGACGAAACGCTCCGGCCCTTCCTTGGTGAAATATTTCTTCAGATAATAGTCGGGGGTATTCCTGACCGAATAGCTGTTATAGACCCCCTCCCGGGCCATGGCCAGCACCGTCTCGTTGATGTCGGTCCCAACGATCTCGATGATCCAGTCTTTGAGTACCGTTGACCGTTTTTCCGCCAGGATCATGGCCATGGTATAGGCCTCCTCCCCGGAAGATGACCCGGCGCTCCAGATCCGCAGCTTGCGGAAACCTATCTTGCTCTTGGTCTCCACCACTTCCGGCAGGAGCTTGTTCTCCAGGGCATTGAGCTGGGGAACGTTCCGGAAGAAGCAGGTTTCATTGGTGGTTATTTCGTCCAGCAGCTTCTTCAACTCCCCACTGCCACCAGCCCCTTTGACCAACTGGTAATAGTCGGTATGGGTCTTGCTGCCGGTCGCCTCCATCCGCCGTGAAAGCCTGCTTTCGAGGAAATATTTCTTGCTGGCATGGAAATAGATCCCGCAGAGATTGTAGATATAATCCCTGAGGAGCTCGAAATCCTTGTCCGAAATCTTGGAAGAGGCTGTTTTGCCCCCGGTAACCGGTTCAAACGCCATAGGCTGTCCGCACCAGCCGCTAACGGCCGGCACTCCCTCCTTCGTTTCCCTCCACAAGGCCAACCGGATCGACGATAAGGGCGACACGGCCGTCACCCAGTATTGTCGACCCGGCGATCCCGGGAACATTTGCCAGATATTTGCCCAGCGACTTGATGGCAACCTCCTGTTGGCCGAGCAACCTGCTCACGACCACTCCCACCCGTTTTTCCGCCACGCCGACGACGACCACATAGCACGACACGTCGTTCGCATAGGTACGATTGACGCTGAAGACCCGTTCGAGACGGACAAGCGGCAACACGGAATCCCGCAGCTTGAGGACCTCCTGCCCTCCCACGGTATGGAATTCCTTCATCTCCACCCGCAGCGTCTCGAAGACGGCTGCAAGTGGAATGGAGTAAATCTCTCCCTCTACATCCACCAACAATGACTGAATTATGGCGAGGGTCAAGGGGAGCCGCAGAAGAAATTCGCTGCCGCGCCCCAGCTCGGTACGGATCTCAATGATGCCGTTCAGTTTTTTGATATTGGTCCGTACCACATCCATGCCAACACCGCGTCCCGACAGGTCGGTGGTGACCTCTTTCGTGGAAAAACCAGGCAGGAAGATGAGGTCGAGGATCTCCCGGGTCCCCATGTTGGCCAGTTGGGCCTGGGTGACCAATCCCTTCTCAACGGCCTTGGCGGCCACCTTGTCAGGATCGATCCCCTTGCCGTCATCCTTGATACTGATGACGATCTGGTTCCCCTCATGCACGGCGGAAAGTACGATGGTGCCACACCGGGACTTGCCTGCAGCGGTCCGTTCCTCGGGCATCTCGAGACCGTGGTCCATGGCGTTGCGAATCAGGTGCGTGAGAGGGTCACCGATTTCATCCACTACCGAGCGATCCAGTTCGGTCTCTTCGCCGAAGAGGTGCAGTTCCACCTCTTTCCCCAATTCACGGCCCAGGTTTCTCACAATGCGTGGAAATTTCTTGAAGACCTTCTCCACCGGAATCATCCGGATCTTCAGGACCTGCATCTGAACTTCCGAGGTAACAAAATTGAGCCGCTTGGCCAGTTTGCCGAACTCTTCGCCAAACCGGCTCATATCGACACCGCTACGCAGGTCGCTATCCAGTTGCAGCATCCGATTTCGCTCCAGTACCAACTCGCCGACCTGGTTCATCAGGTCATCGATCCGCTTGACATCGATCCGGACCGTGGAGCTGTCGGAAAGGTCCTCGGCCTTGGCCTTCATATCCTTGCCCGGCGCTACTGCCGGCGGTGCCGCGGGCCTTGGCGGCGGCGCCTTCTCCGTTGCTGGCGATAACGACTCAACTGCCTGCTGCCCGTCAACGGCTTCCGGTTCACCGGTCTCTGTCGGCAGTCCTTCCGCTGGAGACGCCGCCGAAACGACCTGCTGCGGAGCAGCCAGCACCGTGGCCTCTCCGGCCCCCGCCGAGAGGAGGGGCAGCAGTTTGGTGACGGTCCCGTCGATCTCCCGCTCAACGATCTCACCGGCCTTGATATCTCCCACCAGGACCTTCACCAGATCGACCGCCTCCAGGATCACGTCCATAATCTCGGGGTCGACTACCAATTCACCTTTGCGGAGGCGGTTGAGAACGTCTTCTGTCTTGTGGGTCACCTTGACCAGCAGATCAAACCCCAGAAAGCTGGAGGCGCCCTTTACCGTGTGAATCGATCTGAAGATACCGTTCAAGAGATCCATATCGGACGGCGTCTTTTCCAAGACAACCAGATCATCATCGAGCTTTTCCAGCAGTTCCGTAGTCTCTGTCAAAAATCCATCAATAAGTTCTTGATCTTCCGGCGAAAACGGCATGGCCTACTCCACACTATCCGAGATTGAAAGGCAATTGGGGGGTGCTACATCGACAAGAGCATTCGATCTTCCCTGCTGGAGACCTTTTCAAGGTCAAGGAGGACCAGCAGGCGCTCCCGCTGGCTGATGATGCCGGAGAGGCACTCGTGGTCCACTCCGGTAGATACGACTGCGGGTGGAGGTTGGATCTCCTGTTCGGATATGCGAATGACTTCGGAAACGGAATCAACGATAAACCCCATAAGCTCGCTGTCAACTTCCATAACCATTATGCGGGTTTGCTTGTCCCACTCCTTTTGTTCGAGACCGAAACGGTTCCGCATGGACATGACCGGAATAACCTTCCCCCGAAGATTAATCACCCCTTCCACATAGTGGGGAGTATTGGGGACCCTGGTAATCTCCGGCATGCGAATGATCTCCCTGACCTTCAGGACATCCACGCCGAATTCCTCTTCGCCCAGCATAAAGCTCACCAGTTGGATCAACTCTCCGGCGCTGTCATCTGAATGTTCTCTAACCATCTCCATCGCTTCAAGCCTCCTGACTCAGCGGAAATCCGCCACCCTTGCCGTTGCTGCCCAGAGAATGATTGTATCTTATTCGGCAATTGCAGCTACTGATTAAATAGTTTTTCTCCAACCACCCATTAATTGATTCTAAAACACCCCCACCCCCGACAGCGAGCCTGTCACGTTTTTGTCATTTTTTTTCCAGACACGAAGTCATTTAATTGACATGATAAAATGTTGACGGTATAGTTGCTTCGCACGAAAACATACCCTCCCTGCGAACGGAAGCCTAATGGATACCGCGAGAATCCTGATTGTCGACGATGACAAGAAAACCCGTGATTTCGTCGCCGCCTTCCTGACCTACAAGGGTTACCAGATCCTGCAGGCAATTGACGGCCAAGACGCCCTGGAAAAGATCGATCAGGAGACCATCCACATGGTCATCACCGACCTGATGATGCCAAGGGTGAATGGCCTCGATTTCATCAAGAATCTCAAGACAACTCATCCGGAAATAGTTACCATAGTGTACAGTGCATTTGCCAACTTCGAGATGACGGCCAACCTTCTCAAGGCCGGCGCCTTCTTTTTCCTGGAAAAACCGTTCAACCTGGAGGACCTTGAATCTCACGTCCGGCGCGGTCTGGAACATCAGGCCCTTCAAACGAGGAGCTTTCGCACCAAGCCCCAGGTCAAAAATCGCTCCCTGCTCAACAACATAATCGGTGAGAGTCGCAAGATGCTCTCCCTCTTCGAGCTCATCGAAAAGGTTGCCGGCTCGGACTCGACCGTCCTCCTGCAGGGCGAATCGGGAACCGGCAAGGAACTGGTCGCCCGCGCCATTCACGACCTCAGCACCCGTCGGAACCGAAACTTCGTCCCGGTAAACTGTGCGGCCATACCCGATGACCTGCTGGAAAGCGAGCTCTTCGGCCACGTAAAGGGATCGTTTACCGGTGCCATTGCCACGCGGATCGGCCGCTTCGAAATGGCTGACCGTGGCACCCTCTTCCTGGATGAAATCGGCGACATGAAACCCAATCTCCAGGTAAAGCTGCTGCGGGTCCTGCAGAACAGGGAGATCGAACCGGTTGGTGCCACAAGCTCGAAGAAGGTGGATGTAAGGATCATAGCCGCCACCAACCAGAACCTGGACAAGATGGTTGCGGAAAAGGAGTTCCGGGAAGACCTCTACTACCGGATCTCTGTCATACCGATCATGCTCCCCCCACTCCGGGAGCGAAAAGACGACATCCCGCTCCTGATCAACTCGTTTCTCGAACGGTTCAATCGGGATAAGCACAACAAGGTCAACGGACTCGACCGAAGCACCATGAACCTTCTCTGCGGGTATGACTGGCCCGGCAATGTCCGGGAACTGGAAAACCTCGTCGAACGGCTGGTTATCCTCAAAGGGAATGGCTCGATCACCCCTGACGACCTGCCCGAAAAATATCGCGGATCACGGCCGCTGCCGGCTTCCGAACCTCTCACGCTGCCGGAAAAGGGATTCTGTCTCAACACTGCCGTAGAAGAGTTCGAGAATCAGTTGATCCTCCAGGCCCTGCAGAAGACCGGCGGCAACAAAAAGGAAGCCGCCAATCTCCTCAACCTCAAACGAACAACCCTTATCGAAAAGCTGAAGAAGAAACAGCTCTTCATCCCGTCGTCCACGCGTTCCTGACACGTCAGGAAACGGCTGCTTTGTAACGACACCTCGGCAGGGCACTCAAAATAACCCGGCACTACATCTCCGTAGTGGCATACTCCATGCTGTTCTTTGCCTGCACCTCGACTAACAGGAGCAGCCATGGCCATTGATCCTCTGCAAAACCGACCGCAGCCGATTCGCACCGAGAATCAGCCCGCACCGACAGCCACGCAACGTTCGGTGAACGGACCGGTGTTCGATGCACTCCTCGCCCTGGCAGACAACGCCCGTGGCAAGGACCGCGCCACCGTCGTCGCCACCACTGCGGAAGTGTTGCGACTGGAGATGATGCGAAGCGCCCTGACCACGGACGATGCCCCTCCCCCCCTGTCTCCGGCACGGGAAGCGCTGCAGGCATTTCTGGACATCTCCCGCCAGGGCGGTCAAAATACTGTCACCACCCAACCTGCTGCACCAGCGGCGGCGGCAACGCCGGAAACGACTCTACCGCCACCGCTACAGGCCCGGGAACCGGCAGCACCGGGCAGCATCGACACTATCATCCAGAAGGCTTCCCGCCGTTACGGCGTCGATGCCGGGCTCATCAAGGCAGTGGTCAAGGCCGAAAGCGATTTCAACCCCAGGGCGGTGTCATCGGCCGGTGCCCAGGGGCTGATGCAACTGATGCCCGGCACGGCCCGTCAACTCGGCGTCACCAATGCCTTTGATCCGGAACAGAACGTCATGGCCGGCACCCGGTTCCTGAAAGAGTTGCTGGAACGCTACCACGGCAACATGGATGCCACGCTGGCGGCCTATAACTGGGGACCGGGCAATGTTGACCGCAAAGGCCTGGGGAGTGCGCTCCCCTCCGAAACCCGCGCCTATCTTGCCAGGGTAAAGAACCTCTACGCCCAGAACATTGCCTGACCCCTGATTCCCGTAGCGACAAAAGGGCGGCCGGATTCCCCGGTCGCCCTTTTTATATTCCCACGTATGCAAGGATCGTTACTTGCGAGGCTCCTTGAAGGGGCTTTTTTTCCAAAAATGACCCATGACCTGTCGGTCCTTGTCGGTCAGAACGACACCCTTTCCCTCCATCTTTTTCAACACCTTCTCCATATCCTGGCGGCTCTTGATGGAAGCGTCGATCCTCTGGCGATTGTGGCAAAAAAGGCACTTCTCTTCTACCACCTTGAGCCCCTGCTCATGGTAGGCAATCCCCTGCACCTCTTCCCTGGTCGCACCGAATGCAGCTGCCCCGCACAGGAGAAGCGCCAACGCAACGGTTTGTGCTGACCCTTTCATTTACTCCCTCACATAGGTGTCCTGATCGGACTTGTCAACCATCCCCATGATATGCATGTACTCGTCCTCGATCATGTCGTAGTGTCCCTGGGACTCCTTGATGACCCGCTCGAAAACCCCCCGCACCAGCGGATCGATAATGTCCTTCACCAAGTGAGTATACTGCTGAATACCGGACTTCTCCTCCTTCATGGCGATCTCCAGAGCCTGCTGCTCATGGGTATCCTCCTTGATCGCCTTTTCCAGAGCTAGTATGGTGGCACTCTTGGCATTGGGAGGGGAGTCGATGTAACTCTTCAGATCGCCGAACTCGGTCCCCTTGTAGTGCTCAAGAAACGACTTGAGATGCCCCACCTCTTCGTTGGCCAGCAGATCGAACACCTTCTTTGCCCGCTCGTTTTTGGTTACCGATGCGGCCCTGCGGTAAAAGTCCATACTGTCCTTCTCTGCCTGTACCGCCAGCTTAAGTGCCTCCTGCAGCGAATATTCCTTTCCCATGACATGTCCCTCCCGTTCGCAATTGGTTATGAAGACAGTATAGCCAACTCCTTTGCAACTTCAACGCACCCAACTCTAGTTTCCGTCCGGAAAGGGTCCTTTTCCGCCCTGGCGGCGTCAATCTGCGGTCTTACTTGTGCGGCGTACAGTAGTACGCCTCCGCGCAATCCCTTGATTTCCTTGCCAGGACGAAAAAACCCTCCTTTCCGATTCGGAAACTATTCTATTTTGCGTTCGTAACGGTGGCAAGCAGGTGGTTAACCACCACACCGGCCATGGTCAACCCGAAAATTGAGGGGATGTACGAGACGCTGCCGAGGATGACCCGCCGATGCTCACAGGAAAACTGCTGCTCGCCCCGGTTGGGACAGATGCAGTCGCTCTTGCAGCCGGCATCCCTGCTGAGCGGCTCGCGGTATTCCTCGGTGGAATAGACTACCGTCACCCCCCGCTCAACACCCCGCTGCCGCAGGAGCTTGCGTACGGCCCGGGCCATGCGGCACTTGTGGGTATCGGCAATGTCGGCAACATGGATCTTGGTCGGATCGAGCTTGGCTGCCGCCCCCATGCTGGCGATGATGGGGATTCCCCGTTCCAGGCAACTGACGATCAGATGCACCTTGCTGGTGAAGTGGTCGATGCAGTCCACCACATAGTCATACTGCCCGGCAAGGAGAAACTCGCTGTTTTCCGCTGCATAGAAATCACGGTACGGGACGATATCGGCCTGCGGGTTGATGAGACGCAACCGGTCGGCCATGACCTGCACCTTGGCCCTGCCGACCGTACCATCCATGGCATGGAGCTGCCGGTTCACGTTGGTGAGACAGATATCGTCGAAATCGACGATGGTCAACCGGCCGACGCCGGCCCGGCAGAGGGCCTCGGCGGCAAAGCTGCCAACCCCGCCCAGACCGAAAACCGCCACACTGGCAGACCGCAAACGTTCCAGGCCGGCGCTGCCGACCAGGAGTTCGGTGCGGGAAAATCTATGGAGATGGGACATGTGGGCCTCCGGGGTGCTTGTTGTCAGAATTGTTGTGCCGGTCGAGAAGACGCAGTGCGTTTCGGGTGGTCGTAGCCGCCACGGTCGTCATATCGACCCCCTTGATCGTTGCCACGGTCCTGGCAGTCTCGACAATGAAGGCCGGCTCGTTATCCTGTCCGCGCCACGGCTCGGGGGTCATGTCCGGGGCGTCGGTCTCCAGGACCAGACTCTCCAGGGGCAGGGTACGCACCAGAGCGACCGGCCGGACGGCATTATGATAGGTGACGGTCCCGGAAATGGAGATGAGAAGCCCGAGCCGGATACAGGCATCGGCAACCTCGGCACTGCCGGAAAAGGCGTGCATGATGCCGCCGACCCGCCCTACCCGCTCCTCCCTGAGAATAGTCAGGAGATCGTTGAAGGCGCGGCGGCAGTGGATCAGCACCGGCAGCCCGGCAGCGACCGCCAGCCTCAACTGGGCGCGGAAGGCAATCCGCTGCCGTTCCCGGTCCGGATCCGGCAGGAGATAGTCCAGTCCGATTTCACCGATCGCGACCGCCTGCGGCAGGAAACGGGTCAGGTCGGCCAGCACCTTTTCGGACCAGGCAGCGGCCCGCATGGGATGCAGACCGAACGCGGGGAGAATGGCCGGATACTCCCCGGCACATGCTGCGATGGCCGGCCACGCCTCGGCAGACACACCGGGGACGACGTATCGGTGGACACCGGCGGCGCCTGCCCGGTCAAGCACGGCAGAAAGCTGGTCGATGAGCGGATGAAGATCGAGATGGCAGTGGGTGTCTACCAAGGTCGGCGTGGTGGGCTGTGCAATGGAAACCAAAGGGGACATGGCCGCCGGGTGTGAATATCAGACGATGTGGTCTTTCAGCTCCCGAATGATTTCAACCTGGCGCTGGAAAATGAAGCGGGAAATCACCGCTTCCTCCCTGCTGGAGGTGTCCAGTTCAAAGACATATTTAAACTGCCCTGCATCCGCCAGGATCTTGATCAAACGGGCCGGCATTTCCAGCGGGGTGCCCTGCAGGCTCAGCCGGGCGATGCCGCGGCAGCCGACGTCGATTGCCCCACACTCCTGCTCCTGCTGGAAGGAAACCCCACCGACGGAAATATCGGTCATCCTGCCGCTGATGGTCGCCGTGTCAGTCAGGAAAACGACATCCACCGCATCGGTAACGGCAACCCGCACGAACCGTCGGCGCTCGGCCCGCACCACACCGTAGGCGAACTTGGTCAGGGTCACCAGGCAGCGGGTGATATCCGACCTGAACACATTGGCAATCACCTCGTGGGGGAAATGGCGGCTCTTGATGATGGTCGACTTTTCCAGCTTCATCACCACTGCCTGGTGCTGGTGCACCCCGAAGTCGACCATGTCTCCTTCGAGGAAGTCGACGGTCGCCCCATAGCTGACCGGAATCTCATGATAGTAATTGAGAAGCCGGAGATCGTTCACCAGCTGCCCAGCCCTGATAGCCTGGAGCGTAGCGAGGATGGCGTCGCTGTCTGTCTGTGCGGTCCCCACCGGGACTATCTGGTAGTAGTCACTCATGCTGGTTGGCGTTCCTGAAAATTCTATTGCCCTTTTATCACTGTTCATGCAATCATTACAACATGTCAGGCGAAGATAAACTCTTCGCCTTTTCTTTGTCCAGCGATTTTTCAGAGAAAAGTGAGGCATTGCGGCAACGCAGTCCGCCCGCCACAGTTTTGCACCAGCCTCATATACACGGAGCAGCGATTTGAAGAAGCACAACCAGCACGAAATCGACCGTCGGCGCACCTTCGCCATCATCAGCCATCCGGATGCCGGCAAAACGACCATTACGGAAAAACTCCTTCTCTTCGGCGGCGCCATCCAGCAGGCCGGCGAGGTCCGCGCCCGCAAGTCGGCCCGCTACGCCACCTCGGACTGGATGGAAATGGAAAAACAGCGGGGGATTTCGGTCACCTCGTCGGTCATGAAGTTCACCTATCGGGACTTCGAGATCAACCTTCTGGACACCCCCGGCCACAACGACTTTTCCGAAGACACCTACCGGGTCCTGACCGCGGTCGACTCGGCCCTCATGGTGATCGACTCGGTCAAGGGGGTGGAGAGCCAGACCAAGAAGCTCCTGGATGTCTGCCGCCTGCGCAACACGCCGATCATGACCTTCATCAACAAGCTGGACCGGGAGGGGCGCGAGCCGATCGACCTGATCGACGAGATCGAGAGCGTCCTGAATATCCAGTGTGCCCCGATGACCTGGCCGATCGGCATGGGCAAGCGCTTCCGCGGCACCTACCACCTGTACACCAAGGAGTTGACCTTCTTCGATGCCGAGGCCGATCGGGGCACGGGCGACATCGTTACGGTCCAGGGACTAGACGACCCGCGCATCGAGGAGCTCCTGGGGAGTCAGGTGGACGAACTGCGCCACGACATCGAGCTGATCGAAGGAGTCGCCCACCCGTTCGAGCAGGAGGCGTACCTGGCCGGCCTGCAGACCCCGGTGTTCTTCGGTAGTGCCGTCAACACCTTCGGGGTCCAGCAGCTCCTCGACAGCTTTGTCGAGCATGCCCCGGCACCGCTTCCCCGGGAGGCCACCACCCGCACCGTTGTCCCCTACGAGGAGCCGTTCAGCGGCTTCGTCTTCAAGATCCAGGCGAACATGGACCCGGCCCACCGCGACCGGATCGCCTTTTTCCGGATCTGCTCAGGAAAGTTCACCCGCGGCATGAAGGTCCGCCACCTGCGCCTGGGGCGCGACGTGCAGATCGCCAACGCCACCATCTTCATGGCCCAGGACCGGACCAACGTGGACGAGGCGTTCCCGGGCGACATCATCGGCATCCACAACCACGGCACCATCAAGATCGGCGACACCTTCACCCTGGGAGAGGATCTCAAGTTCACCGGCATCCCCAACTTTGCGCCCGAGCATTTCCGCAAGGTCCGCCTGCTCGACCCGATGAAGTCGAAGGCGTTGGAAAAGGGGCTGGTACAGCTGGCCGAGGAGGGGACCACCCAGGTCTTCCGTCCGCAGATGGGCTCCGACTGGATCGTCGGCGCTGTCGGCCTCTTGCAGTTCGATGTGGTCATGCACCGGCTGGAGCACGAATACAAGGTCAAGGCCACCTACGAGCCGGTCTCGTACGTCACGGCCCGCTGGGTCACCGGCGAGCGGAAAAAACTGGATGAATTCCAGCGCAAGGAGGCGATGCACTGCTACATCGACGGCGAAGGGAACCTCGCCTACCTGGCGGGCAGTGCCTGGCGGTTGGAGAACACGATGGAAAACTGGAAGGAGTTGGAGTTCCACGAAACACGGGAACACAGCTGACACGAAAAAGCCCTCCGCACGGAGGGCTTTTTCGTTGGTGCATAGCCATATTCAACTCAGGTTGTCATAATCGCCACTGACCAGGGGAAAAACCTCGTGTCGCACCTCGTGGTCAAGGTTGTTGAGCGTGCCGCAGGCAACACAGAGATATTTGTCACTGCTGTTCGCGTAGTCGCTTCTCTCGCAGGCACCGCTCCAGACCTTGGTGTCGCACCGTTCCCCGGCCGATACCTCTTTGCCGCCTCTTCTCTCAAAGCCTTTCATGACCAACACCTCCTCTTGTCACTTAATTATAGCATGGGAGGTGACGCTGGAACTCGTCCTATCGCTTCATGATATCCGCGTTACTCCGTGTAGATCCGTGGCCAAATGCTTTTCTTGGTTTGTTTAATGTGTACGCTTCCACGCCTTGCGCAGTGCCGCCAGGGTGCGGGACTGCACGCCGATGAGCCCCTCACCCTTCTTTTCCCACTGCGAGATACTGGCGGCGGTGACCCCGATGCGGGCGGCAAATGCGGCCTGGGTCTCTCCGAGAGCTGACCTCCAGGCATGGATGGCGTCACCGGTAAGCGGGTCGGGAAACAGCACTGTTTCGGCCGTACTGTTGCGACGCGTTGACGTTACCGGAGCGGTTTTTGTGAGCGGCTTCCCAACGGATGGCTGCGCATCGGCAAATGGTGTGGACACCTTTCCCCTGCCCGGTCTCTTTGCGGAGGAAACGGCCGGCGATGGTGGGAGCGCGTCCCCCGTCTCGGCCAGATCGATCCCGAACACATCGGCAATACCGGTAGCGGCAATCCTCCGGCGGGAGGTTCCTGTCCTGGTGACATCCGCGACTGCCGTCGTGACATCGACCAGCTCCTCGTGATTCACCCCGCGCAGGAGAAACAGCAACTCCGGGGAGTGGTCCAGGCGGGCGCCCACGCCGTAGAGCACCGCCGCCACATGCTTGCACATGCCGGCCCAGTCCGGGCAGTCGCAGTCGAACTTCATCTCGCCGGGGAGCGGGAAGAGCCCCGCCTTGCGATCCGAGACGATCTCCATGACGCCACGGTCCAGCTTTCCCCGCAACAGATCGAGCAGCGACCCGATCCTGCCGGTGCAGGCCGACCGGACGGCAGCCCATTTCGTTTTCTTGAGCGGGGTAATGGTGATGGAGACGTTGTACAGCGACGACCCGCAGACGACGGCTGTGATCAGGCCGCTCTGGATTTCCAGGTGGCAGACCGAACCGTTTCTGACGTAGGAGCGGCCGCGGGGGAGGCGGTTGGCGTAATCGCCGAATGACTCCATATGGTCGCACCACCCCTTGCCCCAGAAGGAGTCGGCGATCTTGCGTCCGGTCAAAAGGACCGGTTGCACCTTGAGCCCCTTCTTCCTCATCTTTTCCAGCTGCTTCTGCGCCTTTGCCTGCCGCTCCGCGACCGGAACGTACGGCGCCCATCCGTAATATCTCATGGGATTCCTTTGAAGCCGGGGGAGTTAATCGAAGATGAGAACAAGCCGGCGACCAAGGGCGGCTGCCGCTTTCTCAAACTGCTTTAGGCTGGGCCAGTGGGGGTCTTCGAGCCGCTTTGCGGCAGGCCACGATGTTTCCAGAACTCGTGCGACTTCCGCAAGAGAGCGGTCGCCGCGAGCTCGTCGCACGAGTAACGCTGCCTGGGTGCGGGCATCCGGTGAAATATAGACCGCATCTTCAAGGTTTTGAGTCGGTTCCGGAAGAGGCATATCATTGTCCAGACGCCATGACAGCATTGCCGAAAGCACCTCTGATGCGTTGAACAGCGCCTCTTCCTTGGTTGCTCCCTCTGTGAATGTGTCTTGCAGATCTACAAAACTGACCAGATAGCCCGACGGCTCCTGTGCCTCAATTTTTGCGGGATAACGAATGTCCATGACTACCTCCTACTTCAGCTTGACACCGCTTTGGCGTTGAATGGCGGCAAGCAACGTCGCGCTTGCCATGTACCGGAACTGGCTACCTGTAGGTTCACTTGCGTTACGGCCCGCTGCTTTGCCAATTGGGAACTTACGACCCTCTGTTACCAGAACGCCGCTCCCGTGAGCTACCGGGGCGAACGGATAACTCCCCGGACGGGACTTAAACCCGTGAGATATTCAACTGTTACTGCGTACGGTCAAGTCTTGAAAAACCACTTTTCCCAACGCTCTTACCACAAAAACTTACTTTTCAAGACCTGACCCCTCAGGAGGGTGTGACCCCTCAGGAGGGTGCGAAGGCTGGCAGCCACGCACCATGCATTGACAATCCCATCAAGGGGTTGGGTGCGGAGAAGATTCTCGTTGTTGCCGAATCCACCGGCAATTTCCATGACATTCTCATGCCGCCGCTCGCAGGGTAGGCTTGGAAATACAGTGGATTCCTACCCTTCAAGGTTTTCTGCCATTAAATCATCACTTGCAACCGAGTATCGTATATGATACAAAATAGGCGTGCAGACAACTCCATACCAACTTACCTACTACACAGACGCAATGGGAGAAAAGCCTTTCAAGAAATGGCTTTATGGTCTGCGTGATCGCTCCGCCTTTGCTCGTATCACTACCCGGCTCGAACGGGTAGAACTTGGTAATGTAGGCGATCACAAAAATGTGGGTTCCGGGGTATTTGAGCTGCGAATACATTACGGCCCCGGTTACCGTGTTTATTATGCGTATTCCGGCAACCAAATCGTCCTGTTGCTCCTTGGCGGCGATAAGGCCACACAAGAACGTGATATTGAAACCGCCATTGCATACTGGAAACATCATCAGGAGAACAATATATGCGACCAATGACCGACTACGAACAAGACTTGCACGAATGGCTGAAAGACCCGGATAATGCCTCTGAATATTTGACAGCAGCCATCGAAGAGGGTGATCGTGATGTACTGCTTCTTGCCATGCGTCGAGTAGCGCAAGCCAGGGGCGGCATGGCTGCGGTAGCAGAGCGCTCTAACCTTAAGCGTGAAAACCTTTATCGTACCCTCTCAAAAGGCGGCAATCCTGAATTGCGCACTTTTTACAATATTCTGCATGGCATGGGGCTCAAGCTGGCCATAGTACCTGAAACTCCGTAAGAGATTTCTCTCTCGTTCTTTATTACTCCGACAGACTCCGCCAGCGGCAACTTCTCGTTTTTCCGGGCTGTTCGCGCCACGGTTACTGCCTTGGGTGGCTTACCCACTGCTGCCAAACTTAGACCATAAATAACTCGCGACAACGAAAACAGCAAAGGTTAGAGCGGTTTCAATTACAACTCGTTTGAAATTTTGCCTTACTTCTTTGATTGTCTTCTTTTTGTAAGTTATTTCACTTACGAATGCGAAAAGCATTATGACCAGGTAGAGACAAAGCCAGAATAGAATCGCTTTCATCATATCCTTTCACCTGTAATCTCCCTTGATGTTTTAAAATTTCGCTTATTTCGCACAACGTGGTCGGCCTTGACCCGCCCGCCCAGCCTTTTCGGGCGGTCGGTGTCCAAGGACGTGGTTATGCGCTCTCAAGCGTCAGGCTCATTTTGTACTTTTTCAGCGAAACTGCATCCGTGATTAAACAAGCGTTTTTTAAGCTTTCATCTACTTCGCCAGAGATGATAACGCCTTCAGCTTTTCTGTCGGGGAAATGTTTTTTCAGCAGCCCGAGATACATTGCAATTTGACCAAAGACTCGAAAGTCAGCAATCCCAGATTTCAGTTCAACGGCAAGCAGAGATCCTGAAGCAATATCTTCAAGTAAGATGTCAATTCTCTTCCCCTCTATCGAATATTCAACGCCTTCATTGTTTGTCCCGAATATCTTGTAGCCTGGGAAAAGATCAGGAATTTGATGACATAATGAGAATTTAAGGTCTTTTTCGTAAGTAAAATTGCAGAAGGTTGGACTTTCCTCTGTCGGCGCTAAAATCTCTTCTTCAGTTAGTTCTCCACCGGCCAAAAAATCCGTTAAAAACTCGGAATATCTTGCTATGGCACTTCGATAAAGGCCATTCCCTTCGTATCCGTAAGCACTGTAGATGCCGTCCTGTCTGTACTTCCGAGCTATCTCATTGACAACATCGACATCTTTGAGTGCGTATATGTTTACATTTTCTCCTGTATTTTCAGAGTAGTGAACGGAGAGTCGGTTAATTGCTCCAGGGTAACTTTTCGCAGCTCCGTCATTCCCTCTCTGAATAAGCCAACTTTTGAATGCTTGAATCATCCTCATTCTCCTTTATCGCGAATAACAACTTATTGACCAGTTCACGCGCGCACGCGCGTGAACTGGTGATCCGCCCAAATGGAACATTTATCCTGAGCTGTTTTCACTCGCCGGCCATCATTCGGCCATATCCCCGTACCATCATGATGCCGTGCCGTTGTTGTCGTACGGATTAACAACCCGGACTGAAAACGGGCTGAAATGCCTTTCGTTGCGGGTAACTACGGACAAACCATGGTGAAGGGCAGTGGCGGCAATAACCACGTCGGCGCCGTCATGCCCGACACGTGCGGTCAGCTCCCCCCAGCGGCAAGCAATGTCCGGCGTAACCGGAAGCACGCGATCGCCGTAATCCCTCATCAACACGTCCAGCCACTGCTGCAAGCGCTCCGCAAACGGTGCAACCTTGCTCCTCTGCAGGGCGATCCCACGATGAATTTCGCTTATGGTGACCACACTGATAAACAGGCCTTTTTCCTGGACCGACGACAACCAGGCCACAACGTTCGGGTCAGGAGTACGCTTCCGCAGTTCCGAAATCACCATGGTGTCGAGTAGCCACATCAGAATTCGACCTCGCGGGACACATACGGCAGACGGTCGAACTCCTCATCATCCTTCGGCATGGCCAGCAAATGATCCACAAAACGAGGCATGGCTGCCGCCTTGAACTTTTCAAGCCGCATGTATTCATCGGCGGCAACGATCACAACCACTTCGCGCCCGCGACGGGTCACATGCTGCGGCTCACCATGAAGCGCAGCTTCAACCACTTTACTGAACTGGTTTTTTGCATCCTGCAGCCGCCACGATTGAGAATTCATACCCGTCTCCTTATCTGGCCAGATTAGCTAGCCAGATTGTGCTGGGAATGGCTTGATTTGTCAATATGCTGATCTACTTCTTTCAGCAACTTCAAATCCCCGCCTTCTCCAGATCGAGCGCCACCATCCGCAGCAGCTCCTCGTCCCCCATCTCGGTCAGCAGGGTTTCCGCCCCCTCCAGCAGCTCCGTCGCCAGTCCGGCCTTGGCGGCGATCAGGGCGTCGATCTTCTCTTCCACCGTCCCCTTGCAGACGAACTTGTGCACCATGACGTTCTTTTTCTGGCCGATGCGAAAGGCCCGGTCGGTGGCCTGGTTCTCCACGGCCGGGTTCCACCAGCGGTCGAAGTGGATGACATGGCTGGCAGCGGTCAGGTTGAGACCGGAGCCACCCGCCTTGAGGGAGAGGACGAAGAACGGGGGGCCGTCCTCGTGCTGGAACCGGTCCACCAGCATTTTTCGCTCCGCCACCGGCGTGCCGCCGTGCAGCACCAGGCCGGGGCGGCCGAACAGCGTGGCCAGGAAGGCGGCCAGCGGCCCGGTCATCTCCCGGAACTGGGTAAAGACCAGCACCTTTTCCTGGCGCGAGGCGATCTCTTCGGCCAGCTCACGCAGCCGGACGAACTTGCCGCTCCGCTCCTCGGCAAAGTCGCCGTCCCCCAGGGACTGGCCGGGATGGTTGCAGATCTGCTTGAACCGCATCAGCGTTGAAAGGATGAGCCCGCGGCGTTTCATCCCCTCCTGCTGTTCCCTGAGGGCGTCGGCAAGCGCCTTCACCGCCTGGCTGTACAGCCGGGCCTGCACCTTGCTCAGACCACACCAGGCAGCCATCTCCACCTTGTCGGGAAGGTCGCCGATGATGCTCCGGTCGGTCTTCAGGCGGCGCAGGATATAGGGCTGCACCAGTGCGCGCAAGGGGGCATAGGACGGCGGCTCGCCCTTTTCCAGCGCGGTGACGAACTGTTTGAACCGGGGGGCCGAGCCGAGCAGGCCGGGACAGATGAAGTCGAACAGGGACCAGAGGTCGGCGAGCCGGTTTTCCACCGGGGTGCCGGTCAGGGCGATACGCGCCCTGCCGGAAAGGGCCTTCACCGCCTTGGCCTGCCGGGTACCGGGGTTCTTGATTGCCTGGGCCTCGTCCAGTACGATCAGGTTCCAGGAGAGGTCCTTCAGCCACTCCTGGCGCAGCAGCATGCCGTAGGTGGTCAGCACCGCGTCGGCAGAGGCCAGGCCCGAGGCGGGATCGGCGGCGATCCGCTCCAGCTCCCCCCGCTCCATCTCCGACGGGTGGAGGCAGACGAGCGAAAGGGAGGGGGCAAAGCGCTCCAGCTCGCTCCGCCAGTTGGCGAGCAGCGAGGCGGGCATTACCAGCAGGCTGGGAGAGGGAGCCCCGGCCCGGCCCCCTTGCGCCAGCAAGAGAGAGATGACCTGGATGGTCTTCCCCAGCCCCATGTCGTCGGCAAGACAGGCGCCCAGCCCCAGCTCCGACAGGAACCAGAGCCAGTTGAGGCCGGTCTGCTGGTAGGGGCGCAGGGTCGCTTGCAACCGGTCGCCGGCCTGCACCGCTGCCAGCCTGGCCGGCTCCCGCAGCCCGGCCAGCATCTCCCGCAACCGGCCGCCCGCTTCCACGAAGGCCCAGCCGGTTTCGTCCAGCGTCGGATCATGACCGGCCAGGTCGCGGCGGGCGCCGGCAAGGAGCCGCATCCCTTCCACGAACGAAAGGCCATCCGCTGCTTCCACTCTCTGCCACTGCTCCAGGGCCTGGCGGAGCTTTTCCCCATCCACCTCGACCCACTCCCCCCGCAGCAGCGTGAGCCCCTCACCGGCCGCGGTCAAGGCCGCCACCTCCTCCGGGGTCAGCTCCGCGCCGTTCAGGGTCATCTGCACCCGGAAATCGAGCAGCGCCCGCGCCGAAAGAGACTCACCGGCGTTGGAGCCGATGGCGACCTGCACCCGTGGGCGGGGGCGCTTTTTCCACCAGTCCGGCAGGCGGACGACGAGGCCGCTCTCCTCCAGGGCCGGCACATCCTTCAGAAACGGGTAGGCCTCCTCCGGCGTCCAGGCCAGCGGATGATAGATATCGCCGCTCTCCAAGAGCTCCTTTACCCACGCGCAGCGGATGCCGGCCTCGTGTACCGGTTCCAGCAGGCGCAAGAGCGCTTCCCGGTTGTTGGCGCCGGCATACTCGCTAAGCGCCCGGCTCAAGGGGAGATGCTGGGCACGGGCGTTCTTTCCCAGGCGGGGGATGTAGGTTGCCATGAAGGCAAAGGGGAATTCGGGGTCCTGTTTGTTTTCCGCCAGATGGAAACAGACCCGTCCCACCTGACGCCAGAGCGGCGCGTAGCGGTGCAGGAATCCGATCAGACCCTCCGGGTCCCGGCCGATCCGATCCAGCGCCCAGGTGTCGAGCGCGCTCCAGATCGCGGCCAACACCTCGGGGGCACAGTATTCGGCCCCCGGCATGGGGGGGATGCTCAGAATGAGATGGGCAAGGGTTGCATCATCGAGGGGTGGAAGCGATTCGAGCCGTTCGGCAGTCGGCTGGCTTTGGCAGAGGAGGAGCAAATAGCGGGCGCCGAAATCGCGCCAGAACATCCAGGAAAGGGGCCAGTCCGGAGCCGATCGCTCTCCCGCCAGCGCCATGATCCCGGCGGATTGTGATTCGGCAAAGGCTTTTGCTATCTTTCCGGCGCCAAAGGGCAAGCGCCCGGAAACGTCCGGGGCCTCGCCGTCTGCTGCATCGATCAGCAGCAGATGACCGGATGGTGTGAGGGTAAGGATCATGGAATGGACACCTGGGGGATGCCGACGCCGAGCATGAGCGTCGCAGCGTCGGGTTCAGCTTGTGGTCGAGGACTGCGTAGTGCGACATCATCCGCAATCCGGGCCTTACCGCTCAGTCTCCGAAACAGATGCCGAGATCACGTGCCGTCAGCACCGTATCGCCATCGATGAGAACGCGCTTTTCAATCCCGAGCGCTTCACCCAGCGGCACCGTGATGATGTCCGGTGACCGGAGCGCCACCATCTGGTTGAAATCCCCCTTCTCGATGGCCCGCACGGCGGCGGCACCGAACCTGAGCGACAGGAGGCGGTCGAAGGTGGAGGGGGAGCCGCCGCGCTGCAGATGGCCCAGGACCATGGAACGGGAATCCTTGCCGGTGCGCCGGGAGATCTCCTTGGCCACATATTCGGCGATCCCTCCCAGCACCACGTGCTGGCGGCCCGCCTCGCCCGCCCCCTTGTCCATCACGTTGCCCCCCATGGGAAGCGCCCCCTCGGCCACGACCACAATCGCATACCGGTGGCCATTCAGTTCATTGTCCATCAGCTTGTCGCAGACCTTTTCGATGTCGAACGGTATCTCCGGGATAAGGATCACGTCCGCGTTGCCGGAGATGCCGCTGTTAAGGGCGATGAATCCGGCATTGCGCCCCATGACCTCCACCACCATGACCCGGTCGTGGGACTTTGCCGTTGAATGCAGACGGTCGATCGCCTCGGTGGCGACGCTGACCGCCGTGTCGAAACCGAAGGTAATGACGGTCCCTCCCATGTCGTTGTCGATGGTCTTGGGAACGCCGATCACCGGCATCCCCTTTGCTGCAAAGCGGTGGGCGATCTCGAGACTTCCGTCGCCACCAATGGCAACCAGCGCGTCGAACCGCAGCCGCCGGAAGTTCTCCATGACCCGGTCGGACACGTCGCGCTGTTCGATCTCGCCGGCGGCATTGGCGACCGGCATCATGAACGGGTTCCCCTTGTTGGTGGTGCCCAGGATGGTCCCGCCCTGACTGGCAATTCCGTCAACCTTCTCCGGGGTCAGGTGGATGATTTCATCGGTATTCAGCAGGCCGGCATAGCCGCATTTTATGCCGTACACCTCCCATTGCCGGTTGTATGCGGCCATGGTTACCGCCTCGATAACGGCATTCAGCCCCGGCGCATCGCCACCGCCGGTATTTATGCAAATCTTCATGCGCTTCGACATACGACCTCCATTCAATTGTAGTTCCCGCAACTGTCTGCGGTATGACGCCTATCTGACTTTAAAATAACAAAGCTTGTTATTCTTTGTTATAGTAGAAGTCAAAGGGGGTGCCAAATAATGAACATTTCACTTACACCACAACTCGAATCACTCGTGAAAAGCAAGGTAGAAAGCGGTCTTTATGGTTCCGCAAGTGAAGTTGTGCGTGATGCCTTGCGCCTTCTTGAGGAACGTGACCGGAGACAGTTCTTGCGTGTTGAAGAACTTAGGGCCGAAATCAAGAAAGGCTTGGAAAATGGCGAGCCGACACCTTTAGATGTGGGAGCCATTAAGTCACGAGGCCGTAAACGGCTTAACGCTCAACAAAGCAAGGCAAACAGCTGATGTTGAAAATCCTCAAGAGCCCTGAGGCTGAAAACGATCTTGACGAAATTTGGTGGTATATCGCCCAAGATAACCCTGACAGTGCGGACAAGCTCCTTGACGAAATTGATGAAACCTGCCGGAAGCTCGCTCGGTTCACGGATATGGGTAGAAACCGGGATGAGCTCCATCCGGGTTTAAAAAGTTTTCCGGTCGGCATGTATCTGATTTTTTATATGCCGATCAGTGGCGGAATCTCAATTGTCAGGGTGCTGCATGGCATGATGGATATCGACGCCTACTTCTAACCGGTCATGAAAAGTCTCTTAAATTCATCCCAGGTCAGTTTCCAGCAGCTTCCAGGGTCTGGCTTCCAAGATGACAACTTGGCGCATCACCTTATCAGCTTGGAAGCCCGACAGCAGCCTTTTAATGGGCGACCCCATGTCCTCCCCTATTTTTTGTGCAACGGCTGCGCCGTTGACCCGCCAGCCCGGCTTTTTCGGGCGGGGCGGCGGCCAACGGTGTGGTTGGGATTTCACTTCAAAGTTCTATTTTCAAGAGGGTCGCCCTCTTAGCCTGCTCGTTATGTCCCCTTTTTCACTTCAATCTCTGCGAACCGTCTTCAACAGCTGGAGCGGCAGATGACGCCTCGCTCGCTTTCTCCAGACGTTCATACACATCGGCGGCGAGGAGCACCGCTTCCAGCCGGTTGTTTCGGACAATGGCGACCTTTTCGCGGCGGTGCTGCACCACACTGTTCAACACCGCGCCGAAATTGCGCACAACCTCGCTGGATGACATGATTTCTTCTCGTGAATACTGTGCCATTGGTTACTCCTCGACAAGAATACACTAAATTATACGCATAATTTTACGCAACACAACGACCATTTTGCCCCCCTGATGGTGTAAGGGTAAGGTTCATGGCGCTTCACACCCCCTGCAGCAGCCACCACCATACCGGCAGGGTCAGGAATGACAGCGGGATGCCGATGCCGAGCATGAGCGTCACCAGGGAAGGGTTCAGCTTGTGATCCACGGCGATAATGCCGGCCGTGATCATGGGGGCCATGGCCGCCTCGAAGAGCGTCACCCGCATGACCGTGCCGCTGCCGCCGAGGATCACCACGTAGAGCAGGTAGAGGAGGGCCGGACCGAGCACCAGCTTGAAGAGCAGGCCGATGGAAAGCCCCGTCAACTCCTCCCTCATCCGGGCGAAGCGGAGTTGGAAGCCGACCGACACCAGGGCCAACGGCGTCAGGGTATCGCCCAGCTTCTGCAGCACCAGGCCGAGCCAGTCGGGGAACGGCACCGGCCTGAGGAGAAAGGCGATGATCAGGGCCTGGAACGGGGGGAACAGCAGGACCTTCCGGAGCACCTGGCTTGGGGTGACACTGCCGCTGGAGTAGAACGTGGCAACGAGAATGCCGAGGGTGGAAAGGACCAGAAAGGAGCCGAGTTGGTCGGCAATGAGCCCGATCCCCAGATACTCCTTACCGTAGTACGCCTCGATCATGGGGAGGCCGACGAACGAGGTATTCCCCAACCCCCCCACCAGGATCAGGGCGCCGATGGTGCCGGCGGGAAGCTTAAAGAGCCGCCCGGCCTGCCGGAAGACGAGGAATCCGGCCCCGAACAGGCACCAGGCCATGCCCGCGGTAAAGAGCAGCGAAGGATCGATCTTTAGGCGATGGATGTGCAGGAGCGCCAGGGCCGGGAGCGAGACGTGGATGATGAAACCGTTCAGGGCCGCCGGTGTACTCTCGGGAAATCGGCCGGTGCGGCGCAACCCCATGCCGGCGGCAAAACAGACGATGAGCAGGACGATGTTGGACATGGGTTTCGGCCCCCGGAGCATGACAACTACACATTTCATACGGCAGCAGGATCCCTGCCGACAGAAACATAATTATTTGTTAATTAATTAACAGCAAAACAAAGTTATTGTAACCTCTATTCAGCTGAAATATAGTACAGGGAAATCCGCAGTAAATGGTGGGGTTTCTATGGGCTGCCACAAGCTGTTATTATTGGTGATTCTTTTCGTGTTGACTGTGGCATCCCCGGCTGCACCGTCGTTTGCCGCCAGCCTCGACTGTGCCGGATGTCATGCCGCCGGGCCGGGTGATATCCGGCCAGTGGACTCATCATTTCGAGACAAGGCAACCGGTGGATTTCAAGGAAACCATCGCAACCATATGGGAAGCGCCGTCGCTCCCGCATCCTGTGCGACCTGCCACAACAATGCAGCGTATCAGTCAAGCCATCGTGACGGCAGGATACAGCTCTCGGCAAAGATAGGCAACTACTCCGGCGCTCTCGGCAGGGCCCGCTACCTGACCCCACGCCAGCACGTCGCCCATAACGGCGTGATCTTTTTCAACCAAACCTCTACCCCGGCACGTGCAGGCTGCACGAACGTAAGCTGTCATTTCGAGACCCTCACTCCCCTATGGGGAACGGATACGGTATCGGCAGGCTTCAACTGTTCATCCTGTCACGGCAATCCGCCGGCCGGAATCCCCCCCCGGTACGATGGCGGCGCTGCCGGGAGCCATGCGCGGCATGGGCAGCTGTCCATCGGCTGTACGAACTGCCACTCCGACCATGCCGCCGAGCCCAGGCCATTCGCCCATGCCACCAGCATCGGGAAACGCGGCCTGACGGTGGCCCCGGCTAACCCCGGCGGATCGTTCGGCCGGTATTCCGGTAGCCATCTCCGCAACTACCTGCCGGGACAGGCAGCAAACCACCTGTTCGGCAGCTGCAGCAGCACCTACTGCCACAGCAGCGGAGCCGGCACGGCTCCACCCTATGCGGCCAGCGCTCCGCCACCGGTCTGGGGTGACGGCGGTTCGGCACTCTGCGGCAGCTGTCACAAGGCGACCGGGTCTGACCATATCGTTTCCGGGAGCCATGCCGTACACCTGACAGCAGCATCAGGCCCACAACTCGGAACGGCGCTCGATGCCTGCCAGAGGTGCCATAGCTACGGGATCTCAACGCATGTCAACACCCAGGTCGACAGAACCCCCTGCACCCCCTGTCACAAGGGGGAAGAGCCGGACTGGAAGAGCGGCGGTCCTGCATGCGAGAGCTGCCACAGCATGTCGGCGGCAACCCTTTCGGAAATCAACGGTTTTACGGCGCCGTTCAAACCGTTATCCACCATCCGCAACCGCGGCCACATGCAGAATGGCACGGCGTACCAGGGGATCGTCTGCACCAGTTGTCACGACCGGCAGGCGGGCCAGCATCTGACCGGTGGCCTGCACCTGTCGGACCGGCTGATCAACGGCTATCTCTCGGGTGCCGACGGCAGCGGCGACAACCGGATCTGCAGCACCTGTCACACGGCAGGCGGAACGGCGTCGGGCAAGGTGCGGCCCACCCATCCCACCGATCCGGCCCAGGCGGGTAGCGGAACTGCCGACATGGTCTGCGCCCGGTGCCACGATCCGCACGGCTCCTCCAACCGGCAGATGGTTTCCGCCTCGATCCTCTTTCACCCGCTATCCGCCCCCCGTCAGGTGACCTGGAACGGCGCACCCGAGGAGCTGGTGCAGACTGCGCCGCCGTACCGTGGAATCTGCCAGGTCTGCCATACGAGGACCAACCACTACGGCCGCGGGGTGAACAACGGCCCGGTCCCCCATTACACCGACAACTGCCTCGGCTGCCACAGCCACTCAAACAGCGATTATGCCTTCAAGGCCGCCTGCGACTCCTGCCACGACTATCCGCCGAACACCAACGCGCACCAGGTGCATGTTTCGGTGCTGAACTATGCGTGCGCCGAATGCCATTTCGGCAACACCCACAACCCGTCGAATATCACGACAACACCGGCGCAGTTCCTGACCGTTTACAACCGCAACCTGGTAGATGTCGCTTTCGACCCGAACGGGTTCAACTCCGACACCAACAACGGGACTGTCCTCGGACTGCCTGCATTCACGCGAAACGGTTCCTCAGGGCAGGCCTCCTGCGCCAATCTGACCTGTCACAACCCGGACAACCAGTTCACCGGCAAGGGGATCAGCAGCAACACGAACAGAATCCCTGCCTGGGGGAGCGCCATTACTGACTGCATCGATTGCCATGCCAGCTCTTACGGGGATTATGACGGTGGCTCACACAACAGCCACTACAACCCGGGGGCAGAAGGGTATCCTGTTGACTGCATCGAATGCCACAGCAGGGTAAACATTATCAACCCTGAAATCAGCGGCACCGAAGCACGTCATGCAAACAAACTGCTCGAAATCGATCAGCAGAATGACTATCCGGTACTGGTCAACGCCAGTCTTCCGTACAAGACCGGAATCACTGCCGTCTACATGGACGGCCCGGCAGGAACAAAGGCCGGCAGCAGTTGCGCCGCGGTTTACTGCCACGGCAACGGCTTGACATCGGATGCCGGCTGGAACAAGACCTTTACCTGGGGCAACAATAACAATGTGCAAAACAATGCATATGTCTGCTGGAGTTGTCACCCTTATGGAGATGAAACTTTTGGGTATACCGGCAACCAGTCACATGCGGCCCATGTAAACGGCGTTGGCAGCTATATTTACGCGTATGGACCAAGGACAGGCTGGTCATGCGAAGTCTGTCACAACACCCCCTACGCGCAAGGCTGGCATGCCAACGGCCGGCCGGATCTGCGTGACTCGGCAGCCGGCGACCTTGGGGGCACGACAGCCTGTAATAACTGTCATGGGACTGCTGCCGGGATTGCCGAAGCAAAGGCCAACTGGAACCTCAATACTGCCACCGAGCGGCACAGAATAAGCTCATGTAATTCCTGCCATAACAGCACAACACCGGCCAACAGCAAACCTGACCGGTCCGGCATCGATGCCCCGGCCAAAAACAGCTTCATGACCACCGGCCATGGGGCAACCGGCACCTTCAACGCCACGGGGAACAGCGGCCCGGCTTACGCCTGCACCATCTGTCACGATCAGGATGCCCCGCATTTCGACGTATACGGATCGACCGGCAAGTATACCCGCCTCAAATCCGTACCGGACTCCCTTGCCCACACCTCGGCCACCAGTGAACTCTGTCTCGACTGCCACAAGGTAGGCCAGACCGCCAACGGGACCCTGGGGCATGATGCCTCTTCGGAAGCATCCGTTCATTCCGGCGCAGTAATGGACAGATACAACACTGATGTCACGGGCGCATTTCCCGCATACGGCGACAAGGCAAACTACGGCACATCTCCCGGCTATCAGTGCGAAGCCTGTCATGATTCCCACGGCACCGGCAAACTGGCCATGATCAGGAACAGCATCAACGGCACTATTGCCGGGACCGGGAACCCGGTAGCCGTCGCCGGCTTCGAGTCGACCGATGCGGATTTCACGGACCTGGCCCCCGATGCAACACCCGGCTCCGGGGTATGCGGTTCCTGTCATGCCCAGTCCGGCTCTTCCCATCCGGACAGCCTGCACCCCGACAACCACCATCAGGGCAATACGGGAAGGTCCTGCATGGAGTGCCACAACCACAGGTTCAGTTTTGCCAACGTCGGCATCAGCTCACAGCTTGCCGGGCAGACACTGGATTTTGGTTCCGTGGCCTCAACAGCCGCTTCATTCAAGACCATTACGGTTACCAACTATGGTTCAACGGCTGTCACCATCGGCACCATGGGACTGCCTGTTGATTACACCCGGCCCTTTTCCCAGACATTTACCAAAGACTTCTGTTCCGGGCAGACTCTCGCCCCAACTGCATCGTGCAGCTTCGGCATCCGCTTTTCGCCGCCAACAACCGGCGCCTATAACGATTCCTTTACCATCCCGAGCAGCGACCCTGCCGGCCCGGCAACAGTAACACTCACCGGGACCGGGACAGTTGCCGGACCGGACATCACTGTCTCGAACGCAACGGTCCGGTTCAATGACTCTGCTGTTTCCTCAACAGCTGTTAAGACAGTCACCATTATCAATGAGGGATCAAGCAACCTGACATTGGGTACGATTGCCGCTGCCGTGCCTTTGGCTGCCCCTTTTTCCATTGCCAACGACACCTGTTCCGGCAAGGTCCTGAGGCCGACAACACCTTCGTTGTACGAGAAATGCACCTTTGATGTCCGCTTTGCACCGACTGCTGCAGGAACATTTACCGGCAGCTTCGATATCCCCAGCGATGATCCGGATGAAAATCCGGTTACTGTTTCAGTAAGCGGCAAAGGTGTCGTGCCGGTCTTTGCGTATGTCCCGAATTATGGCGGCTACGCCTCAACCACGATCTCGAAGATCAACACCATAGACAAATCGGTGACCGGCATGAGCTATCCGGTCAATTACAACCAGTCCAAGGCGGTTGCAGTTTCGCCCGACGGAACGCGTATTTATGTCCCTTCACCGGGGGATGCCTATACAACGACCGGCGCTGGTGCGAATATCGGCGTCTATGATCCATCGGGATTCATGGCCAATATAACCCCGGGCACCGGCAAATACCCCTTGAGTGTTGCCATCTCTCCCAGCGGAGCCTATCTGTACTACACCGCGGTGAAGTACAACGGGACTCTCGGTGTGTATGAGTATTTCCTTGAAGCAGCCCGCACCTCAGATAATGCAATAATCGCCTCAAAGCCGCTGAACGGCTCTACATGGGGATACCCGCGCATTTCGGTGTCGCCTGACAGCTCGGAACTGTATCTGTCCGACACCACAAATACCGTAACCGTGTTCCGCACCATAGACCTTTCCCAGGCAGCCTCCCTGTCCCTCTCAAAACCTCAAGGGGTGGCGTTCTCCCCGGACAGTTCAACGGCCTATGTGGCGTCCGAGAACGGTGTGGCTGTGATCCGCAGCTCCGATCATTCGGTTATCAACAGCATTCCCGTCATCAGCGACCCGGTGGACCTTGCCGTCAGCCCCGGCGGCGAATACCTGTACAGTGCAAACAGTGCCGGCTCCAGCGGTTCGGTAAGCGTCATCCGGACCTCGGACCGGACCGTCGTAAATACGATACCGCTCTCAATGCCGGACGGGAACAGCGTCAGCAGCATGTCCATCACCCCTGACGGGAAGCAGCTGTTCATCAGTGTTGTCAACACGGGCGCAGGCAACGACATGGTCAAGGTCATCAACACTGCCACCAGTCTGGTGACCGATACCATCATTGTCGGCACAAGTCCTTACAGCTATGGCGATTTCATTGCCGCCAGGGACCCCAGCCTTGCAGCGCCGGATATCACCATCACCGATTCGGTGACGCCCGCAGACGACCAGGGCATTCCATTCGGCAGCCTGACGATCAACCGGACCATAGACCAGACAATAACGGTCACCAATAGCGGCATAGCCGAACTGGTCATCGGTGATCTCAGCACGGCAAATCCCGCTACAGCCCCATTTACAATTATCACGGGCGGCGATGCCTGCTCGGGTCAGACCCTCACCCCATCTTCCAGCTGTAACGTGCAGGTCAGGTTCGCGCCCACAATGCAGGGGACGTATTACACAAGGTTTGCCATCCCGAGTAACGACCCGTACGAGAATCCTGCAGCCGTCACTCTGCACGGCAAAGGGCTTGAACCGGAGATAACGGTGACCGACGATCTGCCGCCAGCGGATGACCTGTCGATCCCGTTCGGCAGCCGGGTGATGACCACCACCGGCACCCGGCTGATTACGGTCAGAAACAGCGGGACGGGTGACCTGGTATTCGGCGGCATTGCAACCGTCGCCCCTTTCTCCATCGACCTTGGCGCCAGCAGTTGCGACAGCTACATGAGCGTCGCACCGGGGCTTCCCGCGAACGGGACCTGTTCGATCTATGTGAAATTTTCGCCCACTGCCCTGGGAAGCTTCAGCCAGGGCGTCACGATCACGAGCAACGACCCGGATGAGGAACTGGTCTCGGTCGGCGTGACCGGCACCGGCACCGCGCCGGGCGCCGACATCGCCCTGATCGATTCCTATTCAGCCACCGCGCCGGCAATAGCCGGTATCGACTTCGGTTATTTCGAGATCAACTCCTCCCAGTCTACTAAATACCTCTTTGCCAGAAACGACGGCACACAGGATCTGACCATCGGCCAGGCTGCAATCCCGAGCGGACCTTTTTCGATAAACCTGGACGGCCTGTCCAATAAAACCCTGACTCCAAACGCCATCAGTAACTATTCGGAATTATATTTCAACCCGACAAGCGCAGGCACCTTTAACGCCCAGCTTTCCATACCCACCAACGATTCCGACGAGAATCCGGCACTGTTGAACCTGACAGGCACCGGCTATGAAAACATGACGGCCTTCATCCCAACCTTTTCAAGAATCTCGCCCTTTGCAGTCTCTTACAATGCAGACGGAACCGTTTATAACCCATCATATGCAGCTATCGACCTTTCAACCAGCTCGACAAATCCTCCCGGCCTGCACTCCTCCAGCACTTTCGGTGTTGCCGCAACTCCCGGCATTACCTACGTTACCAGCGTCACCCCGAATCCGACCGTATGGAAAAACCAGCTTCTGTTCTACCAGACGTCAAACAGGACCCTTGCTGCCAAGGTCGGCGTGGGGAACAATCCCAAAGGGGTTGCTGCTACGACAGACGGCAGATTCGTCTATGTTGCCAACTTTGATGACAATACGGTCAGCGTCGTCTCCCGGAACCATCAGGCAGTCGTCGCCTCGGTCCGGACCGGCGCAGGCCCCACAGGGATTGATCTCTCGCCGGACAACAGCCATGCCTATGTGACCAACTATCTCGACGGCACGGTAACCGTCATTAATACTTCCGACAACAGCGTCGCAGCAACAGTCGTTGTCGGCAGCAACCCGAACGGGATTGCCGTGTCTCCGGACGGCGCCCATGTCTATGTCGCCAATTATGGCAGCAGCACGGTTTCCGGAATCAGGACCTCGGACAATTCGGTCGCCACCATCAATGTCGGGGCGAACCCCTTCGGGGTCGCAGTGACTCCCGACGGCTCGCGCATCTACGTCAGCAACTACTCGGATAGTTCGGTATCCGTCATTCAGACCGCAAACAACAGCGTAACAAGGACGATTACCGGCATCACCACGCCCAAGGGGATAGCGTCAACTCCGGACGGCAGGTTCATCTACGCTGTCAGCTACAGCAGTTCAGCAAACAGCCTGTTGTATGTCATTCAGACCGTTGACGATACGGTAACCACAACTCTGACGATCGGGCAAAGCGGGGTTGCCTTGGGTAAATTCATTACCCCCATGAGAAACGGAACAGATGGAGATGGCGTCCCTGATGCGGAAGATAACTGTCCGGCGCTATCAAATCCGTTACAGACCGACAGTAACGGCAATGGCATAGGCGATGCCTGCGATCCGGGTCAGGAGTCCATTGCCGCAAAGGCCGACACCAGCCTGTTCGAGGAACGGTTCAGCCTGGCGGTGAAGGCCGGGGGGGATGTATGGGCCTGGGGTGACAACGGGCTCTGCCAGTTGGGGGATACCACGACCACCCAGCGAACCTCTCCCGTGCAGGTCATTGAAGATCCGGTAACCGTCCCAGCCACGCCCCTCGGCGGGGTGACAGACGTTGCCGCAGGTTTTCGTTTTGCCCTTGCCCGCAAACAGAACGGCACGGTCTGGGGGTGGGGATTCAACAGCTCCGGCCAGCTCGGCTTGGGCTACACAAATCCCTTCAAGGTTTGCGATGCCACGCCGGTTACCGACCCTAACGACGCCAGCGGCTATCTCACCGGGGTTACCGCGGTTGCCGCCGGCGAGACCCATGGCCTGGCGCTGAAGGGTGACGGCACGGTCTGGGCCTGGGGGGATAATTATTTAGGAAAGCTGGGGGATAATTCGACAACACGGCGCACCGTGCCGGTGCAGGTCATCCAGGCGCCTCTTACCGATCCGGTTACCTACCTGGGCAATGTGATAGCCATTGCTGCCGGCGCCAGCCACAACCTGGCTCTGAAGGCCGATGGCACGGTCTGGGCCTGGGGGAGCAATTATTCCGGGGCGCTTGGCCTTGGCAGCGACACGGCGAACAAGTCGATGGCCGTCCGGGTCACCGACCCTGCTGATCCAAGCGGCTACCTTACCTCGGTCACGGCCATTGCTGCCGGATATTCCTTCAGCCTGGCGGTGAAGGTAGACACCACTGTCAGGGGCTGGGGCGCCAACGGCTACGGCAATCTCGGCGACAGCTCAACGACCACGCGGACAGTGCCGGTCATGGTCAGCGGCGCTGGAGGGATCGGGCAGCTCAGCGGGGTGAAGGCCGTTGCGGCCGGCGAGCTCACCAGCATGGCATTGAAATGGGATGGCACGGTCTGGAGCTGGGGCGGCAACACCCGCGGCGAGTTGGGCGACAACAGCGATCCCGCGGTGAAGCTGCTCAGCCAGGTGCCGGTCCTGGTCATCGGGACCGATCCGGTTGCCGCGCTCACCGGGGTCAAAGGGATTGCCACCGGCTTTCACGGTCTGGCGGTCAAAGCGGACGGGAGCTTCTGGAGCTGGGGGCAAAACATCTTTGGGCAACTGGGGCTCGGCACTGCCGATGGGGACGGGCATCCGGCTGCGACCAGGATTCCGTTTCCTTAATGGTGATGCCAATCGATTGGTGACTACAGGGATAATCCCCGGCTCTCCCGTTCGATCTTGTCCACCACGCAGTAGATTCCACCTTCCTTCAGGCCGGGCTTGAAGCAGCCGTTGCAGGAGATGCAGCGGGCGTGCACCTCGTTCCCCTCGCGCCAGCGAAGGGCCAGGTGGGGCTCACGGATGAACGGCCGGGCAAAAGCCACGTAATCGGCCTCTTCCCGCCGAATGATCCCCTCCGCCACATCGAACGACCGCACCCCGCCGACCACCATGACCGGGCAACTGACGGCATTCTTAATCCGGTAGGCAAAGGGCAGGTTATACGCCTCCTGCTCCCGCTTGTCGATTCCCTGACGAACCGGGGTCTGGTCGCCCGAAGCCGGGGTACCGCCGGTCACCTCGATGGCATCCACCCCTTCCTCGTCCAGCAGGCGGGCCGCTACCAGGGCATCATCCAAGTTAAGCCCGCCAGGGAGGTTGTCGGAGCCGTTCAGCTTCACCAGAACCGGAAAATCCTTGCCCACAACGCACCGGATTGCCCGGTACACCTGCATGAGAAAACGGCTGCGGTTCTCGATCGCTCCCCCGTAAGCATCTTTGCGCCGGTTGTTGAGGGGGGAGAGGAACTGATTGATCAGGTAGCCATGGGCCGCGTGGAGCTGGACCGCGTCGAACCCTGCCGCCTTGGCGCGCCGCGCGCCATCGGCAAAACAGGCAACCAGGGCCTCGATATCGCTTAAGGAGAGCTCTGCCGGCATCTCCGGGTACTGATCGACCTTCACCGCCGATGGGGCGACCGGCTGGCTGCCGGCAACCTTGGCAATTGTCTGGCCGCCGACATGGACCAGTTGCAGACAGATCCGGCCGCTTTCCCGGTGCACCGCCTCGGCCAGGGCTGCCAGGCCGACAGCGCAGCCGTCGTCATACACCCCCAGCTGCCCCGGCAGCTGCTTGCCATCCGGCCGGACATAGGCGTAGCCGGTGATTATCAGCCCCACCCCGCCGCGGGCCAGGTTCTCGTAATAGTTGGCAAGCTTCTGCGTCGGCTGCCCTTCGCCGTCGCACATCCCCTCCCAGGTCGCCGACCGGACCAGCCGGTTTTCCAGCAGCATCCCCTTGATCCTGGTTTCATCGAACAGCCTGCGCATGGTTCCTCCCTCTCACTAACCTGCTAGGCCAGGAGATCTAAACCCAAAAACAAGCGGTTAAACACTGAGACACAGAGGTCACGGAGAAAATCAACCGAGATATTGAGAAATATTGAGAAACTATAGCTGCCAAACAGATTAGTTGAATTCAGCAACATAGATGAGCACTTCTTCAAAAACCTTCGTGACTACTCCGTGTTCTCTGTGTCTCTGTGTTTAAGTCGCCGTATTCTTAACTAGAATATCTCGAAAAACCCGCCGGCACCCAGCTTGTGCACCCGCATCAGATTCGTCGATCCCCGGCTCTCCACCGGCACCCCCATCGTGATCACCACCACGTCCCCCTTCTTGAACCCCTTGGCCAGGAGCGTGTCTTCGACCAGTCGGATCTGGTAGTCGGTATCCGGGGTCGGACCCGGCGAAAAGGTGGTGACCCCCCAATACAGCGCCAGCCGGCACTCGATCTCCCGTACCGGGGTGAAGGCGATGATCGGCAGCTGGGGCCGGAAACGCGAGACCAGCATGGCCGTGCTCCCGGACTGGGTGAATGCCACCACCGCCTTGGCCTTCAGGGTGGTGGCGGCGTGGCAGGCGGCTTCGGCCACGGCCACGGCAATGCTGTTACTGTGCACGATGGGGCGTGGCGGCAGACGCCAGAGCTCGCTCTGTTCCACATCCAACGCGATCTTGGCCATGGTGCGGACCGCTTCCACCGGATGGGAGCCGGACGCGGTCTCGCCGGAGAGCATGACCGCATCCGTGCCGTCCAGGATCGCGTTGGCCACGTCCGAGGTCTCGGCTCGCGTGGGCCGTGGATTCAAGATCATCGACTCCAGCATCTGGGTAGCGGTGATGACCGGTTTTCCCGCTTCGTTGCAGGCCCGGATGATCTTCTTCTGGATGAGCGGCACCCGTTCGGCGCTGATCTCCACCCCCAGATCGCCGCGGGCCACCATGATCGCGTCGGCCTCTTTCAGGATCGCCTTGAAATTGCGTAACGCCTCGGGCTTCTCGATCTTGGCCACTACCGGGATATGCAGCCCCCGCGCGAAAATGATCCGTTTCAGATCCTCCACGTCCGAACTTTTCCGGACAAAGGAGAGGGCAATGTAGTCGACCTCCTTCTCCAGGCAGAACTCCAGGTCGATGCGATCCTTATCCGTGAGGGATGGGCTGGAGACATCCACTCCCGGGAGGTTGATCCCCTTCAGGTCCTTCAGCGTCCCTCCCGCCACCACCACACAGTGGACGCGGTTCCCCTCCACGGAGTTGACCTTAAGCTCGATCAGCCCGTCGTCCATGAGAATGCGGGACCCGGCACGGACATCCTGCGGTAGAGACTTGTAGATGGTGGAGATGAGTCCCGGTCGCCCCAGCACCTCCTCATTGGTGATGTCGATCAGTTCCCCCTTCCGGAGGGGAATCGCCCCGTTCTCCATCCGGCCGGTTCTGATCTTCGGCCCCTGCAGGTCGGCCAGGATGCCAACCGCCTTGCCGCGCTTCACCGACAGCTGGCGGATCAGCCCGATGATCCGCCCCTTTTCCTCATTGGAGCCATGGGAAAAATTCAACCGGAAGATATCCACACCGGCATCCATGAGGCGGGTGATCTTTTCCGGAGTAGCGCTGGCCGGGCCGAGCGTGGCGACGATCTTGGTCTTGCGGCTGAATCGGTTCATATGCTCCCTTAGTGGTGGAAACGGCCGACACGCCCGCTATGGGCCGGGGTCGGGGATTTGTGGCATTCGAAGCACTTGAGTTCCTCAACCTTGCGCAGGTCCAGGACCGATGACGGTTGAGCCTGCGTGGGCATGGTATATTCCGGGGTCTGGAAATACGGCTGGTTCCGCTCGTCCGACAGGATCGGCGCCTTGTACGACACCTGCCAGTCGCCCCCGATCGGAGTGGTGTGGCACTGGTCGCACCCGCCGGGCGGCGGGATGGATTTCCAGGCAGTAAACATGGCGCAGGCGGACAGTGCAATGGGAAGCAGCATGACGACGAAACACCGGAAGAGTAGCATGATAGACACCTCGGATTCTGGAAGGATTACGGAAAGCGGCGGGTAACTGCAAAATCATAACACACCGGGCTGCCATGACAACCGGTCAGATGCCCCACTTGTACTCAAGATACTGGAGCGTCTGCTCATATCCCTGCTCCTGCAGATAGATCCTCTCCTGGCGACTGAGCGAAAATCGGGCCGGTGAAATGTCGGCACAATAGATGAGGATGGTATCTTTCCACTTACCCCCCTTGACGAACTCCTTTTCCTGACCATGTATGAAATAGGTCAGCAGTTCGTGGGCATACCTCTCCAGATTGAACCGGCCGGATTTGCCATGATGCAATGTCCGCTTCGATACCGTCTTGAGCACCAATGTTTTTTCGCTGCGCTCCAGTTGTTTCTCCACGAGACCTGCCATGAGCGAGCCGTCCACCAGCACCCGTTCCCGCCCGGCCACGTTGAGCCGGCGGCAGGCAAAGACGCCGGGGACGCCGGCCGAACAACGGACTGCCGTCGCAATGTCCAGGTCGGGCGTCGTCTCGGCACTGAAGAGCAGCGGTTCGTAGTTCAGGATGTCGGTGGCGATTACCCGCAACGGACAACGGCCGGGGGCCCTGAAGGCTTTTCCCTCCAGCCGGTCCCTCAGCCACCGTTCAAGCGCCTCCCCGCTGCAGAGCCCATAACCGGTCAGCATGGCGGCGGGGCTGACATCCTTGAACCGGCCGGCATCAAGCTCCAGGGCCTCGGCGTATAGTTCGTCGGTTGTCATGCCGGCGGCATAGAGGGCAGCGACGATACTTCCCGTTGAAGCCCCCACCACACCGGCCACGTTGAGCCCTTTCTGCTCGATGGCCCTCAGGGCGCCGATAAATGACGAACAGCGGCTTCCACCACCGATCAGCATGAGGGTGATCGGTTCATCTTTCATTGTCGTTTGTTGCACGAGTCTGTTTCCTTGTGGAGAAATATGGTTCGCTTCTGCCGATCGTTACAGTATCGATGCAAATCCCTGTTTGTCAATTTCAACGTTCCGGTTAACCATTTTACAGCCTGGGCCGTACGTTAAGGACTGAGGCATTTGCGCAGGTATCAGGTTGCTCTCGATGCGGGAGTTACGGAGGTTATTGCTTCTCGCGGGGGAGATCGGGGATGAAGCGCTTCAGGCGATATTTGCCGAGTTCCTTGCCATACATGCTCTGGATCTCGCTTTTACCGCTGGTGGCGTACTCGATGAAATAAAGGGTGATCTCGTAGAAAAGGAGCGCAATGACCAGGGCGATGACCACCCGCCTGAGCAGCTGTTGCCAGGTCAGTGGGGCCGCTGGCGCTGCAACCGGCTCCTCCTGATAACGGAGGCTGCTGCTCAATCGTCGCAACTGCTCCAACTGCTCACTCGAAATATATTGAATGATCAGCTCGCGGTCTCGCGTGTCAATCCATTTGAAACGCATGCCGGTAGGATATTCGATGCTGGCTTTGCCGGAACTGCGCACCGGCTCCATGACATGGACCACCTCGCCGACGACATGCACGATTCTCATCGGTTTGAGCGGCAGGTGGAATTCGAGGTTGAGCATCTCCCCTTCGTGCAGCTGACGGGGGAGCTTGAAACGCACCCCGCCACCGCAGATGGTAGCTGGCGTGCCGATGCTGTCCACCCACTGCAGTTCCTGACCGGACGGTCGCAGATGATGATGCGTGGCGAAGAACAGCTGGGAGTCGACGAAGTCGCTCCCGGCATCGATATGCTTCAAATATTCCAGCTCCGCCCGTTTCTCCCACTCCTCACGAACCACGTTGCCTGTCTGGTCATGCGGCGGGAATGCATACTTGAGCCGCAGGACCACGCCAATTCTGAAAAACTCCCGACGCTCCTTCAGCGTAACCGAGCTTAACAGTTGAATGACGTAGGTGACGACCCCCGTTTTTTCTACAATGATTGCATTGCAGGTGTAAACCTGCTCTTTAACCCATACCCCCACATCAAGGATCGCGCCGCAATCAAGCGTCACACCGGCAGGAAGCTGGTCGCGCGACAGCTCCACCACGATCCGGTCGTCATGGTAGTCGTGCACCACCCCCCATTCCCGGAAGATGTCCCTCGTGGGAAGGCGGATACCGATCTCGACCCTGAGATCGGTATGGAAATACCGGGCATACTCCTCGAATGCCTCAGACATCAACCACTCCTATGACAATTTCCTTACTTCCTGGGTACTCTCCCAGTAGACCCGGTCCTTGCCTTCCTGTTTGGCCCTGTAGAGACAGTGATCGGCATGGCGCAACAGATGTTCGGACGAGCTGTAGTCATTCGGAAAGGAGGCCACACCAAGGCTGATGGTGACCGGTTGGGCAATGCCATTGGTTTTGAGCGGCGTCACCATTTCCTTGACCTTTTCGCGGAGCAGTTCAGCAACGAGGAACGCACCCTCCAGGCGCGTTTCGGGCAGGATGACGGCAAACTCTTCGCCACCGTAACGGAACGAATAGTCAGAAGCCCTGAGCGATGTCGACAGGACCTTTCCCAGAGACTGCAGCACCTGATCCCCTCGCGGGTGGCCATAGGTGTCGTTTATCCGCTTGAAGTTGTCGATATCGACCATGATCAGGGTCAACGGCTTGGCATAGCGCCGCGCTCGCGCCATCTCCTGGGGAAAGACCTGCTTGAAGTACCGGTTATTGTGCAGCCCGGTCAGGGCGTCGGTAATTGCCATCTGCCGGGTACGGGCATGCAGGCTCGCATTGTTGATCGCCATTACGGCAAATGACGAGAGCAGCGCCATCAGGTCGAGTTGCCGGTCGGCAAACTGCCGCGGCACGAAGTCATAGAGGTAGAGCACGCCGACCGGCTGGTCGTTGTAAAGCAAGGGAATACATATCAGCGCAGCGATACCTTCTCGCCTCAGCGACTGATCGTTGTTGTCGGTGTCCCGCGACAGGTCCGGCACTACCGCCACGTTCCCGGTGGCAAAAGCCGCTGCGGTGACACTGTCGCCACGACCGGCAATCGGCCAACGATCAATACTCGTGAATTCCGTGGACAACCCCGAATGGACATGGAGCACCATGGCCTGTCTCTGCTCGTCGTAAACGGCCAGGCTGCCGGCAGGCATATCCAACAGGTCCCGGGCGCTGGAAAGTACCTTGTCCAGGACCTCGTCCAGTTCGAGACTTTCGACAACAGCACGAGCAATCCCGATGAGATCAGTGAGCTCGCGGATCTGCCCCTCTAGCTGTTTTGCCTTTTCAACCATCGGTGTGCTTACCGCCGCTCTGACGCATCAGGCAATCGTTATTCATCACCAGGCTCCCGCCGCCGCTTCTCATGCTGTAGATTGGGCGGCGTCCTGGGCAGTAGCTCCAGCGCCCTGTCAATATTGCCGTTGCCGGCAAGGAGATGCATCGCCCGCCGCGCCCGCCCGGCTACCCTTTCATCCGCAGAAAAGGCGTAGGATTCTGCCAGGATGTAGGCAGCCGCCCGTGGATAGCGCTTGCGCAGCTCCTGCAGGGAACTCGGCGGACCGGTGCGCTCGCCATACTCGAACATCATGCTCGCCGTCCGCTGACAGGCCGCAAAGCTGTCCTCGGCCTCTCTCAGTTCCAGGAGACCGGTCAGATTGTTCCAGAACGTCGGGATCATGGAGCTGTCCTTTTTTCTGGTCAGACTCGCAACGGTCTCCAGCGCCTGTTGCCAGGCAGAGGCTGCCTCCTTCAGGATCACCTGGTTGGTAAACCCGATATTCAGGTAATTCGCCGGCTCACAACCCATCAACCTGAGATGCTTGGCCGCCACCGGGGAAAGGGGGGTGAGCTCTTCCAGGGTGACGTTGAGAGTGTTCTTTCCCTTGATGATACAGGCCCGCCGTTCGTCATGATCAACCATGATACGGTAATCGTTTCGGGAAAAGATCATCTTCATCGCCACAGCTGCCACCCCGTTGATCAGAAAGTCGGCCGCACAAGAAAAGCCCCACTGGATATTCTTCCAGAGGGGCTCCAAATGTCAATCTAAGATGATGCGGTTACATGAAAACAGCTTTTTGTGCCAGTGAGAGCAGGATGCCGGGAGAGATCCCCGGAATCAGCACACCGGCTACCGAAACCAGCAGGCAGAGGGCAAAGGCCGGGGTAACCTGCAGCCAGCCGAAATCTTCCACCGGCTCCTTCATGTACATGTACACCATGACTCGCAGGTAGTAATAGACGGAGGCAGCGCTGTTCAGTACCCCGATGATGGCGAGCCAGAAATAGCCGGCCTGGATGGCCCCGGAGAAGAGGTAGAACTTGCCGACAAAACCGGCTGCCGGTGGAATACCGGCCAGAGAGAACAGGAATATCGTCATGACCACGCCGAGGATCGGATGCTTGTAGCCGAAACCGGTCATATCGTCGAGGGTGTTGCCGCTATCGCCCTTGCGGCCGGCGAGGATCAGAATTGCAAAGGCGCCGATGTTCATGAAGGCGTAGGTAAGCATGTAAAACATTACCCCGGCAGTACCGACGCTGTTGCCGGCGGTGAAACCGACCAAGATGTAGCCGGCGTGGGCAATGGAGGAATAGGCGAGCATCCGCTTGATGTTCCGCTGGTAGAGGGCGGTGATATTGCCAACGGTCATGGTCAGCACCGCAAGGACCCAGAGGAGCCCGGTCCACTCGGGCTTCAGTGTCGGCATGGCGATGATGAGCACCCGCAGAAAGGCGGCAAAACCCGCGGCCTTGGGACCGACCGACATGAAGGCGGTCACCGGGGTAGGCGCGCCTTCATAGACGTCCGGGGTCCACATATGGAACGGCGCAGCCGCCACCTTGAATGCAAAACCGGTTGCCATCAGGAGCATGCCGACCAGCAGCAGCGGATTGTTTGCAACCATGCCGTTCTGAGTCGCATAGGCAGCTATCTTGGCCAGTTTGGTGGTGCCGGTGGCACCGTAGGTGAGCGCCATGCCATAGAGCAGGAAGCCGGTTGAGAATGCGCCGAGGAGGAAATACTTGAGCCCTGCCTCGTTGGATTTCAAATTGTCACGGTTGAAGCCGGCCAGGACGTAGAGACAGATGGACATGATCTCCAGGCCGATAAAGATGGTCATCAGGTCGGTACCGGCAGCCATCAGCATCATGCCGACCGTGGCAAAGAGCATCAGCGGGTAGATCTCGCCGTGATTGCACCCTTCGCGCTCAACATACTGATCGGTGATCAGTACCGACAGGGCTCCAGCCACCAGGAAGATCCCCTTGAAGAAGAGCGAGAAATTGTCCTGCAGCACCGAGCCGCTGAACCCCTCCTGCGGATTGCCCCAGCCGCTGACAACGGTGAAGAAGGTGACGATGATACCGGCCAGACTGAGCCAGGCAAGGTATCCCTTCTTCTCGCTCGGTACGAAGACGTTGATCAGCAGGAGCGCCATGCCCACTACGGAGAGAATGGTCTCCGGCATGATCGCGGCAAAGTTGATCGCTGGAATGGTGATAGCTTGCATCTACTGTATCCTCCAGTGCTTAGTGGGCAATTTACTTAATTTCGCCGTGCGGGGCGACAGTCGCCGAGTGACCCATCGGCATGGACGGCACGACCGGCATCGATGCCGGTGCAGCCATCGCGCCCGGCTGCTTGACCTTGCTGATGGCGATCACCTTATCAATCGCCGGGGCCATTCTGCTCGTGAACGGGGTCGGATAGACGCCCATGAAGAAGATCAGGAAGATGAGCGGCAGCATCAGGGCGATTTCCCTGGCGTTCAGGTCGAGCAGCTTCTGGTTCTTCGGATTATTGAGCTCTCCGAACATGACCCGCTGGAACATCCAGAGCATGTAGACCGCGGAGAGGATGATACCGCCGGTGGCCACAATGGCCCAGGGGCGCAGCGTGCTCTCGAAACTGCCCAGCAGGATCAGAAATTCGCCGGCGAACCCGTTCGTGCCGGGAACGGCAATGGACGACAGGGTAACGATCATGAAGATGGTGGCAAACACCGGCATCTGCTTGGAAAGTCCGCCGAAATCCGAGATCAGGCGCGTATGGCGCCGCTCGTAAATAAAGCCGACGATAAGGAACAGCGCGCCGGTGGAGACGCCATGATTGAGCATCTGCAGCATGCCGCCCTGTATTCCCTGCTGGTTCAGGGCAAAGATACCGAGCATGACATAGCCCAGGTGAGCTACCGAGGAGTAGGCAACCAGTTTCTTCACATCCTCCTGCACCATTGCGACCAGTGCGGCGTAGACGATACCGATGACAGCCAGGGTGGCCATGAGCGGCGTGAAGCGCTGTACTGCATCGGGGAAGAGCGGCATGGCAAAGCGGACATACCCGTAGGTACCGAATTTCAGCAGCACGGCGGCCAGGATGACGGAACCGGCCGTCGGTGCCTCGGTATGGGCGTCCGGCAACCAGGTGTGGAGCGGGAACATCGGCACCTTGATGGCAAAGGCCAGGGCAAAGGCCAGGAACATCCAGGTCTGGGTCGCCGGGTCGAGATTGAGCCCGAAGAAGTGGGGCAGACTGAAGTCACCGCCGCCGGCCTTGAAGTAGAGGGCGATGATGGCAACAAGCATGAGGAGCGAGCCGACCAGGGTGTAGATGAAGAACTTGACCGCGGCGTAGATCCGGTTCTTGCCCCCCCAGACGCCGATGATGAAGTACATCGGGATCAGCATCAGTTCCCAGAAGATGTAGAAGAGGAAGAGGTCAAGGGCGATGAAGGCCCCCAGCATGCCGACCTGCAGGAGCAGCAGGCAGAACATGTACCCCTTTACCTTCTCCTCGACGGCGGTCCAGGTGGAGAGCACGGCGATCGGCATGATGAAGGTGGTCAGCATGACCAGCCAGAGGCTGATGCCGTCGATCCCCACATGGTAGTTCATCTGGAACGGGCCGGCCTGGATCCAGAAGATCTTCTGGACGAACTGGAACTCGGCGTTGGGGACAAAGCCGGTGACCAGCGGGATCGACGCCAGGAAGGTCACGACGGTGACCGCCAGGGTGAACCCGCGCAGCAGGCCGTGATTGTCCTTCGGGATGAAGAGCAGTAGGATGGCCCCTGCTAACGGCAGAAAGGTCAACAGGCTCAGGATCGCTTCGTTCATTGAATCTGCTCCTTTATCAGCAAGTAAAAATGTTTCGTGTCACTCAGCGAAAGAGGTAGAAGGCGAGGATCGCCACCACGCCGGCGGCCATACCGAAGGCGTAGTTGTGGACATAGCCGGACTGGAGTCCCTTCATGCCGGTACTGATCCCCATCACTACCTTGGCAACGCCGTTGACAATGCCGTCAACCACCAGCACGTCGAACCCTTTCCAGAGAACGTTGCCGAACGCCTTGCAGGGATTGACGAAGATGAAGTCGTAGATCTCGTCGACATACCACTTGTTGTAGACCGCCCGATGCAGTGCCGGGAAGGCGGCGGTAAACCGGGCCGGGATCTGGGGCGAGACGACATAGAGTGCGTAGGCGATGCTGATCCCGATCACCGCGATGACGACCGAAGTCCCCATGAGGCCCCACTCAAGGGCATGGCTGAAATGAGCCCCGCCGTGGCCGTGCTGCTTGACGAACTCCTCCGAGATATGGAAGACCGGAGCCAGCCAGTGCTCGAAGTAGTTGGGAATGCCGCCGATCACATCGCCGATCAGTTTGGGAATGCCGACGTAGCCGCCGACCACGGCGAGGAGGCCGAGGACGATGAGCGGGATGGTAATCACCGCCGGCGACTCGTGCAGGTGGTCCTTGGCCTTGGCATTGATCCGGCAGTCGCCGAAGAAGGTCATGAATACCAGGCGGAACATGTAAAAGGCGGTGAAACCGGCGGCAACGGCACCCGTTCCCCAGAGGACGATGTTCAGGCCGCCGTGGAACGGATTGCTGAATGCCTGCCAAAGGATCTCGTCCTTGGAGAAGAAGCCGGAGAAGCCCGGAATACCTGCGATGGCGATGGTGGAGGCAAGGAACGTCAGGAACGTCACCGGCATCTGCTTCTTCAGGCCGCCCATGTTGCGCATGTCCTGCGGATCGTCATGGGAATGGGCATGGTGCAGGGCGTGGTGCATGGCGTGGATGACCGAACCGGAACCGAGGAACAGACAGGCCTTGAAGAAGGCGTGGGTCATCAGGTGGAAGATACCGGCGGCAAAGGCGCCGACCCCCATGGCCAGGAACATGAACCCGAGCTGGGAAACCGTCGAATAGGCCAAAACCCGCTTGATATCGTTCTGGGCCGTACCGATGGTGGCCGCGAAAATGGCGGTTGCGGCACCGACGCAGGCAATGACCAACATGGTTTCCGGGGCCTTGATGAAGACGAAGTTCATCCGGCCGATCATGTAGACACCGGCGGTGACCATGGTGGCGGCGTGGATGAGGGCGGAAACCGGGGTCGGACCTTCCATGGCGTCCGGAAGCCAGGTATAGAGCGGGATCTGGGCCGACTTACCGGTGGCCCCCAGGAAGAAGCAGAGCGTGATGATGGTCACCACCCCGCCTACCGGCAGGAGGTGGGAGGCCGCGGCCAGTTCCCTGAAGTTGATGGTCCAGACGTTGCCGGTGGTCCCCAGGAACCAGAAGAGGGTGAAGAGTCCGAGCAGGAAGCCGAAGTCGCCGACCCGGTTCATGACGAACGCCTTCTTGCCCGCGTCGCCGGCCGATTTCTTGTGGAAGTAGTAGCCGATCAGCAGATAGGAGCAGAGACCGACCCCTTCCCAGCCGACGAACATGATCAGCAGGTTGTTGCCGAGCACCAGCAGCAGCATGGAGAAGGTGAACAGGTTCAGGTAGGTGAAATAGCGGTAGAACCCTTCCTCACCATGCATGTAGCCGATGGAATAGAGATGGATCAGGGAACCGACGCCGGTGACCACCATGATCATGATCGCCGACAGGGGGTCAACCAGGAAGCCGATGTCAGCCTTGAACTGGGCCACCTGTATCCAGGTGAAGAGGATCTTCTCATAGACACGCTCTTCTCCCGGCATGGAGATGAGCTTGAACAGGATGCTGCAGGAGACGAGGAACGAACATGCCACCAGCAGGGTAGCGAGCCCCCCGATCACCTTCTCGTTCTTGATCTTCTTCCCAAAGAGGCCGTTGATGACCACCCCGACGAGGGGAAAGAATGGTATCAGCCAGACATATTCGAGCATTCCAGACTCCTTTATCCTAATATTCCTAAATTCGTTCGCAAAGGTGGTACTACCACTTGAGGAGGTTGACATCCTCAACGTCGATGGACTCGCGATTCTTGTAGAACGCGATCATCAGGGCCAGGCCTACTGCGGCTTCGGCAGCGGCAACGGTCATAACGAAGAAGACGAAGATCTGTCCGTCCAGGTTGCCCAGGTATTTTGAGAGGGCGATGAAGGTCAGGTTGACCGCGTTCAGCATCATCTCCACGCACATGAAGATGACGATGGCGTTACGGCGGGTCAGCACCCCGATGGTACCGATGGCGAAAATTATGGCGCTTACGATCAGATAATTGTGCAGGGCTAGCATGTCGCGTCTCCTGTTAGAGTTTTTTCTTGGACAGTACGACGGCCCCGACAATCGCCGCCAGCAGGAGGATGGAGGCCGCCTCGAACGGGAGGAGGAACTCGGTGAACATGGCCGTACCGATCAGTTCGGTGTGGCCGACCTGCTGGATCATTGCCGAGTCGATGGTCCCCTTGGCACCGGTAAGACTGCTCCGGTTCAGGAAGTAGAAGGTCTGGAAGAGCAGAAAGACTCCGGTTGCGCCGCCGATAAACAGCGCATGGGTGGTTCTGCGTCCGGACTCGGTCCTGACGTTCAACAGCATGATGACGAAGATGATAAGCACCATGATGGCGCCGGCATAGACGATCACCTGGATGGCGGCCATGAACGGTGCATCGAGCATCACGTAGAAGGTCGCCAGGCAGAAAAAGGTCATCACCAGCGAAAGGGCGCTGTTGATCGGGTTTTTGCAGGTGATGACGAGGAGGCTGAACAGGATCGCCGCTGCAGCCACGATGGTGAAGAAGATCGATTCCATTGCTGCTCCTTTATTTCTTTTCTAAGAGTCGCTCTTTCGTGAAGACGAAGTCTGCCCGCTTGTAATTGGCAAGCTCGAAGTCTTCGGTCATCTTCAGGGCGTCGACCGGGCAGGCCTCGACGCAGTAGCCGCAGAAAATGCAGCGCAGCAGATCGATCTCGTACTTGGCCGCATACTTGTCGTGCTTGGCGTCCTCGCCAGCCTCGACCGTGATGCACTTGGCCGGGCAGACGGTCGGGCAGAGATAGCAGGCAACGCACTTGGCCCGGTCATGGGAGACCTTCAGGGCGTGGAGACCGCGGAAACTAGCTCTCACCACGGGCCGTTCATCCGGGTACTGCAGGGTGATCGGCTTCTTGAACATGTGCGCCAGGGTTATTTTCAGGCCTTGCAGCAATGGCGTAATCATGGGCGTATCCTCTCAGATATTTTCGTCTTCAGCAGGTACTGGTCAGTGCTGGAACAGGGTGATCCAGATGGAGTTGCCGACAATCAGGAACAGCGTGATCGGCAGAAACACCTTCCATCCGAGCCGCATGAGCTGGTCGTAGCGGTACCGGGGATAGGTGGCCCGAACCCACATACAGACGAAGATCAGAAAGTAGAGTTTGGCGATGAAGTTGAGCACCGGCGGCAGCGGTCCGTGCCATCCGCCCAGAAAGAGGGTGGTAGTGACGGCGCAGACGGTGATCATGTTGGCGTACTCTGCCATGAAGAACATGGCGTACTTCATGCTCGAATACTCGGTGCAGAAACCGGAGACCAGTTCGGTTTCCGCTTCCGGCAGGTCGAAGGGGGTCCGGTTGATCTCGGCCAGGGAGCAGATGAAGAAGATGATGCCTGCCACAAAGGTGAAGGGGTTACGGAATATGTACCAGCCGAAGAGACCTGCCTGATCGGCGACGATCTTCTGCAGGGAGAGCGATTCGGACAGCATGAAGATGCAGACGATGGCCAGACCGGCGGCAAGTTCGTACGAGATCATCTGGGCCGAGGCTCGAAGGCCGCCGAGGAGCGAGTACTTGCTGTTGGACGACCAGCCTGCGAGGACGATGCCGTAGACGCCGAGTGAAGCCATGCCCAGGATGTAGAGGACCCCGACGTTGATGTCGAAGACCTTGCCGGTACTGTCGGCAACGGCGGCGATCTGCAGCGGCACCTTGTAGCCGAACACCTCGATCGTATCGCCGAAGGGGATGACGGCGAAGGAGATGAAAGCGGTGATCAGGGCAGCGAGCGGCGCGATGATAAAGGCAAACTTGCTGGCCTGACTGGGAATGATCTCTTCCTTGAAGAAGAGTTTCAAACCGTCGGCGATCGGCTGCAGGAGACCGTGCCAGCCGGTCCGCATGGGACCGAGGCGCACCTGCATGTGACCGATGATCTTCCGCTCGGCGTACGTCGCGTAGGCCACCGTCAGAAGGACAAAGACAAAGGCCACGATCACCTTCACAAACATGGCTCCGTAATAGATAAGCGGCAGTCCTAAAATTTCCATTCTATCCTCTTCCCCTTTAATGAAGATTTGGCGTAGTCGTTACTTGCTGATGCTCACCCAGGTCACGTCCGACCCGGTGGCGATGGTATTGAGAGACTGTTCGCCGAAGTGATACGGAGCGAATACAACACCCTGGGGCAACCGGAGCCCGACTTTGGCCTTGAGCCTGAGCTCTCCGCTCGCGGCCTTGACGGTAACCAGATCACCATCGACGATGGCCAGGGACTTGGCGTCCTCACGCCCCAGTTCCACGTAGGGATCGGCGCATACGTGCATAGGCCCCTCGCCGAAGCGGGACATGGTGCCGTTGTGGTAGAGGGCACTGCCGCCGACCAGGGCGAACTTGCCGCTCTCTGCTGAGGGCTGTGCGCCTTTGACGGCGACAAACTTCGGTGAGCACTTCACGTCATACACCACACCGGCATCTCCCAGTCCGGCCAGGGTCAGCCCGGCATAGGCAGGAACTTCGGCGGCGATGGCGGCAAACGCCTCTGCCGGGGTCGAGAAGGGCAGCTCCGCACCCAGCTTCCGGAACAGGGCGCTGAAGATGTCAAAGTCGCTCCGCGCTTCGGCCAGCGGCTTGATGGCTCTGTTTACCCGCTGTACGGCCCGGCCGACGCTGGTGAAGGTACCGTCCTTTTCCGCAAAAGAGCAGGCCGGCAGCACCACGTGGGCCTTCTGGGCGGTCTCGGTCAGGAACAGATCCTGGACCACCAGGAACTCGACCTTGTCCAGGGCGGACTCGACATGTGTGCGATCAGGGTAGGCAACCACCGGGTTTTCGCCGGCGATGTACAGCGTCTTAACGCTGCCGCTCACGCAACCGTTCAGGATCGCAGCGGCACCCTTGGCAGGATCGGCCGGGTAGAGGCCGAGGTCGACGGCACCCTGGCTGTTGTTCTTCTCGGCCATGACCAGCAGACCGGACCCTTCCTTGCCGATCTTGCCGGTCAGGATCGCCAGATTGGCCACTGCCTGCGCCAGCTCCTTGCCGTGCCCGACGTAGGCGAGGCCGATGGGGAGCAGAATGAGGGCCTTTTCGACCTTGGCGTAATCGGCCGCCAGTGACTTGATCTCGTCGGCGGTAACACCGCAGGCTGCGGCAACCGTTTCCGGTGCGTACTCGGCCAGGGAGGCCGCAAGCGCTTCGAACCCCGGGATCGACTGGGCAGTGGCATCAACCAGCCCGGCGTCGATGATCGCCTTGGCCAGGGCATTGACCAGCAGGAGCTCGGTGCCCGGCTTGTGGATATAGGTCTGTGCCTTGGGCAGCTTGGCCAGCTTCCCCTTCTTGTCGGAGAGGATACGCAGATCCACGTCCTTGCGCTTGACCCCCAGGTTGATCTCGAAGCCGATGACCGGATGGGTTTCATAGGCATCGGTCTTGATCACCAGGAGCAGGTTGGTCTTCTGGATATCGGCAATGACGGACGGTGATGCGGTCTGGCCAAGGCTTGCCTTGAGCCCTTCCGTAAGGGCGGCATGGGCATACCCGGCGGAGTGATCGATCGCTTCGATCCCCAGCACCCCGCCAAAGAGTTTCTTGGCAAGGAACAGTTCCTCATTGGTCAGTCGCGGGGAGACCAGTGCCGCGGCAGCGGCGGGGTTCTGCCGTGCAGCCTGCAGACGCTCGGCAATGACGCCGAGGGCCTCTTCCCAACTGGCTGCAACCAGCGAATTCCCCTTGCGGATGAGCGGGGTCGTGAGCCGCTGGTCGCTGTTGACGAACTGGTAGGCGAACCGGCCACGGGTACAGAGCTGGCCGTTGTGGAACCCCTGGTCTTCGTCGTAGATGGTGGTGAGGACCTTGTTGTCCTTGACCCCCAGGGTCAACTGGCAGCCGGTGCCGCAGTAGGAACAGACGCTCTTGACCTTTTCCAGCGCCCACCAGCGGGCCTTGAACTTGAACGGACGGGCAAGGAGGGCACCTACCGGGCAGACCGAGACGCAGGAGCCACAGTATTCGCAGTCCAGCTTGCCATCGAAGGGGGTGCCGATCTTGGCCTCGATGCCACGGTTGATGAAGGAGTAGGCACCGAAGGAGACGATCTCGTCGCAGATCCGCGAACACTTCCCGCAGTGGATGCAACGGTTCTGATCGCGCTCCAGAAGCGGGTTTTCATAGTCGATCGGCCAGGCGAACTTCTCGTCGACAAAGTGGTTGGCATTGACCTTGTACTCATAGGTCAGATTCTGCAGATCGCAGTCGCCGGCGGCATCGCAGACCGGGCAATCGATCGGGTGTTTGAGGAGCAGGAGCTCCAGCACCAGTTTGCGTGCCTTGACGATCTCGTCCGTAGTGGTGCGAACAATCATCCCTTCGCTGACCGGCGTGGTGCAGGCCGGAATCAAGCGGCCCTTCATCTGCTCCACTTCCACCAGACACATCCGGCAGCCGCCGAACGGGTGCAGCTTCTTGTCGTGGCAGAGGATCGGAATCCTGATGCCCACCGATTTGGCGGCGTCAAAGATGGTGAAGTCCCGCGGGACCGTTACCTGCTTGTCGTCTACTGTCAGATTTACCATCGCGACCTCTGTTCCCTCGGATCTTGAACGCTACTCGATGGCCATGAAACGGCAGGCATCGTAGCAGGATTTGCACTTGGTGCACTTCTCCTTGTCAAGGAAGGCGATCTGCCCCTTTTCCCAGACAATGGCATCTACCGGACACGCCTTCAGGCAGGCGCCGCACTTGACGCACTTGTCCTCCACCACCTGCCACAGGAGCAGCTCCTTGCAGCAGTTGGACGGGCAGCGCTTGTCGTTGATGTGCGCCTCGTACTCGTGGCGGAAATACTTGATGGTGGAGAGGATCGGGTTCGGCGCAGTCTGGCCGAGACCGCAGAGTGACGCCTTCTTGATCGTCATCCCCATCTCCTGCAGGGTCTCGATATCGGCCATCTCCCCGCGACCTTCGGTGATCCGCTCCAGGATGTCCAGCATCGCCTTCAGGCCGATCCGGCACGGTACGCACTTGCCGCACGACTCCATCCTGGTGAAGCTGAGGAAGAAGCGGGCCACGTCCACCATGCAGGTGGTTTCGTCCATGACGACCAGACCGCCCGAGCCCATCATGGCGCCCGCCTTGATCAGCGAATCGTAGTCGACCGGCGTATCCAGGATCTCGCCCGGGATGCAGCCGCCCGACGGCCCGCCGGCCTGGACGGCCTTGAATTTACGGTTATTGAGGATGCCGCCGCAGACATCGTAGATGACCTGACGGACCGACATGCCGGCCGGGACTTCGACGAGGCCGGTGTGCTTCACCTTGCCGGTAACGGCGAAGATCTTCGTCCCCTTGGTGGTTTCGGTGCCGAGCGAGGCATACCACTCGGAACCGCGGAGAATGATGTGGCGGACGTTGGCGAACGTTTCCACGTTGTTGATGTTGGTCGGCTTGGCCCAGAGCCCCTTGACCGCCGGAAACGGCGGACGCGGTCTCGGCATCCCCCGCTCCCCCTCGATGGAGGCCATGAGGGCGGTCTCCTCGCCGCAGACGAAGGCGCCGGCACCCTTCTTGATCCTGAGGTCGAAATCCATCCCCCAACCCTGGATATTCTTGCCGAGCCACCCCTTTTCGTAGCAGGTATCGAGGGCTCTCTGCAGACGTTCGATGGCCAGCGGATACTCGGCACGGACATATACGTACCCTGCATAGCAGCCGATGGCATAGGCCGCGATCATCATCCCCTCAATGACGCAGTAGGGGTCGCCTTCCAGGATGGAACGGTCCATGAAGGCGCCCGGATCCCCTTCGTCGGCGTTGCAGATCAGGTATTTCTTGTCGCCGGGAGAGGCGGCGCAAAAGGACCACTTCATCCCGGTGGGGAACCCCCCGCCCCCGCGGCCACGGAGTCCGGACTTCTTGACCTCCTCGGTCACCTCGGCCGGTTTCATCTCCTTGACGCACTTCTCGATAGCCTTGAAGCCGTCCACGGCCAGATAGGCATCCAGACTCTCGGGATCGATCTCGCCGCAGCCGGACATGACAACCCGCATCTGCTGATCGACGAAGGTGTTGTAATAGGGCTTGGCCTTCCGCTTCTCCATGACCGTCTTGTTGACGATATGCTCGTCGACGATCTTTTCGACCTCTTCGGGAAGGACGAAGTCGTAGGTCACCCGCCCCTGCTCGGGGGTAATGATATCCACGAGCACGTCATTGGCACAGAGTCCGCGGCAGCCGGTCTTGATGATATCGCAGCGCTTGCCGACAACTGCGTCGACCCCTTTTTCCCGGATCACCCGCAAAAACTCGGCCTCGACCTTCTTCGCGCCTGCGGATACCCCACCGGTACCCTGACAGATAAGAATCTTTACTGCTTCACCCATAGCGATTCGCCCTCTGGTGTTTTGTTGAACTCTTGCTTACTTCATCGGCCGCTGGCTGTAGTCGGCAACGATCTCGTCAACCTTCTGCACGGTCATCTTGCCGAAGGTGTCGTCGTTGACCATGGCCAGCGGAGCCATACCGCAGGCGCCGAGACAGGCAACCTTCTCGAAGGTGAACCGCAGGTCCTCCGTTGTTTCGGCGTGGCCGATATGCAGCTTGTCGAAGAAGGTCTCCACGATACGCGGAGCGCCCTGGACGTGACAAGCGGTGCCGACGCAGACGCGGATGATGAACCTGCCCCGCGGCTTCAGGTGGAACTGGGCGTAGAAGGTGAGCACCCCGAAGATCTGGCTCGGGTAAACGTTCAGACGCTCGGCGACCAGGTCGATGGTCGGCTTCGGCACATATCCGTACTCCTCCTGGATCCCCTGGAGAACCGGCATCAGGTTCCCGGGCAGGTGAAAGTACTTGTCGATCACCGCATTGGCGGGTCCAAGATCGATATCTTTGTCTTCTGGCAACTCTTCGGTCTGAGCGTGGCTCATGGGCGCTGTCTCCTCTGCAGGGTTTAGCGGTCGATTTCACCGAGCACGATGTCAAGGGTTCCGATCACGGCGACGAGGTCGGCGATCATCGCGCCCTTGGCCATCTTCTCGATTGCACCCAGGTTGACGAATGATGGCGGCCTGATCCGCATCCGGTACGGCTTGTTGCCCCCGTCACTGACGATATAGTAGCCGAGCTCCCCTTTCGGGGCCTCCACCGACTGGTACACTTCCCCTTCGGGAACCGGGAACCCTTCGCTGGCGATCTTGAAGTGGTGAATCAGACCTTCGATGGAGTTGTAGACGTTTTCCTTCGGCGGATAGCAGACCTGAGGAGCATCGGCCAGCACCGGACCCGGTTTCAGGTCATTGAGCGCCTGCTGGACGATCTTTACCGCTTCGCGCATCTCCACGAGCCGTACCTTGTAGCGGTCGTAGGTGTCGCACTTCTCGCCGACCGGCACCGTGAACTTGTATTTCTCATACCCGCTGTACGGATTGTCGCGACGGAGATCCCAGTCGACGCCCGAGCCGCGCAGCGCCGGTCCGGTAATGCCGTAATCGATGGCGTCCTCGGCGGAGATCACGCCGTTGCCGATGGTCCGCTGGAGCCAGATGGTGTTCTTGGTCAGGAGCCCCTCGTAGGTATCGAAGTGACCGGGGAAGGTATCCACGATCTCCTGCACGTCCTTTTCGAACCCGTCGTAGACGTCCGAGGAAAGGCCGCCGACGCGGAAGTAGTTGCTGGTCATCCGGGCGCCGGAGATCTTTTCGTACAGCTGCATGACCTTTTCCCGCTCGCGGAAGGCGTAGATGAAGACCGTCATGGCGCCGATATCGAGCGCGTGACAGGCGATCCAGACCAGGTGCGACTTGAGACGGGTCAGCTCGGCCATTATCACCCGGACCGTCTGTGCCCGCTCCGGCACCTCGATGCCGAGCAGCTTCTCTACCGCCAGCACGTAGCCCAGGTTGTTGCTCATGGGGGCCAGGTAGTCGAGACGGTCGGTGAGCGGAATGGTCTGGTGGTAGGTCCGGTGCTCGGAAAGCTTTTCCACGCCACGATGCAGGTAGCCAATGTGGGGGGTGATCTTCTCGATGATCTCGCCGTCCAGCTCGACAACCAGCCGGAGCACGCCGTGGGTACTGGGGTGCTGGGGCCCCATGTTTACTGTCATGATCTCTTTTGCCATTGATCGCCTCTACGTTAGACGTTAGGTAGTATCTTTATGTTCCGGTTACGACAGCCGGCCCTTGTATGGCTCGCGGTCAGGTCCCTGGAGCGGGTAGTCCTTGCGCAGCGGGTGCCCCACCCAATCGTCGGTCATCATGATCCGCCGCAGATCGGGATGGTTGACGAACTTGATCCCCATGAGGTCGTACACCTCGCGCTCAAGAAAGAGAGCGGAGCTCCAAAGGCCCGTGACCGAATCGATGGTGCAGTCCGCTTCGGAGACCGGCGCCTTGACGAGTATCCGGTCCTTGTTGGGGATCGAGTAGAGGTTGTACACCGCTACAAACCGGGGGTCCTGCTTCCCCAGGTAATCCACCGCGGTGACGTCGGTGAGCAGATTGTAGGCCAGACCGGTCTTCAGGTACTGGCATATCTCGACGATCGCCTCTTTCTTGACCGTTACGGTCACCTGGCCGCGAAACTCGTTCACATCCAGAACGGACGCCGCGAACCGCTCCTTGAGCTTGACAACTGCACGATTATTTTCTGCCATCTCTGACATTCCTTTTCCCCTGGTCGTTCTGAATGCAGTCTATGCTGCCGGCTCAAAGCGCTCGCCGAAGCCGAGGGTGGAACCGAAGGAGTTCTTCTCCTTCATGATCTTGTCCTGAAGCTTCATGAGTCCGTAGAGCAGGGCTTCGGGCCGCGGCGGGCAGCCGGGAATGTACACGTCAACCGGCAGCGCCTCGTCTATTCCCTGCACCACGCTATAGGTATCGAAAATGCCGCCGGAGCAGGCGCAGGCACCCATGGCGACAACCCATTTCGGCTCGGGCATCTGCTCGTACACTGTCTTGATGACCGGCAGCATTTTCTTGGTCACGGTACCGGCAATGATGATGCAGTCCGACTGCCGCGGCGACGCACGGAAGATGATGCCGAAGCGGTCGAGGTCGTTGTGCGATGCCCCGGTTGCCATCATCTCGATGGCGCAGCAGGCAAGACCAAAGGTCATCGGCCAGATGGAGGACTTCCTCGCCCAGTTAACGAGGCCATCCAGCGACGTGGTGATAATGTTATCGCCCAGCGGCTGTCCTACTCCCATTCCAAGGCTCCTTTTTTCCATACATAGATATAACCCACAAAGAGGATGACGATGAAGACCCCCATCTCGACCAGGCCGAACACGCCGAGGCGCTTGAAGAGTATGGCCCAGGGATAGAGAAACACGGCTTCGATATCGAACAGGATGAAGAGCATGGCGATCAGGTAGAACTTGATCGAAAACCTCTCCCGCGCACTGCCAACGGGCTCGATCCCGCACTCATACGGCTGCATCTTCACCGCCGATGGCTTCTTCTGGCCGATGACCGTCGACAGGATGATTGATCCGAGCCCGAAGAGCACGGCAATGGCAACCAGGACGACTATCGGCAGATACGCTCCAAGCATAGTGTTTTCCTCCATTTCAGACGCCCCCCCCGCCTGCGCCCGTCAATGGGCGCTACAGGGGCACGTATACTGTATACAATCGCGCGAACTTTATGTCATTTACCCCCTCATGTCAAGCAGAAAAATTTTTTCTCATCTTCCCTTTTCCTCCCTACACTCCTTTATATTCAAAGCCTTTACGCGCTTGAAACTGCCAGGTCAGTGTGCTAACATCCGGCCAGTTTTTACCGTATACTAATAAAACACTGTTCCCGGAGGCAGCCATGTCAACCACTCGTTCCGCAGCCCTGTTCGCCGAAGCCAAGGACATAATTCCCGGCGGCGTCAACTCGCCCGTCCGTGCCTTCAAATCGGTCGGCGCCGACCCGCTGTTCATCGATCACGCCGCCGGCTCCAGGATCTTCGATGCCGACAACAACGCCTACATAGATTATGTCGGATCATGGGGCCCCATGATCGTCGGGCACTGCCACCCGGACGTGGTTGCCGCCGTCAAGGCCGCCGCAGACAAGGGGAGCAGCTTCGGTGCCCCCACGGAGATGGAGATCACCCTGGCCAAAATGGTCATCGACGCCGTTCCCTCCATCGAGATGGTCCGGATGGTGAGCTCCGGCACCGAAGCAACCATGAGCGCCATCCGCCTGGCCCGCGGCTACACCGGCCGGGACAAGATCATGAAGTTCTCGGGCTGCTACCACGGCCATTCCGACTCCCTGCTGGTCAAGGCGGGGTCGGGTGCCGCTACCTTCGGGGTCCCCGACTCTCCGGGCGTCCCCCAGGATTTCGCCAGACTGACCCTGACCGCCAACTTCAACGACCTGGAGTCGGTGAAGACCCTGGTGAGCGACAACAAGGGTCAGATCGCCTGCATCATCGTCGAGCCGATCGCCGGCAACATGGGAACCGTTCCCCCCCGCCCCGGCTTTCTCGAAGGACTCCGGCAGATCTGCAGTGACGAAGGGATCATCCTGATCTTCGACGAGGTCATGTGCGGCTTCCGCGTTGCTTACGGCGGCGCCCAGGAGCTGTACGGCGTCACTCCCGACATGACCACCCTGGGCAAGATCATCGGCGGCGGACTGCCGGTCGGTGCCTTTGGCGGCACGAAGGAGATCATGTCCCTTCTCTCCCCCTCCGGTGGCGTCTACCAGGCCGGCACCCTTTCCGGCAACCCCCTGGCCATGGCCGCAGGGATTGCCATGCTCAAACTCCTGCAGCGTCCGGGCTTCTACAAAGAACTGGAAGACAAGAGCGCCTACGTGGCCGACGGCATTGCCAAAGCGGCAAAGGACGCCGGCTTTCCGCTCTACTCCACCCGCGTCGGCAGCATGTTCTGCGCCTTCTTCACCAAGGGTGAGGTGTACGACTGGAGCGGTGCGGCAACGAGCGACACCGCCGCATTCGCCAAATACTTCCGCCTGATGCTGGCCGAGGGGATCAACCTCGCCCCGTCCCAATTCGAGACCGCCTTCGTCTCCAGCGCCCACACGCAGTCCGACCTTGACCAGACCATCGCTGCGGCGGCCAAGAGCTTCAAATCCCTGTAGGAACCGAGCCGTTTTCGGTTGACAGCCGACAGCGGCTATGCTATCTAGCGTGAGTTTTCGTGCCGCCCCTCGACCGGGGGCGGCAGAAAGCCAAGTCAAACGTCATGGATGAAGACAAGAAAAACCTGCTGGGCACGCTGGGAATGGTCTCCAGCATGGGGATCTCGGTGGCGGTGGCCATCGCCATCGGCGTCATCGTCGGTCTCCAGTTGGACAAGTGGTTCGGCACCAAGCCCTGGTTCTTCTTTATCTTCCTCTTTTTCGGCATAGCTGCCGGCTTCCGCAACATCTACATCATTGCCGGCAGGGAGATCAAGAAGAGCGACCGTGACCGGGATACGTGATGAAAATCTGCTCGCCGTGCTGTTTCGTGGCGGGTGGATACTCCTGATACTCCTGGTGACGGGAAGTCTGCTGTTTGCGGCGCCCGGTTTTGCCGCCGGAGTGCTGGCGGGCGGTTTGCTCGCCCTGGCAAATTTTGCCTGGCTCAGAAACATCCTGGCGCGCTCGCTGAATCTCGAGGCCCGCCAGGCGGCACGTTTTGCCCAGTTGCGCTACCTGCTCAGGCTGACCCTGCTGGCAGTCGCCATCTACCTGCTTATCGCAAAGGTCGGCGTCGACGTCTACGGGCTCCTGCTCGGCCTGTCGATCTTGGTCATAAATATCATGGCGGTCGCCATCTATCAGGTGACGAACCGTTCGGGAGGATAGAAAAGATGGTCCATCCATTACTGTTCCTGGAGTTTTTCCGCAAACTGCTCGAGCCGCTGCACATCTCAGAGGCCGGGGCCGATGCCGTCGCCTACACCTGGCTGATCATGGCCCTGCTCCTGGTGCTCTCCCTGCTTGCCACCAAGAGCCTGCAGTCGGTCCCTTCCGGCCTGCAGAACTTCATGGAAGTGATCGTCGGCGGGATCGAAAACATGATCAGTGAGACCATGGGTGAAAAGGGGCGTGGCTACTTCCCGCTCATCGCGACCCTGGCGCTCTTTGTCCTGGTTTCCAACCTGATCGGCCTGATCCCCGGCTTCTATCCGCCGACCGCCAACCTGAACACCACCGCGGCCTGCGCCATCGTGGTCTTCCTCTCCACCCACGTGGTCGGGATCAAGGAGCACGGCATCCACTACTTCCACCACTTCACCGGCCCCATCTGGTGGCTGGCTCCGCTGATGTTCTTCATCGAGATCATCGGGCATCTCTCCCGGCCACTCTCGTTGTCGCTGCGACTCTTCGGCAACATGAACGGCCACGAACTGGTCCTGATGATCTTCTTCGCCCTGGCCCCGTTCCTGGTGCCGCTCCCCATGATGCTGATGGGGGTTCTGGTCTCGTTCATCCAGGCCTTCGTGTTCATGCTGCTGGCGATGATCTACATCCAGGGCTCGCTGGAAGAAGCACACTAATAAGCAGGTAGAGGTAAAGGTAGAGGCAAAGAAAACCTGCCACTCACTTTACCTTTACCTCTACCTTTACCTGATTCGTCTTTCCTATACTGTTTAGGAAATTATAAAAACCGCAGAAGGAGAAAAAACATGGGCTTTTTCACAATGTGTATGCTGGCAGCTGGTTTCGGTATGGCGATCGGTGCATTCGGTACCGGTATCGGCCAGGGTCTCGCCGTCAAGAGCGCCGTTGAAGGCGTTTCCCGCAACCCGGGTGCTTCCGGCAAGATCCTGACCACCATGATGATCGGTCTCGCCATGATCGAGTCCCTCGCCATCTACGTCCTGGTTGTCGCGCTGATCATCCTGTTCGCCAACCCCTACAAGGACATCGCCGTCGAGCTGGCCAAGACGGTTGCCAAGTAATTAGTCGTACCTGCTTGGTAAAGAACGAAAAAAGGGTGTGCCGTCAGGCGCACCCTTTTTTCGTCTCGCTTGAAGAGAGCGTTGAACATATCAGCCATCGCGCCCCCTGCATCCCGACCCCACAAATTTCCCGTCAGCCAGACCGAAGCCCTGCCCCCCTCTCCTCTCGACCCTCATCGTGCTCCCCCGCAGCGATTCAGCGAGCCGGTACGGCCATCAGCCTCGCCCCTGCTCCACGGCAATCCGCTCCAGAAAGGCGGGCGCCGTCGCCTTCGACACCCTTCCCAGCTGCTGCATCAGACCGAACGGCACCTCCCTCAGGGCGAAGTCGCTCTTCAGGTCATTGACCATGCCGATCCAGAGATGGGCGGTCATCTCGGCGTCGGCCAGCGCCCGGTGGTGGACCCCGCTGGTGGCGAGCCGTTTGTGTCTCACCAGCGCCTCCAGGCTGTGCCCCGGGGCGTCTGGATAGACGCGCCGCGAAACCAGCATGGAACAGGCGAATTCCTGCCGCCGCTCCGTTTCGATCCGCTGCAGCTCGGCATCGAGGAAGCGCCGGTCGAAGCTCGCGTTGTGTGCGACCAGATGGTGCCGGGCCATGAAGGCGGCGAACCGCCGCATCGCCTCGGCAACGGGGGGGGCGCCGGCGAGCATGGCGTTGGTGATGCCCGTGTACGACTCGATGAAGCTGCTGACCCTCATCCCCGGATTCATCAGGCTCTCGAACCGGTCGACGATCCGGTTGTCGTGGATGAGCACCGCGCCCACCTCGATGGCCCGGTCGCCGGCATCGGGGGAGAGCCCGGTGGTTTCAAAGTCGAGAACGACTACGCTGTAGTTACCCATGGAACATACCGCCACGGAGACTCCCGCCCGACGGAACTGCGCCGATGATCCGGAGAATCAGGGATTGGTCGTTCATTACGCCGGTCCTCGATGACATTGTAACTCACTCCTTCAGCAGGAAATCACAAAGCAACATGGTTTCTTTGTTAATGGTTGAAATAAAGTCTAATCTAAGTTTGAGAAAATCCTTGATACAGGACGAGGAATGGCACTGGTCATTTTCAGCCTTGAACAGGTTGATGGCCTTCAAGTACAGACCGTGCAGGCGTCTTTGTTCCGCTATTGATGGGAAATTCACCTGTTCCAGTAATTGTTCGTCGTACTCGAATCGCTTTTGACAAAGGAGTTCTAGCTGATCCAGCAGACTATTGATATGATCACACCTCTGTGAGGTGTCGACAATCCTTTCATAGATCGTGTTCATGTACACAGAGATTGTACGCTGCTGAATATTCAGTATTTCAATGCACGAATCTACCTTATCGTCCCAGATTAACGAGTCCATGAGAAACTCCGATATCTGCTCGTTTCTACACTATTATAGCACCTATATTGCCGGGGTAAACGGAGAGGTGAGGTGAACCGTTTGCGGGAGGTGGTGAGATCGGTTATAACCTTTACCAACACGCGATGACTCCAGTTGCTCAAGACAGTTTCAACGTGGCAACCTGGAAGCCCGCCCCCGGGCAACAGGGATAAAATAGAGGAGAACACCATGGCAATGACCGTCGAAATCAAGAACAACAAGCTCTGCATCGAGATAGACCTGGAGAAACCCACCCCCTCCTCTTCCGGCAAGACTCTGGTGGTGGCCAGCACCCGCGGGAACGCCGTAACTGCCGTCGAGGTTGATGGCAAGCCGGTCACCATCGGGGTGAACGCCTACATCAAACCGTAATGAAGGCAAAAGTCTATTCTGTCACCTACAGGATCCCCTTGACCGATGCCCAGCAGGCCAAACTCGACAGGAAGTGGCCTGACGGCGAACCGTTCATCTCCTATGAAAAAATCGATTCCCTGCTGCAACCGCTTCCGGTAGAAGACGTCTACTGGTCGCACCACACGGGACAATTTCTCTATTTCACCGTTCGCGGGGATGATAATGAGCGCACTGCTGCGGAGGTCGTCGAAAGGCTCGAGAAGAAACTGGGCACGTTCTGATTCAACCCTGCAGCACCAATCGCTTGCAGATGGTGAAATCAATGAGTACAATGATTGCACTGATAGCAGCAGGAGGAGCATCATGGCATCTCTGACGATCCGTAATCTCGATAGCAACCTGAAAGCTCAACTACGCATGCGGGCCGCCCGGCATGGCCGCTCCATGGAGGCCGAGGCGAGAACCATCCTGGCGCAAAGCCTGAACGCGCCGGCCGCTGAGCAGAACCTTGCCGTCGCCATCCACCAGCGTTTCGAGACACTTGATGCGGACTCCCTGCCGCTGCCGCGCCGCCAGGAGGTCCGCAATCCGCCCGAATTTTCGGAATAGCCCATGGCAGCCATTCTCCTCGACACTAATGTGCTTTCCGAACTGATGCGGCCCCAGCCGGATCAGATGGTCATGGATTGGTTTGCCGGCCACACCGGCGACCAGTTTTATGTAAGCGCCATCACCACTGCCGAAATCCTGCTTGGAATTGCGCTGCTCCCCCCCGGAAAGCGTCGGGATGCCCTTGCTGCAGCGGCAGACGCGATGTTTTCTCAGGACTTTGCCGGGAGATGTCTCCCCTTTGACGCCACGATCGCCGCCTGCTATGCCGCCGTCGTTTCCGGCCGGCGCAGCGCCGGCTATACAACTACCACGGAAGATGCCCAGATTGCCGCCATTGCCCTGGCCCACGGTTATCCCCTTGCCACGCGCAACACCAAAGACTTTCAGCATATCAATGGACTTACCCTATACAATCCCTGGCTATAGGGGCGGCTACACCCCATGGTTCTGTATCCAGCCGAGCGCGATTAAATGTCCGAAAGCCTTGGCCCCATCACCTCACCCTGTCCGCTCAATGAACGGTCAAGGATTCAGGTGTGCAATAGGCAATTAAGTGTCAATAGAAAAATAGATAACAGCGTCCCGCGAGTACGCCCCTGGCATCAGAGTTGTTCCTTCAAATGTCCGAAAGTCTAGACACCAGAGGTCTCGTGTCCCGCTTTTCTGTGATAAAAGTTGTAGTTACGGCGACCTGCGATAAAATTCTTACATCAGTCTTACCGGAGACCAACCATGGATACCGTAAAATTATCAAGCAAAGGACAGTTTATTCTCCCTAAAGCCATCCGTGACAAGCATCACTGGGAAACCGGCACCGAATTCATCATTATCGATCGTGGAGATGACCTGGTTATCAAGCCGGCCAGAATCTTTCCCTCAACAGTGTTGGAGTCTCCCGAAACTCCGTCAATCTATGGAGACAAACCGCTTTCATTGGAGGAAATGGATCAGGCCGTCTTGGCCGAAGCAGCGAGGCACCGATGATAGCCGTCGATACGAACATAATTGTTCGCTATCTGGTTAAAGACGACCATGATCAAACGGTGTTAGCGACCAAATTCCTGTCCGACAACCGTTGCTTTGTTCTGAGAACCGTCCTTCTGGAAGTGGTCTGGGTGCTTTCGTCGCCTGCTGGGTACAATCTTTCCCGAGAAATAGTGCATGAGCGGGTACTCCATATTCTTGGGTTGTCCTGTATAGAAACTGAAGATGCTGTCAACGTCGCACAAGCGCTTAAATGGTACTCGCAAGGCATGGACTTCGCCGATGCCCTCCATCTCTCAGGAAGTATTGAGCATGCCGGCATTGCTACATTTGACCGGAAATTTGCTTCAACTGCGGAAAAGCTCGATGCTGTTCCTTCTGTAATCCTTGTCCGTTAAACTCTTCTTTGACCTATCATCTCCGGGAAACTGCAGGAAAACTGGGGAACTGGGACAGATTTATTTTTCGCGAGGGACTACCCGAAAGGGACACCCATAAATTTATAACGGTCTTCTTCAGTAACTTATAAACCTATGGGCGTCCCTCTGCTCTACCCAAACCAACATCTTTCACTCTTTCAGCCCTGACCCGGCAGCCCTTATTGGCAGTTACTGATTATGTAATAACCGGCTGCGCCAATATATGGGACGCCTTTTCTGATGAGCTACGGCAACTATCAGAATCAAGTCGGGTTCGATTGAATAGAGCAAACTATTGGGAAGTGAGAGAGGACTTTTCTGCGGACAGTGCCACGCACTCTTTTTGCGGAGCGAGGATGGGAAACAACAATGGATAGTACGCGATGAACTTCCGCAATAAATGCCAGGCCGACTCCAGGGGCTTCACTTTCGTAGTAGCGGGCCGCCTCCCTGAACTCTTCATCCGCTTCCGGCAAAAATTCGTAGTTCATGACAATTCGGCAATGGCCCTCTTGAAGACATCGTTGCCAGGTATTGCCTGAACCTTGCCGGCGCGATACTCATCTAGTCGTCTTTCTGCCTCTTCCAGCCAAAGCCTTTCAACTTCTGAGGCAGATGGTTCATCCAGGCTCAACAGCAGTTTCCCGACAAGGTTGGCTCGGGAGTGAATATCCAGGTTGAGAGCCTCTGTCTCAATTTTTTTCACAGACATCGACATGAGTTAACACCTCCATGTTTTGCTTCGATGGTAGGAATTTACATGATGCAAAAGTCTTTGGCTATACGAATTCGCACGACCCTTTTTCGATGCAACTCTCTTTCGGAAACGTGCTTGACGGTCAACTTGTCATCTTGGAAGCCTGACCCTGGCGACCTCTCCTTTCTTGTGTAACGGCTTCGAGCCTTGGCGATGAAAGCCGCTGCAGGCTCTGGTTCGGCCTCTACTCCTTAATGGCAACAGCTTTGAAAAATGTGTAACAGAAAACTCCGTCCGAATCTGTTGTTCTATGAAGTTCTTCAATGCCTTTGTCGAAGGTGGATTGATCCGTTAAGCCAGCTGCAAGTGCAGTTTCACGTACCCCCTCTATCATGGCGGTAAAAGTCTTCCTTGTGAATCCATCAACGAGTTCAGGTTTGCTGGCATCAACATAAACCATACGTGGTGAAACATGGACTGCCTCGAAGCCTGCCCCCTTTAGGAGCGGATATAGCGCTCTGCCAATATTGGCATTCCCGCCTGATCTCTTTTGAAGCTCAACTTGGCAGCTAATGACCTTATGGGCATATTCACCGTCCGGGTAAAAATATGTTGACCCGTGATCACCTTCAATTACGGTTATTGTGCCACCGATCTTCAGGAAGTTTTTCAGAATGTTTAATGCTTTGACCGGGTTGGGCAGATGCTCAAGTACAAAACATACAAAAATGTGGTCGAATAAATTTGCCTCAAAGGGTAAATGGAAAATGTCACATTGCTGAAAGGTGACATTGTTTATCCCCGCTGCTTGGGCATTCATGATGGCAGTAGCCACAGAGTTCTCAGATATGTCAAGAGAAGTGATCTCTGCTTTTGGGCTATTCTTGGCAAGAGTTACTGTCTGTGCGCCGACCCCACAGCCTGCTTCCAGTACCTTGCTTCCAGCGGGATAAATAGTGTCGGGCTCCGCAACGATCTGAGTGGGTAATGGTATAATGGCCGCATCCCACTACCCA
>CAYSMK010000010.1:4705-155630 GCA_964432205.1 uncultured Geobacter sp. | reverse complement strand
AAGCTCAAGTTCGACGGCCTACACTCTCAACCCACTTGATTCGACGCAGAGCCCTCCATGGTCGTTCAGCTGACGAAGCAGACGCCTCACTCTTTCAGGGGGAACCGATTCGATGTCCTTACCATATTGCAACACCTGGAAAAGAGGTGGATCAATCCATTTCTTTTCCAGTGCCTCCTGACACTTAACGAACAGCCCGTCATCATAGACGGAGCGAAGCGCAATAGTTGCGCCCAGCCATGCTGTACTCTCTATGTCAAAAAACCTTCCCACTGTGGCGAGATAGAAATCGGGATCGCTTAACCGAACTGCTGAAAGGTAGCCGTGCAGACACACTTGGTGTTTTGTTTCCCGTGTCAGCTCAATGAGTGAGGGTAACAACTCACGGGACCTATCATTCTGCGCCAATTGTTCTCCGAAATGCCACAGTGCAGGCGCATTTTTCGCTGGCGATAGGAGGTGCTGAATCTGACTCAGTTTCTCGGGATGCTTTGCGATGCGGCGAGCCAAAGTGTTAACAAGGCTCTTCGCACGGCTCCTGATCTTGTTGTGCCGTTCGCGAAAACCCTCGTCCCATTCCATCCAGTCCACATCGATTACGTAGCGTTGAAACCGGCTTGCTAAGTCACGCCTTGTGTAACGACGCTCAAGGCAGCTAAGCCTCGTGGTGATTTCTGGGTGCTTGCCGTCGTCTTGATACTCCCTCCAATGCCAAAAGAAGGCATTCAGCTTCTCTGGTGCCATCGCAGGATCATCCACAAGTAGATTGAGGACTTGAAACGCCAACTCGGTACATGGTGGTGTTGTAATTTGCTGTTCTACTGCTTCCAGCAAGGTCTCGCAGACTTCAGTTTGCAGGGAGGGCGGCCATTTCCGGGTCTCATTAACCAGCGTCTGGAAATAGACGAACTTGGCTTGCCACCACTCTCCGTATGTCGTAGGTATCCAGAGTTTTGCTCTCTCCCGTAGCCCTTGATACTCAGGCCCGACAATCCGGAAGCCCATGCCGCGACTGTCGAGGGCCGCACGCATCGCCTTGAGCCCAAGAAGACGTTCTGCATCACTGGGCACATGAAGAAGCTTTAGCATTGCTGGAAGTCGGGCTTCGGGACTCGATTCGGTAGCAGCTGCCTCAGGACCAATGTGAAACAATCCGATCAAGGTGCCCGTGGAGTTGTTTGAGAAATTGGCATTCTCGTTGACAGCGAGACGTCCTAGCACTTGGATAGCCCTGACGGTAAGCGTTGGCCAAACGGCGATCTTTTCGAGCGCCCAGACGAGGTTTTGCCGATTATCCTCAAACGCTAAAAGCTCCTGATCCGTCCATCTGCCAATTGTCGCTTCCAGAAGCCGCAGCACAGCAGATGGATTGGCTTCGGCCAAAATTGAGAGGAATTGAGAACCTTTTATCGACATCAACGCTTCGCGTTTAGAAAAAATGCCTTCTGGCCTAAGGATGTCGTCAATTATGTGCGCCGTTGCCGCCCCCTCTGCAAACTTGAACATGTTCATGAACCAAGCGTGTAAAGACTCCGGCATCTTGTCGAAGGTTTGCGTGAAGTCGAATCCTCGCCCATAGCGCTCCCAGAACTGCTTCCACAAGTAGATGTGAAGGGCTTTGGGCACAAAGAAGAGCGTTCTGCTCCCCTGTAGCACCCTTCGTGCACGTAGGCTTTGGACTATCTCCTGGAAACGCGCCCATCCAATAGTTGGATCATTTTCGCGAATGAGTTCCGCTATGTACTCCGCTTCTTTCCCTACGGGGGCTTCGTACCCAAATCTGCTGAATAGCGCTAGGTGTTGAGTCACGCAGTCGACTTGCCTCGCAGAACCTTCATCCCGGATGCCGTAGCCATGCAGAAATCTTGTCCAAATCGGTACGGTGGCTGGGGGTTTCAGAAGGTCACCTGGATTTGCTCGTAAGTTATCTGCAACCGCCTGTGCAACCCGAGGCGAGCCTTCGCAAATCGCGACCCATCGATCGATCTCACGTGAATCGCCAGCTCCGCGAACAAGTATCTTTTTTATCGTCTCATCAGGCAGGCGCGGGGCGTTCAGTCTAACAATTTCTTCGTCGTGACTTTCGTCTCTCCCATGATCCAGCGACACAATCTTCAGGCTGCCGCAACGAGGTTTTAAATGCCTCCAAATATCTGCCAACTCAGACTCTGCAATTTCGTCGATGACAACTATAAGCGGTTTGTCGTAACCGCATTTCAGTAACTGGCGAAAGAGCCTTGTCTGCCCGAACTGTGAGCCGTGCTGTATGTAAAGCACATAGGGTGCAATGTCCACGTCCTTAACAGCCTCAAGGACAATTCGTGTCTTCCCCAGGCCTGGCTCACCCAGAATACGAAAATGTTTGGTTTCCTTTTGCAAGCCTGCACGTATTTGGGCAATCAATTGATCCTGCTCTGGTGACGCCTCGAAGAGATTTGCCATATGTGCGTCACGCTGCCATTCATCGAGTACCCAAGCTTCCTGAATTGGGTCGACTGCCAGAAGGGATGCTGTCCCTGGATAACGCTCGGCAAATTCGGCAATTTGACTCGCACCGAGAACCTCAACCAGATCTTCGTATCCTTCGACACCCACCTCCGCTAGTACGAGAACAATGTGTTGCCGCGAATCGTTACGCTGTTCCGGGGTCAGGTCATGGCCTGTGCAAAGCAGTATATAGCGCCCACGACGGAGAACGAGGCGTTTCACCTCAGAGCATAGTTCCCCTTTGCTGTCGAGAAGTTCACTACGGATTGCGCTCGGTGTCCAAGGTTTGAAAGTAGTTCCTGCTTTGATCTGAAACCCGTTAAGTCCCGACTGAAAAATGCAATCTGTTGGAATCATAGCCCCAGAGGGAACATTGATTTCCGCGTCGATGCCGCCGTCCGCGGTCGTGAGTCGAGACGAGATCGTCAATACAGCTGGACTTAGCTTTGAATAGCCGCATTCAGATCTAAGAATGACGCGAATAACAGATACGGCGCGCTCAGGGGTAAGCTCGGTTACTGCTGTGATAGGAACGTCTAGGAGATTATTCATAATGATACACACTAGTGTCCCGGAAAATCCGGGACACTCCCCGTATTTCCCCAACTCCTTCAAATAACAAAATCGCGGGGTCTAACTTTCTGCCATTTCACTTGGACTCTATGGACTCTATACCAAGTCCAGGCAACCCATCACCCGCGCAACGCCCGCATCACCGCTTCCGGCTCGCGATCAATCACCTGCAGGAGTATCCGCGCCGGCCCTTCCGGATGGCGTATCCCCTGCTCCCAGTTGCGCACGGTGCGCGGGCTCAGCCCGAACAGAGCGGCAAACCGGTCCTGGGACAGACCGAGCTTTTCCCGCAACTGCGTGATGTCGACATCCGCAACCTTTACCGTCTGCGCCGTCCCTCGGGAACTGTCGCCATCGGCATAGGCCAGCGCGTCTTCCACCCCCGCCATGATCTTTTCGAATGCTATCCGTGCCATCTTCTTATGCTCCATATCTGCGAGCCAGCAACGACATAATGGTCAAATCAGATTCCTCAACGAACGCACGATTCACTCTGCGCTCAACTGTGTACCATCATCTACCACTAAGACACGAAGGACACAAAGGGAAACCTTTCAAATAGACAAAAGCGGTAACCCTGTCGTCCACGAAATACACGAAAACGCACGAAAGAAATCAAAAGCCGTTCCCCTTCTCTAAACCGGTTTGTTCGTGTATTTCGTGTCGTTCGTGGACAAACGCCTTTCCCGGCTTCTCAGGACTATTTGAGGTGTCACCTTTACCAACCGCTCACCACAATGCCATGTTCTACAGATTCCCCAACCTTGCCTGAGTCAGCTTCCCCATTGAGCGCTACAGGAACACCCGATAATCGCAGTTAAGCGCCTTAGCCAGCTTCCTGGCGGTTTCCTTGCCTATCGTCCTTTTACCATGCTCCATCTCGCTGATATGGCGGCGCGGGATGCCGGTCATCTCGGAAAGCTGCACCTGGGTCAGATCTTCCTTCACGCGTGAACCACGAAGAATCGCAGACGGGATGCTATCGTCCGGCCGCAATTCATTGAGGACCTCACGCCAGGGGAGAGACCCGCCCTCCTGTTCAGCTTCGATGCTCGTAATAAAGCGCTTGATCCGCTCCGCATCGGACCGACGCACACGAAGACGAAGCGTTACCATCTCATCAGTAAGGCGCTTTTTCGTGCGTTCCAACATAGATGACCTCCACCGTTACCGTTTCCCTGTCTTCACTCCACACTGCCACGTACGTCGGCTTACCCTTTTAGGTGACAGTGATGACGCCCATCTGCCAGCTTCGAATAGTTTGGCCAGTTGCCGCGTACCGGACCCGAAATCTCGATGTCGACCAGAAGCCGGGCCAGTGCATCCAGTACCTTGGCCGGCATTTTCGGCAGCTGTTTCTGCACACCGCGATGAATCGTGACCGTCCACTTCACAATGTACCTATTTTTAGTACATACGCAACAGGTTTATGTTTATGCACCTGGTGGTCTTCTCAAAATCCCCTTCGCAGATCGTCTCCATCGCTCCCTCCACCCCAGTGCACACGGACAATAAAACCCTCTCTATACCAATTTTCGTGCCAAATTATATTTCACATTATTTCAACAGGTTAACCAACACGACATAGCCAGGTGCAACAAAATGATATGTCACACAATGTTACACTTGAGGCCGTAGAGGCAGGACCAGTGAGGATTTACGGGTGACTGTAACAGAATGTTACAGTGGAGAGAAAAGGAAGAAAAAGTCGGCAACCGCATCACGAAAAGGCGCAAAGGGCGCAAAATTTTTCTCTCACGCTCCGGTTCAGCGGCGACGGTACGTTGTCCGCTGAACCGGTTGTCAGCTGACCGTTGTTCTGCCGCTCTGTCAGCAGCCCTCAGGCGAGGTCGAAACGGTCAAGGTTCATTACTTTTTCCCACACCGCTACAAAGTCGTGCAGGAACTTCTCCCGGGAGTCCTCACATCCGTAGACTTCCGCCAAGGCCCGGAGTTGGGAGTTCGAGCCGAAGATGAGGTCGACACGGGTGCCGGTCCACTTGAGTTCGCCGCTCTTGCGATCACGGCCCTCGAACAGGTCGGCGGCTTCCGGGGCAGCCGTCCACGCGGTGCTCATGTCGAGCAGATTCACGAAGAAGTCATTGGTGAGCATCTCTGGCCGCTTGGTGAAGACGCCGTGTTGCGACTGTCCGAAGTTGGTATTCAAGACGCGCATACCGCCAAAGAGAACCGTCATCTCAGGGGCGGTCAGCGTCAACAGTTGCGCCCGATCGACCAGCAGCTCCTCTGCCGATACACTGTATCTGGTTTTGAGGTAGTTACGGAACCCGTCTGCAACCGGCTCGAGTACGGCGAACGCCGCCACGTCGGTTTGCTCCTGGGACGCATCCGTGCGTCCCGGCGTGAAGGGAACGGTCACTTCAAAGCCGGCATTCTTCGCAGCCTGCTCGACACCTGCGCATCCGCCCAGGACAATCACGTCGGCGAGCGAAACCCGCTTCCCGCCTGACTGCGCACTGTTGAACTCCTTTTGGATTCCCTCAAGGGCCTGCAGCACGGTCTCCAGTTGGGCAGGCTGGTTGACTTCCCAATCCTTCTGCGGCGCGAGACGGATGCGCGCGCCGTTCGCCCCGCCGCGCTTGTCGGAGCCGCGGAACGTGGACGCCGACGCCCAGGCCGTCGATACCAGTTGGGAGACAGACAGTCCCGCAGCGAGGATTGTGTCCTTGAGGGCGGCGATGTCCCGCTCGTCAATCAACATATGAGTGACCGCGGGGACGGGGTCTTGCCACAGGAGCTCTTCCGCGGGCACTTCCGCACCGAGATAGCGCGAGCGCGGGCCCATGTCGCGGTGGGTCAGCTTGAACCAGGCGCGGGCGAAGGCATCCGCGAATTTCTCGGGGTTCTGCTGGTAGCGCCGCGCGATCGGCTCGTAGATCGGGTCGAAGCGAAGGGAGAGGTCCGCCGTGGTCATCATCGGCCGGTGCTTCTTCGACGGGTCGTGCGCGTCAACCACCATGTCCTCTTCGGCCACGTCCTTGGCCAGCCACTGATAGGCGCCGGCCGGGCTCTTAACCAGCTCCCACTCGTATTTGAACAGCGTGTTCAGATAGCCCATGTCCCATCTGGTCGGGTTCGGTTTCCAGGCGCCCTCGATGCCGCTGCCGATCGTATCGCCGCCTTTGCCGCTGCCGAAGCTGCTCTTCCAGCCGAGTCCCTGCTCCTCGATGCCGGCGGCCTCGGGTTCCGGACCGACAAGGGCCGCATCGCCCGCGCCATGACACTTGCCGAAGGTGTGCCCGCCGGCGACGAGCGCGACGGTCTCTTCGTCGTTCATCGCCATGCGGGCGAAGGTCTCGCGAACGTCACGGCCGGAGGCAACCGGATCCGGCTCGCCGTTCGGGCCTTGCGGGTTCACGTAGATCAGGCCCATCTGCACGGCGGCGAGAGGATTCTCGAGTTTCCGGTCACCGGTGTAGCGCTTGTCGCCAAGCCACGTGTCCTCGGCCCCCCAGTAAATGTCTTCTTCGGGCTCCCAGACGTCTTCGCGCCCGCCGCCGAAGCCGAACGTCTTGAAGCCCATCGACTCCAGAGCGCAGTTGCCGGCGAGGATCATCAGGTCGGCCCAGGAGATTTTCCTGCCGTATTTCTGCTTGATCGGCCAAAGCAAGCGGCGCGCCTTGTCGAGGTTGACGTTGTCCGGCCAGCTGTTGAGCGGCGCGAAGCGCTGCGAGCCCGAGGAGGCGCCGCCGCGGCCGTCGCCGGTGCGGTAGGTGCCTGCGCTGTGCCACGCCATCCGGATGAAGAGCCCTCCGTAGTGACCGTAATCAGCCGGCCACCAGTCCTGCGAGTCGGTCATCAGCGCATAGAGGTCCTTCTTCAGGGCCTCCAGGTCGAGTTTCTTGAATTCCTCAGCGTAGTTGAACTCCTCGCCCATCGGGTTGATCATGGTAGAATTCTGATGAAGTATCTTGAGGTTCAACTGGTTCGGCCACCAGTCCCGGTTCGACCTGCCACTGCTGGCAGTGGGTTTGTCAGTTCCGCCCGTTACCGGACACTTGCTGTCTTTATTCATCTCTGCTCTCCTTTACCTACAGGTTTGGATTTGTAGAGCTTTGTAGGAATTATACCGCAGCTGCATAATTACGGGGACGTTACCTGCTGATTTGCTTATTCGGAACGCGGGCGACCTCCCCTCGGTCAAGTGATGGTATACTTCCAAGGGAGGAGGGTCACCATGTCCCATACGTCGCGATCAACCAACAAAATACACGCCCACCAGCGACACGTCGACTCGAAGAAATCAGCCCGGCATCCCTACTACAGGCTGCGCCCAGAGGTAAGGAGCCTGGCCTTGATCGTGGTTGGCATCGCGGCGTTCATCGCCATCCTGTTGATGCTTCTCAGCCGATAGGGAAAGCCTCCGGTAGCCAGCGCCGGTCTTGCAAAGCCCAAAGGGGGGAGGAAGAGAGGTAAGCCATGAGGAGAATCTTTGCCCTCGTGTTGGCAGCGAGAACGTGACCGGCGTAACCGGCCGAAGAGACCGGCAGATGGCCTCGTCTCGTTAATCGGCAGCGCGTATTGCAGGAGCAGAACTCAGTCAATCATGTTTAAACCCGGATACAGAAAAGGGCCCCGGTAAAAACCGGAGCCCTTTTCAATTTGGTGGAGGTGGCGGGAATCGAACCCGCGTCCGAAAGTCATACACAGAAGGCGTCTACATGCTTGTTTCGGTGTTTAAGGTTTAGCAGCCATCGTCTTCACCGAACAGAATCTTCAGGCCGCGATCCCACTAGGTTTCGCTTCCCCGCCGTGGGCCTTCGGGAAAACTATCTCACGAAAATGACGCCTCTTCCTGGCCCATGAGAAGAACTAGGAGAGACGGTAGCAGGGTATTAAGCTGCTACGGCGTAGCTGTAATTGTCGGCATTTATAGCCGTGTGGGCTGTTTTACGGGGCCTGCCCACACCCCGGCATGCAACCTTTGCTTCCTACCCCCGTCGAAACCTTTACACCCCCATATCGTTGTTATCTCTGCTCCTGATTCAAGTTAACATCTTCTGACGGTTTATGCAAAAGCTATCTCACCACTGGAAAACGCCCCATCCCCGGTCAATGGTCGTGGTAGCCCAGCACCACCAGGATGCAGCTGCCGTCGGCAATGACGTTGACCCCCGCCGCAAGACAGCGGTCCACCGCCTGCTGGCTCTCGGCACCCGGCTGCATCCAGATGTTCGTGATCCCCTTGGTAATCGCCGCCTCCACCACCTGCTCGGTCACCGTTGGCGGGGTGATGACCGAGATGCTCGTCACGTCGCCGGGCAGGTCGGCCACGGCCGCCACGCAGGGAACCCCTTCGATCTCCCGCTCCTTCGGGTTGACCGGCACCACGCTAAGCCCCTTTTGCTGGTAGCAGCGCAGCACCCGGTTGCCGTACTTGGTCCGGTCGGTCGAGGCCCCCACGACGCCGAAACGTGTGGCCTGCAGGAATCTGTCGATCTGTTCACGCGATACCATCTCTTTTTACCCCTTTCCCTGTTCCGTGCTCCTTCGCAGCCTCCGTGAGGCATGGCGGCCCGGGAGCGAACAGCCGCGATTCCCGCGGCCGGTTGGCACCACGTCGCTTCAACCGTGCGAGGTCAGCCACCGGCGGTGATGCACCTCAAAAGCCAAATCGCGGCTGCTTGAGCGGAAAACGGGCCGCCATGCCTCACGGATACCCCCGCCTGCCTAAACTGTATCAGAAATATGCCCCTTTGCCTGCTGGCCGTGCTGGAAAAAGATCGTGCCGAGCATGACGTCGGCAATGGCGCCGAAAAGGAGCGCCAAGGGCGCCGTGATGATCAGGGCCAGGCAGAGGCCGGTCGCCAGGTTCAGGTAGCAGTAGGTACGGAAGAGCGGCTGCTGTCCGTCCGAAAGGCGCATGAGGCGCAGGCCGAAATAGGCCTGGAAGATGCCGAGCGGCAGCAGGCAGATGATGGTGAACAGCCCCACCGACGAGGCCAGCGACGGCGCGGCGAGGCCGATGACGCCGACAACGGTCAGGACCACGTTGGCCTTGATGAGGAGGGCGATGGCGCTGTCCGCGTCGTAAAAGGCGTACCGGCTGTGCAGGAGCCGGCGCAGGGTGATGGTGAGGTAGACGAAAAGCGCGGTGCCGACCACCATCAGTCCCGCCTCCCCGGCCCTGGCCACCAGGTCCTCGGCGCCGGCCAGCCTTAGCGACAGCAGGAAGAGCGGGATGGCCAGGAGCGCGCTCGTCATCGCCAGCCAGCCCGATACCACCAGCCGGGCCGGCGTCATCCCCCTCACTCCCTCTTCACTCCCCGGCAGTTCCTGTCCCATCGCTCCCCCTTCCCGTTCCCGTGGCCCCAGTATAGCCGCAGACGGGCCCCAGGGCAAACGGCAATTTTCCCCCCCTTGACATGCCCGCTCTCCGGTGATAGGTTATCACTTGACAACCTCACCGCACCAGCGGCAGCAAAGGAACCATCATGGACGATCTCACCCCGCGCCAGAGGCAGGTACTGCAGGTCATCAGGGAACAGCTGGCCCGGGCCGGCTACCCCCCCACCCTGCGGGAAATCGCCGGCCAGCTCGGCATCAGCGGCACCCTCGGCGTCATGAAGCATCTGGCGGCCCTGGAGAGGAAAGGATACCTCCGGAAGGAGGCGGGCAACTCCCGGGCGATCGTTCTCACCGATACCGCCGGGGGAGCAGTCTTCCCGAAAAAGCGCTCCCGGACAGGCCCGGACCAGGAGGCCCCGCTGCCGCTGCCGGTGGTCGGCGTGGTGCGGGCCGGCACCCCCCAGCCGCCGGTAGAGGATATCGAGGAATACATCTCGGTCGACCGCTCCATGGCCAGTTCCGGCGGCGCCTTCTTCCTCCGGGTCAAGGGGGACTCCATGGTCAACGCCGCCATCGTCGAGGGGGACCTGGCCCTGGTCCGCCCCCAGCCAACGGCCGAGAACCGGGATATCGTCGTGGCCATGGTGGAGGGGGAAGCGACCCTGAAGCGGTTCTACCGGGAACGGGGGCGAATCCGCCTGCAGCCGGAGAACCCCAACATGCCGCCGATCATCGTCACCCCCGGGGACGAGCTCGCCATCATCGGCAAGGTGGTGGGTATCTACCGCCGACTGGCGTAGCCATGGCCCCCCTTGCCAGGAACATCCGGGTGGCGACGATCTTCGAGCAGGGGGGCACTATCCGGCCGGTCTGGTTCGAATGGAACCGGCAGCGCTACCAGGTCCGGCAGACCACCTATCGCTGGAGCGAAGCGGCAGGCAACGCCACCATCCTCCACTTTGCCGTGAGCGACGACGCCAACCTCTTCGAGCTCGCCTACAACACGCTGGACCACACCTGGAGCCTCGCAGGGGTGGAAATCCCTTAACAGGGAACACGGGTAATGATATATTCGCGAAACTCTTCAGGGAGATGACCATGAACACTACTGCTCGGCAACAGATGAACTTCCCCGGCTGGGAGCAGAGCGACAACGCATTTGCCGTGTGGAAGGCAATGGCAAAAGGGTTGGCTGAAAGCAAAGGAACCCCGGCCGCCAGGGCGGCATTGGCAAGGGCGTTCTGCGGTACGATTCTGCTGAGCTATTGGGACGCGGTCTGTCACAATCACCATTGCACATGGGATATCCGCTCCCTCCCCTGCCCGCTTCAGCCCCTTGCCAAGTCAGCCACATCCCTTGCCCACGAGGTTGGCACCGCCGCATCATACTACCCGCCAACAAAGGCCGGACACCTCATCAGCGCGCTCTATACCGTCATGCTCCCCGACGAGACCCGTTCTTCCCTCGGGGCATACTATACCCCCCCGACGCTTGTCGAACGCCTGCTGGAGATGGTGACTGAAGCCGGCTTCGACTGGGGGAAGGGGCGCATCCTGGATCCGGCCTGCGGAGGAGGGGCCTTCCTCGCTCCGGTTGCAACAAGGATGCTGCAGTCACTAAAGAGTACCGACCCCGCCTTTATTCTGCGCAACATTGTCACGAGGCTACACGGTTTCGAGATTGACGGCTTCGCTGCCTGGATGTCGCAGGTGCTGCTGGAAGTCGCCATGCTGGACATCTGCCTGCGGGCCGGGAAACGGTTGCCGGACGTGGTCGTCACCGGAGACACCCTTTCCATCCCGGTTGATGCAAAACGGCACTTTGACCTGGTCATTGGCAACCCACCCTACGGAAAGATCACCCTCCCGCCAGCCCGGCGCCATACATTCAAAAGATCGTTGTACGGGCATGCAAACCTGTACGGCCTCTTTACCGACCAGGCCGTCAGATGGGCAAGAGCGGGGGGACTCATTGCCTACGTCACCCCGACGTCGTTTCTCGGTGGCCAGTACTTCAAGGCGCTGCGGGAGCTTCTGAAGAATGAAGCCCCTCCACTCATGATGGACTTTGTGACCGAACGCCAAGGGGTGTTTGAAGACGTTCTCCAGGAGACCATGCTCACCGTCTACGGTCGCGGCGGTAGCGGAAACAAACCAGTAACGGTTCATTTCCTGAAATCAAATGGTGCAGGGAATCCGGTCCAGGTCCAGGAGGTAGGCAGGTTCAACCTTCCCGATAATGGTGAGGAGCCGTGGTTCATGCCGCGCGATCCTGAACATGCCGTGCTTCTGAAGGCCATGGCGGACATGCCCCATCGTTTGTCAGATTACGGCTTTTCCGTGAGCACCGGACAACTGGTCTGGAACAGACACAAGGAACAACTGAGATTAAGCAGGGGAAGAAACTGCTATCCTCTCATCTGGGCCGAGTCGGTAACGGCAGAGGGCCAATTCAATTTCAGCGCCATACGCCGAAACCATACACCTTATTTCCAGCTCCATGGGAATCAGGACTACCTGGTGAACCGGGAGCCGTGCATACTCATCCAGCGGACCACCGCGAAGGAACAGAAAAGGAGGCTGATTGCGGCGCTCCTCCCGGAAACATTCATCAAAGAGACTGGCGGTGTGGTGGTGGAAAATCACCTGAACATGATCAGGCCGACAATTGGCAAGTCCTCGGTGGCCCCGGAGACCATAGAGGCGCTTTTGAACACCAGAACCCTCGATCTGGCATTTCGCTGCCTGAGCGGCAGCGTGGCAGTATCGGCTTACGAGCTGAACGCCCTTCCCCTTCCGACACCTGACCGGATGGCGGAGTTCGAGAAACTCGTTCTACGCCAGGGATCAAAAGAAACCATAGAACGCTTTGTGGCTAAAGCGTACGGAGTGACATGGTGAAACTGAAAAAACTTCCGGCGGTTTCTTCGTTGCAGATCATACAGGAGAGGCTGCCGCTTATCTTCCCCGAAACGATAGAGCATCGGAACTACGTAATCCGTGAAATGTCGGCCAAGACCGTCTTTGTCATGCTGTACGTCGGCGCAGTGGAAGGAACCGAGCGTTGGTTACGGCCCGACCAGGTTACCAAAATGACCGATGAGCAGGCGGCCCTAACCTCTGAAGCAGAACGACTCTCCTGGGCGGACAGGTCCCTTGTCCCTGGCGCGATGAAAGACATCTCGGGCCGATGGTATGCCCAGAACACCAGGGAGCCGATCAGAGATGAAACACTGCGCTCCGGTCTTATTCTCACCGGTGCGGTTGTAGAACGAGCAGGATTACCGACCACGTCAGCCAAGCCACGCTATGCCCTGAATCACGAGTTTGCAGCACTGTTCGCGGAGGACATCTCCGAAAGCAAAACGAGTCGCAAGATCAAAGAATGGCAGCAAAAGTATCTGAATCAAGGGGCACTCATCCGTATCCAGATTTTAAAACAGGGTGCCGTAGCCGCTGCCGAGGAGGCTGGTGTGCTGGTGACCTTCCCCAACGGCGAAACCAGGATGATGGCCGCCGGCCCGAGTTCGGTCATCAGTAAGGCAGTGATCGAAAAGTTTGCAGCAATTTTTTTGAAGGCCCCTGGCGTCATTTTTCTGAGCGAGTCCGGCAACAAGGTGGTGGCACGGGACGACAAACTGGCCCGCTCCATCGGCTTGAGCATCAAGGCCGACCGGTACCTCCCCGATATCATCCTGGTCGATATCGGCCCCAAAGATCCGCTGCTGGTATTTGTTGAAGTTGTCGCCACGGACGGGGCAATCACCGCCAGCAGGATGGAGGCGTTGCTCGATATCGCGGTCCAGGCCGGCTTCAATCCCAAACAGGCCGCTTTTGTAACAGCCTTTTCCGACCGCAGGGGGAGCGCTTACCGGAAACTCGCTCCGGAACTGGCCTGGGGATCATTTGCATGGTTCGTCTCGGAACCGGACAAAATCGTTGTGCTCAAGCAGAGTGGCAGGAAAAAGTCCGAAAAGCTCTTTGAGCTGATAGCCGCCAGCTAGGCCATAATATGCTATGCGTATAAACACCTCAGCATAGCGAACTCTTATTTTTCGACAAGTTCTGAGAATACCAGGCTGTATATTTGCTCACCTTCAAAATCACACTGGGGACATTTGGCATCACGAGTGAAGATATCGCCTTCAACGACACCTTCACCAAGTTCTAAATCGGCTTCACATTTCGGGCAGAGGTCCTCTTGTTGTTCTTTGAACTTTGCCATTTTCTTCTCCTTGGCTTCAACGTATTGATTTACAAATATCATTTTGTCAAAATAAATTTTTCCAGTCTACAGACTATAAGTAGCAAAAACACTTACCTGGGACGATCTATCATATCAGTACTGGTATTACTGAAAAGAAGATGTCACAAGGGAGACTTACAAATCCATGAATACGCCTAAATTTATTTCCGAGTATGAAGATGTGCTACAGAACATCGAATCTGCCATCATTTACGTGCACCGCAACCTCACCCTTGTCGACTACGATGTGATGGAGGCGTTGGAAGCCCTGATCACCAATTTCAAGCAGATCGGCCAGAAGAGGGAGCCGCGGGTTCCCGACCTTTCCGACAGGGGGCGCCTAGTATTTGTCGCCGTTCGGGAAGTATGCGATTGGAGGATGGGGAAGGAGTCCCTCTCCCCCGATCAGGAAAAGCTTACCGAGGACGGACGCTTGTGCACGGCTGAGGAGATAGTGGCCTGCCTGAAGCGGGTCCTCAAGTCGGTCAACAAGTGGAACAAGCAGTATGGGAGGCAGGGGTATCTGAACTTCGTCGGCAAGTATTTGCCGTAACAAGGCACTTGCAAGTCTATCCATCAGGAGTTTAGCCGCCCCGTCTGCGTTGGTGGCTAAGCCGCCATGGCAAACTGGAAGCCTATCTCCCAATAAAGCCATCCTGGTTATGAACGGTAGCCAATGGACCACGATTACCTGGAAAAATTAAAACAGACCCATCCCACGCTGCGGCTCCTTGCGGCCGACAACGCCCCGCTCATCATCAGCTTCCTGCACTTGACCTTCATTCAGCCCAATCAGCGCTCTCTCCCCCAGGCCGAGATCACCTCCCGCCTGGGCGACTACCTCTTCCACTTGCGCGAAATCTACGGCGAAGAGAAATATCCGAAATCGGCGCGCCAATATCTGGAAGACTGGGCGAACGGAAAGATTCCTTTTTTGCGCAAGTTTTATCCGGACCTGAGCGATGAACCAGAGTTCGATCTGACCCCGGCCACGGAGAAGGCCATCGAGTGGCTGCAGGGCCTTGAGGAGCGACAGTTCATCGGCACCGAATCGAGGCTGTTGACCGTTTTCCAGCTTTTGCGGGAGATCGTCAGTAAGACCAGGCAAGACCCGGCGGAACGGATCATGGAGCTGGAAAAGCAGCGGGCCGAAATCGATGCCGAGATTGAACGGGTTCGCAGCGGAGTGATCGATCCCTATGACCCGACCCGAATCAAGGAACGCTTTTTTCAGGTCGAAGAAACCGCTCGCCGGCTTCTGGCCGACTTCCGGCAGGTGGAGCAGAACTTTCGCACGCTGGACCGGGAGACCCGTGAGCGGATCGCCACCAGTGACAAGGTCAAAGGGAAGCTCCTGGACGAGATTTTTCTGGAGCAGGACGTAATCTGGGATTCCGACCAGGGGAAGAGCTTTCGCGCCTTCTGGGAATTTCTGCTGTCAACGCTGCGCCAGGCAGAGCTAGAAGAGCTGTTGCGGGCCGTTTACGCTCTAGAGGAAATCCAGTCGCTGAATCCGGATTCCTTTCTGGCCCGCATCAAGTTCGCGCTCTTAGACGCCGGGGAACAGGTTTACAAGACCAATAGCCTGCTGGTAGAGCAGTTGCGCAAGTTTCTCGACGACCAAAGCTATCTGGAAAACCGGCGCATCATGGAGATCGTCAAGTCCATCGAGAAGAAGGCCATCGCACTCAAGGAGCAGTTGCCGCAAAAAGGTGACTTTGCCGAACTCGACGATATCAAACCGACCCTCGATCTCATCATGGCGCGCGGCCTTTTCATGGTGCCCAAAAACCCGGTTATCGACGATGCGGATATCGCCGAAGGTCGGGCCGATTTTGACGTGAGTGCCCTTTATCAGCAAAACTACGTTGACGAAGCCGAACTGAAGGCGAACATCCGCAGGGCATTACAGACCCGCAACCAAGTCTCCCTCGGGCAGGTAGTTGCCGAACACCCCATAGCCAAGGGGCTGGCGGAGGTGGTCACCTACGTGGAGCTCGCCCATAAGGAGCCAAACGCGCTGGTCCTGAACGAACAGACGGAAAAGTTGTCATTTGCGGTGGGAAACGGGATCACCCGCTCCGTTGAACTGCCCAAGATCATTTTCATCCGCTAGAAGGAGCACAGGCATGTCATTCAACCTGCAGAAATCCGCCTCCCTTGTGCTGATCCACCTGTTCAAGGGGGTGCTGTACAAGGACAACTCCCCTGAGCTGTGGCGCGACCTTCTGACCTGCCAGGCCGTTGTCCGTGATTACTTCACAGCCATAGGGCTCCAGGTGTTCATCGATGAGACCGAAGGGTATGCCTTTCTCCGGCAGCGGCAAGATGGCGAGGGTGAAAACGGCGCAGGAGAAGACAACAGCGATACCGTTCTCCCCCGCCTCGTCCAGCGGCGAGCGCTCAGCTATCCGGTAAGTTTTTTGTGCGTCCTCCTCAGAAAGAAACTGATCGAGCAGGACGCAACCGGCGGCGAAACCCGCCTGATCGTCAGCCGGGAGCAGATCGTGGACATGCTGCGCGTCTTCCTGCCGGCAACGGGCAGTGAAGCGAAGATGATCGAGCAGATCGGCAGCCATATCGGCAAGATCGAGGAGTATGGTTTCGTGCGCCGCCTGAAGGGGGATGAGGAACGCTTTGAAGTGCGGCGTATCATCAAGGCCCTGGTGGATGCGGACTGGCTGACCGATATCGACAAGAGACTGGAGGAGTATCAGGCCCATGCAGACGCGTCCGCTTGATTTTGCCGCTGACGACACCTCCACCGGTTTTCGCCTGCAACGGCTGGAGGTGTGGAACTGGGGGACCTTTCACCGGCATGTCTGGGCCATTGATCCCCATGGCCACAACACCCTCCTTACCGGTGACATCGGTTCGGGGAAATCGACCCTCGTCGATGCCATCACCACCCTGCTGGTTCCCCATGACCGGATCACCTACAACAAGGCCGCGGGGGCCGAGGGGAAGGAAAGGTCGCTGTACTCCTATATCCGCGGGGAATTCAAGAACGAGAAGGACGATGCGACCCAGTCGGCCAAGGCGGTGGCGCTGCGCGACGACAACAGCTATACCGTGCTCCTCGGCTATTTCCACAATACCGGTTTCAATCAGGGTGTCACTCTCGCCCAAGTCTTCTGGCTCAAGGACCAGAAAAGGAACCCGGAGCGCTTCTTCGTGGTGGCCCGGAAAACCCTGACCATTGCCGAACATTTCAGCAACTTCGGCAGCGACATCCTCGACCTGAAGAAACGGCTCCGCCGGCTGGAACATGTGGAGGTCCTGGACAGGTTCAAGGAGTACAGCTCTCTCTTCAGGCACCTGTTCGGCAATCTGAAAGAGCAGGCCCTCATGCTCTTTTTCCAGACCGTTTCCATGAAGTCAGTCGGGAATCTGACCGATTTCGTCCGCCACCACATGCTCGAAGGGGGAGATGTGGAGAGCCGCATCGAGGAGCTGTGCAAGAACTTCGACAACCTGAACCAGGCGCACGAGGCCGTGCTCAAGGCAAAGCGCCAGATCGAGCAGCTTTCCCCCCTGGTGGCGGACGGCGAGAGATATCAGCTTCTCTGCGCCTCAGTAGAGGAGCTGCGCCGCTGCCGGGACACGCTGTTCGCCTATTTTGCGCACCACAAAACCGAACTGCTGACGGCCGATATCGTAAGGCTATCGACGGAGATGCAGAAAAACAGCGCCCGCCTGGAACATGTGAAAGAAGAGCTGCACCAGTTGCGGCAGCAGACGAGCAGCCTTTCCGCCGCCATCGAACAGAGCGGTGGCGGCCGTCTGCGGGATATAGAGCAGGAGATCGCCCAACTGACCGGGATACGGGAAGAAAAGCGCGCCAGGGAACGGGAGTATCTCGACTGCGTCACGAAGCTCGGCCTGCGCTCCGTGCGAAGCGAAGGAGAGTTCTGCAATAACCGGAATGAGGCGCAAGGGGTGTTTCAAGGTCTAGAAGCAGAGATCGACGAAACGAACAGGGCCGTGGTTGACCGGGAGATCGAGCGCAAGGACCTGAATGGCGAACAAAGGGAGAACGAAAAAGAGATCGATTCGCTGCGAACGCGAAAAAGCAATATCCCCTCCAGGAACCTGGAAATCCGCCGCGAGATGGCCGAAATCCTGAAAATAAAGGAGGAAGAGCTCCCCTTCGTCGGCGAGCTGCTGCAGGTGGACGAAGGGGAGTCACCGTGGCGCGGCGCCATTGAACGGGTGCTTCATAATTTCGGCCTGAGCCTGCTCGTCCCCGAAGCTCTCTATCCCCAGGTCAGCCATTACGTCGAGCGCACCCATCTGCAGAACCGGCTGGTATATTTCCGGGTACGCGAAGCGGACATCAGGGCCAAGGGGAAAAATACGGAGCCGGCTTCGCTGCTCCGCAAGCTGCGGATCATGCCCGACACCGCTTTCTATCCCTGGCTGGAAGCGCAGTTGGCGGAACGCTTCGACTACATCTGCTGCGATGACCTGGAAACCTTTCGCCGTCTCCCCAAGGCGATCACCATCAAAGGCCAGATCAAGTCCGGCGGCCAGCGCCATGAAAAGGACGACCGGCGCAGCATCGACGACAGCCGTAACTACGTCCTCGGCTGGAGCAACGCGGACAAGATAAAGGCGCTGGAGACCAGAAACGCCGGACTGGAGCGCCAGATCGCAAAGATAGCCGAGCAGCTGGCTGTCCTGGAGAAAGGGCAGAAAACGCTGGTCAGTAAACGCGATGCGGCCCGCGATCTTCTGAAGTTCCGGAATTTCGCTGACATCCATTGGGAGCTGGTTGCCGGACAGATCCAGACCCTCGAAGAGGAGAAACGCGAAATAGAGCAGAGCTCCGACAGGCTGCGCACGCTCCGCGACCAGTTGGCACTGGTGCAGGAACAAATCCTCATCAAGGAGGATCGGCAGGGGAACCTCAACGAGGAATCGGGCAGGCTGAAGGGGAGCCTGAAGGAGCGGGAGGGAGAGCTCGAAGAGTCCGGCAGGCTTGGCGGACTTCTCACCGGGGACGAGAAGCTCACCTGGTTCCCCAGACTTGACGGCATAAAGACAGAAGCCATTCCAGATATATCCTTCACCCTGAAGAATCTGGAAAAAAACGAACGCGGCATGCGCGAGCACCTGCAGGCCAGAATTGACAATGATGACAAGAAGATCAAGCTGTTATCCGAAAAAATCCTGGGGCGGATGGGGGGCTACAAGAACGCCTTCCCCGCCGAGACCGTCGAGGTTGATGCCGCCCTCGATTCTCTCCACGAATTCGCCGCCATGCTGAAGGCCCTCCGGGAGCAGGACCTCCCCCGCCATGAAGCGCGATTCAAACAACTCTTGAACGAAGGGACAATCAACAGCATTGCACTGTTTCAGAATCAGTTGGACAAGGAACGGCAGCAGATATCCGAGAAGATCGACACCATCAACATCTCGCTGAAACAGATAGACTACAATCCCGGCACCTACATAGAACTGGTCAAGGACAAGGCGATCGACCCGGAGATCCGGGATTTCCAGCAGGAGCTGAAGCAGTGCCTGGCCAACACCCTTGCGGACAGCGACGTATATAACGAAACGAAGTTCCTCCAGGTCAAGGCGATCATCGACCGTTTCAACGGTCGGGAGGGGTTCGTCCCCCAGGACCGCGACTGGACCCGCAAGGTCACCGACGTACGGAACTGGTTCACCTTTTCCGCCAGTGAGCGCTGGAAGGAGGACGGCAGCGAAAAGGAATTCTACCCCGGCAGCTCGGGCAAATCGGGAGGGCAGAAGGAAAAACTCGCCTATACCATTCTGGCCTCGGCCTTGGCGTACCAGTTCGGTCTGGAATGGGGGGTAAAACAGTCGCGCTCCTTCCGGTTTGCGGTGATCGACGAAGCCTTCGGCAGGGGGTCGGACGAGAGTACGCGCTACGGCCTTGAACTTTTCAAGAAGCTGAACCTGCAGCTCCTGATCGTCACCCCCTTGCAGAAGATTCACATCATCGAGGATTACGTCCGCTCCGTCCATTACGTGCATAATGAAGGGGGGTGCAATTCCGTGATCCGCAACCTGACCCTTGAGGAATACCGGGCCGAAAAAGAACTCTACCTGAAGCAGGCACGGGCATGATCACACCTGCAGAAATCAGGGAAAAGGCGCTGAAAATCTGGCAGACGGGGCGATTCCTTGCAGCATATTTGACGGAGGAAGAGCTCTTTCCGCTTGAGGTCCCGTTTCGCAAGGTAACCGGAAGGGAGGCGCTGGAAAGTTTTGCCGGGATGCGTGAGTGGCTGGCCCGCCTGCGCGACGGGAGCAAGGAACGACTGGGGTATGGATACGACCTTGAACTCACGCCGGTAAACCATCGTCAGCTGGGTTTACAGCTCCTTCCGAGCCGGATACGTTTCGACACCCCCCTGGACTTTCTCCGTTTTATCGGCAAGCAACAGGAGTTTGAGCGTTTTTTGTTCTTGACTACACAGACCCTGGAAGAGCAACCCGCATTGAAGGAATGGCTCGAACAGAAGCCTTTGAAGGTCATGGAGAACCGGGATAACTGGACGCAGATCCTTGCCGTCTGTCGTTTTCTCAAGAACAACCCCATACCCCGACGCTACATTCGGGAGATGGACATTCCGGGAGTTGACAGCAAATTCATCGAACAGAACAGGTCGATCATGCGGGAACTGCTGGATATCGTTCTTCCGGCGGATGCAATTCAGGCTGAGGCCACAACCCTTGCCGGGCATCGGTTCGAGCGGCGGTTCGGGTTCAAGTATGATGAGCCACAGATCCGCTTCCGGCTGCTTGATGACGACCTGGCCAGGCCGTGGGGTGTAACCGACCTGAGCGTTCCCTTGAGCCAGTTCCGCCGTCTCGCCCTCCCCTGCGAGCGGGTCATCGTCACCGAGAACAAGATCAACGGTCTCAGTTTTCCACCGCTGCAAAGATCAATAGTCGTCTTCGGCCTCGGCTACGGCGTCAGCGCGCTCAGCGAGGCGGAATGGCTCGGAGACCGGGAGATCCATTACTGGGGCGACATCGACACCCACGGCTTCGCCATCCTGTCCCAGCTGCGGAGCTATTTCCCCCAAGCCGGCTCTATCCTCATGGATCATGAAACGTTGCGGGAATTCCGCCACCTGTGGGGACGCGAGCCCGACGACAAGCGCTGCACCGCCGAGCTCCCGAACCTGCGGGAGCCGGAAAGGCAGTTGTATTTCGATCTGAAAAACAACGTCCTTGGCGACAACATCCGCCTGGAGCAGGAGCGGATTGCCTTCGTGTACCTTTGTCAAAGGTTGCAAGCCATTTTTGAGGCATAAACGTGACTGATCGCACCATCCTCCACATCGACATGAACGCCTTCTTCGCCTCGGTGGAACAGCAGGCCAACCCGGCCCTGCGGGGAAAGCCGGTCGCCATCGTCGGTACCGGCCGGACCGTGGTAACCACCGCCTCCTACGAGGCCAGGGCCCTGGGGGTAAAGACCGGCATGAACCGGTGGCAGGCGATCCAGAAGTGCCCCCAGCTGATCTTCGTCATTGCCGACAACCGCAAGTACACCTGGACCTCGTGCCGGATCATGGAGATCTTCCACGACTACACCCCGCTGGTGGAGACCTTCTCCATCGACGAGGCATTCCTGGACGTCACCGGCTCCCTGGCCATCTTCGGCAGCGCAAAGCGGATCGCCTTTCTCATCAAGGCCCGCATCCGCCACCGCTTCGGCCTCACCTGCTCCATCGGCATCGCCCCCAACAAGCTCCTGGCCAAGCTCGCCTCGGAGATGCAAAAACCGGACGGCCTCACCGTGATCCCGGCCGACGAGGTCTCCCGGGTCATGGCGCAGCTGCCGGTCGGGGAGCTGTGCGGCATCGGCGCCACGACCCGCCGCCAGCTGGCCCTCCTGGGAATCCGGACCTGCGGCGAGCTGGGGCGTTACCCGGTGGAGGTCCTGACCCGGAAGTTCGGTGTTGTGGGGGAGCGTCTGAGCCTGATGGGGCGAGGGATCGACAACAGCCCGGTGGTGCCGGCCGAGGAAGCGGAGGAGGTCAAGTCGGTGGGGCACAGCATGACCCTGGACCGGGACATCACCGAGCGTAAGGAGATACTGAAATATTTACTGCAACTGTCGGAGATGGTGGGACGCCGCGCCAGGCGTTACGGCGTGACCGGCAAGACCGTTCACCTCACCATCCGCTACGCCGACTTCACCACCACCTTCGGCCGGCAGGCCACCCTGCACAGCCGCACCAATGCCAGTGCCGAGATCTACCGGGAGGCGGTCGCCATCCTGGACGGCCTGGTCCTGGAACAGCCGGTCCGCCTGCTGGGGGTACGGCTCACCAACCTCGACCACCAGGGGGCACAGCTCCCCATCTTCCCGGAGGAGAGGCGCCAGGCACTGGCCACCGGCGCCATGGACCAGGTCAACGACAAATTCGGCGCGTTTACGGTTACTTTTGGCAGCATCATTGAAGCAGAGGATAAAGGATCGCACGTCATCTCCCCGGCCTGGCGGCCAAGCGGCATCCGCAACGTGGAGGTCAGCTGAGCCATACCCCAGCCCCGTGATGCCTGGCTCTCACGGATTCATGCCGGTCCTTCCCCAGAGCGCCTCCCGCAGGCCGGACCGCCGCTCGACCCTGCGGCTGACCGCGGCCAGGAAGCCGCTCTCGTCCCCCCACAGCTCCACCGCCTCCCGCGCCCGGGTCATGGCGGTATAGACTAGCTCCCGCGTACATATCTCCGTATCGGCATACGGCAGCAGCAGCAAAACCCTATTGAATTCACTACCCTGGCTCTTGTGGACGGTCATGGCATAGACCGTCTCATGGGGGGGGAGACGTGAGGGGGAGAGCTGGCGTACCCCGCCGTCAGGGGACGGAAAATGGACCTTGGGCGTGCCTTCCGGATCGGGGATAACGATGCCGATATCGCCGTTGAAAAGCCGAAGCTGGTAGTCGTTGGCCGTCACCATCACCGGCCGCCCCCGGTACCAGCGCTCCCGGGTGTCGATGAGGCCGGCCCGCGCCAGAACCGCCTCCACCAGCCGGTTGATCTCCTCCACCCCATGCGGCCCGTGGCGGACGGTGCAGAGGATCCGGAACCGGTCGAACAGCGCCAGGGCCTCCAGCGGCGAGCCGGCCCGGAGATAGGGGGCAAAGCCGGCCATGACCAGTGGGGAGAGCGCCTCGGGGAGCGCCTGGGGAGTCGGCGCATCGCGCCAGACCAGTTCCCCGGAAAGATCCCCCCGGATCACGGCGAGCGCCTCCGCCCCCTCCCCGGCCGAGATCAATCGGCTGGCAACGGCAATCCCGCTGTCCGGGGCAAAGCGGTAGCTCTTCCGGAGGATGACCAGGGAGTCGGCCAGCGGTTCCGGGCCGGTTGCCGGGAGCTCGATGGCAGCGACCCTTTTGACAAGGGAGCCGAAGGTCGGGGAAAAGGAGTGGCCACGGCCGGTGTCGCAGATGTCCCCCAGGACCGCCCCGGCCTCCACCGACGCCAATTGGTCCCGGTCCCCCAGGAGGATCAGCCGGCACGACGGTTTGAGGGCGGTTACGAGCCTGGCCATGAGCGGCAGCGCCACCATGGACGCCTCGTCCACCACCACCAGGTCATGGGGGAGCGGGTTCTCCCGATCATGACGAAAACGGCCGGAGCCCCCGCCGGCGCCCAGGAGGCGGTGCAGGGTCACCACCTCGGCCGGAATCCGCTCCCGGATCTCCGGCGCAACGTCGAGCCGCTCCCGTGCGGTCCGGATCGACTCCTGGAGACGGACCGCCGCCTTGCCGGTGGGGGCCGCCAGGGCGATGGCCAACGGGTTGCCAACGGTCTGCTCCAGCAGGAGCGCCAGGATCTTCACCACCGTGGAGGTCTTGCCGGTGCCCGGCCCGCCGGAGACGACGGCAAAGCCGCTCCGCACGGCGGCCGTTGCCGCCACCCGCTGCCAGTCGACCTCACCCAGTGGCGGGTCGGGAAAGAGCCGGCTGAGTCCCTCCCGCAGGAGAGCCTCATCCAGGGTGACCGGTCGGCCCCCCCTGTCACGAATGGCCACGGCCAGGTCGTGTTCGTAGCGCCAGTAGCGATGGAGGTACAGCCGGCCGGCGCCATCCAGCACCAGCGGGGTGAAGGCGCCGGGAGAACCGACGACCGGAAACTCCGCCAGGCCGTGCCACCAGCCATCCGGACCGGCAGTGGTCAGGTCGACGCAGACGTGCCCCTGGCCCACGGCCCGGGAAACGAGCAGGGCCGCCCGCTGAAGCTCTTCGGCAGCAGTCTTGGCCAGGCGGCAGATGAAGGCGGCAAAGTGCCGGTCGATCTCGCTGTAGTCCCGTTCCAATGCTGTCATGTCCGCGCTCCGAAATCCACCAGGGCCGCCGAGAGCTCCTCGATCAGCCCCTGAGGCGGCCGATCCCTGAAGATGCCGTACCTTGGCCCGGCGGCCTGATCGATCCCCCGCAGGAACAGGTAGTAGACTCCGCCGAAATGACTGGCATAGTCGTATCCCGGCACCCTGGCGGCCAGGTAGTTGTGCAGGGCAACCGTGTAGAGGAGGTACTGGAGCGGGTAGAGCCGCCGATCCATTTCCGCGGCGAGACGCTCGCCGTCGTAATCCTCCAGCCTGCCACCCAGGTGGTTGGACTTCCAGTCCGCGATGTAATACCGGCCGTTGTGGCAGAAGACCAGGTCCATGAATCCCCGCACCATCCCCCTGACCGGCGTGAAATCGAGGCGGCCGATCGCTTCGCCGAGGCCGTTCTCCCCCGCATCTCCCTGCCAGCGGAGAACGATCTCCCGCAGCCGCTCGGAACTGATGAAGCGCAGGGGAAAAAAGAACTCCAGCTCGGCCCGCCAGCTGCCGCTTGCCAGCTCGGCCAGGGCGAATCCTTCCTCCCCTTCGTCGAGCCGCGTGGCGAGCACGTTTTCCACCATCCTGACGACTGGCCCCTGCCAGCTGGCGTCGAACCCGGACCGGGTCAGGACCTGGGCCACCAGCCGCTCCAGGGACGGGCGGTCAGGGGAGGCAAAATCGATCCGTTCGAAGATCTCGTGCAGCACGGTACCGGCCCGGCTCCCCCGGGGAAAGTCGAAGATGGAAAGGGGCGCCGGCTCGTCACGGAGCGGCTCTACAGACAAAGCCGCCTCTTCCCGGGAAAGGGGGTCCCGGTCCGGCAGCTCCGGACCATGGGAGCCGGCCGCAAAGGAGGTGAAGCTGGCTACCCGCCAGTCGTGCTCTACGGCGCCGGTAAACTGTCGACAGGCAAGCGCCCCCTCGTCGCGCACCGGGGTGTACATGGGCGCATCGTCCGGGGACGGCAGCTCCGCAAGGGCGATGCTGCCCGCTCCCGCCGCTGCCAGCTCCCGGTAGTGGCCGAGCAGCGCCGGTTCGGAGAGCCCTTCGACCGTCTCCCTGAGACACGCCACCAGGTCCTCGCGGGACGGGTCCAGGCCGTCGGGGCGATGGAGAAGCCAGGCCAGCGGCGCACTGCCTGCGTGGCGGAACTTCCCGGCCACCAGGTAGCAGCGGTACTTGGCCCGGGTCAGTGCCACGTAGAACAGGCGCAGGTTCTCGGCGAGTGCCTCCCGCTGCGCCAGCGCCCGGTGCTGCTCCAGGTCGGGAGAACCGAAGTCCTTCACGGTGCGGAAGCGGTCGTGGAAGGTGACCGGTTCGTCCCTCTCCTGCACCCCTCCCCAGGCGAACGGGCAGAAGACCACGGGATACTCCAGCCCCTTGCTGACATGGACCGTGACGATCCTGACCGCCTTTTCGTCGGTCTCCAGGCGGATCTGGCATTCCTCGGTCTCCGGCACCTGGTTGAGCCGCTCGCCGAGCCAGGTGAGGAGCCCCTCTATGCCGAGCCCCCCTTCCAGGGAGGCGCTGTGCAGGAGCTCCAGGCCATGGAGGAGGTTGGTGAGCCGCCGCTCGCCGTCCGGGAAGCGTAACAGCCGCCCCCGCACCGCCTCCCTGGCCACCAGGGTCCTGGCCATGACCATGACGCCCCGCTCCTGCCACAGCTGCCGGTACTCCCGGAACCGGGAGAGGATCTCCTCCCAGGCGGCCTCGTCCTCCCGCAGGCGGGCAAGGTCGTCGCCCCGCCGCCCCAGGAGATCCGTCACCAGGGCGGCTCTCACCCGCCCCTCCACGGCCGGCTCGGCCACGCCGTGCAGGAGGGTGAACAGCTCCTGCGCCTCGCGGCTGGCAAAGAGGCTTTCGCTGCTCTGGAGAACACTGGGAACCCCCAGCTCCCGGAGCGACTCCTGCACCAGCCCGGCCTGCCGGTGGCTCCGGACGATGACGGCAACGTCCTCCGGCTGCACCGGCCGCCCCTCGATGGTTGCCGTTCCCTGCCGGCCGTCCCGCAGCAGCCGGCCGATCTCCGCCGCCACCCCCTGCGGGATCAGGCTGTTGGCCGTGCCGACCATGATCCCCTTTTCCTGGTCCGGGGACGGGACGAACCAGAGCTGGAACGGGGCGCTGTCACGGCCGGAGAGACTGATCGGTTCCACAGGCCACTCTTTACCGGCCGTCACCGGGTGAAAGGCGATGTCGTCGAACAGAAACGGGTCGGGTCTGGCGGAAAATATGCTGTTGAGGGCCTGGAGCATGCCGGGCGTGGAGCGCCAGTTGGTCTCCAGGGTGAAGCGGGCGTCAGGGGGGAGGTCGGCGGCCGCCTCCAGATAGGCGAAGATGTCCGCCCCGCGGAAGCTGTAGATCGCCTGCTTCGGGTCGCCGATCAGAAACAGGGGGGCATCGCTGTTGCCGTAGATGGTGCGGAAGATCTCGTACTGGACCGGGTCGGTGTCCTGGAACTCATCGATCAGGGCGGCCCGATAGCGCCCCCTGATCCGCTCGGCCAGGCGCTCCCCCCCTTCCCGGTTGAGGGCGCCATGGAGGTCGGTCAGGAGGTCGTCGAAACAACGGACGTTCAGTTCACGCTTCCTGGCCGGCAGCCGTTCCCGCGCAAAGGCAACGAGCGAGGCCTTGAAGGCCAGGAGGCGCTCCTCCACCAGTTCCAGCAGCGTCTGGCACTGATCGAAGAAGGGGTGGCGCGGTGGTTCATTGCGCTTTTTCGTGTTCGCGACCACGAACGGGGTACAGAACCGGTCGAACTCCTCGTTGAGGTTAAAGGGGTTTGTTCCGGCGAGGTAGCTGTCCATCTCCGCCATCAGCCCGGGGATGAGGTCCGGGCGGTAGGTCTGCGCGGCCCTGCTGAGCCCCTTGTCGGTGAGGAAGATCGCTTCGACCGCTCCCCGCTGGTTCGACCACGCCTTCTGCAGCGCCTGGAATGTTGCCTGGCACCTTTCTTCCAGCATCGTCCCGTCAGCGGGGCCGAAACTCGGCAGCAGCGCGATGTTCGGGTGCAGCGGCATCCTTCTGAGGAACGTCGCGAGGCTGTCGGGGGTCACCTTTTTCCGCAGGGCATAGCCGAGCAGGGGGGCGCTGCCGCGGAAAAAGGACTGCCGCCAGAAATCGTCCACCACCTCCTGCATGATCGCCCCCTGGTCGGTGACCAGCTCCGTGTCGTAGAGAAGACCGCTCTCGAAGGCGTTTTCCTGGAGTGACCGCAGGCAGAAGCCGTGGATGGTGAAGATGGCGGCCAGGTCAAAGGCGCGCAGCGCCCGGTCGAGCCGGTTGATTGCCGTCTCCTGTTCCGGAACCAGGCCGCTGGTGTTTGCCAGCAGTCCGGCCAGGAACGGGTCACTCCCCTCCTGGCCGGAAAAGGTGGCCAGCGCCTCCCGCAGCCGGGTCCGGATCCTCCCCTTCAGCTCCTTGGTGGCTGCCTCGGTGAAGGTCACCACCAGGATCTCCTCCGGGGTGAGCCCCTCTTCCACGACCAGGCGGACGTAGAGGCAGGCAATGGCGTAGGTCTTGCCGGTCCCGGCACTCGCCTCGATCAGCCGGCGTCCGCTAAGGGATATGTTCAGGTGGTCGAATCGCAGCATAGTATTAAACCTGTTAACTGAAAACACGGAGCCACGGAGGACACAGAGAAAATCAAGAGAAAATTGATACGTTATGATTACGTATCCCTATACATGTATCCACCAGCCCGCTGATACTTTTTCTTGAAAAAACCCATGTATTTCTCCGTGTTCTCTGTGGCTCTGTGTTTCAAATGCCGTTTATAGGGCGAAGGGTGAAAGACTGGATCACGGGCAGCGGTTTCTCCTCACTCCTCACTCCTCACTCAGTTACTGCCTGTGGGCCACGAGCGGTCCGAGAACCTCCCGGGCCAGCCGGTCGAATTCGGCCGCAAACGGGTCGGCCTTGCCGAAGCAGAGGTCGAAATACGGGTCGCGCCCCTCGCCGGTAATGAACTCCGACCCCTCCCATCGCTGCCGCGCCCGTGCCAGGTTCCACTCCTGTCTGTTGGCATAGGCCAGGGACGATTCGGGAAAGAAGCGCAGCGGCTGACACAGCCCCTGGCGATACCGGTCGAGGAGTACGGCCAGGAGTTCCGGGGCATCTGCCACCGGCGAGAAGCATTCCGTGCCGTCCAGCATGCAGAGCACACTCTCGCAGGGATACCCGTCAGCGGCGACGGCGTTGAGGACCAGATGCTCGATCCACCCCCTGATCCGGTCCCTGGCCTTCAGCCGCGCACAGCGGCCGCGGATGAGGCGCCCCGGCCAGATCCGGTCGAGCCGCCCCGAGAGCCGGTAGCGGCCGATCTCCAGGGAGAAGTCCAGCGGCTCCAGTGAAGGGCAGCCGGCCATATGTGCGCGCATCTCCCGACTGAACTCCTCCACCTCGGCGGCAAGGGCGGCAAAGAGTATCTCGCCGTGGCGGGCCGGCGGCAAGAGCCCTTCGGCGCGGATGACCGGCAGCGCTTCCCGGGGTGGAACGTTGGCCAGGGCCAGGTCGAGCAGCCGGGTACGGATGGCGTAGGCATCGAGCCCTGCCACGGCGAACGGCTCCCGCTCGTCCAGGGGGTCGGCCGCCTGTTCGAGACGGATGCCGAGCCGGTCCACCAGGAAGAAGCGGGCCGGGTTGTCATAGAAGCGGAGCAGTCCGGCCAGGGAGACCTCCCACCCCTCATTCTCCGGCAGCACGAGCGGCGTGGTGAGAAACTCGCCGCTGACCGCCCCCCCCTGCTCCCTCGCCCTGATCGCGGCCAGGTTCTCCTCGGAAAAGCTGAACAGCCCGGAACTCCTGTCGAAGTAGGCGGGGCTGAACGGCTGGAGCCGGTGGTGCCTGACCAGGACCCTGGACGGTTCCCGGCCGTCGACCCGGTAGCCGCTGTCGAGATAATCGAGCAGCTCGCTCACCAGGACCGACGGCGGCATCTCGCTCCCGTCCCTGATGCTCTGGCCGACGTAGCTGAGGTAAAGGTGCTCCCGGGCCGAGAGAATCGCCTCCAGAAACAGGTAGCGGTCCTCGTCCCGCAGCGACCGGTCGCCCCGGCGCCGCTCTTTTGCGATCAGGTCGAAGCCGGGGGGACGGTTCTGGCGGGGGAAGGCGCCTTCGTTCATCCCGATCAGGGCGATCACCCGGAACGGGATGCTCCGCATCGGCAGCATGGCGCAGAAGGTGACGCCGCCGGTGATGAACCCCATCCCCTGTTCGGCCTTCTCCAGCTGCCGGCCTAACCAGTAGCGGAACAGCTCCAGTGTCACCGCCCCGTCGAAGCCTGCCACCTCCCGGTTCTGCAGGAGCCTCTCCTGCAGTATGCCCATGGCCGACGCCTCCCTGGCCGTCTCCTCGTCCTGGACGATGAACTCCGCCATGATCCGGCCAAGCTCCTCACCCCACTGCCCCGGAGTCCGGGGCGTCCTGAGCCGGTCGGCTGCTGCGAAGAGGGCCTCGGCGAACGCCAGGAACTGCCCGAGCAGCCTCGGCCCGTCCCCCTCCAGGTCATAGGGGAGGATGCCCTGGAAGAGCCGGTCCCCCTCGCGCGGCATGGCATAGCCGAGGAGGAGGCGATCCAGTCCGGCCCGCCAGCTGTTCTCCCCGAAGGGGGGGAGGCCGCTTCGCTCCCGGTCCGCCTGGTCGATCCCCCAGCGGACCCTGGTCTCGGCGAGCCAGTCGCGGATGGTCTCCAGGTCGTCCCTGGCGATGCCGAACCGCTGGTGCACGGCGGGGAGGGAGAGCAGGTCGAAGACCCTGGTCACGCCGAACCGGCTCCCGACCAGGTCGAGGACCGCCATCACGGCCTCGGCCAGATGCCCCTGGCAGCGGATGCTCCGGTCCGCGACGGAGTACGGCACCCGCCTGGCCGGCTCCTGGACCCCATCGAAGACGGCCGCGACATAGGGGGCATAGGCCTCGATGTCCGGGGTCATCACCAGGATGTCCCGGGGGGTGAGGGTCGGATCGTTGTTAAGGAGGGCGAGAAGATGGTCGTGGAGGACCTCGACCTCCCGCATGGGGGAGTGGCAGGAGAGGATCTGCATCCCGGCGGCGTCGGCCGAAAACCGGCCCGGCTCCTCCACTGCCGGGTCACGGAGCTGGAGGATGTCCCGCTGCACGGCCTGCAAGAGCGATCCGCCGGCCGGTTCCCGGTAGGCCTCGCTGGTGACCAGTTGCGCCTGGTCGTGGGAGAGGATCAGGTCGGAGAAGTCGCGGCCGAGCCGGCCGAGGGAGGCAAGGAGCGGGTTCCCCTCGAACGGCTCCCCCTGCTCCGCGTTCGAGGCCTTTGCCAGCTGCCGCCTTGAAACGATGTCGGCCCAGTACTCCCGGCAGGGGGAGAGGACGAAGAGCCGGATGTCGGTATGGCGGCTGAGCTGCACCAGGAATTCCAGGTGAAACGGCGGCAGGTAGGAGACCCCGAAGACCGAAACCCGTGCCGGTATGCTGGCGCCAATGAAGCCTCGGCTCGCCAGGGTCTGCCGAAAGCGGTCCAGGAGGCGGCCGCGGTGCTCGCTGCCACAGGCCGTTACCAGTTCGCGCCAGAGGAGCGGCTGCCAGTCGCTCCCCTTCCCCGCTTCCCAGGCAGCGAGCATCTCGGGGCGGAACAGGGTGTACTGGTCGAAGGTGTCGGCGATCTGCTCCGCCAGTTGGAAGAGCTTCAGCCCGCCCCGGTCGTTGGCCAGGTAGGCGGCGATCGGCTCGAAACCGGCGCGGCCGGCCAGAGACGGGAGCAGGTCCATCAGGCGCCAGGTCAGGAGATCGGGAGAAAAGGGGGACTCGTCGGGGATATTGCCGAGGATGTCCCGAAAGAGCCGCCAGACAAAGGCGTTGGGAAACGGGTAATCGCCATTGGCCCAGACCCCGAAGCGTCTGGCAAGCTCCATGGCCAGCCACCGCTCCATGCCGGCGCTCTGGACCACGATGGTCTCGGGCACGAGCGGCGACGCCAGGGGACGGGCCACGGTCGCGGCCAGGGAGTCGACAAGCGACTCCATCCGGTTACTGGAGATGATGGTCAGGGACATGGTACGTTAGTGCCTCTTCTCCATCAGAGGGTAGACATCCTTGCGGTGACAGATGCCGAGGACGAGGATATCTTCTCCATCGACGCGAAAGACAACCCGGTAGTCCCCGACCCTCATCTTCCAGTATCCCTTGAGGGTCTTGCGCAGGGGTTCGCCATAGTCGTGGGGAGCGATCATGAGGCGTGTCTCTATCGCCTTCCTGATCCGGTCACGGACATCGCCACTCAGTTTCGGAATATCCTGTTTCTTCACGTCAGGATGGTAGATAACCGGGAAAGGCATGCTACCCCCAGACGTCATCGTGGCTGAGGGCCGTGCGACGGTCGAATCCTTTCTCCCGTTCCGCGGCAAAAGCAGCCAGAGCCCTGTCCTCACGGAGTTCGAGGGCTTCCCTGACTAGGTCCCGCATCAGCATCGACATGGAAAGCCCTTCGTCTTCTGCCAGATCGTGCACGGCGTTGTACAGGGGCTTTTCAAGCACAACGTTTATTCTCGGGTTTTTTGCGGGCATGGCACACCTCCTCGCCACAAAGTGTATCACTTATGATCCACCACATCAACCATTCCTGCCGGCGCAGGTGATGACGAACAAAAGAAGGGAGGAGTGCGCTGGAGGGGGGCATCGGGAGATTTTCCGGTTCTTCCTCTGTCGCAACGGATAGGGAAAGGTTACCACGAATGGGCGACAGAATAGGTCGCAACCGGACTCACTGCTCGTCGTCCATGCCGAACTTGGCCAGGCGGTAGCGGAAGGAGCGGAAGGTGAGCCCGAGCAGGGCGGCCGCCTTCTTCTTCACCCCGCCGGCCCGCTCCAGGGCCTGAAGGAGAAACTGCTTCTCTATCCCGTCAAGAAACCGCTCCAGATCCATGCCGCCGGCGGGAAGATCGTTCAGTTCGCCACAGGCCTGGGCCGGCTGCGGCCGTACGACCTGGGGGGGAAGGGAATCACTGGTGATGATCCTGTCCCCCAGCGCCACGGCCCGCTCCACCAGGTTCTCCAGCTCCCGCACGTTCCCCGGGAACGGATAGGCCATGAGCAGCTTCAGGGCCTCCGGCGTAATGCACTCCCCGCCCGGGGGGAGCTGGGTATGCTTGCGGGAGAAGTGCTCCACGAGGAGAGGAATGTCCTCCGGCCGCTCCCTCAGCGGCGGGATGGACACCTGCACCACGTTGAGCCGGTAAAAGAGGTCCTCCCGGAACAGTCCCTGGCGGACATCTCCTTCCAGGTCACGGTTGGTGGCGGCCACGATCCTGACATCGACCTTCCTCGCCTCGGTCCCGCCGATCCGGCGCACGTCCCGGTCCTGGATGACCCGCAGGAGCTTGGCCTGCAGCTGGATCGGAAGCTCGCCGATCTCGTCCAGGAACAGGGTGCCGTTGTCGGCCTGCTCGAACAGCCCGGCATGATCGGCAATGGCGCCGGTAAATGCCCCCTTCCGGTGGCCGAACAGCTCGCTCTCCATGAGGGTCTCGGGAATCGCCCCGCAGTTGACCGCCACGAACGGCCGCCCACGCCGCGGACCGTTGAAATGGATCGCCCGGGCGACCAGTTCCTTGCCGGTCCCGCTCTCGCCAAAAATCAGCACATTGGCCGTACTGGCGGCCACCTTTTCGATCAGGGTGCAGACATCGCGCATCACACCGCTCTTCCCAACCAGGCCGCCGAAGCTGAACCGGTCGGCCACCTCTTTCTTAAGCCGCGTGTTCTCCTGCTGCAGCGCCCGTTTTGCCAGGGCGTTTCTGACCAGGACCTTGATCTCTTCCACCTTGAACGGTTTGGCGATGTAATCGTAGGCGCCGAGCTTCATCGCCTCCACCGCCTGGGCAGCCGTGGAGTAGGCGGTCACCAGCAACACCTCGGTCTCCGGGGATATCAGCCTGATCCGCTCCAGGAGCGCGATGCCGTTCAACCCCGGCATGTTCACGTCCGACACGACCAGATCGAAACTGCCGGAAGCGAGCATGGTCAGGGCAGCCTCGGCATTCTCGGCCAAGGTTGTTTCATACCCTTCACGCTGCAGGAGGATCGAGAGAAACTCCCGCATGCTCAGTTCGTCATCCACCACCAGGATCTGTGCGCTCATTGGGTTCACCTTCAGGTCTGACATGGGAAAACTATTGTCGCAGGTTGGTTGAATCAGTCATCTGGAGGCAGTTCGGGGAGGAGAATGGTGAAGCTGGTCCCCTCTCCCTTGCTGCTCTCCACCAGGATACGTCCGCCATGGGCCTCGATGATCCGGTACACGGTCGCCAGCCCCAGGCCGGTTCCCCCGGATTTGGTCGTGAAAAACGGCTCGAAGATCAGCCTCCGCTCCTCTTCGGTCATACCGCTGCCGCTGTCGCGGACCGTGATGCGCGTGGCCGGGCTCAGTCCCAGTTCCGGATAGGGGAGCGACCCGCAGGCACTGATATCGATGTAGCCTCTGCCGTCCATGGCCTCGGCCGCATTCACCAGCAGGTTCCAGAGCACCTGCTCCAGTTGGCCCGGGTCAGCGGTTACCATCATATCGGCCGGTATCCCTTTCCGGACCTCAACCCCGGCAAACCGCTGGTCCATGGAAAGAAGTGCCATCAGGCTGGTCACCAGGTCGGCCAGGTTCAGCGGGACAGCAACCGGTGCCGACGGCCGGGCATAGGAAAGAAACTCACTGATCAGTCCGTTCAGCCGGTCGGTTTCCCTGAGCACGATCTCCAGTAACGCGCGATCCTGCTCCGCGACCTCCTCACCCTGGGCAATGAGTTGGACGGAACCGCTGATGGAGGCCAGCGGATTGCGGATTTCGTGCGCCAGCCGTGCCGCCATGCCGCCAATGGCTGCCAGGCGGTCCGCGCGCTTCAGTTCCGACTCCATCTCCTTCAGCCTGGTCAGGTCCTGGAAATCGATGATCACCCCCAGGCGATTCCCCTCGTTATCGGTAAACGGCACGGACTTGAAGCCGAAGATCTTCCGTTCCCCGTTGCGGGTCAGGTGCTCGATCTCCTCACGCTGAAACCGGTTGCTGAGCCCCATATACGGGAGAAATGCCGGTATTACCTCGGTCAACGGCCGATCATACGCCTCTTCCTGGGAAACTCCGGTCAGTTTCGCGGCATAGCTGTTGAACACCCTGATTCGGCCCTGGATATTGACGGTAAGGAGACCGCTCTCCAGGTTGGAGACGATGGTGCTGTTGAGATGTTCCAGTTCGGCATAGTCGATCTCCCTCTCCTGCAGGGCGCTCTCGCTCCTGCGCGCCCGTTCGGCGAGGATGCCGGTCAGCACGGCGGTCAGCGTGAATGCCAGGACATTGATGAAGATCGTCACCAAGAGCTGCCGTGCACCCAACTGCTGGGCCGGGACCGGGCTGAGACCGAACTGGGCCAGCCGGCCGTAGAACTGGAGGTCAACTATCGCACCGTACAGAATGCCGCAGAGACAGGCGGTGTAGAAGGCTTCCCGCCTGGCCAGCAGAAAGCCGGCACTGATGATGACGAGGAGGTAGAGAAACGGGTAGGAAGAAGCGGTACCGCCGGTCAAAAGGATCAGGAGCGTGATGAACAGCAGGTCCCAGATGATCTGGAGATAAGCCAGAGTCGTATTGATTCGTGCCGAGAGGCGGAGCGTGACCAGTGAGACCAGCGAGAAGAGGCAGGTGGCGGTAATCAGCCTTCTGAAGCCGCCCGGGTAACCGACGAAGTCGGGTTCACCGGCCTGGAGCAGGCTGATGGAGGCGAGCACCAGCCCCACCACCACCAGCCTGGCCAGAATGAACCATGCGAGGCGTTTGCGGTCGGGCATTAACCGCCGACGGCCCCCGCAAGCTTGAAGATCGGAAGATACATGGCGATAACGAGACCACCGACCGTCGTCCCGAGAAAGACCATCAGGAGCGGCTCCATCATGGAGGTGAGGTTTGAGACCGCATCATCCACCTCGTCATCGTAGAAGTCGGCGATCTTGTTCAACATGGTGTCCATGGCCCCTGTCGCCTCGCCAACCGCGATCATCTGCACCACCATGGCCGGAAACACGCCGCTCTCCGCCAGCGGATCGGCAATGGTCTTACCTTCGGAAATGGCCTGACGAACCTTGTAGATCGCCTCTTCGACGATCTTGTTCCCGGCCGTCTTGGCAACGATCTCCAGGCCGTCCATGATCGGCACGCCGCTCGATATCATGGTGCCCAGCGTCCGGGTGAACTTGGCCACTGCCACCTTGCGGATCAGGATACCGACAATGGGGGCGCGCAGGAGGATGCGGTCGATCTTTCGCTGGCCATCGGTTGTTGCATAGTACTTCTTGATGACATAGGAGATCCCATAGAAGATACCGATGATCACCAAAATATACTTCTTGAGGAAGTTGCTCAGGGCGATGACGAACTTGGTCGGCGCCGGGAGCTCGCCGCCGAAGTCGGCAAACATCTTGGCAAAGGTCGGAATGACAAAGACCAGGATGACGCCGACCACGATGACCGCAATGGCCATGATGGTGGCCGGGTAGACCATGGCTCCCTTCACCTGCTTCTTCAGTTTCATCGCCTTCTCGATGTAGGCAGCAAGGCGGTTCAGGATGGTATCCAGGATACCCCCCACCTCACCGGCCGCGATCAGGTTTACGTAGAGCTGGTCAAAGATGGTCGGGTGCTTGGAAAGGGCATCGGCAAAGGTCGAGCCGCTCTCCACCGATTCCTTGACCTTCAGCAGGCACTCTTTGAAGGTCTTGTTTTCCTGCTGTCCGGAGAGGATGTCGAGACACTGCACCAGGGGAAGGCCGGAATCGATCATGGTGGCAAACTGGCGGGTGAATACCACCAGGTCCTTGGTATCCACCTTCTTCTTGCCGAAGCTGAAGGAAGCCCCTCCCCCCTTCTTTTCCTCCTTGATCGTGATGCCGGTAAAACCGTACCGCTTCAGCTGCGTTTCCACGGCTCCGGCGTTGTCGGCCTCCATGACCCCTTTCTGCGCCGCCCCAGTCTTTGTTCTGGCTTCCCAGCTGAACTTAGGCATTTTCCCTCCCGAGCTACCTTCTGAACCAGATATGGTTTACCTGTGCTCCCGCTGCACAGATGGTGCGTCAGCGGACCGGTGGTGCTGGCCGCCGTTGCTGAGCGGCCGGGCCATTGGCTATCATCTGCCTGAGCTCATCCGGGTCCGAGGAACGTCCCATGGCATCGTCAAGTGAGATCAGTCGGCGGGCACACAGGGTGTAGAGCGACTGGTTCATGGTCTGCATCCCGAACTTGTCCTGCCCTACCTGCATCTGGGAATAGATCTGATGGATCTTGTCCTCCCTGATCAGGTTCCTGATTGCCGCGTTAGGCACCATGATCTCCAGCGCCAGCGTCCTGCCCGTCTGCCCCAGACGGGGGATCAGGACCTGTGACATCACTCCTTCCAGCACAAAGGAGAGCTGGGTCCTGATCTGAGTCTGTTGGTAGGGGGGAAACACGTCGATGATCCGGTTGATGGTCTGGGCACAGGAGTTGGTATGAAGCGTGGCGAAGCAGAGATGGCCGGTCTCGGCCAGGGTCAGAGCCGCCTCGATGGTTTCCAGGTCCCTGAGCTCGCCGATCAGCACTACGTCCGGGTCCTGACGGAGCACGTACCGCAGGGCATTCTTGAACCCCTTGGTGTCGGCACCGACCTCCCGCTGGTTCACCAGGCACCCCTTGTGGGGATGCAGATACTCGATCGGGTCCTCGATGGTAACGATATGATCGTGCCGTTCGGTGTTGATCTTGTCGATCATGGAGGCCAGGGTCGTCGACTTGCCGCTGCCGGTCGGCCCGGTAACCAGGATCAACCCGCGTGGTTTCTCGGTCAACTCCCTGACGACCGGCGGAAGACCCAACTCCTCAAAGGTGAGGATCTTGTAGGGGATAACCCGGAAAACGCCGGCCACGGCCCCTCGCTGGACAAAGACATTGCCCCGGAACCGGGACAGCCCCTTCACGCCGAAGGAGAGATCCAGCTCGTTATCCTCTTCGAACTTGTGCTTCTGGGCCTCGGTCAGGACGCTGTAGCAGAGCTGCCGCGTCTCCACCGCCGAGAGCGGCGGGAGGTCCATCGGCTTCAACTGGCCATCGATCCTGATCTGCGGCGGCGAGTTGGTGGTGATATGCAGGTCCGAACCGCCCCGGTCCACAAGTTCCTTTAGCAACTGATGCAGATTAACCATATGAACCCCTCGTAGTCAGTAACCACATTCTGTACCGTATTTGCAGTTCCCGGATTTCCCGAGCCCCGGGCCCCGAACCCCGGGCCGGTCTTTAGTCGTCTGACACGGTAACACGCAGGACTTCTTCAAACGAGGTGACCCCTTCGGCCAGTTTGGTCAACCCGGACTGCCGCATGGTCTTGATGCCGAGGCGCATCGTCTCCCGTTTGATCTCGGCCGTATTGGCCCCGTTCAGAATCAGTTCCCGGACCGGCTCCAGCATAGGCATGACCTGGTAGAAACCGACCCGGCCCTTGTAGCCGGTGCCGTTGCACTTAGGACAACCGGCCCCGCGGTAGCAGACGACGTTAGGCGCCTCGTCTGCCGGCACCCCCGCATCGACAAGGGCTTTCACCGGAATGTCGTCCACCACCTTGCATTCGCTGCAGACCCGTCTCGCCAGGCGCTGGGCCGTGATCAGGTTCACCGCCGAGGCCACCAGGAACGGTTCCACCCCCATGTTGAGGAGCCGGTTGATGGTGGCCGGCGCATCGTTGGTGTGCAGGGTGGAAAGGACCAGGTGACCGGTGAGCGCTGCCTTGATCCCGATTTCCGCGGTTTCGAAGTCGCGAATTTCGCCGATCATGATGATGTCTGGGTCCTGGCGGAGGAAGGCCCGCAACGCTGCGGCAAAGTTAAGACCGATGTCCTCGTGCATCTGCACCTGGTTGATCCCGGCAAAGTTGAATTCCACCGGGTCTTCGGCAGTGGAGATGTTCTCGGTTACCTTGTTCAGTTCGGCAAGTGCCGAATAGAGGGAAACGGTCTTGCCGCTCCCGGTGGGGCCGGTGACCAGGACCATACCGAACGGTTTGTGGATCGCTTCCTTGAAATTCTTCAGCGCGTCGGGCTCGTAGCCCAGCTTGGTCATGTCCAGCTGGAGATTGGATTTGTCCAGCAATCGGAGAACGATCTTCTCGCCAAAGAGGGTGGGAAGCACCGAGACCCGGAAATCCATGTCCTTGCCGCCGCCCAGCTTGATCTTGATCCTCCCGTCCTGGGGAAGACGCCGCTCGGCGATATCCAGTTCAGCCATGATCTTGATCCGGGAGGTAATGGCGTTCTTCAGCTTCAACGGAGGCTTCATCGCCTCGTACAACACACCGTCGATCCGGTAGCGGACCCTGAAGACCCGTTCGTACGGCTCGATGTGGATGTCGCTCGCCTTTTTCTTGATGGCATCGGTCAGGATCAGGTTGACCAGCTTGACGACCGGGGCGTCTTCGGTGGCACGTTCCAGGGACGAGACATCCACCTCGTCCTCTTCACCCACCACCTCGAGGTCTTCCATCTCCAGGTTGCTCATCACCTCGTCAAGGGATGCGGACTGGTCGTAGTACTTGTCGATGGCCCCCTTGATCGATGACTCGGAGGCGACCGCCACCTCCACGTTGTAGCCGGTCATGAACTTGATGTCGTCTATGGCGAAGATATTGGAGGGGTCGCTCATGGCGATGACCAGCGTAGAGCCGGCCCGGTTCACCGGTACGACCTGGTATTTCTGGACAACATCGCCGGGAATGATCTTGATGACCGCCGAGTCTATCTCCACCTCAGCCAGGTTGATGGAGGGAACGCCGTACTGCTTCGAAAGGAATGTCGTCAGATCGTGCTCGGTCAGCAGACCATTCTTTATCAGGACAGTACCAAGGCGCAGTTGGCCACCCGACTCCTTCTGCTCGACCAGGGCTGCATTCAGCTGGTCGCGGGTGATCAGGTTGTTTGCAACAAGGATTTCGCCCAATCTGCTCATTGTTTCCGGCACCTCTGGAGAAGACTGAACGCTGTACTGGCAATCGGATGCGTAAGGTTACGTGAATTATGGTCTATCATAAGGCTGACAAAGGGCTCCCGGCACAAAGACTATCCTTACCCATCGGTTAATGGCCACAAAAGTTTAACCGATTCATGACAACCGTCAAAGGGGCTCTCGCGGTTTAACGGATTCCGAAGCTGTTCAGGGTCTGCCTGACCTGATATGACATTTCCGGTGCAATCTGTTCGGCCAGCCTGACTTCGGCCACCCCTTCCCCCTTGCGGCCCAGGCGCAGCAGGGACTCACCAGCCTCCAGGTGGCCATTGGCATAGATCAGAAAGGCCTTCTGGGTATCCAGATCGCGGAAGAACATGTCGGTCGTGAAGCCACGATTGTTGTAGAGCCGCCAGGTCATCATGTCCGGCATCGGTTGCTCCCCCTGTTCAGCAACCACCAACTGATAGGCTATGCCACGCTGCAGGAAGCGATAGGCATCGAACGGCACCGAATAGCGGGTGGAGAAGTCGATCAGGACGGGGCGTCGCGGAATCTGCTCGGCCACTGACAGAAGCAGAACGTTTTCCGGTGACTGGGACTCCAGCGGGATATGGCGCAGCAGACTGTTCCTGAACAGTTCAGGAAAAGCGTCCAGATACCACTTGAAAACCAGGTGCGGGGTATGGAGCAGGTCAAGGTCTTCGCGCATCCGCTCCACACCCTGCAGATACCAGAGCGGGAAGGCGCCGCTGTCTCCCCAGGTGTAGAGGACCGATCCCTGCGGTGCCGAGCGGAGCGTATTGGTGGCGTAGTCGTAGGCAACGTAGTTATCGTGCTGATCATTCTCCACGAAATTGATGGCAAAGACGCCGGTGGGCAGGGCAAAGAGCACGACCGGCACCAACAGCCTCGCTGCCAGCGGCTTTGCTGCCAGTACCGGCATAACTGTAAGGAGCAGCGTAGTCAGATACCAGAGCCCGAGACCGATGAAGGCCGCGGAGAGGCAATACAGCGGCGTAAAGAACTCCTCGGTCAGGAAAATGAGTTCGCCCGGGGTGTTGAAGTACCCGACGATAACAAGCAGAAAGGCCCCAAGTCCGAGCAGATAGGCCACAGTTTCGATCCAGCGCTTCCTGGTAAACAGATAGACCATGCCAAGCAGCAGCAGGACCATGCCGGCGATGGTGAATTCATGGGGGACATTGAAGGCATTGATCTGCTGCCAGAGCAGTTTCAGATCCCGCACCGGCTTCTCCACCGGATACCCCTTGCGCAGAAAGTGCCAGAGAAACTGGTCCAGGGTCCTTGGGTCGGCCCAGTTGAGGATCGGGTTCCTGGTCGCCCGCAGCGGCAGATGGAGATTGATGGCAAAGCCGAGAATGGCGAACGACAGCGCCAGGAGTATCTCCTTGATCCGGGTGAGTACCCGCCAGTCGGTGACCAGAACGATGAACGCGTAGGCGGGAATCATCAGGACGATGGTCTGGTGGGCACCGGTTGCCAGGCCGCAGAGAAAGGCCCCCAGATAGACGTACGCCGGCCTCTCCTCTCCGGCAAGCGAGGATTTGCGCCAGCAGAGAACCAGATACAACACCATGACCGCGATGAAGGAGACGAGGGGATACGGCTTGTCATGGTTGGACTGAAGCCAGAGTCGGGGGGTGAAGGCAAAGGCCAGGGCGGCGGCCAGGGCAGCCAGGTCGCGGAATAAAGGGGAAAGCTGCGGCATGGCGGCCCGTTCGTCGTCGGCCAGAAGGAACCGGGTCAGGAGAAAAGCGCCATAACAGGCCAGTGCCCCCGAGACCGCCGTTGCTATGTTTACTTTGAAGGCGATATTCCCCAAGGGGAGGTAGGTAAACGGCTTCGCATAGTTGACGAACAGGGGATAGCCGGGCGAATGGGGCGAACCGAGGCAGGCGATGGCGGTGATGAACTCGCCGCTGTCGAAGAACGTGACGGATGGGGCGAGAGTTACCAGATAACCGCCCAAAGGGATCAGAAACGACAAGAGGGCCAGCGGATCGACACGGGAAAGCAAGCGGCTGAGCATTTACTTAAGACTCCTCGCGGGGAATGGTGGCGCTGACTACCTTTAGCGACAGCTTGTCCCGCCACAGATGGTACAGTCCGGCCAGGATGACCGGGAAAAAACTGACCCCGTGGATTACCAGGGCAACCGAGAGCGCCTTTTCCGACTGGATGTTGAACGCCTTGAGGGCGGTCACACAGGCAAAGTGGTAGGTCCCCACGTAGCCGGGAGATGCGGGAACCATCACGGCAAAGACCAGAAAAACGAGAATGAAGAGGGAACCGGCAACCGGCAGGACGATCCCGAAGGAGCGGAGCAGCAGATCCACCGGCCAGGCGGCAAAGGCCCAGATGACCAGTGAACTGCCGAAAATGGCCAGGAGATCGGTCGGGCCTGCAGACAATCGGAGTCCGCTGATGAATGAACCGAGCAGGGGGATGACCTTTTCGCTCACGGTTGCCGGAAACGGGCGGAGAATCCGGCCGATGAGGTGAAGGGTCCAGACGGTCCGGCGCTTCAGGATGACCAGGAAGGCAATGGCTGCGCAGTAAACGGCCAGGGTCAGATAGCCTCCGGTCACCATCCCCTGCTGCACCCCTTCCATGCCCGGCGGGAGCCGGAGGGTGAAAAAGGTGAACAGGAGCATCAACAGCACGGTGAAGCCGTCCCAGAGCCGATCCACCACGAGTGTGGCAAAGACCGCACTGGTTTCCAACCCCTCTTTTCGGGCCAGGACATAGGCGCGCACGAATTCGCCCAAACGGGCAGGCAGGAGGTTGTTGGCCATGTAGCCGACGATGGTGGCCGGGTACACGGAACTCAGGGCGGTCCGCTTCAGCGGCAGGAGCAGAAGGCGCCAGCGCACTGCCCGGCAGAAGTAACTGGCAAAGGTGGCAAGAACCGCCGGCACCAGGTAGCGCCAGTCCATTTCCCGGAACGCGGCTGCCACTTTGTCCAGCTCGATCTTTCTGAACAGGAGGACGAGGCAGGCCGCACTGATGCCGATGCCGATCCAGAATTTCAGGTCCAGCGACTTCTTTGCCAAATCTCGACTCCCCCAAAAACAGGTAAAGGTAGAGGTAAAGAAAAAAACAAAATCAGGACGTTCTTTGCCTTTGCCTGTGAGAGCAGCAAACGGATACCTTTACCTGCCTCTAGACCCCTTCCAGGTACTCACGGTACTCGATGAGCGGCTCGGCAGCCAGGATCTCCCGGCAACGGGCCACGTCATGGGCAATGGCCTCCTTCAACTCCTCCGGCGAGGCAAACTTCTTTTCGTCCCGCAGCCTGGCGATGAAATAGACCCTGATCTCCTGGCCGTACAGGTCCCCGGCATAGTCGAAGAGAAACACCTCGATAACCGGCTGATCGCCGCCGAAGGTGGGGGTTGTGCCGATGTTGCACGCCCCGTCAAACAGCTCCTCCCCCACCTTGACCCGCACCGCATAGACCCCGTGGGCAGGAATGATCTCCTTGTCCGTCGCAAGGTTCGCCGTGGGAAAACCGAGCCCCTGGCCACGGTGGTGACCGTGAACCACGGTCCCGGCAGCAGAGTAGTGGCGGCCCAGAAAGCGGACCACGTCAGCCACCGCCCCGCCCCTGATCAGTTCGCGGACCAGGGAACTGCTGTAGACCACCCCATCCTTGCCGAGCGGCTCAAGTACCTCCACCCGGAAACCGAGCTCATCACCCAGCTGCTGCAGGAGAGAGACGCTTCCTTCCCTGCCCCGGCCGAAGGAATAGTCATACCCGATGATCAGATGATGCACCCCGAGCTTTCCGACGAGCACATGCTCCACGAACTCCCGGGCGGTCAGGCGGGCAAACTCGAAGGTAAAGGGAATGGCAACCAGGTAATCCACACCGGAAGCCTCGATCAGGATCTCCTTTTCGGCACTGGTATTGATCAGCCTGACCTCTTTCGTCGTCGGCAGCACCTTGAGGGGATGGGGATCGAAGGTGAGGACCACGGATGACCCGCCACAGTCGCGGGCCGCTCGCTTGACCCGACGGAATATCTCCCGGTGGCCGAGATGCACCCCGTCGAAATTGCCGATGGTCACAACCGTCCTGGCAAGCGGGGGCTGAATCTCCTCCAGTGATCGATAGACGATCATGCCGCGGCCTCCTCTCCCGACACCGGCGCCGGTTTTCGTTTGCCAAATATGAGGGCGACCCAGACGCTCACCTCGTACATCAGGTAGAGGGGGACCATGACCACGAACATGGTGATCAGGTCGGCATGGAACGCGGCCACAATGGCGCTGGCCAAAAGGGCATATTTCCGGTTTCTGGCCAGGAGTTGGTAATTGACGAACCCGAGCCGGGAGAGAAGAAGGGACAGTATCGGCAGTTCGAAGATCAGGCCGAAGATAAGGATGAGCCGCAGGCAGAAGTTGACGTAGGCGCTCAGGTTGAACCAGCTCTGCAGCCCTTCCATCTCGTAGGAAAGGGAAAAGTTGATGATCACCGGCCAGATGGTGACCAGGAAGAACATGGCGCCGACACAGAAACTGACGGTCGTTGCCGTGACAAAAGGGACCACCAGCCGGCGTTCCTTGCGGGTGAGCCCCGGTGCTATGAACTTCCAGACCTGGTAGAACACGATGGGGAGGACGATGATCAGCCCGGCAATCATCGAAATCTTGCACTGTATGAAGAACGGCTCCAGCGGTGCACTGTAGTTGAGCCGCCGCTCCTTGACGCTCCCGGCCAGCTCCTTGTCCAGCTTATAGTGCTGATAGACGGCGGGGTAGCGTTCCTTGACCTTGGCATAGACGGTGCGCTTGATCCCGGTCAGATACGTTTCACCGGTCAGAGGCCTCTCAATGAAGCCGAGGATGGCAGGGGAAAAATTCCACGCCACCCCCATGCCGATCACCACCGCGACAACGATGACGATCAACCGGCTCCGCAGCTCCACCAAGTGCTCGATAAAGGGAACTACTTTTTCTTCAGTCATCTGATGGCCAATTCCGAGGAAAAGATTGAGGTAAAGGTAAAGGTAAAGAACATCTCGAATCCGCTAAGCGGATGAAGCAGCCATGCTACCCGTTTACTGGGTGAATTCCTGACGTTCTTTACCTCTACCTGTGAGCGTAGCGAACGAATACCTTTACCTGCTTTTAAACCGTGTATAGATACCACAGCGTACCGGAACCGCGCAACAGGTTTCCCGGTCAGCGCCGCCCCTTGCCCGGCCTCTCGCCACGCTTTCCGACCGCCTTGGACCAGCCGGCCGGCTTCTTCCCCCGGACCGACTCCCGCCGGTACTGTTCACTGGCCGGAGAGGCAGTTTCGGCCAGCACGAAATCGATCTGGCGCCGCTCGGTGCTGACACTCGCCACTCGGACCCGCAGAGGATCACCGATGCGAAAGACCCGCCTGGCTCCCTCACCCAGCAGCTCGTGCCGCGACTCCACGAACCGGTAGTAATCGGCGGGCAGGGCCGTCACATGAATCAATCCCTCGACGAAGAACTCGATCAGCTCCACAAACAGCCCGAACGAGGTGACACCGCTCACGAAACCGTCGTACTCCTCCCCCACCTTGTCCCGCATGAACTGCACCTTCTTCAGTTCCACCACCTCCCGTTCCGCCTCCATGGCCAACCGCTCCCGCTTGCTGGTGTGGTCGGCGGTCTCGGGGAGCGTTTCGGCGAGCCGCTCACGTTCCCCCTTGCGCAGACTGCCGGCCAGAACCCCTTTCAGGACCCGGTGGACCACCAGATCCGGGTAGCGCCGGATCGGCGAAGTGAAGTGGGTATAGAGCGGGGCCGCGAGACCGAAATGACCGACGTTCTCCGCTGCATAGCGCGCCTGCTTCATGCAGCGGAGCAGGAGCTGGTTCACCATCCGCTCCTCGGGCCTCCCTTCGGCCTGGGTCAGGAACTGCTGCAGCGCCCTCGGGGTGATCTTCCCCTCTTTCACCGGCAGATCGTAGCCAAGGTGGGAGACGAACTCCCGGAACTCGTCCAGCTTGGCCGGGTCGGGAGGCTCATGGACACGGTAGAGGGTCGGGACCTCCCGGTGGGCAAGGAAGGTGGCAACCGCCTCGTTGGCGGCCAGCATGAACTCCTCGATGATCCGGTGGGCCACGTTCCGCTCTGCCTTGACGATGGCCGTGGTTTCACCCTGCAGATCCAGGATGATCTGTGGCTCCGGCAGATCGAAGTCGATGCTCCCCCGCTCCCTGCGCAGACTGGTAAGGCGTTCGGCCAGTTCCAGCATCAGTTCCAGATCAGGAACCAGTTGCCGGTTGCGGTCCCGCTCCTGTGCATCCTTGTCCGCCACGATCTGCCGCACCAGGGTATAGGTGAGGCGGGCAGCGCTCTTGATGACGCTCGGGTAAAACATGCTCTCCCGCACGACTCCGGCCGCATCGAACAGCATCTCGGCGGTCATGGCCAACCGTTCCACGTTCGGGTTCAGGGAACAGATGCCGTTGGAGAGCTGTTCCGGCAGCATGGGCAGGCACCGGTCCGGGAAATAGACCGACGTGCCGCGGGCGTAGGCCTCCCGGTCCAGCGGGGAGCCGGGCCTGACATAGTGGGCCACGTCGGCGATGGAGACCCAGAGACGGATGCCGGCTCCTTCGCGCCGCACACTGACCGCGTCGTCGAAGTCCCGGGCCGTCTCGCCGTCGATGGTAACGGTAAGGAGTTCCCTGAGGTCGGTGCGCCCTGCCCGGTCGGTCTCCTGCAGCTCCTGAGGGACCTTCCCGGCCTCTGCCAGCGTATCGGGCGGAAAGCGGTCGGGGAGGCCGTGACGCCTGATGGCGGTCAGCACCTCGACTTCCGGATCGTCCGGCCGGCCAAGCACCTCGGTAACCCGACCGGTAGCGGGCCGGCCACCGACCGGATAGGTGACCAGCTCGGCAACCACGATTTCCCCCTCCCCGGCCCTACCGGCGGCACTGGCGGGAATGGAAAGCATCGGCAGCCGCCCGTCGTCCGGGACCACCGAGGCATACCGCCCCTGGAGCTGATAACGGCCGATAACGGTCGTGGTCCCCCGCTCCACGGTCCGCACGACCCGTCCCTCCCGGCGGTTTCCATAACGGGAAGGGACCAGGTTGACCTCCACCCGGTCGCCATGCAGATTCTCCCGTAAGAAACGGGCCGGGATGAAGATATCCTCCCCTCCCCCTTCCGGGGTGACGAAACCGTAGCCGTCCCGGTGGACCGAAAGGGTCCCGGTCATCGTGGCCACGCTGCGTGTTGCCAGGACGTAACGGCTGCCCGGCAGCCGCTCGACCACGCCCTCGCGGTGCAGTTCCGCCAGTGTCTCCAGAACCGCCTGCCGCTCCTTGCCCCCGCGGGCGACATGGCAGGCGACCAGGAGATCCCTGAGGCGGAGCGGTTCCCCGCCGGCCAGGGCCTTTACTATCTGTTTCCCGATGTCTCTCATCGTTATCCTCCGTCCACAACTGACTCCAATAGAAACGGAAGATCTCCCCGATGTCAAACCATTTGGCCCTGAGACGCCACTTTACCTTTGATATTGGCCAGGGGTGTCGGTATGATGAAGGTCAAGTTTACCACGACAGGAGCATGGATGCTTTCCCGACTCATCATTGCCACCGCACTGCTCACCACCCTCGCCATCCCGGCGTCGGCCCTGAACCTGGACAGCCTTCCGGATGAAGGCCTCATCGCGGCAGCACAGGAGCTGCGGGCAAAGAACTTCGTCAAGGCGGCCACCCACGTCACCAACGCCCCGGTCGGGGGGGCGCGGGACTTCATCTTCGCTGTCGCCACCTACCGTCAGGGACGCTATGAAGAGGCAGAAAGCTCCTTTGGCCGGGCGGCGACGACACTGCCGGTTCTGGCCGACTATGCCCTGTACTACCAGGCCCAGTCCCAGATCCGCCTGAACAGACCGGCCGAGGCAATTGCCGTTCTCGGCACACTGCTGCAGAACCATCCGGATACCCCCTTGTACCGCCAGACCCTGCTCCAGCGCGGGAATCTGCAGTTCGAACGGAAAGAATACCGGGATGCCCTGACCAGTTACCAGCGGTTCACCGAAAAATACGCGGCCGGAAGCGACTCCATCCAGGCCCTGTACCGGGCAGCACGCTGCCGCGAGGAGTTGGGCGAACTGGCCCAGGCGGTTACCGCCCTGCGCTTGATCTGGCTCAACAACCCAACCTCTCCCCAGGCATCCCTGGCAGAAGAAGACCTGAAACGACTGGCCACAAAAGGGGCAGCCTCCCCCCAGGCCACTCCCCAGGAATTGGTTAAACGCGCCACGACACTGATGGAGCTGAAAAAGTACGATCAAGCGGTAAAGGCCTTTCGGGCCATCACCCCGGAGGATCCGGGCACGGATTTTGCCGGCCGGCTCAAGTTGAAAATCGGTCAGGCACTGGTGCGTGGCCGCAAGTACGGCGATGCGGAAAAGCTCCTGATAGAGCTGACGGAAAGCGAGGTACACCGGGAGGTGGCGATCGAAGCACGCTATCAGCTTGCCCGTACCATCGAGAAGAGGAATCGGGACAACGATGCCTTTGCCGCCTACCGAAAATTGGCCGCCGAGTTTCCTGCGAGCGACCAGGCCGACGATGCCCTCCTCAATGCCGCCTTTATCCGCAAATTCCAGGGACGGCACGCCGAGGCGGTAACGGTCCTGAAGCAGCTGCTGGCCTCATTCCCCAGGACCCCTCTACTGCACAGGGTCAGGTGGGAAATCGCCTGGAACTCTTTTCGGGCAGGCGATCACCAGACCGCCCTCGACCATCTGAAGAAGCTGGTGGACAACAGTGCCTATCGGGAACGGGCACTGTTCTGGACAGGCCGGATTCTTACCGCACGGGGGGAAAAGAACGGAGCCCAGGAAGTCTATACCCTTCTTGCCAGGGATTTCCCGTTCGGCTACTACGCCCTGACCGCCGGTCTGACGCCGGCGTACCCGGAACCGTTGAGCTTGCGGGAGAAGGAGTTACGCGATCTGCTTCCCCTCCCCGACGGCTATGAACGGGTCAAACTTCTCATCTCCTTCGGCCTGAACGAGGAGGCGCAGCGGGAGCTGGCAGTGACGAAAAAGCGGGCCAATGGCAAGAAAGGGATCCAGGCCATCGCCCGCCTCTATCTGGAAATGGACAACTACCGGGATGCCATGCTCCTCTATAAACAGGAGAGACCGGAGCAGCTCAGCCGGGAACACCAGATACAGTGGGGGCTCAGCTACCCCCGCGCCTTCACCCCGGTCGTCTCTGATGTCTCCCGGAATACGGGAATCGCCCAGAGTCTGGTGTACGGTGTCATGCGCTCCGAGAGCAATTTTTCCCCCACGGCCCTGTCTCCGGTGGGAGCCCGTGGGCTCATGCAGCTCATGCCGGCCACCGCTGCTGCCCTGGCCAAATCCAAAGGGGATTTCACCCCGGACCGACTCACCGACCCGCAGACGAACATAACGCTGGGGGTGCACCATCTGAGGGACCTGGTCGACCTGTACCAGGGAAACACGACCCTTGCGGTGGCCGCCTACAATGCCGGCACCACGGCGGTCAACCGCTGGCGGACCGCGTTCGGCGATCTCCCCCAGGACGAATTCATCGAAAGCATCCCCTACAGCGAAACCAGGGAGTATGTAAAAAAGGTCCTGGCCACCGCCAACCTGTATCAGCTTCTGTACGAAACAAAGCCCGCCCCGAAACAGGTGGTGAGCACTACGTCCTTTCAGTCGATTCCCGCGGAGGCACTGAGCAAAGCCTCACAGACCGCTCCGTGACCTCCGCGTAGGAGCAGCCTTCCAAAGACGACAAAGGGGGGATGGTCCGTAAGAACCATCCCCCCTTTTGTGCATCCAACAGTATAGATAGCGAAGCTAGAAACTGCCGCGCAGCAGGTCAGCCTTAAACGCCACTGACGTACCACGAGAACCGTTTTCCTGAAATTCAGGCATTACGGTCGGCATGGAAAAACGGATCTTTCCCCTGTCAACTTCGGCAAAGGACCGAGAAACGGTTACGGCCCCGAAGACCGTACCGGCAATTACCCCGGTGGCAGCGCCATAGCCGATGTATTCCAGATGATCACCGGGATGTTTGGGAAAGACGAGCATGGCACTACCGATCAAGGTGCCGATCACACCACCGTAGAATGCGTCCTCAAGGATCACCTTGAGCGGATTCTCCTGGGCAGAGGCGGGCACCGTCCAGGCCGTCAAGAGTGCCGCTGCCAGAAGAACCGCCATCGTACGCCGTATCCGTTTCATGCTACCCTCCCTTTCATGCATTCATCGTTATAACAGCAACAAACAAGCCAACCAGCTCAAAACCGTGCAACCCACTGAAACAATGCAGGTACCGCTCAGCACAGCCTCTACGGAACGGTGTCACCATTTACACAAATTGCCAAAGAAACCGTCAAGCACCGCCATTTGCCGGCCAAGCGTGTTGCATATTTGCAACAACTTAAGCCAGGTCAGCGAGAAGGCGCAACTCGTCCTCACGGGAGTTGACCTGGCCGTTCAGGCGGGCAGCGAGAATACTGTCCAGAATCTGCCGATAGCGGGGACCGTGTGGCATACCGAGTGCTTCCAGGTCGTGTCCCGTCACGCTGATCTTGACGTTACGCAGCTTGGTGAAGTACAGGGAAACAACCCTGCGTGTCTCTTCGCTGGTTGTTCTGGCCATGAGGAAGAGCAGCATCTCCACGGTCAGCTCCTTGAGGAGCAGGTAGATGTCACTGGGGAGCAGCTGCATCTGCGCCGCGATCAACCGTTCAAGGGAGTTCAGGGTGCGGCTTCCCTGACGCCGATTTTCCGCCAGACGCTCCTTGTAATGCTCGCTCACCGCCAGCCGGCTGCAGGTTTCCCAGAACTCATCATCCGAAAGAGCAGCCGTGAGCGCCAGGAAATAGACCACCCAACGCTCGCAGCTGGCGCCGAGGAACAGGAGATCGAACCAGGAGAGAATCTTCCCGGTCTCGTCCAGCAGTCTACGCAGCTCTGCGGTCAGCTCCAGATGCTGATGGATAAACGGCAACAGCCCCAGGGTGGCAAGCCGCTCGATGGCCCGGTGCGGTTCGTGTTCCCTCAGGATGTGCACCAGTTCCGAGAGGAGTCGTTTCCCGCCGAGCCGTTCCAGAAAATTCATCTTCACGGCGTTCTTGATCAGGTTCTCCGTATGGGTCGCGATATGGAAGCCGAGGCGCTGTTCGAAGCGGATGGCCCGGAAAACCCGCGTCGGGTCCTCAACAAAGGAGAGGTTGTGCAGCACCCTGATCACCTTTTCCTGGAGATCCCGCTGGGCACCGAAATAGTCGATCAGCAGGCCGAAACCGCGGCTGTTCAGGAGGACTGCCAGGGTATTGATGGTGAAGTCGCGGCGATACAGGTCCATCTTCAGGGATGAACGCTCCACCGTCGGCAATGCGCCGGGAGATTCGTAATACTCCAGGCGGGTGCTGGCCACGTCGATCTTGAGGCCATCGGGAAGGACAATGACCGCGGTCCCGAACTTATGATGGCTCTTCACCCGGCAGTTGAACCGCGCCGCAAAGGTCTCGGCAAAGAGGATGCCATCCCCCTCCACCGTCACGTCGATGTCGGTATTCTCCATGCCGAGCATGAGGTCGCGGACAAAGCCGCCGACCGCATAGACGGAGACGTCCAGTTCCTCCCCCACCCCGCCCAGATCCCTGAGGAGCTGATAAACCTGTGGCGACAGGGCACGCGCCATCTGACGCGCCACCTCCTTGCTCCGGGAAGGGCCGGCGCTACGCGCCAGATCATAGAGGGCCTCGCCGGCATACATGGCCCGCAGGAGATCGGTCCGGGTAACCACCCCCACCAGCTCGTTGCCGCTGAACACCGGCACGAAACGCCTGTTGCGGGTAACGACATACTCCCTGATCGCGCTGAAAGGGGTGTCAGGAACGGCCCGCATGAATTCGGTGTGCATGTAATCGGTCACCGGCTGGTTCTGCAGGCCGTGATAAATCGCCTTCTCCACGATCCGGCGCGAGATGATCCCGACCATGGACTCGCCCGCCATGACCGGCATGGCGTTCACATTGTACCGGGTAAGCAGTTCACGGGCCTCGACGATGGTCGTCGCGGCCGGCATGGTCTTGACCGGTGATGACATGAAATCCGCAGCCACCCGCCGGGGGTTGACCCGCAGCCGCAGGACCTGATCCAACCGGTCGAGCACCTGGATCATTGTCAGGTCCTTGACCGCCGCCGACGCTGCCGTAGCGTGCCCCCCGCCGCCCAGGTCCCGCAGCACCTCCCCCACATCCACTTCCGGCGTGCGGCTCCGGGCCACCACATAGACCCGGTTGCCCATGCCGACCACGATGAAGAGCGCTTCCAGACTCTCCATGTCCCGCATCATGTGGGCAAGCACGGCAATATCGCCGATGTAGTAGTCGACCGAGGCATGGGCGATGGATATCTCCACGCCGTTCAGGGTCGTGGTCTTGAGGGATTTCAGGAGATCGTTCAAGAGGGAGATCTGTTCGGAGGTCAACTCCTGGGTAACGAAATCGGCCACGGTGTTCAGGTTTGCCCCCTGCTCCAGGAGCCAGGCAGCCACAAGGAAGTCGTCAACGGTGGTGGACGGAAAGGTGAGATTGCCGGTGTCTTCGTAGATGCCGAGCATCATCAGGGTCGCTTCGATGGAAGTTACCGTAAGGCCCCTCTCCTTCAGCAGCAGCGCGAGAATCGTGGTGGATGAGCCGCAGGGCCTGATCAGGCCGCCGGTCGGCCGGATCTGGCCGGCAACGTCAGGGTGGTGATCATAGATATGGATCTCCAGACCCGGCCGGTCCAGGATCTCGGCAAAGCGGCCGATGCGGGAGGCGTGCTGGCAATCGACCAGAATAAGGCGGGTCACCCGGTCGAGGTCGACATCTTTCAGTTTGGTGAAGCTGAGGACATAGCCGGTGGACTTGAGGAAGAAATCGCGCATGCTCTTTTCCTGCGATCCGGAAAAGACCATCAATGCGTCGGGATAGAGCTTCCTGGCGGCGATCATCGCCCCGAGACAGTCAAAATCGGCGTTAACGTGAGTGGTAATGACATCCATCAGTATCCTACCTGTCCAAAATATGCCGGTTTCGCATCAGGCCGGCATGCATTACCGGTCATCAGCTGCCTAAAATATAGCAGATGATTTTCCGCTGGCGCAGAATCTTTTCAATACCGCCACCTACTTGCCGCCGCGACGCAAAAAAAATTCAAGTTTGGACAAAAAATAGTTAATTACCGCACATGAATGCCGATACTTTAAAAACGTTACCTACAACCCCCCCCATCAGTTCCATAGTGAGCATAACGGCAACAGTTCCAAGGAGGACACAGATCATGGCAAAGTTAGCTGACATGAAAATCGGCAAGCGGTTGGGAATGGGTTTCGGTCTGCTCCTGCTCCTGCTGTTGACATTGGGGATCACTGGGATCGCGGGATTGAAGATCGTCGCCACACTCACCGAGGAGATGACCCAGCACGAGGCGAAGATGTCCGAACACGCCGCCCGCCTGCGTGCCAACGTGAACGTTCTGCGCCGCTATGAAAAGGATACCTTCCTGAACATGGGTGCCGCCGAGAAACAGGCGGAGTACGTGAAAAAATGGCAGGAAGACCTGAAGAGTTCGCGCGAACGTCTGGCAGATCTTGATAAGCTGGTTGATACGCCGGCAGACAAACAGATTGTCACAGCCATGAAGGCCGATCTCGACGGCTACGAAAAAGGGTTCACCAAGGTGTACGGCCTGATAATGGCAAACAAGATCACCGTTCCTCAGGATGCCAACAAGGCCATCGGCGAAGTGAAAGACGAGACCCATCGGCTCGAAGCCGCTGCCAAGGAGATGGCCGCCGCCAAGATCAAGGCATTGGCGGTTGAGGAGCAGAAAGCCAGCCGGGCAACAGGCATCGCCATGATCTCCATGGCAATCGTGGTTCTGGTTGCCATTGCCCTCAGCATTGTCATCGGCATTCTCATCACAAGGAGCATCACGAAACCGGTGCTGAAACTGACCGAGACCGCTGACAGGCTGGCCGTCGGCGATGTCATGGTAACACTCGAAACCGATAGCCGTGATGAGATCGGCATGCTCTCCAGGTCATTCGCCAACATGGTGGCGAACATCAAAGAGGCCTCCCTTGCCGCCCAGAAGGTAGCCGAGGGCGACCTTTCGGTTTCGCTCAAGGAAAAATCGGAAAACGACCTTCTGGGGAAAAACCTTAACGCCATGGTTGCCACCATCAAAAGCCTGCTGGCCGAAACCGACCGCCTTGCCAGGGATATCCAGGAGGGCAAGCTCGATACCCGTGGCAACGAAGCGGCGTATCAGGGTGGGTGGCAGAATCTGGTCGATGGCATGAATCTGCTGATCGAGGCCTTTGTCCGGCCGATTCGTCTTACCGGGGAATCCGTGGACAAGATCTCCAGAGGAATCATCCCTCCTCCCATTACGGACGAATCCCGTGGGGAATTCAACCTGATCAAGCAAAACCTGAACAATCTCATTGATGCCACCGCTAAGATAACGAAGGCCGCAGGTGAAGTAGCCAGGGGGAACCTCCTCGTGGACCTCAAGGAGCGCAGCCCGGAGGACGAACTGATGCATGCGCTGCAGAGCATGGTCACGAAACTGATCGAAGTAGTGAGCGAAGTAAAGGCAGCCGCCAACAACGTGGCAGGAGGCAGCCAGCAGTTGAGCGCCGGCTCCGAGCAGCTGTCGCAGGGGGCGAATGAGCAGGCGGCGGCGGCCGAAGAGGCATCCTCATCCATGGAAGAGATGGCCTCCAACATCAGGCAGAATGCTGACAACGCCCATCAGACCGAAAGGATCGCGGTCAAGAGCGCCGAAGACGCACGGGAAAGCGGCAAGGCGGTCACTGAAACCGTGCAGGCGATGAAACACATCTCCGACAAGATATCCATCATCGAGGAGATCGCACGGCAGACCAACCTCCTCGCCCTGAACGCGGCAATCGAAGCGGCCCGCGCCGGCGAGCACGGCAAGGGGTTCGCGGTTGTGGCCGCCGAGGTCCGCAAGCTTGCCGAGCGGAGCCAGAAGGCAGCGGCAGAGATCTCCGGCCTGTCATCCTCCAGCGTCGAGATCGCCGAGAAGGCCGGTGACATGCTGAGCAAGATGGTCCCCGACATCCAGAAGACGTCCGAGTTGGTGCAGGAGATCGCGGCAGCATGCCGGGAGCAGGACACGGGCGCCGATCAGATCAACAAGGCGATCCAGCAGCTTGACCAGGTAATCCAACAGAACGCCTCATCCAGCGAGGAAATGGCCTCCACCTCGGAGGAACTCGCCGGCCAGGCAGAACAGATGCTCAATGCCATCGCCTTCTTCTCCATCGGGAATGACCCGGGACAGGCCCTGTCCCGGCAATTGGGCCAGTATATGGCGCCGGCCGCCGCCAAACAGGCACGCAAGCAGATTGGAAACCAGGTCCAGGCCGGCACCCGTCAGCAGACAGTTGCCAGCAGAATGAAGGCATCAGCGTCGGGAGTAGCCTTGAATCTCCACGAAGGGGTGGATCAGTTGGACAATTCGTTTGAAAAGTTCTGATTACGGTTAATTCAACCGGATGAAAAAGCCGGCGATCCTTCGGGACCGCCGGCTTTCCTGTTTCAGGTTGCCACTATTCAGGATACCGTCACCGCCGCATACCCCACCACCTGCCGAAAATCACCGTTCACCTCCCCGCTGTTGGCGTAGCGCACGAGGCGCGCCCGGCTTGCTCCCAGCTCCTTTGCCGCAATCAACATCACCGTGGCCGGTACCACCCCGCACATGGTAATGCCACGGGAGCGGCAGGTCTCCAGCAGTCCGGCCGGATTGAGGGCCAGTATCTCCCGGATGGCGATGCCATCCTTTTCCCGTGCCTGATCGGCTGTCTCGTAATGGGTCATGTCCGAACTGGCGACAATCAGGACCTCTTCACCGTAGTCACGGATGGCCCTGGCCAACCCCGAGCCCAGTTCCTGGCAATCGTGGTAGCGGCCAAAGCCGATGCAGACCGGCACGATGGCGACGTCCGGCCGGAGGGTCTGGAGAAAGGGGAGTTGAACCTCGAGGGAGTGTTCGTAGAGGTGCGCCAGGGTGTCCGGCTCCAGGAGCGGCGCATGGCGGGAGCAGAGGGAGGCAAGTCTGTCGTCGATCGGCACCGCCCCCAGGGGGGTAGCCCAGGAGCCCGAGGGATAGAGGGCAGCCCGGGCGCCGACGCCATGGTGATTCGGACCCAGGATGACAACGGTGCGGGGAATGCGGATGGCGCTGAAAAGGGCACCGGCCACGGCTCCGGAGTAGATGTAGCCGGCATGGGGCGAGACAACACCGATGGCCCGCTCCTGCTCTTCCTGACAGGTCATGAGCGCCGCCAGATCCTTCTGGAGCCGGTCCCGCTCGCCACTATAGAACTGTCCCGCTACGGCTGGCTGACGAAGCATTATGCACCTCCTTACCCTTGAGGGTAAGTATAACGCACCCGGCTCAATCGGCTACCCCGGCGTCCAGCGGCAGAGGTGCCTGCTCCCCCCTGGTGGGATCGTCGGCCAGTTCTTGAATCTCCTTGAGCGACGGCAGACTCGCCAGGTCCTTGAGGCCGAACGTGCTCATGAACTCTTTAGTGGTACCGTAAATCAGCGGCTTTCCGGGGATATCCTTCTTCCCCAGTATCCGGATCAGCTTCTTATCAAGGAGGCTCTTCAGCACTCCCCCCACGTCCACCCCGCGGAGATACTCGATCTCCGCCCTGGTCACCGGCTGCCGGTAGGCGATGATGGCCAGGGTTTCCAGGGCCGACTGGCTGAACTTGGCAACCCTGCCGCGACGCAGCCGCCGGATGTAATCGGCATGCTCGGGCCGGGTACGCAACTGAAACCCGCCAGCCACCTGGACAAGTGCGACCCCCCTGCCCTCAGCCTCGTATTCCGCCACCAGCTCGGCAACTGCAGCCCGCACCGGATCCCGCTCATATTCTTCCAGGACCGCGCAGAGCCTGTCCAGGGTCAGTGGGCCGTCGGCGACAAAGAGGAGGCTCTCCACAATGGCTCTAAGGTTCGGTGCGGTCATGACCCTGGTCTTCCTCCGACAGTTCCGGTTCCACAATAACCGCCGGCCTGACCCAGATGGTACCGAAGCGTTCCAGCTGGCTGACCTTGATCATCTTGAGCCGGCAGAGTTCAAGAACGGCCAGGAACGTGGCAACGATATACTCACGCGTCAGGTTGCCTTGGAATAATTCTTCGAACGCAACCAGCTCTTTCCCCTGCAGAAAGGCCAGAAGGTCCGAGATCCGGTCGGCAATACTGATGTTCTCCGAGCCCACCTCATGAAAACTCTCCTTGGGCGCTTTCTGCAGAATCCGCCGGAAGGCGGCCATCAGCTCGAAGAGATCCAGCTCCAGCGGCGCTTCGCTGACCTCGTCATCCTCTCCTTCGGACGGGAGGTCCGGCCGGACGAACAGGTCCCGGTCCAGAAGCTGTCGGCCCGCCAGGGAAACGGCAGCCTCCCTGTATCTCTGGTATTCCAGGAGACGACGGACCAGTTCGGCCCGCGGGTCCTCCCCGGACTCGTCCGCGCCCTCTTCGGACGGCGGACTGGGAAGGAGCAGCTTGGACTTGATCTGGATGAGGGTGGAGGCCATGACCAGGAATTCGCCGGCCACGTCCAGGTTGAGCTCTTTCATCACCTCCAGGTACGCCAGGTACTGGCGGGTGATCTCGGCCATGGGGATGTTGTAGATGTCCACCTCGTTCTTCCTGATGAGGTGGAGCAGGAGGTCGAGCGGCCCTTCGAAGGCCTCGACCCTGATCTGATAGGAATTAAGCGGGCTCTCGCTAAAGAGCCCGCTCTGGAAAGGGTCGCTACCGGTCATGGGCACTATAATCCCATGGCCGTAGCAACTTCCTGGAGGGTCTTTTCCGCCTCGATCGCGGCCTTGCGGGCACCGGCGGCGAGGATCTCATTGACCAGCCCTGGCCGGGCAACCAACTCCTCGCGACGGGCGCGAAATGGTGCCAGCGCCTCCACCAGGCATTCGGCCTGGAGCCGCTTGCATTCCACACAGCCGATCTGGGCAGTCCGGCAGGCGGCCATCACCTCTTCGCGCTTCTCCGGGGGCAGATGCATGCCGTTCAGCGAAAAGGCCACACACTGGTCCGGCTCACCGGGGTCGCTCCTTCTGACCCGCTGGGTGTCGGTCACCATGGACATCACCTTCTTCCGGGTCTCGTCGGCACTCTCGGAGAGGAAGATGGCATTGCCATAGGACTTGCTCATCTTCCGGCCGTCCAGCCCCAGGACCTTCGGGGTCTCGGTGAGAAGCGCCTCGGGCTCGGGAAAGACCGGCGTGTAGAGATGGTTGAAGCGGCGGGCGATCTCCCGGGTGATTTCCAGGTGGGGAAGCTGGTCATGCCCCACCGGCACCCTGCCCGCCTTGTAGATGATGATGTCGGCAGCCATGAGCACCGGATAGCCGAGGAAGCCGAAGGTGGAGAGATCCTTGGTCTGCAGGTTCTCCTGCATCTCCTTGTAGGTGGGGTTCCGCTCCAGCCACGAGACCGGGGTGATCATCCCCAGGAGCAGGTTCAGCTCCGCATGCTGCGGCACATGACCCTGACGGAAGATGGTCGACTTTTCCGGATCGATGCCAAAGGCGAGCCAGTCCAGGACCATCTCCTGGATGCTGTCCCGAATCCCTTCCGTGCTTGCATATTCGGTGGTCAACGAATGCCAGTCTGCCACGAAGAAGAAACAGTCGTAGTTGTGCTGCAACTCCTGCCAGTTGGCCAGCACGCCGTGGAAGTGGCCCAGGTGAAGTTTCCCGGTGGGGCGCATACCGCTGACGATCCGCATGTTCTGCATGAAAAAACTCCTTATCGCATCAGGAAGTGGGTAACGCTGAAAACGAGCTTGCTCTGGGGACCGGCCAGGAGACCGATCGCCATGTTGAGTACCGGCGAGATGACGGTGCTGAAGATGTTGGTGAAAAAGACCAGGACAATGATGATGATCATGCCGTACGGCTCGATCCGGGCCAGGTTCGCCGCCTGCCGGTAGGGAAGAAGACCCACCATCACCCGGCCGCCATCCAGGGGCGGCAGGGGAATCAGGTTGAAGATGGCCAGGAGCAGGTTGATGTACACCGAAAACGCCAGCATCAGGACAACCGGGTCGATCACCAGCGGGATGATGGAGGAATCGGGCAGTGACTCGCTGGCGGCAACGATACCGCGCATGACAAAGGCCGACAGGGTCGCCAGAACGAAGTTGGTAACCGGTCCGGCTGCGGCCACCCAGATCATGTCCGACTTGGGATGACGGAGATTGCCGAAGTTCACCGGCACCGGTTTGGCCCAGCCGATGCCGACGATAAACACCATCAGCGTACCGAAGATATCCAGGTGCTTCAGGGGATTGAGGGTCAGGCGCCCCATGGAACGGGCGGTGTTGTCGCCGAACCGGTCGGCCATGAAACCGTGGGAGACCTCGTGACAGGTGATGGCCATGAGACCGGGCACCAGCATGATGGAGAGTTTGAGTAAAAAGTTATCCATGGGGAATGGGGGCTCCTGTCGAATCTGTCGTTTCTAGCAGATAACCTGTGCAAAGTCAACGGCCCCCCCTTTGCCGGAGCTTCACCCAAAAAGGAAAGGCGGGATCGCTCCCGCCTTTCCGTACTGCCCTGTATGGATGCGCCTCTTAGATGTCGAAGTAGAGGGCGAATTCCAGCGGTACCGGCCGCATGCGAACCGGGTTGACTTCGGCTTCGGTCTTGTACTCAACCCACTTCTCGATGACGTCGGGGGTGAAGACGTCGCCTTTGAGGAGGAACTCGTGGTCTTCCTTGAGGGCGTTGAGCGCCTCTTCCAGGCTGCCCGGAGCGGACGGAATGTCCTTGAGCTCCTCGGGGGAGAGACCGTAGATATCCTTGTCCAGCGGCTGGCCCGGATCGATCTTGTTCTCGATGCCGTCGAGGCCGGCCATCAGCATGGCGGCAAAGGCGAGATAGCCGTTGGCGGAAGGGTCCGGAGTCCGGTACTCGATCCGCTTGGCCTTCGGATTGGAGGAGAACATCGGAATCCGGAGCGATGCGGAGCGGTTACGGCTGGAGTAGGCCATGTTCACCGGTGCCTCGAAGCCCGGCACCAGACGCTTGTACGAGTTGGTGGTCGGGTTGGTGAAGGCGCAGAGGGCCTTGGCGTGCTTGATGATCCCGCCGATGTACCAGAGGGCCATCTGGGAAAGCCCGCCGTACTTGTCGCCGGCGAACAGGTTGGTGCCGTCCTTCCAGATCGACATGTGGCAGTGCATGCCGGAACCGTTGTCGCCGTAGAGCGGCTTCGGCATGAAGGTAACGGTCTTGCCGTTACGGTTGGCAACGTTCTTGATGACGTACTTGAACCACTGGAGGTCGTCGGCCATGGCCACCAGCGAGTTGAAGCGCATGTCGATCTCGGCCTGACCACCGGTGGCAACTTCGTGGTGCTGGCACTCTACCCGGATACCCACCTTCTGCAGCTCAAGCACCATCTCGTTCCGCAGGTCGTTCTGGGAGTCGGTCGGGGAGACCGGGAAGTAGCCTTCCTTGTGGCGCGGCTTGTAGCCGAGGTTCGGGAACTCCTCGCGGCCGGTGTTCCAGGCACCTTCCACCGAGTCGACGATGTAGAATGACTGGTTGGCACTGGAGTCGTAACGGACGTCGTCGAAGATGAAGAATTCGGCTTCCGGTCCGAAGTAGGCGGTGTCGCCAAAACCGGAGGACTTCAGATAGGACTCTGCCTTGCGGGCGATGTTGCGCGGGTCGCGGCTGTAGTCTTCCTTGGTGATCGGATCGAAGATGTTGCAGATCAGCGACAGCGTCGGGATCGCGGTGAACGGGTCCATCTTTGCGGTGGTGGGATCCGGGAGGATGATCATGTCAGAGGCGTGGATCGGCTGCCAGCCACGGATCGACGAACCGTCAAAACCCTGGCCTTCCTCAAAGGTGTCCTCACCAAACTCACTGACCGGCACGGAAAAATGCTGCCAGATGCCGACAAAGTCCATGAACTTGAAGTCAACCATCAGGGCGCCATTTTCTTTTGCAAATTCGACTACTTGCTTCGGTGTCATCTACTATCTCCTTTCACGACAGGTTTAATATATCCGCTACACGACTACAATGCATCCTCGCCGCGCTCGCCGGTTCTGATCCTCACCACTTCCTCGACAGGGGTCACGAAAATCTTCCCATCACCGATGCGGCCGGTCTTGGCCGCCTGTTCGATCGTCTCCACCACCTTGGCGACAATGTCGTCACCGACAATGATCTCCATCTTGATCTTGGGGATGAAATCGACCACGTACTCCGCACCCCTGTACAGCTCGGTGTGCCCTTTCTGCCGGCCGAATCCCTTTACCTCGCTGACCGTGATCCCTTGGATGCCGATCTCGTTCAGGGCCTCTTTCACCTCGTCCAGCTTGAACGGCTTGATGATTGCTTCAACCTTTTTCAAGGACCGTTACCTCCTTGTGTAGTTTCAAACCGCACGCCATGCTGCTGAAACAGGCAGCAGTATGGCGTATGGTTTGTTAATTTAGCAATTTGCTTGCCCATCTCTTCGCAATATTAATTTACCATCAATTCCGGTATGTTACAAAACAGCAACCGGACAACCGCCGTAAGCCCCGGCAACAACAGCCCACGATTTCAGCATCAAGCATGAACCGCGCACAACAAATAAGCAGCTATGGGCGACACGACTGTTCGAGAAACACCGACAATGCCTCAATGCGGGGCATTTCAATACCTTTGGCCCGACCACGCGCCAGCGGTATAAAAAAGATCGCATCCAGCTCCAGCGGCCGCCGCTCTTCCCGGTCAATCTGCATGGAAGGGCGGTACGGACCCATGGCCGTGGTATAGTCGATCATCAGCTCCACGAAGGATGGGTCGATCGGCTCACTCAATCCTTGGGCATTGGCCGCGACAATCACCTCCAGCATCAGTGCGCGAACCAGCTGCAGAGCCCGTGGAGCAGCCAGAAGCCGATCGACGGACTGGCCGAGCAGGGCGCAGCTTCCGTTGAACGGAATATTCCAGACCAGCTTTTGCCAGCGGGCCTTCAATAGATCGTTCACGAAGACACAATCCAGGCCAGCGGCGGCAAAGTGCCCGGCAACAGTTGCCGCACGCTCAGGAGACGCTTCACCGAAAGCCCCGATTTCGACCTTGCCGGCACCAAGGTGATGGACAGTCCCCGGTTCCCCCCGGTTGGCGCAGAGAAACGCCACCCCTCCCAACACCCGATCGGCACCGAAAAGCGCGGCCAGATCCTCCTCATTTCCCAGGCCATTCTGCAGCGTCAGGATAAGGGTCGATGCACCGAGCAACGGCTGGATAAGCGCACGAAAGCTGTCGTTGGCAAAGGTCTTGAGTCCGACGAGCACCAGGTCGACTGGACCGATATCTTCCGGCCTGCTGAAACCACGGACTTCGGGGAGATGAAAATCGCCCAGGATCGACCGTACGGTCAGACCATTGGCACTGATGGCCTCATAGTCGCGTCTGAGTAGAAACGATACCGTATTTCCACCCCGCTGCAATAACGCACCGTAATAGAGTCCGAGGGCACCGGACCCGACAACCGCAATATGCATCAGCGTACCTCCTCAACTTGCCGGATGGGCTGCCGAAGTATATAGAAGATTAATCGGAAACGCCACCCTTTAGGAACCTCTATGAACAGCAGAATTGTCATCGGCATGTTTCTGCTTCTCGTGCCGGTCGCTGCGGAGACGCGCGGCGACATCTACCGGCACGAAAACCAGGACGGCGTCGTTTCGTTCACCGACACACCGGCCAGTGGCAGTTACACCGTGTACTTACGGGAAAAAAACCGAACCAGGGGGGGCGCGATCAGTCGAAAAGCATCCCTGTCACCGTCGGTTTCCGGCTCTCCGGAGTCACTTTCTCTGCCGATTCAGGGACGGGTCACCTCCCCTACCGGTTATCGCCACGATCCGTTCGACGGCAAACTGCGCCATCACAACGGCATCGACATTGCCGCCCCAACCGGCACCCCGGTAAAACCGGTCGCCCCGGGTGTCGTCATTTTCAGCGGACAACGAAACGGCTACGGCAATACCGTCATCGTCGACCACCAGGACGGCATGCGGACCATTTACGCCCACCACTCCGCCAACCTCGTGGCAGAGGGAACCCAGGTGGACAGCAGCACGGTCATTGCCCTCTCCGGCTCCACCGGGCGCTCGACCGGCCCCCACCTGCACTTCGAGGCATGGCGCGATGGCAGCAATGTCACCCCCAGCTTCATGCCCGGCTCCGACGCCTCGCCCGCAATAGCTGCCAGGTCACGGGACAGCGTCAGCAGAATCCTTCAGCCTGACGGCACCATTCTGTTTACCAATCTGAGATAGACACCACTAAACCTGAAAAGACAGTTACCGCAGAGGACACAGAGGAACACTGAGTAAAGTCAAAGGATTATCCTCTTGCAGGGGGTAACCATTCTGGTTTGACTATCATTATGACTTTACCGGCCCCCGGTCCCCGGTCCCGGCCTTTTCGTTCCCCGCATCGGTACCGCCAGCCACGGATCATCCGGCCAGGGATGCTTGGGGTAGCGCCCTTTCAGCTCTTTCTTGACCTCGGGATAGGTCGTGTTCCAGAAACTCCTGAGGTCGCCGGTCACCTGAATCGGCCGCCGGGCCGGCGAGAGGAGATGAAGCAGGAGCGGCACCCTCCCCCAGGCCACGGTCGGCGTCTCTGCCAGGCCGAACAGTTCCTGGAGCTTGACCGCCAGGACCGGCGCATCGCCGCCATAGTCGATGGCGATGCGTGAGCCGCTGGGAACAATGATATGGGTCGGCACACCTTCGTCCAGGCGCCGTTGCAGATCCCACGGCAGCAGCCCCTTGAGGATGGCATAGAGATCGAGCCGTTGCAGGTCGGCAAGGGTCCTGACACCGGCCAGCCACGGCTGAAGCCATTCCTCCAGGTGAGCCGCCAGCCAGTCGTCGCCCAGGTCCGGCCATGGTTCTTCCCGGCAGACCCGGCGAAGAAGGGCTACCCGTGCCCGGAACTGACGGGCGGCCGGTGACCAGGGTAGCAGAACAAGCCCATCCTCACGGCCGATCTCGCCCAGCCATGTGGTGCCCAGTTCTTCTTCAGAAGGGGTTACCGGTCTGCTTGTCAGGACCAGCCGGTTAAAGAGTTCGTCCTCCCGCGCCCAGACCCTCCCCTGCCCCGCGTCGAAACCATATGAACGCTCACGGACAATCGCCGCGCCGAACTTCTGACGCAGTGTATCAATTGCGAGGGTCGATGCACCGTGAATGAGTGCTTCCGCCCCCTGGCTGCCGCTCATCTCCACGGCGACGATGAAAGGCTGGTTCCGCACGGCAGACCGCTGGCCGAGTCTGGCTCCGCTACCCTGGGCCAGAAGATACCGGTCCGATCCCGGTTCCCGCTGCCGTGCGATCCGGTCCGGCCATGCCTGCGCCAGCAGAAGGGCAACCTGGCCATGCTCAGGCATGGCAGCCTGGACCGGCACCCGCATAAGCTGACGAAGACGGCTGGCGGCACGATCGACCGCCCGGCAGGCGGATGGATCGAGAAACGCGTCGGCAGTTCGCCCACGGTTGCGCCATTCGTGGAACGCTTCAAGCCGGTCGGTAAAATCGCAGTCGCTCACCGGGCGTACCGCCTGGCGATCGCGGCGAAAAATATCACGTTCTTCAATGAGCGCAGCCAGGTCGCACGCTACAGCGGCACAGCCGGCACTCTCGCCATCGAGCACCAGCCGGGCCAGGCGTGGGTGCAGCGGGAGACCGGCCATACGCCGCCCGAGCGGAGTAATGCGGCTGTTTTCGTCCAGAGCGCCAAGCTCGCGCAGGAGTTCGTTCGCCTCGTTCATGGCACCGGTGGGGGGAGGATCGAGCCAGGGGAGCGATAACGCTTCGCTCGTCCCCCAGTTCGCCAGATCCAGGGCAAGCGGCGCCAGGTCGGCAATACGGATCTCGGGAGGGTTGTACGGAACAAGGGAGGACTGCGTTCCCTCACTCCAAAGCCGGTAGCAGACACCCGGCCCGAGACGGCCGGCCCGACCGGCCCGCTGGATGGCTGACGCCGCCGCTACCCGCACCGTAACCAGGCGGTTCAGGCCGGTATTGGGATCGTACTGGAGCCGGCGGGAAAGACCGGCATCGATGACCACGGTCACCCCCTCGATGGTGAGGCTGGTCTCGGCAATGGCGGTGGCGAGCACCACCTTTCGCTGCGGAGTAGGCACAATGGCCCGTTCCTGCTCGGCAAACGGCAGATCGCCATACAGCGGTACGACCAGCGGCTCGGCGGCGGTCGTCAGGGACTGGCGCAACTGCTCCTGACAGCGGCTGATCTCTCCACTGCCGGGGAGAAACACCAGGATATCTCCGGCTGTTTCGCGCAGTGCCCGAAGCACCCCCCTGGCTGCTGCCTGGGCGATATCCCCGGACGGCTCCCCCAGGTAGCGAATGTCGACAGGATAACTGCGTCCCTCGCAGCTCACAACCGGCACATCACCCAGCAGATGGGACACGGGCTTGCTCTCCAGGGTTGCCGACATGACGAGGATCTTCAGGTCATCCCGCAGATGCCGCTGCACGTCGAGGCAGAAGGCAAGGGCCGTGTCGGCCTGCAGACTCCTTTCGTGAAATTCATCGAAGATGACGACCCCGACCCCTTCCAGACCTGGGTCTGACTGGAGCCGCCGGGTGAGGAGCCCTTCGGTAACTACCTCCAGCCGGGTTGCCTTTGATACCTGGCGCTGAAAGCGAATCGAGTAACCGATGGTGGCGCCGACCGGCTCCCCCACACTCCCTGCCAGCCAGGAGGCGGCATTGACTGCTGCCAGCCGGCGCGGCTCCAGCATGACAATCGATTTTCCGTGCAGAAGGGGGGCTTCCAGCAGGGCCAAAGGGACCCTGCTGGTCTTGCCGGAGCCGGGTGGCGCCTGGAGAACGGCCCCTGGCGAATCGGCCAGGGCCTGGAGCAGTTGGGGAATTACCGTATCAACGGGGAGAGTTGCCATCTGTAACACGTTTAGTGGCTGAATGGTTGGTTGGTGAGTGGCTACGTGGTTGAGCGGTTACTTCTCGACTACTCAACCAGCCAACGACTAGCCATTCACCAAGTCGTTGAGGGTGGCGAAGGTTTCACCGTCAAGGGAGTCGACCACCTTGCTGGCGTTCAGCAAGTGATCTGCCGGATAACTGTTGGTCACCGCCACCACACGGACACCGGCGCCATTGGCGGAAGCGATGCCGGCCGGCGTGTCCTCGATAGCCAGACAGGAGGATGGGTCGATGCCGTGGGTCGGGAAGGCCGTCTGGAGGCGCTCGACGGCAAGCCGGTAACTGGCGGGATCAGGTTTGCTCGCTGCCACATCGCTGGCCGTTACCATCACGGCAAAGACCTTTTCCAGGGAGAGCTGGTTGAGAATCGGCAGGATATCCGATGGCAGGGCACCGCTGCAGAGAGCCACCGGGACCTTGCCGGCCAGCTCGATCGCCAGCCTCACCACACCGGGATATGGCGTTACACCGGAAGCGATGACCTCCTGGAAGATCCTGGCCTTCCGGTCGATCAACTGTTCCAGCGCTTCGTGGGAAAGCTGTTGCCCGGCCACGGCAAAGGCCTCCAGAAAGGCATCGCGGTCATCGAACCCCATGTAGCGCGCCACATACTCGTCCCAGGAATAGCCCAGTCCCAACGGCTCCAGGATCTCCTGGAAGGTCCGGTAGTGCAGCGGCTCGGTGTCTACGATGATGCCATCGAAATCGAAGATGACGGCCTTGAGCATGGACTCTCCTTTAAATAGGCTCGGGGCTCGGGGCAAAACTACAATATTCTGCCTGTGTTGCAAAGGATTATCCTCGATCCTCGGTCCTTTTTTCCTCGCCCCTGTCGTCAGAATCGCGCGATCAAGGCAAGGCCGGCGCTCTCTCCGCTCAAGAGCGGAACAATGTTTACCGAGCGGGAACGGGAGGCGTGGTAGCGGGTCACTACCCTGCCGCACAGTTCTCCGATGGCGGCCCCCAGCACCACGTCGCTGGCCCAGTGCTTGTTCTGATAGAGGCGGGAGAAGCCGACAAAGGTAGCGGCGCCGTAGGCGGCAAGGCGGGTCATGACGCTGTCGGTCGTTGCCGAAACCACCGATGCCAGGGCAAAAGAACTGGCGGTATGCATGGAGGGAAAAGAATCGTAGTCGCTTCGGAAACCGAACGGTCGGAACTCTCCCTTGCCGTTGCCGGTCAGAGGGCGTGCCCGGCCGGTCGCCTCCTTGAGAATCAGGGTGGCGGCATCGGCCAGGATCAGCGATTCGCCCATCATCTCTCCCAACTCCTTGTAGCGTGGCGAGTCGACAACGATCCCCCCCCCATAGACAACGGCGGCCACCCCCAGGTGGAGGAAAGGATTGCCGACCAGGGAACCGACATCGGCAGCCTTGTCCAACCGGTCGCTCTGCTCCCCCTGCAACCGGTCGCGGACATTCGTGTCGTACAGATAGGCCAGGCCGGTTGCGCCGACCGCGGCAACCGTTCCCCAGCCGAGTCCGTCTTCGAAATCGAACGGGGTCGTGGCAGCCAGAGTAGTTTCAGCTCCCAGACGCTGAACACCATTGATGATCTCGGTACCAACGGATGTTCCAGCGGCATCTGCGCAGGATGCAGGGCAAGGAAACACCATGACTATCAGAAGTAGGAGTATAGGGAAAAAACGGTTCACGAATGGTCCTTCCAGCGGGCTGCGGAAATGAGGGCAACGACACCGGCACCAGCAGCATTAGCCACAAAATCAAGCCAGTCTGCTGATCTATTGGAGGTAAGGTACCCTTGGGCCAGTTCAATGCTGCCACCATAGCCGAGTGCGATGAAAAATGCTCCTCCAAAGGCCCGACGTGTCCCGCCAAACGCCCGGCCGCCAGCAAGGGTCAGAACGGCATAGGCACTGGCGTGCTGGAATTTGTCCCAGCCGAGGAGCGGCTGGTGGAGTAACGGGGGCGAAGGCGTGAGAGAAATCCAGGCAATGGCAACTCCCCAGCCAGCGAACAGAAGCCAGGAGATGTAATGATGCCGCGGGGCCGGATGAGACATGTAAACTCTGTTATCCCCTGCCAGGTCTGAACCGGCATGAATTCCTGATATCCTGCCAGATGGCCCGGTCCTCGCTCGACATCTTGCCGAAGTACTCCTGGATAAAGACCAGGAAAATCCCGACAAAAAATGCCGACACCGTGGAAAGAATCACGATGAGCGAACGCTTCGGCTTGCTTTTTTTGGTTGGGGCGACTGCCTCATCAAGAACCTGAAGCGAGGAAGAATCTTTGGCCTCGTTCAGCTTGGCCACCTCGTACTGCTTGGTCAGCTGTTCGAAGATCGTCTCCTGGATCTTCACCTCTCGCAGCAGGCGGGCATACTCCAGGCCGAGATTCGGCACGCTACCCATCGACAGGATGGCGTCGCTGCTCCTGCCGGAACCAGCCATGGTACCCAGTTGCCCTTTCAGCCTGGCTATGCCTGCCCGCAGCGCCCTGATTTCCGGGCTCTCGTCGGTCTGGAAACTTCGCAGGGACTCCAGTTGGACCTCTTTGCTGACGATCTCGGCCTTCAGTTGGGCGATCCCCTGAATACTTGCAGTGGCCTGGGCATCAACCTTGATCGCCTTGTTCTGCTCGGAAAAACGCCTCAGGTCTTCCTCGGCCTTCTTCAAATCCCCTTTCACCAACTCCAGCCGCTTCTCCAGAAACACCCTCTCGTTACCTGCCTTGGAGAGGTTGAGTTGGACGCTTCGGCGACCAAGCTCCTCCACCAAGGTATTGACCAGCAGAGCAGCCTTTTTGGGGTCTTTGTTGTCGGAAGAGACGGAGATGATCCCATCCTTGCCGGCCTGGACCTTGACTGCAGACGCCAGGGCATTTCTGGCCTCGTCCGGTGTCTTGGCCTTGTACTCTTTGAGCAGGTCGAGCCGCTTTATCACCGCATCGGCCACAGACCGGCTCTTTAGAATGCCGATATAGAGGTCCGAGCTGCCTCCGAGCCCCCCCATGCCGCCGGCCAGTCCTGCCAGTCCACCAGCCTGGCTGAGCAGGGCAGAGAGTCCCCCTCCCGACTCCTTTTGCGGAGGAAGAATCTTGGCTGTTGCTGTATAGATGTTGGGAAGGATCAGGGAATAGGCCACCGACAGCAGGGCCGCAAAAGCACACAGGATGATGATCGTCCGCTTGCGCCTGACGATAACGCGCACCAGTTCCAGGAGGTTTATTTCATCCTCTTCCACCGGTCTCTCTTCGGGACGATTGACAACTGAATGTTCCATTATTTGAACCCCAGTATCATTGTGCCAGCGCTGAGAGCCACATTTGCCAGTATCTGGGTGATATCCTTGATCTCCCTCAGCCAGGCTACCCGTTCCAGCTTTTGCGGCACGACCAGGGTATCGCCGGGTTGAAGCGGAGTAGCCGTGAACCCCCCGAAGTTCCAGCTGCGGGATGACTCGTCCCAGCGAATACCGAAAGATGACTGCTGGCGGCTGAAAACGGTACCATCGGCCCGAACCACATACATTTCATCCACCTCGGCACTACGGGTGGGACCACCCGACCTTTTCAGATAGTATCCAACGTTCTCCCCTGGCTGGTGGATAAGGGTCGTCTGATTGTATACCTGTCCAAGTATATTGACCACATTGGGGGTCTGGGGGATTTCAAGGGCGTCGCCCCCCTGGAGCTCCATGTCGAACGGACCTCGCTCGAATTCCTCGAGCTTGGCCAGCCTGATGACGACACGCCCCTCGGCCTTCACCGTCTTCAGCTTTTCCAGACTCTTCTGCAGGCCTTCCAGGGCAGACTTGGTCGCTTCCAGTTCCTCCCTCGATGAAGCAACAGCGGCCAGTTCCCCCTGGCGCTTCATTATCTCCTGCTCTTCCCGCTGGACAATCTCGTCCATCCGCTTCTGCTGATCCTTCTGGACCGACTTCCTGGTGAACTTGGATCCGTTCAGATAGGCCCTTTCCGTAAAACCGCCAGCCCTGCGGATGACCGAGCTGAGACGTTCACCCTTGGTAATGGAGTAGGTACCGGGAAACCTGACCTCTCCCTTAAGAGTTACAAAGCGGTCGGTCGACTCCAGCCACTCCACGATTCCCCTAACGATCAGGACATCATCAGGCTTGAGCTCAAGGTTCTGCTCGGGATCGCCGGCAAGAGCCTTGCGGAGGTCGATGTCGAGACGCGTAGCCTTGGCCTTGCCGTTAGCGACCTCAATGCGGGTCATTTCAGCGTTATCGAGGAAGGCATTTCTCTTCGGGCTGCCGGCTGCAGTCACCAGATCGCGAACCGTCATATGAGGGAAGTAGTCATAGCTGCCCGGATTCACCACGAAACCGTTAATGGAGACGATCGGCTTCTCCTCCATGTCCCAACGGGAAAAGACCTTGATGGAGTCCTGCTCCTGCAGGATCACATTTTCCCGTGTGTCGCCGGCAAGCGCCTTCCTCAGATTGAAGCTCAGGGTCTCCTTGTGGAAATCGGGTTTGACGATGCGGGTAATCTCTGCCGATTCAAGGTAGGAGACCGGTAGCAACGCCTCAAACGAGGGGATGACATCCGTGACCCGCAGCCCGTCCCTGAACTGGTATTCACCGGGAGTCGTCACGTTTCCGCTAAGCGTCACGACCTGGCGCAGTGCCTTGCTGACCGGGAACACCTTTACCATGTCCCGGTCCTGAATCTTGACCGCATCGAAGCGAAGGTCCGGAATTGTCTCTTTCGGTACAAAATCCTGAACGACCTTGTTCCTGTTCCCCTCGAACCGCTCCACCTGCACCCTGGCGTTGTTTCCGGCGGCAGTGATCCCACCGGCCGTCTGGAGAAGTTGCGTCAACGTCGTGTCACTCTTTAGCTCGTAAATGGCCGGGCGCTTCACCTCACCGGCAACGGCCGCCACCGGGCCAATGACCGGCACGAAAATGGTGTCACCGTTATCCAGGCGGACGTCCTTGCTCCGGTCACCGGTGAGGAACATATCGTACAGGTCGATCTCCTGAACCAGTTTTCCCCCCCTCAGGAGACGAATCGTGCGCAGGCTGCCGTTCTTCGATGGCCCCCCCGCAACGGAAAGGGCATTGATCACTGTTGCCAGGGAGTTAACCGTGTACGTGCCAGGAGACTCGACCTCCCCCACGACGAAAATCTGGATGGAACGAAGCCGGCCAAGGGTGACGTTCAGTTCATACCCCTTGTAGATCCTGGAAATGGCCTTGTTAATGACCTCCTTGGCCTGGCCGTAGTTCAACCCCCAGACCTTCACGGTGCCGATGCGCGGAATGGATATCTCACCGTTCCGGTCAACCGTGAGGTCGAACCGTCCCTGCACACCGCCCCACAGATCGATCCTCAGCGAATCTCCGGGGGCGATGATGTAGTCAGAACCCACCGGGACGTTATCCACCGGAGAGCTGTTGGCCAGACTGTTGGTGAAGAAGTCGTAGCCGAACTGCTTCAATTCCCGCTTGAACGGGTCAGATTCCAGCTTATCCTGGAGCGTGACCGTCTTTTTGGCAAAGGATTGCTCAAGGACGGATCCCTGCTCCTCGGCTGCCAGGGGTGTGACCTTCAACTCATTTGAAAAGATTGTGAGATCAACCCACCCTATCTCCTCATTATCGCCTTCATCCTGTACCTTGGCTGTTGCCTGTACTTTAACGAAATAGACCTGATTGTTCTTGATTCCACGGAGTACGTATTCCAGGTCGTCGCCGATCTCCAGTTTTTTATCGTAACGTCCGGACTCAATACCGTAAAAGATGGTAAATTTGAAAGGCGGCTCTCCCTGCTTCGGTCGGTGGTCGGCTACGCGCCAGGAGAGATGTACCAAACCGTCGCCAGCTTCTGCCTTCAACACTATTTTGGCTTTCTTCCGGGCAGTGTCTACAACCGGCTTCTCCTTGGACTTCTTCGACTTGGTGACCTGTCCGTCGCGCTCAAGGTCGTTTTCACTCTTAGTGCTTATATCCCGTTGATCAGGCGAGGAAAGACCGGGAAGCGCCCCTCCCAGATCCTGACGCTCTCCCAGCGGCACTCCCTGGCGGTACCTGCCGACATAAACGCCCTGATCATCACTGCTGTCGGGCGGACCGAACGGTTCGACCGCCTGTACCGAAGGAAACATAAACAGGATGCAACCAAGGAGCAGGGCAGCAGAGACGAGACGACGTACATTCATAGTTCGATCAATCCTTCATAAATGGAGGGAATGTATCTATGGATAAAAAAAAAACAGCAACTCTTCTCAGATTTGCTGTTTCTCGAGTTTAGTGGTGATCCCAAGGGGACTTGAACCCCTGTTACCGACGTGAAAGGCCGGTGTCCTAACCGCTAGACGATGGGACCACTAAGTAAACCGCCAGTTAGTTGAAGCCCCGTCTAAATAGCAGAAACCACCGACCAACGTCAAGCATTTTTCGAACCGGCCTGTACGATCACCTGCTGCGCTCCGGCCGCAATCGCCTTCATGTTGGCCGGGATAAAGCGGTGGTTCCGCTCAGGCAAAGCCTTTTTGAGGGCCTCGGTGAGCGATTCGTTGCTGACGGCCCCGGTCAGTTGGACATAGGCGCCGGTAGCAACCATGTTCACCATCCGGGCATCACCAAGATCCATGGCAATCTCGTTCATCGGTATGCGGTAGGTGGTGATATCGGTCCTGGCGAAGGCACTGCTGTCGATCAGCGACGAGTTGATGATCAGCGTCCCGCCCGGCTTCACCTTCGAGCCGTACTTCTCCAGGGAGAGCTGGTTCAGAACGATAACCACCGTGGGGTTGCCAATCACCGGCGAGCCAACCTCGCCGTCGGCAATGACCACCGTGCACATGGCCGCCCCGCCCCGCTTCTCCACCCCATAGGACGGGAAAAAACAGACATTCTTATCTTCGGCAATCGCCGCCAGCGAGAGGAGATTGCCGGCCAGCAGCACACCCTGGCCGCCAAAGCCGGCTATGAAAACATCGTGTCGCATGTAAAACCTCGTGAGAAGTGACGAGTGAGGAGTGAAGGGAGAAAGAAGACTCAATAGCTTCTACTCACATTTCACTCTTCACCCTTCACAGGTTTTCAACGTTTTTGAACACCCCGAGCGGGAAGTAGGGGATCATCTCCGCTCCAACCCGTTCGTTAGCAGCTATCGGATCCATTCCCCAGTTGGTGGGACAGGAGGAAAGCACCTCGACAAAGGAAAAACCTTTTCCTTCCACCTGGTAGCGGAAAGCGGTCTTGATCTCCCTGGCTGCCACCATCAGGTTTTTCGGACTATCCACTGCCACCCGGCAGGAATAGGCAACCCCTTCCAGTTGTGCCAGGAGTTCGGCCATCCTGATCGGTGACCCGTCCTTTTCCCGCTGCCGGCCATAGGGAGAGGTGGAGGTCTTCTGGCCGACCAGGGTGGTCGGCGCCATCTGGCCGCCGGTCATGCCGTAGGTCGTGTTGTTGACAAAGACCACGGTGATATCCTCGCCACGGTTGGCGGCATGGATGATCTCGGCCGTGCCGATGGCGGCTAGGTCGCCATCCCCCTGGTAGGTGAAGACAAAGGCGTCGGGACGTGCCCGCTTCACCCCGGTGGCAACCGCCGCGGCCCTGCCGTGGGGGGCCTCCACCACGTCCACGTCGAAATAGGCATAGAGAAATACGGAACAGCCAACCGATGCGACTCCGATGGTCCGCTGCTGGACGCCGAAATGATCCAGTGCCTCGGCCACCAGCCGGTGGATGGTGCCATGGTGGCAGCCGGGGCAGAAATGGGTCTGAACATCCTTGAGGCTGACCGGTCGGTGAAATACCTGCTGCATAAGAACCTCGAAATTAGTGACCGGGAACCGGTGACCGGGAACCAGGTAAACCACCATCGCATCGAATACTGGTGCTACCGGTCCCAGGTTCCTGGTTCCTGTCAACAGTACTTTTTGATCTGCTCAAGGAGCTCTTCCGGTGTCGGCAGGGAACCGGCACCGGGCGGGCGGCCGTAGAAGAAGACCTCGGCATCCTTTGCCACGGAGAGTCTGACATCCTCGATCATCTGACCGGTATTCAGTTCGATGTCCAGGACCTTCTTGCAGCGGCCGGTAATTCTGGCGTAGGCCTGGGTAGGAAAGGGAAAGAGGGTGATGGGCCTGATGAGGCCGACCTTGAGCCCCTCTTCACGGGCCTGCATGATGGCGGTCTTGGCAATCCGCGAAACGGAGCCGAAGGCGGTGACCACCAGATCGGCGTCGTCGGCCAGGAACTCCTCCCACCGGACCTCCTTCTCGCGCAGTTGCTCATACTTGGCGTACAGCTTCCAGTTGTGCGCCTCCAGCTCGCCGTCGCCGAGATAAAGGGACTTGACGATCCGCTGCTCGCCCCCCCCCTTGCCCCGCACCGCCCACTCCTTGGCAGGAAGATCGACAACCGGCCTCGGATGGGGCACCACCGCCTCCTTCATCTGACCGATCACCGAGTCGGCCAGCACCATGGCCGGCATCCGGTAGATGTCGGCCAGGTCGAAGGCGAGCATGGTCAGGTCATACATCTCCTGCACCGATGCCGGTGCCAGCACCACGATCCGGTACCCGCCATGTCCGCCACCCTTGACCGACTGGAAATAGTCGGCCTGGGAGGCATCGATACCGCCGAGACCGGGTCCGGAACGGGATATGTTGACGATGACCCCGGGAAGCTCCGAACCCGCCATGTAAGAGATCCCCTCCTGCTTGAGGGATATGCCCGGACTGGACGAGGAGGTCATGGCCCGGACCCCGGTGGCAGAGGCGCCGAGCAGCATGTTTATGGATGCGACTTCGCTCTCGGCCTGGATGAATTCGCCGCCGAGCTTCGGCAGCTCGCGGGAGAGGAACTCCGGAATGTCACTCTGGGGCGTGATCGGGTAGCCGAAATAATAGCGGCACCCCGCTTCGAGCGCGGCCATTGCCACAGCCTCGTTTCCTTTTACAAACAGCCTGTTCTGCACGCATGCCTCCAATAAATCAGGCACGAGGCACGAGGTCCGAGGATCGAGGAAAACCTTGACCAATCAGGTATTGCTTTCCTCGTTCCTCGTTCCTCTATCCTCGTTCCTTCTCCTTAAACACCGCAATGGCCAGGTCGGGACAGATCCTGGCACATATGGCACATCCGGTGCACTTCTCGGGGGTTTCCATACCGATGGCCCGATATCCCTGCAGGTTCAGCTTGTCGCTCAACACGAGCAGCTTGTGGGGACAGGCGACGGTACAGAGCCCGCACCCCTTGCAGCGTGCCTCATCAATTTCGATCCGTGGCATCCTGGTCAATTCCTTTTACGTGTACGTACATGGCGATAAAAAGTAGCAGACTTTTCGAGGGGGAGTCAACGGCAATCTTTCCCATTCTGCAGAGACGTTGCGGTTGACAAATATCCCTTGAAATACTATACACATATACATTCCTCGTTAGGAAGAGGCGTTTGCACAAACAAAAGCTACTGCCCAGAAACGTCGAAAGACGCCAATGTGGTAGAACAGGTTCGGTCGAGCTAAGGCCCAACCCAAGGTAGCTGGTTTTTGAACCTACGTTGTGCACTGCTAAAACTTGGACAGGGGGAAATCGTCCGCGTGCGCCACGGCCCCTGTTCCTATGGGGCCTTTTTTATTGGAACCTTGCCATGATGGAAGACATCCGCGAAATATATATCAGCGCCGTCCTGAACAGGCCGGTAATCAGCGAAACCGGGCGGGAGCTCGGTCGGCTCTGGGATCTGATCATCACCCCCGGTGAGGTCTTCCCGGCTGTGTCCCACCTGCTCGTAAAACGAAAAAGCAACGTGCTCTCCATTCCCTGGCCGGAAGTATCCCTCTTTAACCAGTTCGTGGTAAGCGTCAATGCCCGTGCCGCCAAGCCGGCACCGTACATCGCACGTGAAGGCGAGATCCTCGTACGGCGGGACATCCTGGACAAACAGATCGTCGACGTCGACGGCGCCAAGGTGGTGCGGGTCAATGACCTGAAGCTGGGTGGCTACCAGCAGGTCCTCTGCATCTTCTCCGTGGATATCGGCTTTCGTGGGCTCTTGCGCCGCCTCGGCTACGAACGTTTCGGAGAAAAGGCGGCCCGTATCTGGAACCGTGATCTCCCCCACCAGGAAATCGGTTGGCAGTTCGTGCAACCCCTGGAAATGAACGTGTCCAAGCTTGCCCTCACCATGGCCCGCGAGCAGATGGCAGACCTGCACCCGGCAGACCTGGCCCAGATCCTGGCCGAGATCCCCAGTTCCCACGTGCAGACGGTCCTGGACACCCTGGACACGGAAACCGCGGGTGAAGCTATCCACGAACTTGAGCCGGAACTCCGCACCCGCATCATCAGCCAGCTGGACAGCGAACAGGCATCCGACATCCTGGAGGAGATGGCTCCGGACGAGGCAGCCGACGTCCTTGGCGACCTGCCGGAAGAGAAGGCCCAGGAACTGTTGGGGCTCATGGACGAGGAAGAGGCCGAGGACATCCAGGAATTGATGGAGCACGAGGATGACACGGCCGGCGGCCTGATGAACACCGAATTTCTCGCCATCACCGGGGAAATGACCGTGGACGATGCCCTGCAGCAGGTCCGGCTCCTCGCTCCGGATGTGGAGACCGTCTACTATGTGTACGTGACCGACGCAGAGGATCGCCTCTGCGGGGTGGTGAGCCTGAAGGAACTCCTGGTTTCCCCTCCCCAAACCCTGATCGCCGAAGTCATGCACGCCAACCTGAAGACGGTGGATGTGGATGCTGAACCAGAAGATATCCTGGAAATCATCGCCAAGTACAACCTGATCGCCGTGCCGGTGCTGGACGGAGAAAAGAAGCTCGCCGGCATCGTCACCGTGGACGATATCCTGGAGATGTTCCTCCCGTACGCCCTGAAACGAAAACGTCGACACCACCACTAGACCATTTATGTTCACTGGAATCAGCTTCACAAAACTGTTCAAACCGATTCGCAAGGTCAACCGGAAGAATATCCTCCTCTTCCTGGCGATCCTGGGGCCGGGGATCATCACCGCCAACGTCGATAACGATGCCGGCGGGATAACCACTTACTCCCTGGCCGGAGCCCGCTATGGCTACACCCTCCTCTGGACCATGCTCCCGACCACGGTGGCCCTGGTCGTGGTGCAGGAGATGTGCGCCCGGATGGGGGCGGTAACCGGCAAGGGGCTTTCGGACCTGATCCGCGAGTCGTTCGGGGTCAAGGTCACCTTCTACGTGATGATCGCCCTCTTCCTCACCAACATGGGCAACTCGGTCTCCGAATTCGCCGGGATCGCCGCCAGCCTGGAGATATTCGGCATCAGCAAATATCTCTCCGTCCCGATCAGCGCGATCCTGGTCTGGCTGCTGGTGGTCAAGGGATCGTACAAGGTGGTGGAAAAGATCTTCCTGGTGGCCTGCATGGTCTACATCGCCTACCCCATCGCCGCCTTCATGGCCGGCCCGCAATGGGACATCATCCTCAAGGCCACCGTGGTGCCGACCTTCAAGTCGGACAGCGGTTTTCTCATGACCATGATCGGCCTGGTGGGTACGACCATCGCCCCCTGGATGCAGTTCTACCAGCAAAGCGCGGTCGTGGAAAAGGGGATCACCGCCGAACAGTACAGCTTCACCCGGCTGGACGTCATCTTCGGCTGCATCATGGCCATCGTCGTCGCCTTCTTCATCGTCGTGGCCTGCGCCTCCACCATCCACATGCAGGGACTGACCGTGGAGACGGCAGCGGACGCCGCCCTGTCCCTGAAACCGCTGGTGGGCGAGCACGCCACGTTCCTCTTCGCCTTCGGTCTGTTCAATGCCTCCATCTTTGCCGCCTGCATCCTGCCGCTCTCGACCGCATTCTACATCTGCGAAGGGATGGGGTGGGAATCGGGTATCGATAAGGACTTCCGCAGCGCACCGCAGTTCTTCTGGCTCTTCACCGTCATCATCACCCTGAGTGCCGCGATCATCCTCTTTCCCAATGCCCCGCTCATCACCATCATGTTCATCTCCCAGGTGGTGAACGGCGCCGTCCTCCCCTTCGTGCTGCTCTTCATGCTGATCCTTATCAATGACCGGCACATCATGGGTGACTACCGCAACGGCCCGCTTTTCAATATCATCGCCTGGCTGACGGTAGTGATCATGATCATGCTGACGCTCCTGATGTTGATCGACCTTGTCGTACCAGGCGGCATCCAGCGGCTTGTCGGCCACTAGCCGGCGGGTGCAACGGAGCCAGATTTTTTTATTTGACGGCTTGACACCATACGCATATGCGCTATGCTGAAGCTACAGCATGTGTGCTCTTTAACAATTTGCTCTGGGTTACGCGTACTCATCTGTTTGTACCTGACTATTAATGATTACTACCCATCCCGAGTGTCGACGTGGTGAGCAGCCTGCCTGATGGCAGGACGCCTGAAACGTCTTCTCGGCAAAGGCTAAGGATAAAGGTCGGGGTTCAAGCGGTCTACGGTATCTTGGAGCAATCCCAATGGTGCGGGAGAGATACACCCGAGTGTGTTTCTACCATCCGCCAGGCGCGTATCACCGCTTGAAAAAGGGGGTGGCAACGGGACAAGGTAACTGACCGGTCATAATGAGCGAGCAGTCACCTCCTGAAGCCAATCCACCGACGGATTGGGATAAAGAACTCTTACCGCACCAGTAAAAAAAGAAAGCCCGGGATCATTTCCCGGGCTTTCTTTTTGTTAGCGACGGTTACATATCAGACTCACTTTTCAATCACCCGGATGATATCCACACCCTCAAACGGCGTCGAGCCGACGTTTCCAGTCAGATGAACCGGCACGTTAGTCCCTTCCGGGAGGACGGCAATGACGTCACTGCGCCGGAACTTGACCGTCAGTTCGTCTTCGTGTTCGCCGTGGCGGATGCGATGGGGCCACGCTTCGGCAGGGACCGTCCCTTCGAGCCGGATCGACGCGATATCGATGTCGGCAGCCCTATATCCGTGCGGCAGCTCTATCTCCACCTTTACCCATGTCCCCTGGCTCTTTCGGTTGAGGGTCTCCGGCTCGAATTCGATCTCCGCCTTGATGCTCGTCACGGGGACGTGGGTCGTGAATGTCGCCATATTCATCCACTGGCCGTAACGATCGCCATCAAAGGCCCGTGCCCGCCACTGATAGATTGTGTTGTCAGCAAGGGGTGAACCGGGCATCCAGGCGGTTGTGCCGGAGCCGTTGCCGGGGACGCCGGCGGCTGAAGCGACCAGCGTGGTATCGGCATATATCTCGAACTCATAGGTGACGGTGTCGCTGTCCGGGTCAATGGCATTCGTGATGGCAAGGGTGGGAGTCAACGTTGCGACACCGCTCCCATCCGCAGGCTCGGAGGCCGAGGGAGGACCGGGAGCGTCGTTTACCGTGTTGATCATGAAGGACGCCACGGGCATCCAGCCGCTGTACAGCGAGCCGTCAAAGGACCTGGCCTGCCAGTAGTAGGTCTGATTCTCTGCAAGCGTGACCGGTATTGTCCAACCGGTAATCGAGGGTGCTTCGGTGATACTGCCCGACTGAGCGACGAGGTTCGTCATTGCCGCATCCGCATAGACCTCGAACCGATAGGTAAGGATGTCCTTGTCCAGGTCCATGGCGTTATGTACCGACAACGTCGGGGCGGAGAGGTTCACCCCTGCCCCGCTGGACGGGTTGGCGAGCATCGGCGTCGTTGGCGGATCGTTGACCGTGTTGGCAACAAAACTGGTTACCTCCGACCAGGGGCTGTCGGCAGTCCCATCGCTCGCTCTAACGCGGAGATAATACCGCGTGTTGTCCTTGAGTCCGCTTAAGTGCCAGTGCGTTGTCCCCTCCCCTGCCGGTACGCTGCCCGAGCGGATGATGCCGGTCGAATCGAAGGTCGGCACCGTGTCCGCCTCGAAGTAATAGGAAAGGGTTGGCGAATCGGGATCAATGCTGTTGGTGACGGCCGCATCGATTGCCAGGGCGGCGACCGTTGAGTCGTTTGCAGGCGTTGCGATGACCGGCGTTGACGGGGCATCGTTTAAGGTATTCACGAGGAACCGCGCGGCGGTCGACCAGGGTCCTTCCATGAGCCAGTCGTCGGCCTGGGCCCGCCAGTAATACCAGCCATTCTCCGCAAGGCTCACCGGTACCGCCCATGAAGTGGTCCCCGCCCCCCCTGTGATCCCTTTTGCGGACGAAACGATCTGTATGAAATCGGGATCAAGGGCCAGGTCGAAGTTGTAGGTGAGGTCAGTGCTGTCGGGGTCCGCGGCGTTGTTGACGGTTAGCACCGGGGTGAGTACGGCCACGGCCGTACCGTCTGCCGGACTGGTAATGTTCGGTGCCGCAGGGGGATCATCGACCGTATTGACCCGGAAGGAGGCGGGTGCCATCCAGGGGCCGTAAAGCCGGCCATCATGGGCACGGGCACGCCAGTACCATGTCTGGTTCTCCGTTAGCGGTACGGGAACGGTCCAGGCGGTGGTGCCTGTCGTTTCGGAAACCGTTCCCGAGGCAACGAGGTTCGTCAGTCCGCTGTCCGCATAGATCTCGAATTCGTAAGTGAGCCTGTCGTCGTTGGGATCGGCGGCATTGCTCACCGAGAGCAACGGGGTGAAGCTGTCCAGATCGGTCCCGATCGCCGGTCCGGAGAGCGCCGGCGCGGAAGGTGCCCCTTCCACCCGGAAGTAGGTGCCGGCGAGGGTCTCTTCCACGCCGTCAATACTCGCCAGGAGGACGACAAGGTAGTCCTTGGCGCTATAGCTGCGGGTGTCGATCAGGCCGCTGTTCGTGTAACTCCCTCCCATGGCGAGTAGGGCCTGATCGGCGATGGTGTCGTAGACGGTCTGGTCGATTGTATGAATCGTCCGGACCGAGAGGGCGATGTCCGACAGATCGACATTGCCGGTGTTCGTCACGCCGTAGGAGACGGCGACCGGCTCCCCGGTGAGGATATTCTGCCTGTCAACGGATATCTGTCCCTTGAGGAGCGCTGCGGGTCTCGTGGTGCTGTTAATCACGAGGTTAAAGGTGGCCTTGGCGATCACGGTGCCTGCGGCGTCGAGGACCTGGAGGGTGGCGAGATAGGCCCCGGCGGGGCTCGTCCCCGTATTCCACTGTTTGTTGATGGTGATGGTCTGACCGGGGATGACGATCGGTATGGCAGCGGTGGCCGAGTAAAGGGCCTGCCCCTGGCTGTTGGTGACGGTGACCAGGGCGGACAGGTTTTCCCTGATGGTCCCGGCGGAGAGCGTGGGGGTCAGCATCACCGGTTCGTTCGGGTTGTAGGACGCCTTGTCCGTGACGATCCTCCCGCTGACCGTATTGTCGGTCGGCATCAGTACATAGGCGACCGACTTCGTGAGGGTCTGGTCCAGATCGCCTCTCATGACAGCCGAGAAAGTGGTAGCACCGGTAATCTGCCGGGTATATTGCAGAATCCTGCTCTCGCCAACTGCCACAGTAACAGCTTGGTCGCCTATGACGTTGCCACTATCATCCACGACATGAACAGTGGTTGTTGCACTCACCTTGCCGGTGTTGTTGAGCGATACCGAAATGGTGAATGGTTCATTCGCCACGGTATTCGGAGCCGTGAGGGATGCGGTCAATGCGGGGGTGGCAACTTCATATTGGTCGGCAATGTCTGCCAGAGGCGCTGAGTTCTGAGTCACCGTAGCCGTGAGCTGATAGATGCCATTACTGCCTGCCGTGGTGGTGAAGCTGAACGGATGGGCACTATTGGCAGGGAGATCGAAGGTCTCGGCATAAGGAGTCACGACGCCCGTCCCTTGGAGCCGCGTGGTAAGCCCGGTTGCCGCAATGCTCGACAGGTTCTTTACCTCGCCGGTTATAGTCACGGTCTCGCCAGGGCGGTAGATTTTTTTATCCGGAGCAAGGAGCACCAGAAGATTCCCCTGCTCCACGTAGAAGGAATACTCGGCGGTTGCAACCGACTGCCCGGTACTGGAGGTCAAGGTTCCTTCCAGGTAAAACTTGCCAGTCATGCCAAGGGTGCCGATGGTGCTGTTCAGGTCGCTTGGTGCCCCTTGCGCCAGGGTGGCCGGCAGGTCGGTCTGCCAGAGGATTTCGCCGGGATTGCTCTCGTAAGTTACCGTGACATCGTGGAGCAATGGCGTGACATTGGTGTCAGTTGTGGAAAGCGTTGACTCGATCTCGATCCAACGGGCTGCCGGGCTGTTCACAGGAGAGCCACTGGCAGTCAGGTAGTCGCTCCAAGTGGCGGTTGCCAGGCCAGCTTCAGTTTCTGCTGTGCGGGTGCGGAATTTAATCGAGGTTCCTGCCGGCTGGCTGCAGCCGTAGAGAAGTTTCCCCCATATATTGTTGGCTGCACCAGCATCATGTTTGAGTGATATGGTACCATTGTTCGCATATGTGCCAGCGTTTGTGAAAAAATGATGTATATCCGACTGCACACCCGGCATCTGCGGGTTTGCATCTATTTCAGCATAAAGTCTTAACAGTGCGGGAGCAATTGGCATACTATTTTGCGAAATAATATTGGTCCAAGCGAATCCATTCCAGAAATCAGTAGTTACGGTGGTTCCACTTCTTCCAAGACGCATCATTCCAGAATTAGATGAATACGGAGTTCGAGAAACGAACCAGGAGTCGTACATGGTGTTATCAAAATACCTCCAAGAAATAATGAATTCACCACTAGCAAAAGAGGGATCAGATGAACCTCGACCAATCCCGAAACCCGCTTTGGTCCCCACGAAAGTTGCCCCAAGATTCACTACTTCGGCAAGATCCTGGCCTCCGGTCCTGGCATCCCCGGTATATGAATAGTTTGAAAATTTCGTGTTTGCTGCGAAGTCACCAAGCAAGTTGTATCTTAGATAAACCCCACTACTAGAATATGCTGGCGATGGGGGGGCAACAATGTGTAAAAGCCCCGCACTTTCAATTGGTACCGTACCGTAGGCAGCCCAGCGGTCCAGGTTTAAAACACCATCATCGAAGTTATCATTCAGCGGCAGAAGCCTTACCGAATTCGTAGTCTGGTTTTCCGTCTTGATCCGGCCGGAGTTGACCTTTAAATTGTCGAATGCGGTGTTCGCCCCTGGATAAGCAGGATCGCGGTAGATGCCCATGCCAACACTACAGGGGGCAGTAAACGCCGAGGAAGTAGCACGACTAAATTCAACCCATGACGCCCCTCCCCAATAGTAAACAACGAATATATTGCTCGTTCGAGTGACCCTGAACTTTCCTGAATTTGCAGAGATCCCATTGTAGATGTAAGGCTGCTGAACACCATTAATAGTATTTTGCGAGGCATATCCGGGAGCCATATAATTGCCTAAACCTACATTGGTATTATTTCCACAGCTGACACCAAACCCTGCTCCTGTCCACGAGGTACTGTTGTTTGACATGAAATCGACCTGGATATCAAAATCACCCTCCAGCAACCACTTGCTTGTAACAGTTGAGCTGACCGTCGCTTGCATGGTATCAAGAATAAGCTTCCCGGCCTGAATACTAACTGTGCCGCCGGTCCACCACTTATTCGTATCGATTGTAGTCCCACTGAAATCATCATCCGGAATGATCCAGTCATTCACCCCGTAGGTATCCACGCCGTTGCGCACACCGGTCTGAAAATCTGCCTGGGTGGTCCAGGTCTTCATCCTCTGTGCGCCCGGACCGGTCGTGACCTGCAGGTGGAGATTGCCGCCTGTCAGCGGCGTCCCGCTGCTGGTCATGGAGCTGGAGCCGGCGATGTTTTCGGTCAGGAGGTAGTTCGGCTTGCTCGTCCGGACCTGGAGTGCCCCCTTCACGCCGCTTATAGTGACCGCGTTCGGAACCATCCCCTCTTTCCCGGTTTTCAGATCTTTATAGTTGACCACCAGGTTGTAGTTACCATCCACTGCCCCGGCCGGGATTGCAAGACCGAGAGTCAGCGTCGAGCCCGCAACCGCGGTCTCGGTGTTGCTATTCTCGGTAATCAGCGCGGATTTTGCGTCATACAGGCTTAAACGGTACTGAACCGACGTATCCACTCCGCCGCTGTTGGCAAACACGGGCTGAATAACTCCACCGGCGACCTGGGCGGTCTGGACCGGCGCCAACGACAACGCCGACTCCTGAATGGCTAGTTGCACCGATTGCACCAGCGCCGATCCCGACGGCAGGGTGACCGTAATCCGCGTGCCGTGCTGACCCGCGATCATGGTTTCCGGCAGGGGAAAACTATAGAGCAGCGTACTGCCGGTAACCGGCACCGCTGACAGCGTCTTCGTCTCGGCATAGGCCGCATCCGGTACGGCAGCTGTGACCGCAATTCCCTGGCTCGTCGCACCGTTGTCGAGATTGAACCGGCCCGTGTTGCTTAGGATAACCGTCAGAGTCGCCGTGTTCCTGACCCTGTGCGAAGCGTCATCGTAGAGCCCCGTGACGGTAAGCGTGTTCGGCAGCGGGATGTCCGTTACTTGCCCGGTTTTCGTCTCGTCGCTTTGCACATAGGACAGGGTGTAGGTGCCGAACCTGAGCGTCGGGGTCGTCACCGTCAGGGTAAGCGCTTTGCTCTTCCCCAAACCGAGGCTGAACGGCTGGTTGCCGGTCGCCACCACCTGGCCGTCCGGGTCCTTCAGGGTCACGCCGAGAACACCGGTCGACACGGCCAGAGTGCCGGTATTGGTGAGGTTGAACGATACCGCATTGTCCCCGGTGGAGAAGCGCGCGGGGAGCGTAGGCGTCACCGCGATCTGGCTGACCGCCACCGCAAAGCCCTTTACCGCGTTTTTGAGCAGCGCTCCATTGGCGCCGTAGACATCTGCTATAACCATGTAGCCACCCCATTGGGCGAAGGCCGGAAGAACGAAGCTCAAGGGCTGATCGCTCGCACCGTCAGCGGCGAGGTTCACGATCACACTCGCCTCATAGGCGTTGGTGCCGGACGGATCGGTTATCCGCACCCACAGTGTCACAACACTGTCCATAGCTTCCCGGTTCCGGAGAGTGATCGACATCCCCACTGTGTCGCCAATCAGGTATACCAGCTTGTCGGTCTGGACGGCGATGTCAACCGTGCCCGGCAGTTGCGTGGACAGGGCGGGATTGAAGACCAGTATACCGCCCGGTTCGAGGACGCCAGTGAAACGGGCACTGCCGTAACCCGGCTTCGGCACCGTAGCCGTGGCCACAGTTACCGGCCCCGGCTCAACGTTGTCCAGCGTGTAGGTGCCGTCCGTCCCTGTGTCCGTCTGCAAGGGAGCAGCCCCGGTCGCCTGGATGCCGACCCCGGCAAATGGTGCATTGGCAATGGCATCCCACACCGTCCCCCGGATGGAGGCGGGGAGCGTGGTTACGGACAACGGAATGACGCCGACGTTATTGACCGCACCGGCGGTAATGGCCGTGGTCAGGGTGCGTGTCGTGTAGCCATTGAGGGCCAGAGTTACCTGCTGTTGGCCTTGCGGCACGGCAGCAAAGGTGAACGCACCGGCGCTGTCGCTGGTGGCCGTGAGGGGCGGATCGCTCACCAGGGTCAAGGTTACCCCGGCCAGCGGCTGACTGGTGGCGACGTCAACCACCGTGCCCGTGAGGCTCCCCTTGGTTACCTGCGGCGACAACGAGAAATCCATCGTATGTGCCCACGGAGCCGAGCCCATGGTGTAGGACTTGCCGATGTAACCGGTTGCGGAAGCCCTGACGGTGTATTCAGCCGGATGGGGGATGTCGACAATGCCATAGGTACCGGCGAAATCCGCTCGGCCGGTGAAATCGGTCCCCTGAATAGTCACCTCGGCGCCGGGGATCGGCGCACCGGTGGTCGCATCGGTTACCTTGCCGGTCAGGGCCATCAAAAAGGACATTTCCAGGCGGATCGTCCCCAGGTCGGTGGTGACGCCGGGCATGACCACTGCCCGGACGGTCCGGGTGGTAAAGCCATTCATGCCGACAGTCACCTGGTAGGTGTTGGGAGCCAGGTTTGGAACGGTGAAGTAGCCGCCACCTTCCGGCTCTACGGCAACGGGTGTTCTACCGGACACGATCACCTGCACCCCTGTTTCTTCCGGCAGATGTCCAATCGGCACGCCCCAATAGCTGTCGACTACCCGGCCAACCAGGGTGCCGGTGGTGGCCTGCGGCGGTGTGGTGCTTAAGCGCGGGGAGAAAGAGAGCGTCGTCCGCGCATAGACGGTGCCGGGGCCGGTGACGGCCTGGTAGCCGGTCTTTGCGACAGTTATCGTCACATTGCCGGGGGTGACGTAGGTGAAGGAGTAACTCCCGTCTGCCCCGGTCGTGGTGCTGCCGCTCCAGGCGCCGCTGACGGCGATGGCCACATCGGCCAGCGGTTTACCCGTGTCGTCGGAGATTGTCCCGGCTATGGTGCCGGTGGAGTAGTCGGAGACCAGTTGCACACTTCCGAGGCTGGCGGTGGTGCTCTCCACCACGCCGGTCGATGCGCTGGCAGCGGCATAGCCGGTCAGGGAGAAGTTGACCTTCTGGGTGCCGGCCGGGATGTCGGCCAGGGTGAAATTCCCCGAGGCATCGGTTACGGTATTGATCATCTGGTTGCTGTCGAGCACGACCGAGACGCCGCCCAGCCGTTGACTGGTGACCTTATCGACCACGATGCCGGTGATCTTCCCGCCTGCGGGGGGCGCCGGGGGCGGCGAGGGCCTGTTTTCCGAGAGGTGGAGGGCCTTCAGGGCCAGGGCTGTCGAGTAGGGGTCGTCGTTCCAGGAGCCGTTGGCGGACTGGACTGCCGTGAGGTAGGTGACCGCGCTCCCCAACGCCGCTTCGTTGGTGGTGACGGCCGCCAGGGCGGCATAGGCCAGGGCGGTTTCGTAGACGGTTGAGGGAGAGCTGCCGAAGCCGCCGTCCGGGTTCTGGTGGGCGAGGAGATAGGCGGTGGCCTTGCTCACGGCGGTGGCGATGGTGGTCATCTGGGGGAACTGCTGCAGGGTGGCGGAGACCACAGCGGTCATGTAGACGTTGCTGGCAGCCTGCCCTGAGCCTGTCGAAGGGTCCCCTTTATAGAAGCCCCAGCCGCCGTCGGGGTTCTGGCTGGTGGTGAGGTATGCGAGGGCGTGGTCGATGATCGTGAGGTCGGCGTTGTTGGCGGGTTTGAGGGCCTGGAGGGCGAGGGAGGTGTCGAGGATGTTCGTCTCGTACCCGGTGTCGCCGCCCCAGCCGCCCTTGCTGGAATCGACTGAAGGGATGAGCGCGTTGACATCGCTAAGACCGAGGGCATGGAGTCTTTCGGCGATGTAATCGACGGAGAGCGGTGACTGGGCTTGCAGCCAGGAAACACCGGTGGTGTATGGTGTCCCGGCGGTCTGGTTCAGGAGTTTCAGGGTTTCAAGAACGGAGACCGTGGCAGCGGTGGTCTCGACCTGTGCGGTGACGGTCTGCCAGGTGCCATCCGGGTTTTGGGTCGACGAGAGGTAGCTGAGGCCGGTGGAGATCTGTGGCAGGTCAGCATAGACCGGCGATGCAATCAAGGTCAGCATTAGCAAGAACAAACCCGAAATTGAGAATCGTCTAGACATATTTCCCCCTACAATCACAAGCCAAATTAAACATCCACTAATGACCGAAGCATTCTCTCCTAGCACCGACAAGAAGTTTCGTGACCACCTGATGAGCCAGGTGCATGAAATAGGCTGGAAGAGCGACAGAAAAAATTACTGAAACATTGGTTCCAATAAGCAGTTTGTTCGCCGAAAAAATCAGCCCAATACTGAGAATCGTCACTGCGTTCCCGATTACCGTCCCCGCCATGATTGCAGGTATCAGGAGAGAGGAGGTCCCATCATTACGAAAGTAGAGAAAGGCGAGCAGGCCGATGGTCAGACCGAATGCGACCGGGATCAAGACGAGGCTGCCAAGCACTCCGCCCAATAAGCTGGCACAGATCGTCCAGCAAACTATTCCTCCGCACAGCCCGCCGAGCGCAGCTTTGCAAATGTTTCCCCCACCTTTTCCCGACTGCCAGGCAATGGAGGCGAACAGTGCCATGATGGCACCTCCCCATCCAAGAAACATCATGGCGTCAAACCCGGCATATCCCACCTGACCAAACACGAGAGAATGCAGTTGGCGAAAAAACGACCTAATGGTTCTTCTCAGCATCGGATCTGCAAAAAGGACTTTTTCCTGCACGAACTGGGCAATCAAGGCTGCGACAAATGTCAGACAGGGCAACCCGAACGTGGACAGAACACCTCTGCCGGTTATCTTCAGCGGCTGCAAGCGCTCAAACCGACGGATACCGTCAACGTTCATGCAGACCCAAAGGATTGCCACGAGGGCACTGCCGTACCCAAAGATATAAAAATCAAGCGTGCCCTCATGCCCTGAAACTATCGACAACAGCGACCAGCAGACCATCCAGAAAAGATACCCTGTCGGGACAGAAAACAGTACTGCCCGTTGGTATGATCCCGCCAGAGCATGGGCCACACCCGGCACAAGCTCGATCAGCAGCTTTCGCCGGAATGGCTGGAGTCGGGCAATCTGTGCTTCCAGCCAACCAGTCAAGGCTATTCCCGTCGCCGCACTGAAAAGTTTTCGCCCTTTTCTTCCAAGTTGGTCGGCATCCAGACAACTGACCGTATAAAGGAAAAGGAGCCCGGCTATATTCTGGGCAACGAAATTGACATCAATGGAGGTGAATTCCGCCGAGCGGTCCACCATCTTGATAACCGGCATTGTCGAGGAGATGATGCCGGCGCTGAAGAAGGTACTGAGCAGGGTCCCTCGCACCAGTTCCCGATTGTAGAATTGGCCAAGGCCAGGATAGATGAGTGAAAGAATGAGCGGCTTCCAGTTCTCTTTCTTACCGGCGGAACACACCGGACAGCCTGAGTCGCCAGTCGGCCTAAAGCAGGTGTCGCATAGAACGGTAACACCCAGGCGCTCACCGCTACTCCTTTTGCTCTCAAGAAATTGGCGCAATCGCTCCAACAACTGCTGGTCTCTACCTGTAAGAGTCGTAGCTGCTTGCACATCCAGCTTCAGGTGCAAACTGAATGCGTTGTTCTTCAACATTCTTGTCAATAAATGGGATGAAGTGGTAGCTGGACCCAATGCAAGGTCGGCAATATCTGCATAACCGATCTGCCTGATTCCGGAAGCCCTTACCGACAGATCGACAATGAGCAAACGCCTATTGGTGCAAAGCAACAGGGCAATTTGATTATTGAACAGGTTCAGCCTTGCCGCCGTGCACACCTCTACACGCTCCTCCGGCAAGAGCATGAGGGATATCTTTCCGTACAAGGCCTTTACCAGCCGCACCAGGGCCTTTTCCCTGGCAGGGTCAGCATAGCCGCTTCGAATGAAAAATTGCAGCCAGCCTGTAAAGGCAATAGCTCCAGCCGCTATGACCAGCAATAAGCTGTACAACGGCGATTCAGTCAGACCAAACCATAGCCCGAGCAAAGTGATCAACGACAATAGCAACATCAGAACGCCACTGATGAATCTTCGGCGGTTGAGTCCAACGGTCAGTAGCGTTTTTTCCGGAATAAGTCCGCTGTAGTCGGTAGCTGCGATGGATCTCAGCGTGTTACGTCTCAAACGCAGAAAGAGGATGAATACCGGCAGGAAGGTGGCGATCAAGAGTCCAAGGGCGCTGTTGGCCAGGTTGGCATACAGCGATTCCTGTTTGAGCGCCTTGTCGCCAAGGGCATCGAGTTCTGCGCTGAACGGACCCAGGTACGCAAGGGTGTCGGCTGCGAAGCTGTAGACTCTTCTTTCTTTGTTGTCGGTCAGGATGACCTTCCCGTCCAAGGCGGCAATGTCCCCGGATTCGAGCAGCGGTTTCGGCGGCTTCAGCTCTCCGATTAACTTACCGTCGCTGCCGTACATGACTGCCTTTGCTTCCCGCAGATCGACGGTCAGCAGAAAGGCAAGCCGATCGCCTGCCTGGGCCAGGAGAGTCGGGAAACGATAGGCATCCTGCGGCTTCACACGGGCAAAGGGCTCAATGAACTCACCATCGCGCTCATATATATCGAGTCGTTGCGCATTGGTGTTGACAATGAGCAGCCTCCCTTTGGCGTCGAACACCACCGTGTTAGGGAACATGAGCTCGGCAAGGCCTTTCCCTTCGAGGCCAAAGCTGCTTTGATATGTGCCGTCGGCGGCGAAGATATGCACCTTATGATTCGAGGCGTCTGTGACAAATATCTGCCCAGACTGGAGATCAGCGGCAAACTTGAATGCGCCGTGGAACCTGCCGTTGCCATTGATGACTGTCTCCAGGTTACCATTACGGAACCGTTTAATTGTCTTCCCGGCATAATCGCCGATCCAGAGTTCGTCCCCCACGTACTTCAGTTGCGTGGGGATAATCTCCTCTGGCAGGCTCTGCTTCCGAAGCACCTTGCCGCTGTGATCGAGGACATAGATATCCTGTCCCCAGTTGACCGCCACTTCCCGGTCCGAGATGGCGATAAAATTCGGGAACGGCACGTCCCGCTTCTTGCCGTCGGCCCAGAGCCTCACGCCGACGAGGAGAACGATGAGCAGTACGAAGAACAGGAGAAGTCGTTTGGCCCTTTCTCCTCCCTGCTCCATGGGGAGTTCGGCAATGGAGGGATTACGATACTGCTCCGGCGTGGGTTGAACGGGAGGTATGACCGACGCTGGAGGTTCCGGTCGGGCCGGCGGCTCCTGCATTGCCTTCATTCCCAGGCTCAACGGAAAACCCTGCTTACACCGCGGACAAGTTACTGGGACGTCGCGCTGAGGCAGCCTCTTCTTGGGGGTGTCTTTCGCAAAGCCGCAGTGAGGGCAGGTTATGGTGATTGTGAGCATGGGGCGATTTACTCCTGGCTGGGACCGATAGTTTGGAACATTTGCCAGACTTGATAGCGTGGCAGATCATTCCGTTCGCAATGCCGCCGTTGCTCATGAAGTCCAAGGTGGACATGGGGCGGTAAAGTTATGGTAATGACAGTAAAGTAAGGAAACCTCAATTTGAGAAGCAGTCAGGTGAAAACTCTCTGTACATGTTGAGCCCGCCGAGGCTCTCAATTCGTAAAGGAGCTTTCATTTGCGACATGTCTGGCATCGTAACTATGCCTCATAACGAGCCTTCTCCTTTTTATAACTGAAAATAAAATGTATAACAGATAAAGTAAACACAATGGCATAAGCAACAAACCAGTGAAATAAGGCGAACGTGACCAATAGTAAGAACACAGAAAAGGTACCTACAAAAAATAGAATTAATTGCTTATCACATAAGATAGCTTTAAATAAACTTAGTACCATTCTCTTAAATACTAATCTCACCAAAATATATATTGGAAATATAACTGTTATTATTATTGGCCAAACTACAATGTCACCTAAGCTAATTGCGCCATCGTAATCTGACCGCAATTTCTTAAGTTCTAGCTTAATGGTTTCATCACTAATTCTGTTTATTGGCATTGCCATTTGATAAACAAGTAAAAGTGTAGCTATTTGAAATAATATTATGAAATATATATCAATATGCATTTCAGCCCTCGTAGCACCCATTTACCACTCTGTTTGTTGAACTACCAACCGTTAATCCAAACAACCGCTTAATAGGATCAAATAAGCTGCCATATGGTGGCGGAAACACTCGCATAAAAGTAAACACAGATAGAATCGATATCAATACTGATGCCACACAATTTCTGGCCTTCTCGCTTGCCTGAGTTGCCAACCAAGCTTGAAAAGCAAGATAGAACGGCATTAAAAGTGCTACAATAACCACTGCAACTGGCCCAATGATTACAGCTAAAGCAAGCAGTGCTATTGCTGTTAAGAGCATGAGTGCAACCAACAACACACCTCCATTCGTCCCGCCACTGAGCATGTACGCTCCAGCCCCTGTTTCCGGATTAATTACAATGTATCCGCAACCTATCCATCCATTAAAGGAGATATTAGTTTTGGAAACCGTAACTTCCTTTCCTGCATTAACGGCATCTTGAATATCTTCTTTAACTTGTATATCAACCTCAAGTTGGGGGAGGACCGTATTGATGTTCGTTTGGTTGACCGTGTATATTGGTATTCCTTTGTCGTTGGCTACTTGGAGCGCCTTTATGGCGCTTACCCCCTCCGCTGCACTTTCTAATGTTGAGAAGAGCTGCTCAGGCACGCTGTGCTCCAGGCACGAGGAAGTCATGCCGCTGCTGAGCATATAGTTCTTTGCCGTGTCGCCGTTGCCGTCCTTCGGTTTCACCACTTGCATCAGGTAGTCCGCATCCATATTGAGTCCGCCGGGGCTGACAAAGCGAGGGATGCCGAAGAACATCATTACCTTCAGCTTCGTGGCAAAAATGGTCTCCGACGGCAGGGTCAGGGCGTTTACCCCCATGGTCCTGGCGGTGATGTAGTTCATGGTACCCAGTTCGGCATGGTAGGCAAGCGCCGTGGTGTAGAGCAGATCGCCGATGAGGTCATCTTTGGTGAGGTTGGTGAAGTCCTGATTCTGGAGTCTGGTCTTGGTGGCTTCCAGTTTGGCTTTGAGGGCCGTCAGCTGATCCTGGCTGATCCGTCCCAGGTTGAGTCCAATGGCCTGATAGACCCCGGCGTCGATATAGTTGGTTATCTGGCTCGACCCGTAGGCCGGGTCTGAGAAGGTCATGGTGAAGATGTTGGTGCCGCCGAGCCCGATTGCTTCACCGGTGGCCACAACCTGGCCGTCAATCCTGAGTTCCGGCTTTACGTTGATGAGGTAGGCCGGAAGTTGGCTCGGCAACTCGCTCGGCTGGATCGGCGAGCCGTCCGCATGGGGCGTGGGTAGGTAGGCGTTGATGATCGCTTCGTCTTGGGCCGTGGCCGGAGAGTAGCTCAGCGTTATCTTCTTCCCGGCCAGTTCCGGCAGGCTCTTGCTGATGGTGAGGGAGTTGTCGACCGGCGTCGGGGCGTCGGAATCGTAGGCGGAAAGGTCTACGGTGTCCTTCTTGACGCTGAAGGAGAGCTTGTGGCGGTAGCTGTCCGGAATGACGGCGAAGGTAGCCCCTTTGACGGCGGTCCGGTACGGAAGGGTGCCGAGGAGGTAAGGGAATTCCTGTTTGACGATCTCCTTCTTGCCGAGGACATCTCCCACCGTGGCGTTGGGGTAGTTCTGCTGGATGTAGCTCTGCACCCGCGCCTGGTAGTCCTGCATGGTCTGCTGGGTGAGCAGGGAGTTGACGCCGGTGACGTAACCCGCGGTCTCGTTGATGGTGGCCGTTGATTGTAGTTGAGTCAGGAAACCTTGGGCGTCAAAGGGGACGGCAGCCTTGATGTCGATGCCGTTAGTGAAGCTGTACTGCTTGAAAGAGGGATCGAGCCTGACCCAGGTATCCCCCTGCCCCTGAACATGCTTGGCACCGCGGGAGGGGATGTAGTCGATGAACGCCTCCACCCAGACATGCTCCATGCGGGCGGCAACGACCTTGCCACCGGACACCAGCCCCTTCGTGGGTATGCCTCCGCTGCTCATGAAATCCAGGGCGGACATAGGGTCGGTGAACCCTCCGGCCCAGTTCATGACCGTGGCGATGGGAAGCTCAACAGTTCCTGTCACATACCGGGCATGGATGCCGACAGCCCGCAGCAGGGCGGTGAGCAGCGAGGCGGTGTCGAAGGCATTCCCCTGCTTGGTGAGAAGCGTCATCTGCGCCCCTTGGATGGAGCCCCAGGTGGGGACGAATTCGACGTTGTTCCGCACCCACTCGTAGATCTTCACCGGGTTGTTCCCCAGCTCCAGCGCCTTGGCCCTGATCTCCGGGGTGAGTTGCACCTCGACGGTCTCGGCCAGGTCATCCGGCGTCAGCAGCCCGTCCAGCGACCCGGTAGCGGCGACCATGACCCGCCTGGCGTTCTTCCAGGCATGCTTGTCCTTCTTGATATCCCGCTCGAACTCCTCCTTCTTCATCCGCGGCTCGCGCTTGATCGCCTTCGGCTGCCGATGGGGGAGGTTGTTCGGGTCGAGCTTCTGGTGCCGGGACGGCGCCTTCACCCGCTTAAGGTGCTTCCCGGCCCTCTCGATCTCCACCTCTGCCTCTTGCTTGTCCTTCGCCTTTTCGACCCGCTCGATATTCCCCTTCAGCTCGGCCAGGTTGTCGTCGTAATGTTTCACGAACCTGCTGTGCCGCTCCAGGATCTCGGCCGGGAGCCCGGCGTCTCTAAGTTTCTTCTCGGTTTCGGCGAACTGCCTGCGGATATCGACATCGAGCGCCTCGATCTCGGCCTTTTTGCCCTTGAGCCGCGCCTTCTTCCCCTCGACATCCGTCTTCGGGTCCGCCAAGGCCTCCTCAAGCTCCTCCGTGGCCTTCGCAAACCGCTCCTCCGCCCCCTCCGCCCCCTCCGCCTTCTGCTGCCGCTGCTCTCCGGCCCGCCCCTTCTTCACGGCCTCCTGCGCCGCATGGGCGACGCTGAACAGACCGCCGGAGGTCCAGGTGAAGAAACACAACACAACCGCCGCTATCGTCCTCGCATACGTCCGGAACATCTCGCCCTCCATGACAGACAATCGCCTGGGAATTGTATGAAACAGATCCATTGTCAAACCTGCGTCCTGGTCGCTTTCTCGTCACCACTTCGACCGCAGGCAATGGAACCCTATATATCAATTTCTGTGCCAAAATTTAAATTCAATATTTTAGGCCAGTTAGACTACGCAAACAGCCCTACTGTAACAAAATGTGGCGTCACATTTTGTTACAGTAGCACCCTTAAAGCCTTGCTGGGCAACGTTTTACAGACAAGTGTAACATTCTGTTGCAGTAACATGATCTACTGCAAATATACCGGCAAGCCGACCGCAGTAGGGGTTTTGGAAGCGAGAATATTTTTGATCCGGTGACATTTTACGTCCCGTAGGCCCTTTGGGTCCGATGGGACCGTAAGCGAAAGTGACAAAATAGAAAATCGTAGGGCCGGGCATGCTGCGCCCTACAGCAGGATTTGTCTGTATTGTCACCGGAGCACTGTTTTGGAAAGGAAAAGTGAGACCGCTGGAGGGCTACGGAAGTTATGCATTCTCCCGGGTTTGAAACGACAGCAGTCGCTGCACCCGCTCGACCACCGGCGGGTGCGAGTAGTAGAACCGGGCATAGAGAGGATGGGGATGGAGGTTGGCCAGGTTTTCCGCCGACATCTTGATCAGGGCCGTTGCCAGGGCCGCCGGCCTGCCGGTGATCTGGCCGGCAAAGCGGTCGGCAGCGTTCTCGTCCCGCCGGGAGAGCCAGGCCGACAGCGGGGTGACCGGGAACATGACCAGCGAAGCGATGAAACCGAGGACTACCATCCGCGCCGGCAGGGAGAGGCTCTCCAGACCGAGAAGACCGGGCAGGCCGGGCCATTGCAGGAGATGGAAGGCGAGCCATGCCCCTCCCAGCATCAGCAGTTCCATCACCACCAACCGCTTCAGGATATGCCGCAGTTTCCAGTGACCGATCTCGTGGGCCAGCACCGCCACGATCTCCGCGTGGGTCATCTGTTTCAACAGGGTGTCGAAGAGAACGATCCGCTTCACCCGGCCGATGCCGGTGAAATAGGCGTTTGAGTGGCGGCTCCGCCGGGAGGCGTCCATCTGCATGACGCGGCCGACTTTAAGACCGGCCTTGGCCATCATGGCGCCGATCTCTTCATCCAGCCCCTCTTCGGTGACCGGCTCGAACTTGTTGAACAGCGGCTCGATGAGATAGGGGGAGAGGAACATCAGGAACAGGCCGAATGCGGCCATGAAGGACCAGACCCAGAGCCACCAGTGCAGCGGACTCCACTGGATCAGCCAGAAGGCCGCCCCGGTCATGACGGCGACCAAAAGCGAGCCGATCAGCTGGGACTTGAAGAGGTCGATGAGCCAGAGGCGGGGGGTCGTGGTGTTGAAGCCGTGTCGCGCCTCCACCACGAAGGTCCCGTAGTACGAAAAGGGGAGTTCCAGCAGGGTCTGCACCCAGGTGAGGACCAGGAAGAACAGGATACCACGGAGGATGAACGAATCGGTCAATCCGGCGACGAAATGGTCATACACCGGCAGCAGTCCGGCAAAGAGAAAGACAACCAGGAGACCGTTGTCGAAGATCGATTCCCACAGCTCCAGGCGGCTCCGGTCCAGGGTGTAGGCAGCACTCCGGGCCAGGGTCTCCCGGTCGATGGCCTCCTCGAACCCTTCGGGAACGGTGGCTCCGTGCTTTTGGCCATAGCGCAGGTTCAGGTGACGCAGCCAGTAGGTAACGGCGGTGACCGCAACAAACAGGGTAAACAGGAGATAGTTCATCGGTTACGGTCCCTCTTCGCGTGCACGCGCAGCCCCCTCGTTCTCGGTGATCCAGTAGGTCTGCTTGTGGAGCGCCCTGGTCAGCTCCGCCAACCGGAGCTCGGCGTCTGCCCGTTCGGCAAAGCTGCCAATAAGAAAGCGGTTGCCGTTGTCGTCCTGGCGCCAGAGGTCGAAGGAACGGGTCGTCATCGCGGCATCTCCACAAAAAAGAAAAGGCCGCCATCGTGACCGAAAGCAGCCTTTTTGGCACCCCATCCTAGCGGAAGCTTACCTGAGCCCCTTCGGGACCCCGGCCTTGTCAGCAGCTTCGGTAAGGCTCTGCAGCTTGCGCCTGATGGAATCAATGCGGCTCACAACATCCTTCTCGGTCTGCTGGAGGCTGAGATAATCCCGCCGGGAGAGGTTGGCCGTATCGTCCTTCCGCTTCCTGGTCTCAGCCAGATACTCCTCGTTCGTCCGCAGCTCGTCCTTGAGGCGGCCGAACTCGTTGCGCCAGCCATCCTCATCCTTGCCGCCGTACGAGACCTTCTTCTTATCGGTCTTGGTCGTCTGACCGTCTTCCCTTGGCGCAGCATCCGTGCGCGGCTTCTTGGCTTCCGGCGCGGCTGATTCGGTCACCTCCACCGCCTGCTCGCCTTCGCCGTTGATGACCTGCGCCTTTTTCCGGAATGCCGGCGGTACCTTTCCCAGGTCCTCGGTAAAATGGACCGTACCCCGCTGGTCGACCCACTTGTAGATGGCCGCCTGCACCGGAACGGCCAGACATACCATCACCAGCAGCACTATCGCCTTCTTGAGCATACGTCCTCCTCGCAACAGACAGGTCTAACCCGGAGGCCAGGCCAGGTGCCGCCCACCCAGGATGTGAAAATGAATGTGAAATACCGACTGACCGGCATCGGCGTTGGTGTTGGTGACCACCCGGAACCCGGATTCGGCCACCCCCTTTTCCCGGGCGATCCGGGCTGCCACCCGGAACAGCTTGCCGATGACCCGGTCGTCACTTTCGGCCAGGTCCAGACAGCTGACCGTATGTTTGCGGGGAATGGCCAGCAGGTGTACCGGCGCACCGGGATTGATATCCTCGATCACCACCAGATCGTCGTCCGCATACACCTGTTTGGCAGGGATCGTTCCGGCGATGATCTTGCAGAACAGGCAGGAATCCATAGTACCTCCTCTTCGAGCTGTTTCAGCCTATTTTTTCAGGTAGATCAGGAACTCGCGGTTCCCCTTCGGCCCCAGAATGGGGGAGTCGGTGACACCGGACACGGTCAGCCCGAGACCCTGGGCGAGCTCCTCAATGGACCGGACCACCGCTCGATGCTTCTCCTCGTCCCGGACCACGCCACCCTTACCCACCTCGCCCTTACCCACCTCGAACTGGGGTTTGATCAGGGCAACGATCCCCCCTCCTGCCTTCACGTGCCGTAGGGTGTTGGGCAGGACCTTGGCCAGGGAGATGAACGAGGCGTCGATGACCGCCAGATCGACCCGCTCTCCCAGGGTTCCCGGCTCCAGGTAGCGGATGTTGGTCTTCTCCAGGTTGATGACCCGGCCGTCCTGGCGAAGCTTCCAGGCCAACTGGCCGTACCCCACGTCCACCGCATAGACCCGGCCGGCCCCATGCTGGAGGAGGCAGTCGGTAAACCCTCCGGTAGAGGCACCGACATCCAGGGCAATCGACCCGGTCACGTCAATGGCGAATTCGGCCAGCGCCTTGGCCAGCTTCAGGCCCCCCCGGCTGACAAAGGGAATGTCCTCTCCCTTCAGGCGGATCGGGATATCTACCGGGACCTGATGGCCGGCCTTATCCACCACATGGTCTCCCACCACCACCTGACCGGCCATGATCAGCGCCCGGGCCCGTTCCCGTGACGGGACCAGTCCCCGATCGACCATCAGCTTGTCCAATCGCTCCCTGTTCCCGCCAGGGTTAGTCAAGGGCCACCTTCTTCACCCCATCCAGGGCCGCTACGGCGTCAACCAGGTCGCAGGCCAGTTCCTGACCGGCAACCTTGATCTGAAAACTGAGGAGAAACTCGCCGTGGGTGACGTCCTTTTCCAGGCTCCGCTTCACCACCGAGGCACCGCAGTCACGCAGTACCTCCTCCACCGCGAGCACCTGTCCCTCGGTGTCGAAGCTCCAGACCTTGATCTCCAGGTAGTTGTCACGGGTCAGCATGGTTTCCACCTTTTTCAGCAGGAGCAGGCTGACCAGGGCGATGATCGTTACCACCCCCGGAACTGCGTACATGCCGGCCCCGCAGGCCAGGCCGATGGCTGCCGCCAGCCAGAGGCAGGCGGCAGTAGTCAGGCCACGGATGTTGGCCCGGTCCCTGACAATGGCGCCACCGCCAAGGAAGCCGATGCCGGTCACCACCTGGGCGGCCACCCGCCCCGGATCAACCCCCACCGGTCCGCTGCCGTCAAAATTGCCATACAGCCGGTAAAAATGGATGGAAGCCAGGACAAAGAGGCAGGAACCCAGGGAAACCAGGAGATGGGTCCGAAAACCGGCCGGCCGGCCGTGCACCTCCCGTTCGAGACCGATCAGCCCACCCAGCACCGACGCCAGAGCAAGGCGAAAAACCGTTACCAGATCCAGTTCCAACCCCACGTCAAGACTCCGCCGCACCATCGCCGGTCAGCGACAGGGTCAGGGTGATCCGTTTCTCCAGCTCGCCGGCAGTTACCAGGAGCGGGATGGCTATCCCGGAGCCGCCCCGCAGTACAGGGGCACCGGCAAAGGAGACGCTGATGCCCGTATCAGCAGGTGCAGCAGGCCTTCCCACCACCAGGGCCGCTGCAGCCGACAGTGCATCGAGTGAAGGAGAACGCTCTTCGAACGGCTCGACAGCCGGAGACGGAACATCCGGGTCGGGCACAATAGCGGCGGTTGGAAGGCACGCCGTCATCGGCTCGGGTTCCGGGTCTGCCGGCATGGAGGGGGCGGCCCCGATCGTCTCGGTCGAACTGTCAACCCGCTCCGGCGGAGTATCCAGTGTCAGTCCGCTCTCCCGGAGTTCCTTAAGAACCGTCTTCACCACCTGAAAGAGGGACTCCAGCACCCCCTCCCCGCTCACGGCGCTGGCCGAAACCAGAGGTAAAGCGGCTCGACCAAGTGTCTGGCGGAGTTCGTCGAGCCCTACGGCTTCGACGCTATCCCGCTTGTTGGCCTGCACCACCAGCGGCAGGGCCGTGAGCCCTTTGCCATATTCCGCCAGGAGTTCCTGCAGTTGATCGAGGCTGGCCCGATCCTGCCCGAGGCGACCGGCAGTAAGATCGGCCACAAAGACAATGCCATCTGCCCCCTTCAGGAGCATCTTCCAGGAAAGGGGGTCGGTCAATTCTCCCGGCAGGGTGTAGAGGTGAAAGCGTACGTTATACCCCTGCACACTCCCCTCTGCCGGTGGCATGAAGTCGAAGAACAGCATGGTATCGTCGTGCAGCCTGGCAGTCTTCAACGGGCCGCGGAACTCGGGCTTGAGTTTGTTGTAGATAAACTGAAGAGTTGTCTCTTTGCCGGCAGCACCGGGTCCCGCGTAGACGATCTTCGCGTTGATTTCCTTCTTGGTATGGTTGATGAGCGCCATCACTCCTCCTGTTGTCCTGCAAGACTCATCGTTCCTCGGTCCGAGAACCCGGTTCCTGCTATGTCTTCTTGTTCAGCAGCATTCGCCGGGCCTGGGTGGCGATCACCGAAGAGATGTTCTTGCTCTTGGCCAGGAACGCCAGGTCCTTTTCACCAAGGGTTGACAGAAACCTCAATGCTGCGGGAAGCGGGGTCTTGTGGTTCTCCACAAGTGCCTTCCGGATCTGGTAGTTCTTCACCCACTCCTTGTTGGCGCAGATCAGGCGGATGATTTCGTCGTTCTGTACGGTCGACTTGCAGACGGTGAGGACCTCGGCGTCGGTCATGCGGGGATTCTTTACGACTGCCGAGGAAACAAGCTTGTTGGCATCCTTGAGAAAAATGGACCGCCACTCCTTGTCGCCGGTAAGTGCCAGCTTGATCTTTTCGCCGGTCCCCATGGTCTGGGCCAGCTGGTACTTGCTCTGGTACTCCTCGTCCTCTTCGACCGGTTCTTCTTCGCCCTCCTCCGACTCGTCACCGCTGCCTTCGCCATCGGGCACCCCGGCCAGCGGATCCTCGGCCATGCTCCAGGCAGGATAGCGCTCACTGAGAAAGTCGCCCGTCGCCGGAGCGAGCCGGGGATGGTGCAGCAGCAAGGTCACCAGATCCTCGGTCAGCCCGCAGCGCCGGGCCAGGAGGTCCACAACCCGGGGATGAAGATCCTCCTCGGCCAGCATGGTTGCCAACTGTTCGGGCGTCAGCGCCGCAACGGTCTGCAGGGCAGTCCGCTGCAGGTCGCCATCCCGGTCATGGCAGAGATAGAGAAGGACCGTAGCCTGGTCGGCAGGGGTCAGGGGGATTTCACCCCGGGCGGCCCGGAGCTTTTCCTGCCGGTCGGCGGTCGGTTGCAGCAGTCCGGCCGCCGCGGCCGAGATCTTCAGAGAGACGGTAACGGTCACAAGGCACTAGCGGACAAGCGGAACGACCGCCGGGTCAAGACCGGTGGCCTTCAGCTTTTTGATCGTCCCGGCAGCAGCCCCCTTGTCGGCAAAGCGGCCGGCCGTGAGACGCACCACCGTGACCGGGATGTCGGCCTTCTGGAGCGTAGTGGGCACGCCTTTGGCCGCCAGCCTCGACCTGACCTGATCAGCCATCCTGCTGCCGTAGTAGGAACCGGCATAGACGCGGTACGTGCCGCCTGCCTCGATGAAGAAGGCGTCAGCCGAAAGCTTTTTGACCCGCTCAAGTTCGGCGGCACCGGCATCGTAGCTCGGGTACTCCCCCACGTAGAGGCGGTTCATCGGTTTCGCCTTTTTCAGCTCCGTCTTGTGCAGCGGCGAAAGCCCCATGTTTTTCAACCTGGTCTGGAGGGTGAGGAAATCGCGGTCCGGCACGAACTCGCCAACAAGCAGGGTGACCGCGGCCTTTTTCACCGTTCCTGCCGCCTTCTTCACCGGCTCCTTGCCGCCCTTCTTCCCGGCAAGATCCTTCTTGGCAGCTGCTGCAGTATCGTTCTTTGCCGCCTTTGCCGCCTTATCAGCCGTTGCCGGAGTCTGCTTCGCACCATTTGCAGCCTTAGGTGCCTTCTCGCCACGGGCTGCCTGTTGCGGCGCCTTTCCCTTGCCGCTTCCTTCCGTTGCAGGCGCAGGTTTGACCCCTTCCTTGCCGGCTGGCGCAGGCGTTGCCGCCCCTTTCGCCGGCGGGGCAACGGCTTTTGCCGGAGCTCCCTTTTCAGGAGCCTTGGCAGCCGGAGCGGGAGCCGGTACCGGCTGAGGCTTTCCCGCTGCCGCCGCGGGCTCGCTACCTTTTGGTTTCTGCTCGGCAGGAGCCGCTTTGGGCGCAGCTTCCGGTGCCTTCACGGCAGTTTCCGCCGGCTGCCCCTTTTCTCCATCGGGCCGGGGTGGCAGCGGCTTCTTCACCTCAGCCACCGGTGGGGGCACAGGCGGCTCCTCCTGACGCGGCTTGATCAGGCCGGTAAAAAAGTACAGGTAGGCAAAAACGGCCACCAGGGCAAGGAGCACCAAGAGGAGCGGCTTCTGGTTCCTGCCGCCGGCCCCCTTTTCCGAATTGTCCGGCTGATTGGCGAATTTCATGGAAATTATACCCTCCCATCCCTATGCATATAGTGCTCAGCGTGCCCGGCCGGATGAGCCGGGCACGCTCGACGAGCTACTCTTTCTTGCCGTTACCGCCATTGGCCTCGGCGATCACCTTCTGGGCCAGATGGGTGGGAACCTCCTCGTAATGGGAGAACTCCATGGAGAACAGCCCCCGGTCGCTGGTCATGGAGCGGAGGTCGTTGGAGTAGGCCAGCACCTCCGACATCGGGACCACCGCCCGGATGATCTGGGAGTTTGCCTTGGGCTCCACCCCCACCACTTTGCCCCGGCGTGAGTTGATGTCGCCGATGACATCACCCATGTTCTCGTCCGGCACCGTCACCTTCATGTTCATGATCGGCTCGAGGATCACCGGCTTGCAGAGCTCCATTGCCTTCTTGAAGGCCATGGAACCGGCAACCTTGAAGGCCATCTCCGATGAATCGACGGTGTGGAACGAACCGTCGTAGAGCGCCACCTTGAAGTCCACCACCGGATAGCCGGCGAGGAACCCTTCGACGCACGCCTCCTGAATCCCCTTGTCAACCGCCGGGATGTACTGCCGGGGAATGACCCCGCCGACAATCTTGTCCTCGAAGACGTACCCCTCGCCCCGCTGCGTGGGCGACATCTCGATCCAGCAGTCGCCGTACTGGCCGCGCCCGCCGGACTGCTTCTTGTACTTGCCCTGGACCTTGGCGGTGCCGCGAATGGTCTCCAGATACGGCACCTTCGGGGTCTTGAGGAGGACTTCCACGTTGAACTTCCGCTTCATCTTCTCGACGATGACATCCAGGTGGACCTGCCCCATGCCGGAGATGATGAACTCCTTGGTCTGGGGGTCGCGATGGGACTCCAGGGTCGGCTCCTCTTCGATCATCTTGTGGAGGGCGCCGTGGATCTTGTCCTCGTCGTTCTTGGTTTTGGGCTCGATGGCGTAGGAAATGACCGGCTTGAGGAGTGGCGCCGGCTCGTAGACGATGGGTCTGGCCGGGTCGCACAGGGTATCGCCAGTTACCGTCTCCTTCAGCTTGGCAACGGCCACGATGTCGCCGGCAACCGCCTGCTTGATGGGCTTCTGTTTCTTCCCTTCCAGCTCGTAGATCTGACCGATCCGCTCGTCTACCCCCTTGCTGGAGTTGAAGACGGTAGAGTCGGCATTGAGCACGCCGGAATAGACCCGAAAGATGGTGATCTTACCGGTGTACGGGTCGGAAGTGGTCTTGAAGACCAGGGCCGAAAACGGCTCGGACTCGTCCGGCGCCCGCTCCTCCAGAGCCTCGGTCTTGGGATTGGTTCCGACCGCCTTGGTGCGGTCCAGCGGCGAGGGAAGATAGGCGCAGACCGCGTCCAGGAGCTGCCGGACACCGATGTTCAGGGTGGACGATCCGCAGAGAACGGCGGTGAAGGTGTTCCGCATGGTGCCGACCCGCAGGCCGTCCAGGATCTCCTCTTCGGTCAGTTCGCCGGTCTCCAGGTATTTTTCGGTCAGGGCATCGTACGCCTCGGCCACCACCTCCACCATATGCTCCCGCAGGCGCTGGGCCTCGGCCAGGTGGTCAGCCGGAATCTCGATCTCGGTGGCGTTTCCCGAGCCGTCCGTTTCGTACCGGTAGGCCTTCATTGTCACCAGGTCAACAACCCCCTCGAACGCCTCCTCAGCCCCGAGCGGCATCTGGATCGCCACGCCACGGGCCTTGAGCGCCTTTTCCATGTCGTCGATGGCGCGCAGGAAATTGGCCCGTTCCCGGTCCATCTTGTTGACAAAGGCGATGCGGGGGATTTCGAACTCGTTGGCCCAGTTCCAGACCTCTTCGGTCTGCACCTTGACCCCGGAAATGGCGGAAAGGATCACCACCGCACAGTCCAGGGTGCGCATGCAGGCGCGGGTGTCGGCAATGAAGTCGCCGTAGCCCGGGGTGTCCACTAGATGGATGGAGTGGCCGTTCCATTCGCAGTGGTCGAGTGACGAGGTGATGGAAATCTTCCGCTTGGTCTCCTCGGGCTCGAAATCCATGGTGGAGGTGCCGTCGTCGACCCGGCCGAGCCGATCGATCATGCCGGTAGTGAAGAGGATGGCCTCGGACAGCGAGGTCTTCCCTGCGCCGCCGTGGGCTACAATGCCCAGATTGCGAATCTTTGCCGTGTCATACTTTCCCATGCTCCCCCCCTTGGTGTGTGAAACAGGTAAAGGTAAAGATTGAGGTAAAGAACTTCCTTAGAAACGGTTTTCTTTACCTTTACCTCTACCTTTACCTGCTTCTTAGTGTTCCCGGTTGCGGTGGTACAGGATGCGCAGACCCTCCAGGGTCAGATACTCCTCGATGACATCGATGGCCTTACACTCCGGCCGGATGAGGCTTGCCAGGCCGCCGGTGGCAATGACCAGCGGCAGATCCTTGTTTTCGGCCTTCATCCGGTTGACGATTTCGTTCACGAGCCCCACATAGCCGTAAAAGATGCCGGCCTGCATGGAGGTGACGGTATTCTTGGCAACAACCGCCGGCGGCTTGACGATTTCGACCCGGGGAAGCTTGCTCGCCCGCTGGAACAGGGCCTCCAGGGAGATCATCAGTCCCGGCGCAATGGCGCCGCCACAGTATTCACCGCGGGCATTCACATAGTCGAAGGTGGTGGCCGTGCCGAAGTCGACGATGATCAGGGAGCGGTGGTACTTCTCGAACGCGGCGACCGCATTGACGATCCGATCGGCCCCCACCTCCTTCGGATTGTCGTACTGGATCGGCATGCCGGTCTTGATACCCGGCCCCACCACCAGCGGCCTGACCTTGAAATACTGCTGGGCCAGATGTTCCAGCACCCAGGTGAGCGGCGGCACCACCGACGAAATAATGATCCCGGTCACGTCGGCCGCTGCTATCCCGGAGAGGCGCAACAGATCGTGAATCAGGATACCATACTCGTCGGTGGTCTTGGATTTGTCGGTGGAGATGCGCCAGTCATGCACCAACCGCTCCTCGTCGTAAATGCCGAGAACGATATTGCTGTTGCCAACGTCGATAACTAGAAGCACGGAAAACCTCCTCAACTACACTAACTTCACATCCCCCGACAGCACCCGGTGCTCCTCTCCGCGGTCGTCCCGCACCAGGAGCGCCCCGAAGCCGTCGATACCGGTCACCCGGCCAACCAGTTCAACATCCTGCTGGACCACCCGCACCTGCTCCCCCGCCATCCGGCTCCGGGCGAGCCACTCTTCCCTGACGGGAGCGTCCCCGGCCTTCAGGTAGGTATCGTACAGACTGTCCAGGGACTTGAGCAGCGAACGGGCAAAGCCAGTCCGACTCACCCGGGAACCGCTCTCGATGAACAGGGAGGTGGCGGGATGGCGGAGCCCGGTCGGAAACTGGTCCGGCGCCATGTTCAGGTTCACGCCGATACCGAGGATCACGAAATTGACATGATCGGTTTCGGCGCTCATCTCGTTGAGGAGCCCGGCCACCTTGCGGTCATTGATCAGGAGATCGTTGGGCCATTTTATCCGCGGTAACAGGCGCGAGTTCTCCTCGATGGCCCGGGCCACGGCTACGGCGGAAAGGAACGTGAGTTGGGGTGCAGCATAGGGTGGAAGCGGTGGTCTGAGGATCAGGGAGCAGTACAGGTTGACCGCCGGCGGCGACGCCCATTCCCGCCCCAGGCGCCCCTTGCCCTTGGTCTGGGCGTCTGCCAGGACGACAGTACCCTCCTCGGCCCCGTCCTCGGCCAGCCGAAAGGCGACGTCGTTGGTGGAGTCGGTCTCCCGGAAGCTCACGATCCGTGTGCCGAGCCTGGTGACGGCAAGATCGCGTCCCACCTCTTCCGGGATCAGCAGGTCCGGGGCTCCGGCCAGCCGGTAGCCGCGGGAGGGCTCGGCCGTGATCGCATACCCCATCTCTTTCAGCGTCTTGATATGTTTCCAGACGGCAGTACGCGAGATATGCAGGAGACCGGACAGCTCCTCGCCGGAAACCACCTCACCCTCACCGCGACCGTGGAAAATTGTCAGGATCTCGTGGTGGAGACCCCGTTCCGGGTACCGGCCGCTCTTGGGGGAGGCCTTGGTCATGCCTCCTCCAGGAGCATGGAGATGTCCATGGCCCGGGCCGAATGGGTCAGGGCACCTACGGAGATGATGTCGACCCCGGTTTCGGCGATACGCCGGACGGTCTCCAGGTTCACCCCGCCCGATGCCTCGACCAGGGCCCGGCCGGCAATAAGCCGCACCGCCTCCGTCATGGCCTGGATATCCATATTGTCCAGCATGATGATGTCGGCGCCGGCAGTCAGCGCCTCGTTGACCTGATCCAGTGTCTCGGTCTCTACCTCGACCCGGAGGGTGTGGGGGGCATAGGCACGGGTCCGGCGAATCGCCTCGCTGATGCCACCGGCTGCGGCGATATGGTTTTCCTTGATCAGGATGCCGTCATAGAGGCCGGTCCGGTGGTTCGTCCCCCCCCCGACCCGCACGGCGTATTTGTCCAGGAATCTGAGGCCGGGCGTGGTCTTGCGGGTATCCACGATCCGCGCGCCGGTTCCCGCCACCGCCGCCACGTAGCGGGCAGTCAACGATGCCACGCCGCACATCCGCTGCAACAGGTTCAGCGCCACCCGCTCCCCCTGCAGAAGCGGGGCAGCCTCGCCGCTCAGTTCGGCAATCACCTCGCCGGCCTTGACCGATGCACCGTCCTTAAACCTGGGGGTAAAGGCCACCGAAGGATCGAGGAGGTGAAAGACCCGGCCGGCAACGTTTACTCCGGCCAGCACCAGCTCCTCCTTGGCCTTCAAAATCCCCTGCATGGGCCGTGAGCCGGCAACAATCGCCAGGGTAGTAATGTCTCCGGTGTGAATATCCTCGTGCAGGGCGTTTTCGATGATGCTGTCAACCGGACCCATTGGTGCTCCTTGGTTTAAATTGGAGCTTTTTTATACCACAGCTTCCCCCCTCCCGCAACCGCTAATCAGGCTTCCGGCGGCGTTTGCAGTCCGTTTGGGCAGTCTGTTCATTGACTTATAGCCGTCACTCCACTAGAATGGCGGCCAATGTCCAGAGCCGAGAGCAACAACATACCGCGAAAGCGATTCTCCCTGATCCAGAAGCTGGTCGCAAGCTATGCCGCCATGACACTCTTCATCATGGCAGCCATGATCTTCTCCATCCTGGGACTCTACTCCCTGAACCGGACCGCCAGGGAGATCGCCAAACGCGATCTGGCCGTCGTCGACTCGGTCAACAAGCTGAGAGAGTCGATCATTGCCCAGGAACGGTACGCGAGCAAGTATGCCATCCTGAAGAGCGGAGAATTCGTCGATCTCTACAAGAAACGCGAAAGAGACTTCCTGGAGACACTGCGCACCTTCCCGGAAGCGACGTCACACCAGGAGTTGGCGGCCCTTACCTCACTCTACCAGACGTTCCGTCGTGACGTAGCCCACCTCCTGGCCGGATCCCTTACGGCAGAGAGCCGATTCCGTGATTCAGCCACCCGGGTGCTCAACACCCTGGATACCATTGCCGGCAACGAACAGATCCGTCTGAACGAAAAACTGCTGGCAGCCGACCAAAAAGAACGGGCCACGGTCCGCTGGACCCTCATCCTCTCCTTTACCGGCTTCCTGCTTTCGATTCTGGTGGCAACCCTCTCCATCTTCAACATCTCGTCGGCTATCGCCAAACTGAAAAAGGCCACCCACCGGATCGCCGAAGGAGAGTTCGACTACGACCCCCAGATCCCGCCGGGCGACGAAATCGGCGACCTCTCCCTCGATTTCACCCGGATGGCAAAGCGGCTGAAAGACCTGGAGCAGGTCAACCTCGACGCCAGCCCCCTGACCCGTCTGCCGGGAAACATCGCCATCGAGCGAATCCTGTCCAAACGGCTCCACGATGGCGTCCCCTTTGCCGTCTGCTATGGCGATCTGGACAACTTCAAGGCGTACAACGACCGCTACGGCTACGTCAAGGCGAGCGAGGTCATCAAGATCACGGCCGAACTGATCTTCGACGTGGTCAAGCGGTTTGGCGACAAGGAGGCATTCGTCGGGCACGTGGGGGGGGACGACTTCATCATCATTCTCACCTGCGAGACCATGGAAACCGTTTGCAAGGAGATCATCGCCGCCTTCGACGCCGAGATCGTCAAGCACTATTCGGCCGAGGACGTGAAACGGGGGGCCATCGAAGGGACGGATCGCTATGGCGTTGACCGGGTCTTTCCCCTCATGACCATTTCGATCGCCGTGGTGGTCTCCGAGCACGGGGAATTCGGCTCGGCCGTGGACATCGCCAGAACCGCCTCCCAGCTCAAGGACTACGCCAAGGGGCAACCGGGCAGCAACTATTTCATTAACCGACGAAAGCAGCCACGATGATACGTACCTTTCTGACGATCCCACTTCTCCTCTTTCTCCTCACCGGTTGTGCCTCCATCGGTTCCGGCGGCAACCTGCTGAACCGGCTGAGCGAAGGTCGCCGTCTGTCAGAGGCAATCGACCATCTGGAGAAAGGCAACCTGGATGCGGCCGCCGCTGTCCTCGATGGGATAACCAGGCAGGCGGGCGTTTCCGGCATCACCGACGAGGCACTTTTCCGCCTGGCAATCATTCGCCTCCAAAGCAGCAAGGATGGCGCATCACAGACAACCGCACTACTGGAGCGGATGATCCGCGAATACCCGGAAAGCCCCTGGACCAAGCAGGGAGTGCCGCTCCTGGAATACGTCAGCTCCATCGACGATGCGCGCAAACAGGCGCGCAACCTGAAGATCCTCAACATCGCCGTCACCCGGGACAACAAGGAGTTGCGGACGTCCAACCAGAATCTTGTCAAGGAGAACAAAGACCTTGCCAAGGAAAACAAGGAACTTCACCAGAACATCGAAAAACTCAAACACCTGGACATCGAACTGGAGAAGAAGACCCGTTAGCTTCAGACTCAAGGCTGCTCGCGCCAGCGTGGCGGAACGCCGGCCCGGAGAGCGTCAGCTTCCAGCGACCCGATCTTTACGTCAATTGACTTGAGCCGCTCCTCCTGGCCGACAATCTCTTCCTGCACATCCTTTACGGCAAGACGGTCACTGGCCCTTTGCAGAATCAGTTTTTTCCGTTTGACCGCAGTTTCCTTCCCCTTCAACTCTTCCAGACGCGCCACCGCCCCCTGCCGTTCTACGGTAAGGTCCCGATAACGCTTCTGCCACCAGGACAATGCCTTCCCCCCATACAACGGCTCCCCCTTGGGCGGTTCGGCGAGTGTTCCCGGTGTCAGCTGCTGTTTTGGGGACTGTTCCTCCAGGGTACCCCGCAGCGACTCCCTGACCCGAACGGTTCCCCGGTATTTTGGCGGCACCATGTCCGGGTTGTCGGTAAAATGCACCACGCCGCCCGTGTCGGTCCACTCGTAGGTCTGACCGAGCGCAGGTCCTGCTGCGGCCACAAGCAACAACAACACAACTCCGCCGATCACCTCACCCCTGCTTTTCATGAATAGCCCCTTCCGACCTTTCCCTTTAAGGTTTTTGTTTGACGCATATCTGCCCGCTGTGTATAGTATTGCGGCTTTAATGATTGATGAGCCCAATGTAAAAGGAGTGGACCAACCATGCGTCGTTCCCTGATTTTCGTCTGTCTCTTCCTGCTTCTCCCCACTTTGGCCCTGGCCAAGGAGACCAAGGAAATCGAGTTCAAATTCAAGAATGCCAATCCCGTCGTTTTCAGCCACGATTTCCACCTGAGTAAATATAACAACAACTGCCGGGTCTGCCACAATGCCATTTTCAATCTGAAACAGCACAGGCGTTACACCATGGCGGAGATGGAAAGGACCAAGTCGTGCGGCGCCTGCCACACCGGCATCAAGGCGTTCAGCGTCAGCGACGAGAAAGAATGCGTTCGCTGTCACAAGGGGCGCCCCAAGGACGTCGGTTACAAGGTCAAGGGTGCTCCCGACGCCACCTTCTCCCACAGCGTCCACATTGCCAAGACCGGCGGCAAGTGCCGCAGCTGCCACGACGGCAAGGTGATCAACGGCAAGGGTAAGGCCGTCACCATGGCCCAGATGGAAAAAGGCCGGACCTGCGGCGCCTGCCACAACGGCAAGAACGCCTTCACCGTTGCCGGCAACTGCGACCGGTGCCACAAGGGGCTGAAACTGCGGGATATCACCTTCAAGAGCAAGGGGATCAACGACGCGTTTTTCAGCCACGCCGTCCACACCGCCATGTTCAAATGCCCCGACTGTCATACCAAAGTATTCCCCTACAAGGCCGGCGCCAGACATTTCTCCATGACCGACATGGAAAAGGGAAAATCGTGCGGCAGCTGCCATAACAGCAAGGATGCCTTCACCGTGGTCGGTGAGTGCGACAAGTGCCACAAAGGGTTCCGGCCCGGGCAGGTAACGTTCAAGACCGATTCGGGACCCGTCAACTTCAGCCACGAGATCCACCTGGGGATGTACAAGTGTGCCGACTGCCATATCAAGGTCTTCCCCTTCAAGGCTGGCGTCAAGAAGAACACCATGGGCGATATGGAAAAAGGTAAATCATGCGGCGCCTGTCACAACGGCAAGGATGCCTTCTCCGCAAGCGGCGACTGCGAAAAATGCCACAAGATGTAAGGCGGCTGCAGGACCCACGATAACAGCAGGCCTTCAACTCACCGCGGACGTCTAAGAAAGTCCCCGCTACTGGCGGGGACTTTTTTGTAAACACCCAATGGTATCGGCACGTTTCTTCTTGCACCACAAGATTAGTGCATGATAATAGAGACCGTGCTATATACAAAAACCCAAGCGTCGCACCACAATCAATACCAAGCCATGAAACCTATTCTCACATTCTCAGTCGTCTTCTGTCTCATTGTCGCCACGGTTACTGCCGCCCCAGCCGCCGACCTGGACGGATACCTGTGGAAATCGTGGAGCCAGACAACGAAAAAGGTCTTCCTGGCCGGTTTCATGGCCGCTACCGACTATGTCAGCTTCAATCAAGTCCCCAGCTACCTTGGCGACAGCAAAACGATAACCTTGGCCCGCTACTCGGATTACGCCGACCTGGCCCATAACAAGCGGGAGCGTTACTCAGCCGGAGAAGTCGTCTCTCTGCTCAATTTCGTACGCCATGAGCAGTACAACGACCTGAAGCGCTACAAGCTTTCCATGCTGCCCATGGACGAACTCATACAAGGGATTGACCGCTTTTACGGCGAATACAGAAACAACGGCATCAGGATCACCGACACCTTCTATTTCGTTAAACGAAAACTGGACGGGGCCTCGGAAGAAGAGCTGCAGGCGGTTCTGAAACACCTCCGAACCCCGGATACCAAGGCAACCGAGATTGTCTTCACCGACCGGCGCGGTGAACTCGGGGTGGCTACGTTCCCCTGACGTGCCATCACCAGCGTCCGGCCCCACCTGCACCATCCCCACCACCGCCATGAGAAATGTCAGTGAACTTCTCTCCGCAAAAATTGGAGACGAACGTCCCACTATTGACAACCACTCCCGGCAATGAGTACTCTAAGGCGTTTGTGTGCAGAACAAAGGAGTCATATGGCCGACCTCAGCTATAAACCTATTGTTGTGGAATGCATCATTCCTGAAACTTTTCCGCCCGTTGCCCTCTACATGAAGGGGGCGGGAGGGAACTACATCCTGTACAAGACTCACGAGCGGCCGTTCACCACGGCTGACCAGCTTCGGTTGGCCCGGGGCGGCACCCAGAATCTGTTTGTCAATACTGAAGACTTCAAAGATGTTACCAGCTACCTGGAAGACAATCTGAGCGGTTTCCTTGACAATAAGGAGATAACCGAACAAAACAAATGTGTGATCCTCAGCCAGATATCCGCGGAGTATGTGGCAGAAATTTTCGGCGAAACGGATGAGGTTGCCGCCAAGCTCTCCCGCTGCCGCAAGCTGATAAAAAACCTGATGAAATTCATCACTGAAACCGGCAATCTTGTTGAATTCATGCGAGAGATTGCCTCTGCCCGGCTGTATATCCTTTCGCATTCCGTCAAGGTCGCGGCCCTTTCCATGGTGGTACACGAGAAACTGTTCACCGTTGAGCAGGATGAACTGCTGGATATCGGCGTCGGCGGGATTTTCCACGACATCGGCATGACCTTCCTTTCCTCGGAAATCCTCGAGAAACCCGAGGCGTTGAGCAATGTGGAATACAACATGGTCAAGAGGCACCCGCTCCTGGGCCATGATTTTGTCGAGAAAAACGGTCTTGCCAGCGAGATTTCCCTCACGGTCATCAAGCATCACCACGAGCATTGGGACGGCGGCGGATATCCGGCAAAGCTGACCGGCAACAACATACCCCGTTCCGCCCAGGTCTCCGCCATCTGTGACATCTATTGCGCCTTGACGTCCGACCGACCGCACCGCAAGGCCTCATCCCACGATGAAGCGATCCGGATCATGCAGAGCGAGGCTGGTAGAACCTTCAACGCCGAACTGTTCGATAAGTTCAGGTCCGTTGTCGGAAAGTAGCCCGTTACGGGGATGAACACGGTTCATCTCTTCTTCAGCTGCCGCACCGGCTCGGTTCAGACGTACCCCTTATCTCCCCTCCCCTCGATTTTCGCCCAACATCGTGGCTCCTCAATTCCCTGTCTTGACTTGGGTCAAAGACCTGAGAACTTCTTCGTATATCATCGAGCTCACCGCACGGTTACACGGAGGAAGCATGCAGCTCCTGACGATACTACTGCTTTTGGTTCAGCTATGCCTGCCGGTATATGGGCCTGCCTACTTCTTTGAACTGATGGATTCCATCGGGACAAGCCACACAGGATTTGTCTGCACTGATGAGAGCGCCGATTCCGGCCGCGAGTCACAGGATGACCAACGGCAGAGTGCCCACTGCCGCGAACTGGACGCTCCGTGCGACATGCCATCCGGCCTGGCTCTTGATCACTCACATGCCATTTCTTCACTCACGGCATCAGACAAAGGCACCGTGCTTCCCGGGCATGGTGATCCCATCGAGTTCCCCCCGAAACATCATGCTACATCCAGAACGGCCAGGACGGCTCCGCATACGTACAGGGCGGTCTTGGCAGAGTATGCATAGTATTCCAAGCTCACGGTGAGTTGTCTGTCACCACATTAAACAGGAGATAACACCATGTTAAACCCCATAAAAATAGGCTTATTGGGAATTTCGACGTTTGTGGCTCTGTTTCTTGCCATCCCGCGCGATGCGTCAGCACACTGCGACACCCTTGACGGACCGGTCATTCAGGATGCCCGAAAGGCCATCGATGGTAAGGATATCACCCCGGTTCTCAAATGGGTAAAACCGAAGGATGAACATGCCGTTCGAGCCGCCTTCCAGAAAGTGCTTGCCGGCAAGGCAAAGAGTCGTGAGGCTGCCGAGCATACATTCTTCGAGACCCTTGTCAAAATCCATCGCAAAGGCGAAGGGGCGCCATTTACCGGCCTGAAACCTGCCGGTGCAGTTGAGCCGGCCGTTGCCGAAGCGGATAAGGCCCTGGCAAGCGGTTCATCCGACGCACTGGTGAAACTGATTACCGAGGACATTGCGGCCGGCATCAAGGAGCGTTACGCGCATGCAGCAGCGACGTACAAGCACAAGGACGAGAGCGTCAAGCAGGGGCGGGAATTTGTGGAAGCCTATGTCACGTTCACCCATTATGTTGAACGTCTCCACCAGGATGCGACCGGCAAAGGCGCACATGGCGAACACACCGAGCATGCAGAACCGGGTCACTCAAAACACTGAATGCAACTGCACGCATCGGGTTGAAATAGTGATACGGTAGGAACATTGCCTGACAGGGAATGCTCCCTGTCAGGCAGATCTTTGCACTTTCCGAGACAAGCTGCCAGAAGGACAATGCCATACACCCGTAACAGGATACGTCATGCTCAAAATGAAACCCTGTCTTCTCGCCCTGATACTCTTGTTCACCCTCCCCCTGCCTGCGCTGGCCATACCGGCAATCACCTGTCATTGCTTCACGGAACGCTCGTACGACGCAAAGCGTCCCGCAGCGGCCGACCCCTATTTTCTGGCCACCACACAGAACTCCTTCCTCGCCCTCGTCTTACATGCGGACAAGAGGACGATCGTGATGAAGAAGCAGAAGGGCACATCCGCTGACGACCTCTGGGTTGCCTACTGGCTCGCTTCCCGGACAGGGCTGTCGGCAGAGTCCCTGCTGGAAACCAGGAAGGCAAAGGAGAGCTGGAAGGAGGCCGCCGCCACCTCGGGCATTGGCGCAAACGCCCTCCCTCCCCGCTTTGCGAAGGAACTGCATGCTGCGGCCTCCAGTGAGTCTCTTGCCCGGGAGGTAGTTGACGATCTGCTCGTCGGGTACCGATTGATCGACGACGTCGAACTGGCAGCCATGCGCAAGAATTGGGCCTCGAACCAGGAGGTAATCATCGCTGCTCTCATCGCCACCAAGACCCGCAAACCGGCCAGGCAGATCCATCTAGAGGTAAAAAACGGGAAAAAGAGCTGGGGAGGGCTGTTACTGGCGGCACACATCGATACCAACGCCATGCAGGAAGAGATTTCCGACCTGCTTACCGTGCGCAAAAGACCGTAGAGATATTTCACAACCAGCTCGAAGAGGATGACATGACAGAACAGACCGAAACGACGACCATCAATCTGGAAAATCTCAAGACCGGCGGGTTCATCAAGGAACGGGGCAAGGACCGGTTCACCGTCCGGCTCAGCGTGCCCGGTGGGCGGCTCCCCATCGCCCGCATGAAGAAAATCGCCGAGGTAGCGGAAAACTACGGCGTTGAATTTGTCCATCTCTCGGTCCGCCAGTCGGTGGAGATGATCCATGTGAACTTCAGGGATTTCGACGGGATCGTCAAGGAGCTGTCCGAGGGGGGGCAAAAGGTCGCTTCGTGTGGAGCACGCGTGCGGGTGCCGACTGCCTGCGGCGGGTGCGAATACAACCCCAACGGCCTGATGGATTCCCAGGCCTCGGCCCTGGAGGTCAACGAGAAGCTGTTCGGCATACCGACCGACCACCATAAATTCAAGATCAGCTTTTCCGGCTGTCCCATCGACTGCTTCAAATCGAACATGAACGACGTCGGTTTTCAGGGAGCAATCCGGCCTGAGCTCAACAGGGAAGGCTGCATCGGGTGCGGGCTCTGCGCCAAGTCGTGCGGTGAGGGAGCAATCGAAATGGGCACGGACAACAGACCGGTCTTCTTTGGCGAAAACTGCATCTACTGCGGCAATTGCGTCAAAGTCTGTCCCACCGAGGCCTGGACGGCAGCCCGGAAAGGGTATCAGGTCCGGATCGGCGGCAAGGGGGGGCATCACCCCGTGCTGGGGAGCGTCTTCGCCCTCTTCCTTCCGGCGGATATGGTGGTGAGTTTCCTCGAAGCGGTCCTCTACTGGTACCGGGAAAAAGCGGAAGGTCTGGGAAGGATCAGGATCGCCGACATCATCTTCAGGGAAGGGACGGACTCCCTTCTCAGTCATCTGCGCACCAAATTCCCCGACTATGTCCCGCAGAAGACGATCACCCCCCATGTCGTCAATACCCAGGTCGGGAAGCTGCAGTCGCTATCGTAGAAGCTGTGTCCTGGCTGCCCGAAGAAAAAGGCGAGAATTGATATCTCGCCTTTTTTGCATCCTCAAGAAGGTCAGTAACACGTCACCCCCCTTCAATCAGGGCACAAGACAAAGGGAATCCGATTAATTGACTTATGTCAAGGCATGACTAGAATCACGTTATATGATGTCAGTTAAATCGGATTTAATGCTCCTATGATCAACAATCGCCGGAATCTGCTCCCGTAACATTGTTAATTGCCAGCACTACAACTCCCCGGAGGGCACGCCTATGCGCAACAGTCCCACATGTATGCCGCTGCTTATTATCCTCTCGCTATTCCTTCCCGCCCTGGCAGTGGCCGATGACGGCAAGGAGCTGTTCGACAAGCAGTGTGCGAGCTGCCACACCATCGGCGGCGGAGATACCGGAGGGCCGGATCTCAAAGGGGTAACCTCCAAGCGCACCCACGAGTGGCTCGAAACGGTCATCATTGAACCGGACAAGCTGACAGCCGCCAAAGACCCTGTCCAGATCGAGCTGGTCAAGAAGTACGGGTACGAAATGCCCAATCTGGGGATCGGTCATGACGACGCCCTGAAGATCATCACCTATCTCGCCGGAGCAGACGCTTCCGGCGCGGGTGCAGCGCCCACCCCCGTGCCGGCGTCGGAGCAGCTGAAACTGGTTGCAACGCCGGAGCTTATCGCCCGCGGGAAGGCGCTCTTCACCGGCAGGGAGCGGCTGACCAAGGGGGGTGCGCCCTGCGTCGGCTGTCATCCGCTGGCCTACCCGGGGATCGAGGGGGGGAACCTGTCCGTGGCCGACCTGGGCGCCTCCTACCGGAAGATGGGGGAGAACGGGATGAGGGGGGCGCTCAAGGCGCTCAAGTTCCCCACCATGAAACGGATCTATCAGGACAGACCGTTGACCGATGAAGAGGTAGCGGCGTTTCTCGCCCTCTACGCGGACGCTGCCGTCCGTAAGGAGGGGGGGTCATATGCCTATCCCCTGGCAGGGGTCGGCCTGTTCGTGTTGTTTATGCTGGGATTGACCCTTTACAAGAGGAGGATACGGTAATGTCCAATGAGCGGATCAAAGACGAAAACGCTCCAGCCGGCCAGGACTGGGAGGAGTTTTACCGGAACCGCTGGCAGTACGACAAGGTGGTGCGGAGCACCCACGGGGTCAACTGTACCGGCGGCTGCAGCTGGATGGTCCATGTCAAGGACGGCATCGTCGGCTGGGAGCTCCAGGCCAACGACTATCCCCAGTTCAATGCCGATATCCCCAACCACGAGCCGCGCGGCTGCGCCAGGGGGATAAGCTTTTCCTGGTACCTCTACAGCCCCTTGCGGGTGAAATACCCCTACATGCGCGGGCCGCTCATCGACCGCTGGCAGGAGGCGCGCAGCCGGTTCGACGACCCGGTGGAGGCGTGGGCCAGCATCGTCGAGAACCCGGAGGCGCGGCAGAGCTATACGGCCAAGCGCGGCATGGGTGGGTTCCGCCGCGCGTCCTGGGACGACGTGGTGGAGCTGATCGCCGCTTCCACCCTCTACACGGCCAAGAAACACGGGCCGGACCGGGTGATCGGTTTTTCGCCGATTCCGGCCATGTCCATGATCAGCTACGCGGCCGGCACCCGCTTTCTCCAGTTGCTGGGCGGCGTCGCCATGAGCTTCTACGACTGGTACTGCGATCTCCCCCCTGCTTCTCCCCAGGTATGGGGGGAACAGACCGATGTCAACGAGTCGGCCGACTGGTACAACGCGTCCTACATCGTGCTGTGCGGCTCCAACGTGCCGATGACCAGGACCCCCGACGCCCATTACCTGGTCGAGGCCCGCTATCGCGGCGCCAAGGTCGTGGTCATGTCGCCCGATTACAGCATTGCCAGCAAGTTCGCCGATGCCTGGCTGCCGGTGGAACAGGGGCACGACGGCGCCTACTGGATGGCGGTCAACCACGTCATTCTCACCGAGTTCTACGCCAACCGGCAGGTTCCGTTCTTCACCGAGTATGCCCTGAAGTACACCGACCTGCCGTTTCTCGTCAAACTCTCCGAGAAAGAGGGGGTCTGGAAGCAGGGGGAACTGCTCCGGGCGAGCGAGATCGAGCGGTGCGCCGGGCTGGAACACGGAGACTGGACCCTGTGCGTGGCGGACGAGGCCGGTGCGGTGCGGGTGCCAAACGGCAGCCTCGGTTCCCGCTGGACCAAGGAAGAGGGGAACTGGAACCTGGACATGCGGGACCTGGTGGACGGCACCGAGATCGACTGCCGCCTCACGCTCCTCGGCGGGGAAACCAGGCGGGTCTGCTTCACGTTCGAGGCGGACGGCGAGGTGATCCGGGAGGTCCCGGTCCAGAGGATCATGACCACCATCGGCGAGGTAACGGTCACCACCGTGTTCGACCTGCTCATGGCCCAGTTCGGCGTCTCCCGGGGCCTTTCCGGCGATTATCCTTTGAACTACCAATCGGACAAGCCGTTCACCCCGAAATGGCAGGAGAAATACACCGGCATAGCCGCCGACACCCTGATCAACATGGCCCGCGAATGGGCAGTGAACGGCGAACAGAGTGGCGGCCGGAACATGATCATCACCGGCGCCGGCACGAACCACTGGTACCATAACGACCTGATCTACCGCGCCGCCATCACCGCCCTCATCCTGACCGGCAGCGTCGGCCGCAACGGCGCGGGACTGGCCCACTACGTCGGCCAGGAAAAGGTGGTGCCGCTCGCCCCCTGGACGTCCATAGCCATGGCCCAGGACTGGACCAAGGCGTCGCGTCTGCAGAACACCCCGAGCTTCTGGTACATGCATTCCGACCAGTGGCGCTACGACCGGAGTTTCGTCGACTACTTCAAGCCGGAGACCGGCGAGAACATGCCCATGCACACGGCCGACTTCAACGCCAAGGCGGTGCGGCTGGGCTGGCTCCCCTTCTCTCCCCATTTCAACGACAGCCCTTCGAGGCTCGTCGCCGCGGCCAAGGCAGCCGGGGCGACGACCGACGACGAGATCCGCGCCTGGCTGGTGGGACGGCTCAAGAGCGGCGAGACCCGCTTCGCCATCGAGGACCCGGACGGGGCCGGGAACTCACCCAAGGTCTGGTTCATCTGGCGCGGCAACGCCATTTCGGCCAGCGCCAAGGGGCACGAGTTCTTTCTCAAGCATGTGATCGGCGCCCCCAATGCGAGTTTCACCGCCAGAGAGGCCGCCAAGGGACAGGTCAAGGATATCGTCTGGCACGATACGGCGCCCGAGGCCAAGATGGACCTGGTGGTGGATCTCAACTTCCGGATGGACACCTCGACCCTGTACTCCGACATCGTCCTGCCGGCGGCCACCTGGTACGAAAAATCCGACCTCAACACCACCGACATGCATTCGTTCGTCAACTGCCTGGATGCCGCCGTTGATCCGGCCTGGGAGTCGAAGTCCGACTGGCAGATCTTCAGCCGGATCGCCAAAAAGGTCAGCGAGCTGGCGGTGAAACATTTCCCCGAACCGTTCCGGGACATCATCGCGGCGCCGCTCCTGCATGACACGCCGGGCGAGATAGCCCAGCGCCAGGTGAAGGACTGGAAGCTCGGCGAATGCGAACCGATCCCGGGCAAGACCATGCCGAACCTCCCGATCGTCGAGCGGGATTACGTCAACCTGTACAACCGCTTCATGTCGCTCGGGCCCGGCATCGGCCACCTCCATGCCCACGGCGTCAGCTGGGAAGCGGACGATGTCCACGAAAAGCTCCTCAGGGAGATGCCGACCCGCTCCTGGGCCGGGCGAACCTGCATCGATCTGGAGGACGAACGGAACGTGGCCGACGTGATCATGGCCTTTGCCCCGGAAACCAACGGCGAACTGGCCTTTCGCGCCTACCAGAACCTGGAGCGACGGGTCGGCAAGCCGCTTTCCCAGATCTCTGCCGGCGACCGGAACTTCCGGATCACCTGGGAGGAGATCACCCGGAACCCGCGCCGTTTCATCAGTACACCGGTCTGGAGCGGGCTGGTCAACGAGGGGCGCCCCTATGCCCCCTACACCCTCAACGTGGAGCATGGCGTGCCGTGGCGCACCCTCTCCGGCCGGCAATCCCTCTATCTCGACCATCCCTACTACCGGGAGTTCCAGGAAGGGCTCCCCACCTTCAAGGGAAAACTCGACCCGGCGATTCTGGACGAGACCGACGGCGAAACCGGGCTCATCCTCAACTTCCTCACCCCGCACGGCAAATGGAGCATCCATTCCACCTACAGCGACAACCTGCGCATGCTCACCCTCTCCCGCGGGGGGCAGACGGTCTGGCTCAATCACGAGGACGCCCAGGCAGCGGGAATCGAGGACAACGAGGCGATCGAGGTATTCAACGCCAACGGGGTCGTGGTCTGCCGGTCAATCGTCTCGTCGAGAATCCCGCGCGGCTCGGCGGTCATGTACCATGCCCCGGAGCGGACCCTCAACATCAAGACATCCCGGAAGAGCGGCAAACGGGGCGGGGTCCACAACAGCCTGTCCCGCATCCGCCTGAAACCGACGCTGATGCTCGGCGGCTACGCCCAGTTCAGCTACTACTTCAACTACTGGGGACCGACCGGCGTCAACCGGGACTGCTACGTGGTTGTCAGAAAGCTGAGGGGGTGAGGCAATGAACGTTCGAGCACAACTGGTAATGGTGTTCAACCTGGACAAATGCATCGGCTGCCACACCTGCAGCATCGCCTGCAAGAATATCTGGACCGACCGCAAGGGCGCCGAGTACATGTGGTGGAACAACGTGGAGACCAAGCCGGGTGTCGGTTATCCCAAAAAATGGGAGGACCAGCGGATCTTCAAGGGGGGGTGGATCGTTGACGGCCGCACGCTGAAACTGCGCGCCATGGGCAAAGGGCCGACGCTCCTCAACATGTTCTTCCAGCCGAACATGCCGAAGCTCGAAGACTACTACGAGCCGTTCGACTTCGACTACAGCAATCTCTACAAGGCCCCGCCGGGGAGCGACCAGCCGGTGGCCGAGCCCTTTTCCCAGATCTCGGGCAAGCGGCTCGACGACATCAAAGGCGGCCCCAACTGGGACGACGACCTGTCCGGTTCGCAGGTCTATGCGGCCGAGGATGCCAACCTGGAAGACCGGAAGATCATCGAGGATTACGGCAGGATCTTCATGCAGTACCTGCCGCGCATCTGCAACCACTGCCTGAATCCGGCCTGCGTCGCCTCCTGCCCGTCCCGGGCGCTCTACAAGCGGGGCGAGGACGGCGTCGTGCTGGTCGACCAGAACGTCTGCAAGGGGTGGCGCTTCTGCACGAGCGCCTGTCCCTACAAGAAGGTCTATTTCAACTGGAACAGCGGCAAGGCGGAAAAATGCATCTTCTGCTTTCCGCGGACCGAGACCGGGCAATGCAACGCCTGCGCCCACGCTTGCGTCGGCCGGATCCGCTACGTCGGCGTGCTCCTCTACGATGCCGACCGGGTCGAGGAAGCGCTCCTCAAGCCCGACGACCAGCTGGTGGCGGCCCACCGCTCGGTCATACTCGATCCATCAGACCCCGAGGTGAAGGAGGCGGCCCGCAGGAACGGCGTGTCCGAGCAGTGGCTGGAGGCAGCCGGGAAATCGCCGGTCTATGCCCTGGTAAAGGAGTTCGGGGTGGCCCTGCCGCTCCATCCCGAATTCCGCACCATGCCGATGGCCTACTACGTCCCTGCCCTCTCCCCGGTACTGGCCACGAGCGGCGAGCTCCACGAACTGGCTGAGCACGGCACCATCCCGCTCCTGGAAAAGCTCCGGGTACCGATCGGCTACCTGGCCAGCCTCCTCTCCGGCGGCAACCGGGAGATTGTCGAGGAGGCGCTGAAGAAACTGATCGCGCTTCGGACCTTCATGCGGAGCAGAAACCTCGATCAGCCGCCCGCGGACGAACTCCTGCGGCAGGCGGGGCTCGACGAGGCAGGCGCAAACCGCCTGTACCGGCTCTTCAGCATCGGCGGCTATCAGGAGCGGAACATCATCCCCGGCCAGCAGCGGGAAGACCGGGACGCCCACAGGCGCAAGGGTGAAGCCGGCTTCGGCATCCTGAAGAAGACCGGGAGGGTGAAATGACCATTGCCGAGACCTATGCATCCCTTGCCCGGATGCTCGACTACCCCGCTGCAAAGGAGGGGCTGACACAGGACGCTGCCGTCGTCAGCGCCTTTCTGGAGAAGCAACGGCTTGACTGTGCCGTCGTCTCCTTTGCCGGTTTTGTCGCCACTTCGCCGCTCGCTGCGGTCCAGGAGGCATACGTGGCAACCTTCGATTTCAATCCTGCAACCGCCCCCTATCTGGGACACCACCTGTTTGGCGACAACCAGCAGAAGGGGGGGTACATGATCGGGCTGAAACAGGAGTACGCCAGGCACGGCTTTACCCCGACCGGCAGCGAACTGCCCGACCATCTGTCAACGGTGCTCGCATTCCTGGCGCATCTGGCGCGGGAGGACAGGGACGGGACGAGGCAGCCGTTCATTGCCGAGAGCGTGCTGCCGGGACTGGAGCGGCTTGCCAAAGTCTTTGCCGACCGTCAAGATTGCCCGTGGCAGCCGCTGGTGGCAGCGGCTCATACCCTCTGTGCGTCAGACTGTAAGGAGGTGACCCCATGCTGAACAACTTCATCTTCATCGTGCTCCCCTATGCAGCCCTGGCGCTCTTCATCGTGGTGACGCCGTACCGCTTCGTCACCAACCGGCTCACCTGGTCGGCCTATTCCACCCAGTTCCTGGAACAAAAGACCCTCTACTGGGGGATCAATCCCTGGCACTACGGCATCATCCCGGTGCTCGTGGCGCATCTCCTCGGCATTGTCGCCCCCGGGCCGATGAAATCGTTTCTCGCCAACCAAGAGACCCTGATAGTCGTGGAGAGCCTGGGGCTGGCCATGGGGCTCGCGGCCCTGCTCGGCGGCCTGCTCCTGCTCCTGCGCCGCGCCAACACGCCGCTACTGAAACGGGTGAACGTCTGCTCCGACTGGGTCCTCCTCTACCTGCTGACGGCCCAGGCCGCCACCGGCGTCTACATCGCCGTCTTCATGCGCTGGGGCTCCCACTGGTACCTCCATACGGCGGTGCCCTATTTCTATTCGCTCTTCACCTTCACCCCCCAGGTGGAGTACGTAGCCGATTTCCCGCTCATCTTCAAGCTGCACGCTGCCGGGGCGTTTCTCATCGTCGCGCTCCTGCCGTTCACCAAGCTGGTGCACCTGCTCTACCTGCCGGTGGCGTTCCTGAGGGACCCGCCGATCCTCTACCGGTGGCGGTCACGGTGACAACCCACCGGCACAAACAGCTCGCCGTCGTGTCGATGAGCACCATCGCCTTTACCGTCTGCTTTGCGGTCTGGGTGATGTTCTCCATCATCGGCATCCCCATCAAGACGGCGCTTGAGCTCAACGAAACGGAGTTCGGCCTGCTCGCGGCCACCCCGATCCTGTCCGGCTCCCTGATCCGGCTGCCGCTCGGGATGTGGACCGACAGGTACGGCGGACGGATCGTCTTTCTCATCCTGATGCTCTGCACGGTCCTCCCGATCTACATCATCGGCGATGCCACCGAGTACTGGCAGTTCCTGGTGCTCGGCCTGTTCGTCGGGATTGCCGGGGGCTCCTTTTCCGTGGGGATCAGCTATGTGGCCCGCTGGTTCAGCAAGGCAAAGCAGGGGTTTGCCATGGGGGTCTTCGGCGCCGGCAATGCCGGGGCAGCGGTAACCAAATTCGTGGCGCCGTCGCTGGTCGCGGCCTATGGCTGGCAGATGGTGCCCAAGGTCTATGCCGTGGCCATGCTCATTACGGCCGGCCTGTTCTGGGCATGGACCTATTCGGATCCGGGCCACAGGGTCGGGACGTCGGTAACGGTCAGGGATCAGCTGCTGGCGCTGAAGGACCCGCGGGTCTGGCGCTACTGCCAGTACTACGCCATCGTCTTCGGCGGCTATGTGGGGCTCTCGCTCTGGATGACCAAGTACTATATCAACGAGTACGGCCTGACCATGAAGAGTGCCGCCCTGGTAGCCGCCATCTTCGTCCTTCCCTCCGGCGTGATCCGGGCACTCGGTGGCTGGCTTTCGGACAGGCTGGGCGCCCACACAGTGACCTGCTGGATACTCTGGATTTCGTGGGGGGCACTGTTTCTGCTCTCCTATCCCCAGGCCGACATGGCGATCAAGACCGTCAGCGGGGAAACGCGGTTCCAACTCGGGCTGAACGTCTGGCTCTTCACCGCCCTGCTCTTCGTGGTCGGGATTGCCTGGGGGTTCGGCAAGGCCTCGGTATTCAAACATATCTCCGATGAATACCCCCACAATATCGGGGTCATATCCGGCATTGTCGGACTGATGGGGGGGATGGGCGGCTTCGTTCTGCCGATCGTGTTCGGTGCGCTGGTCGACCTTACCGGCATCCGGAGCAGCGCCTTCATGTTCCTGTTCGCCATGACCAGTTTTTCCCTCGTGCTGATGCTGTCGGCCATGCAGAAGGGGAAAGGGTTGCGGAAATTGAAGACGGTGGACGTGCTGGAGTAGATTGGAGCCCTGGGCGCCCCGTTCCGCTTAGGGCCCCCTCGCTGCACCGCTGTACAGCTCATTCCGCGCCGGGCGATCAACTCGCCCTGGCGGGCTCAGACACGATCGACCGGCTGTTGCTCCATTTCGCTTACAGCGGCTGCAACTCGGAGACATTCGCTCCACGGAACACCCAGGGCTCCACGGATTCGATCACTATAAAAATATTGAGGAGGTAACGATGTCATCCCGCATACTGACGGTATGGAACCCGGAGGACAGGGCGTTCTGGGAAAAGGAAGGAAAGGCGATTGCCAACCGCAATCTCTGGATCTCGATCCCGGCCCTGTTCCTGGCCTTTGCGGTCTGGATGGTCTGGAGCGTCGTGGTGGTGAACCTCCCCACCATCGGCTTTCCCTACGATTCCGCCAAGCTTTTCTGGCTGGCGGCGCTGCCCGGCCTCACCGGCGCCACCCTGCGGATATTCTATTCCTTCATGGTGCCCATCTTCGGCGGCCGGAAATGGACCACCATCAGCACCGCCTCACTGCTGATACCGGCGATCGGCATCGGCTTTGCCGTCCGCAACCCCGACACCAGCTACACCACCATGCTGATCCTCGCCCTGTTGTGCGGTTTCGGCGGCGGCAATTTCGCCTCCAGCATGGCCAACATCAGCTTTTTCTTCCCCAAGGCCCAGAAGGGTACGGCCCTGGGGCTCAATGCGGGGCTGGGAAACCTGGGGGTGAGCGCCATGCAGTTCCTGGTGCCGCTCGTCATCACCACCGGCATGTTCAGCGCCCTGTGCGGCGATCCCCAGATCTGCGTGATCAAGGGTGTGACCACGTCGCTCTGGCTGCAGAACGCCGGGTTCGTCTGGGTGCCGTTCATCCTCGCCTCCACCATTGCGGCATGGTTCGGCATGAACGACATTGCCAGCGCCAAGGCATCGTTCAGTGACCAGGCGATCATCTTCAGGCGCAAGCACAACTGGATCATGTGCTGGCTCTATCTCGGCACCTTCGGTTCGTTCATCGGCTACTCCGCCGGCCTCCCCCTGCTCATCAAGTCCCAGTTCCCCGGCATGAATCCGACGCAGTACGCCTTTCTCGGGCCGCTCGTGGGGGCACTGGTCCGGCCGGTCGGCGGCTGGCTGGCCGACAAGCTTGGCGGCGCGGTGGTCACGTTCTGGAACTTCATCGTCATGGCTGCTGCCGTATGCGGCGTCCTGTTCTTTCTCCCCCACCACGGAGCCGGAGGAAACTTCTGGGGATTCCTGGCCATGTTCATCCTCCTGTTCTTCACCACCGGCATCGGCAACGGCTCCACGTTCCGGATGATCCCGGTCATCTTCCTTACCGAGCGGCAGCGTGATGCCGAGGGGAAGGGCGCAGGCGCCCAGGAGCAGGCAGTCCGGGATGCCGGCAAAGAGGCCGCTGCGGTGCTCGGCTTCAGTTCCGCCTTTGCCGCCTATGGGGCATTCTTCATCCCCAAGGGGTTCGGCAGTTCCATAACGATGACCGGCGGGCCGGGTGCGGCTCTTTACGGGTTCATCATCTTCTATGCCAGCTGCATCGTCATCACCTGGTGGTTCTATCTGCGCAAGGGTGCCAACATGCCCTGTTGAGATACCGTAACCAACAGCGCGAACCGCGGTTCACTGTTTAAGAAAGGAAACCAACCATGACAGCACCCATCAACATGACCCGGCTGTATGAAGCGATCGTCAACGAAAGCAGTGACGCCATCCTCTTTGCCGACCGACAGGGGATCATCCGTCTCTGGAACAACGCAGCAGCAGCGATGTTCGGCTTTACCGCCGGCGAGGCGATCGGCCAGTCCCTCGACCTGATCATCCCGGAAAACCTGCGCGGCCGCCACTGGGAGGGGTATTACCGGGTCATGGAGACCGGTGAAACCAAGTACAAGACCGGCCTCCTCTCCTCGCCGGGGCAGCGCAAGGACGGCAGCCGCATCTCCCTGGAGTTCTCCATGTCCATCGTCCGGGACGAACATGGAGGGATCGCCGGCTGCTCCGCCATTCTGCGCGACATCACCGCCCGCTGGCAGAAGGAAAAGGAGCTGAAGGAGCGGTTGAAGGCCCTCGAAGAGCACTCCGGCTGACCGCAGGGGGGTGATGTATCCATCTGGTGATGCACCGCCGGCCTACCTGATCGTTTTGGCACGTCACGACAGTTGGTATTGATTACCATTTTGGACCGTGCCATAATGATGCTATGAAAAGAGGTGAGGTGTATGAAATGCGACTATAAGGATGATTTCAAGGTCGAATATGCCGGATCAGGACCACTGCATATTGCGAAAGGTGATGGTGTTGATTTTGTCGTCAAGGGAGCACAGATACCAGCCAATGCCAAAGCTTGTCTGGATTCAGCAGTGAGTCGTAACAGCTGTCACGAATTGAGGGCAGCTGCGAAAGCAGTCACCAGCAGTATCAACCAGGCATTTGACCGGGAATGACAAATGCCCTCAGGAAGCACCGAAGGCGGCCGATTGGCCGCCTTTGAATTTTATCCCCCTTCGTACGCGTCATCCGCCTCCTCCACGTGAAATCGGCGTGTATTTCCTCTCTTTCGACCAACGGGTCAAGGGCCTGCTTGGGGCATGAAACCATATTGACACGGTGTAACTATTACACTACTATTTCACCATGACAACCGCACACGGAGAGAATGATTGGAAAATCCGTATCAACGGCGGCGAAGAACATCCCGTGCCTCACGCGCACATCCTCTTCCGCGATGGCTCCCGCGTTTCGGTTGCCCTTGATACTCTTGAAATACTGGCTGGCACGGTACGGCCACGAAATCGAATGATACCAGCTGCTAAGTGGATAGAGGCCCATCGTGAAGAACTGGTTACCGAGTATCGGAGATTAAACAAATGAATAAAGCTCCCTTGATTAAATCTGTACAGACCACTGACGCACAGCACCTGGTTGTTAATTGGAGCACAGGGGAAACACTCGACTGTGATCTTACTGATACTATAAAACGTCATACCGCCTTTGCTCCGCTTGCAGACCCATCCGTGTTCGCCCAGGTCGTGGTTGAAGAATGGGGGCACGGTCTCGACTGGCCTGGTGGCCTTGATATGGGTGCTGACCGATTGTATCAGCTCTGTCGTGAACAAGCTGGGTTACTTTCTCCTGCTGCCTTTGATGAATGGATGAAGAAAAACAAGCTCTCATTGTCTTCTGCTGCTGAGGCGCTCGGCATGACACGTCGCATGATTGCCCATTATCGTTCCGGCTCCAGACCGATCCCCAAGACAGTGCAGTTAGCCTGTATCGGTTGGGAGGCTCTTAAAAAGGCAGCATGAACGGGTGCCGGGGTCTAAGCAAATGTTTAATGACGGCCCCCCTCGCCCCCCTTGCTGCTTGCTATTTTGATGTTGACGAAGTTAGAAAAATAGCAAGCAGCTCTCCTCTTGGGGCACTGGTTTCTTGGGCGAGTCGTAAGCCTTGTTGGAATTTCAGTCTTATATTGCTGTCAGACTGCAATGACAGTGGTTTCAATTCTGACGTGGAGGGATTTCTTGATGCTGGCGAAGATAGTCGATAGATTCTCCATGGTAGGATTGCCGGAAGCGGAAAGCATGCGATGGAGACTTTTACTTGGTTTTTGAACTTCTTCAGCTAATCGCTCGAATCCGACTGTTGCGTTTATTAGGGACCTAAAGGGACCTAAAGGGGACGTAGGTGATTTGGTTAACTTGATTCAACCAACTTTTGCAGTTCCGGAAAATTAGCGTAGATTCCCTCACCCCTTCTAGCTGCTACCAACACTCCAGAACGACTGATATTGAGAGCTTTCGCAACCACTACACCACTCATCCCCATCTTTCTTGTGGCAATAAAGCAGAGCGCTCCTCTGGCATTGAGTAGCTCCCTTCTTCTGCTCCCCTGAAGCAATGCTGTCAGTTCAACGGCAAATATCACCGCTATCTCCCTCGAAAGCTCCGGAAGCGGCATGATCGACTCTGGCGCCTCGACAGCTCCGGACTCTTTCCAGAGCTGCTCTACAAAGTCGCCACTGCCGAGTATTCGTTCGTCATAGGCTTCGTAGCCTTCAGCACCGTCAAGTATTCTGGAGCGGCGCAGTCCGCCCCCGACCAGTTCGTTCCTTTTACCCATTGCCGCGCCATCGGCGACAAATCGCCGGTACTTCTGCCTGGCAACTTGTCTCTTTCTGGCAAACATCGCCAATATTTCGTCGCTCTGTTGGCCATCAAGACAGGAATTCCCCATGATCACGGCATGACCGCTCCATGCGTAGGTGTCAAGATCGTCCAACGAGTCAACCAGTCCGGCACGTAAGGGGTTTAGGTGAATATAGCGCACCAGTTCGAGAAGGTAACTGTCTTCCTGGCAAACAATTGATTTGTACCTGTTTTGGAAAAGGTGTCCGCTCCGATGGTGACGCAGGTTGAAGACAACAGCATATCCGGTCAGCAGACGACGCATCAAGACCGCAAGTTTTGTCGTTCTCGGCCGGAGAAGAAGGTGAAAATGATTGGTCATGAGGGACCAGGCAAGACAGTCAGTGTCAGTCGCCACCAGCAGCTTCGCCAGCCTCTCTGTAAACAATGACTTGTCATCCTCTCCATAAAAGATATCAGTACGGTTAATGCCGCGAACTATCACATGATGGAGAAGACCGGGAATGTCAATTCGAGCTGTTCTTGGCATGGGGGGATATTAGCGGAAGAGCAATAGCAAGTCAACAGAATCAACTACGTCCCCCAATGGTCCGGTCCCCCAATGGTCCGTCCCCCAATGGTCCCCCCTTTGCCACTCCCAACCCTTCAGGTCGCCACCTTCGGTCTCTCGCCCCACGGGCAGATGAAGTCATTTCCGTTGTGAACTACTAGCAAATCCACATTCTGTTTTTCGAGATCAGGGAGATTTTGCATTGCAGTGAGCGTCGCTTGGTCTGCGAACATTAGGAGGTCCCAGTCTGAGGCAGGATTATGGGTGTTGTTTTCTCTCGATCCAAAAAGCCAGACTTCTCTGATGGCATCGAAGGCTTTGACAAGGTTGGAGATGTAAGTTTCGATTTCTTCGTCTAGTTCCATATCTCTAGCGTCCATACTACTTCAAGGTCATATGCGTGACGAGGCTGCCTTGGCTGAAGAATGCAGATTTTCTGACGATTCCTACACGACCTGCAGAAGGACCGGTGCTACGTGTCGGTCTCATGTTTTTGCGAAAAAGGTCTGGCGACATTTCATAGATCAAATATCTACCGTCTTCATTTTCAAAGGAGCCGAAAATGGCTGCAACGCGGTCAAGCATGTGGTAAGGAACGCCGACGCTATCTGTGGTACATCTTGCGCACTTGATCACAATGCGCCTTCCGTTAAATTCGTACTCATTACTTCTTGGGTTTCCGATTTTGTCTGCGCCAAGCGTTACCGCAATCTTTCTTGCCGTCTCCAGTCCGTATTCAACTGCTCGTGCTCCAGTTTCTTGATCTTGTGGCATTTCCATCTCCTTCTCACACAACGTGTCGGCAGTTGACCCGCTAGCCCAGATTTATCTGGGCGGGCGGCGTCTAACTGTCTGGTTGGGTGTTGCCTCTTTTCTTGAGGTAAAAAGACGCTACTAAAACCCCCAACCCTCCAGAAATGACCCCGTAGAATCCGCCCATGACTAAGGCTATAGGCCACATTGAGGCTCCTCCACCTCGGTAAGGGAGGACAAATTCATCAAAAAGAACAATTGCTGGAAGTACAAGTGATGATATCAACCATGCCGTTGATTCTTTTCTTCCTCTCAGTCGGATCACAGCTCCAGTTATGAAAGGAATTAATAGCAAAATAATCAGCATCATCTTACCCCCTCAGCCCCGGTCGGTGTCCAGGGGCCTGGTTTGCTGCGGGCTTATCCCTCTTCGTCACCGCCCACGCGTACCATTTCAGCAGGAGCAAGTCGAAGACTATGCGATTCAAACTCGCCATTACCTCTTTCCCACCATTTGGTAATCCAGACATCGCCGTTCTCATCTATTTCTTCGATCTCGAACGTTTCTCCAATCATCGATTTTAAATCGTCTTTTTCTTCGTCAGTTGACGCAGGGTAGCTAGAAACATCTAGAATGAGCAGGCGAATTGAATCGCCAACTTTCAAAGACTTTCCTGACCGATCACTTGTGGACTTGTCGTTTTTCATCTGTTCCTCAGTTTGTTCAGCCAACCAAATAAAGTTTATGCCGTGCGGAGCGCAGCGGAGCCACCGCATAAACTGTAGTTGAACTAAGCCGCGTAGGCACACACTTGGATATTTATCCGTTTTTTTGGGTTTTGGTGCGGGGATGATAACGCTAAAATGAAGCCTTATCAATGGATAAAGTTAAAGAATCATGCTTGGTTGGCAGGGATATGATCATAATACCGACTCGGTGAATGGCATTTCTTCTCACCTTGGTTTTCCTTCCGGTCTGTTTTTCGCTCATTGGGCGCAGGTATAGAATGACACCGGCAAACCGTTCGTTTCCGAGCCCACGTTTACTCTCTATTCACCTACTCATTCTCTTCTAAGCTGGCGGGCTCCTCGACTTTCTCGGCAGCCTTTCTACCACCACCATAATTCCCACTTTGCAGCAGGAGCAGATCTTCACGGTTTCGGTTCTGGCCGCTATTTCCTGTTCTATCTCTGCCGTTCTTTTTCGGTCCCTTTCCATGAGGAGCAGTTGCAGTCTCTTCAGGGTCACCCTTTTGGTCGGGTGCAGGAAGCCGTAGTAGCGCACCTTATGAAACCCCTTGGGCAGTACGTGTTGCAGAAAGCGGCGCAGAAACTCCATTGCCGGCAGGGGCATGGTCTTCCACTGCCTCGTAGTGGCATTCTGGTAGCGGAAAGTCACATGATCGTTGTCCATGGCGATGATGCTGTTATTCGTTATGGCGACCCGGTGGACATATCGTGCCAGGTAACTTAGAACCTTCTTCGTTTTCTTGAAGGTCGGTCTGGAGAAGACGACCCAGTTTTTGTCCCAGACCTCCTTGGGGAAGTTCTCTTTGGGCAGGGTTTTTCCGGCCAGCTTCATGAAGATGGCCCGGAAGATCGGCGAGAGTGCCCTGACCGGCACGAGGAACTTTCTGCGCGCCGGTCGCCAGACGCCGTCTTTGTCAAGACCACCGGCCGGAACGAGGAGGTGGAGGTGGGGATGATACTCCTTGGCGCGAGTCCAGGTGTGGAGTACGGTTAACATCCCCAGTTGACCGCCGATGTATTTACGATCGAGTCCCAGTTTGTTCAGTGCCGCTATGGCTGCCTCAAAGAGGACGGCATAGAGCGCTGTCTGATTGCTGCGGACTACCTCCCTGAGCTCTGCCGGCAGGGAAAAGACCAGATGAAAGTACGGGACGGGCAGTAGTTCCTGCTGTCGTTTCTCTAGCCACCTTTTCGTGTCGGCGCTATGGCATTTGGGGCAACTGCCGTTCTTGCAGGAGTGATAGGCATATTCGAAGTTGCCGCAGTGCTGGTCGCACTCTTCCAGATGTCCGCCCATGGCTTCCGTTCGGCAGGCGGTGATGGCGAAGAGCGCCCGCTTGTGGCTATGGGGCATGCGGTCGCCGAATTTCTCCAGATACTCCGGACCATGTTTGTTGACAACCTCCGCCAGTTCGATCATGGCCGGAACTTGTTCATGCTCTTGTTGAGGTTGCCATGGAGCCGGGTGGTGAGCTTGCCGGTGACATGGGTATAGATGTCGGTGGTAACTATGCTGCTATGGCCGAGGATATCCTTGATGACACGGATATCCTCGCCGCTCTCAAGAAGGAGGGTGGCATACGAATGCCTGAGAGTATGGACTGATGCAATCTTGTTGACGCTGCTTTGCCGGATCGCCTTTTTGAAGGCGACCTGCAGGGTGTCCTTATAGATATGGCCGCCATCTTTATGGGGAAAGAGATAGCCGGACTCGGTGCCATACTCCTGGTAATACGCCCGCAGCAGTTCCAGGGGGCAATCGGGCAGGGGGACATAGCGGTCCTTGCTCCCTTTGCCATGTACCTTCAGAAGTTTTCGCTTGCTGTCGATGTCGGTCGTTTTCAGACAGACTGCTTCGGAGATGCGCAGGCCACAGGCATAGATGATGGTCAGTGCCATGCGCAGGATGGGGCTTTTGATCTCTTTCAGAAGGATCAGGACTTCATCTGTCGTCAACACTACCGGCAGTCTCTTGCTCCGCAGCGGCCTGACCAGATCGAAGATCTTCCATTTCCGTTTCAGGGTGGTTTCATAAAAGAACTTGATGCCGCACAGATAGACGGTAACGGAACTGCCGGAGGACTTGAGATCATTGATCATGTGGATGAAGAACCGGCGGATTTCATCTTCAGTGAGTAGGTCCGGTGAGCGGTGGTAATACTTCGCCAGCACCCGTACGGTGGCGATGTAACTGTCGATAGTCCTCTGCGCATACCCCGCAAGCTGCAGGTCTTCTCTCATCCTTCGTCTTAACTCGGTCATGATGGTTCTCCTTTTCTTCGGGTATTCGGCCCTTAGGCCGTAACCCAGCTTGAAAGGAGACAATTCGATTGGGCAATAAAAAAGGCAGCCTCCGCAGAAGCTGCCCAATATGGTTTATAGATTTTATATTCGCCTTTGTTTTATATAGCCTTTATGTCTTTGTATTTATTAGCTTTTAAGTTTCCGCGAAGCGGTTTAGTTCAACTCATTATTGAGCAGTTAGTGGAATGCATCTAATATTAGATGCATATATATAATAGTAGATGCAAGCATCTAATACTATATAGCTGGTTGGCATCTAATATTAGATGCTTTTTGTCATTTTTCTGTTTAGAGCCCGTAGGGGGGGCATCTAATACTATATGCTTTTCGAGTTTTGTGCCTTCATCCTGCTGCCACATGCGGCTTCCGAACATATCCTTCACGAACCTTCTCCATCGCCCCCCCCCCGACAATCCCAAACGAACCATAAAACCCCCTATATACCAATTTCCGTGCCAAAATTAATATCAAGTTATTATAGCAAGTTACCCACACACAGACCACAGGGTGTAACAAAATGTGATATCACAAAATGTTACACTACGACCGATAAACGCTTGTCACAAGGGGATCTACAGGCTACTGCAACAAAATGTTACAGTTGCGATAAAAGGGGAGCGAGAGGCCTGACTGGACGCCGATAACCCGAGGCATGCTGATAAAAAGCTGATAAAAAGTTTGCCTCGCTCCGTTTTTCGCCTATGATGCCTGTTCATGAATGAGCAAGGAGAACAAAACAGCATGGACAGCGTTGAAACAGACCTCGCAACAGGCATGTCGGAACTGACCTTCCCCTATTCCCCCCCGCAGTCGGAAACGGCACTGATCGACATAGCGCCCGGGGTCAAGTGGCTGCGGCTGCCGATGCCGTATGCCCTTGATCATGTGAATATCTACCTGGTACGGGTGGAGAACGGGTGGGTGATCGTGGATACCGGCCTGGATTCGCCCCGTTCGCGGGCCATCTGGGAAGAGCTGTTTTCCGGGCCGTTACAGGGTGAGACCGTGGCCGGCATCTTCTGCACCCACTTCCATGTGGACCATGCCGGCCTGGCCGGACATCTTGCGGAGCGGTGGCGGGTCCCGCTGTTCATGACCTATGAGGAATATTTCTCTCTGCGCGGCTGGCCTGACGGCCTGACAGAACTGCCGTGGCAATTTGCGGCGTTTTTCCAACAGGCGGGCTTCCCGGAAGAGAGGCTTGCGGAAACCCTGGTGATGTTCGATTTCGCGGACGAGATCGCGCCGCTCCCCCCTTCCTTTATCCGGATGCAGGATGGAACGCCGCTCCCAGCCGGTGGCGGGACCTGGCGGGTCATCATCGGCAGCGGCCATTCACCGGAACATGCCATGCTCTACTCCGCGGAGAACGGCATCCTGATCTCGGGGGACCAGCTCCTGCCACGCATCTCCAGCAACGTCTCGGTCAGCGTCGTCAACCCGGAGGACGAGCCGCTCGGCTGCTGGCTCGCCTCGCTCGACCGCCTCCACGGGCTGCCGGACGATATCCTGGTCCTTCCCGGCCACGGGCTCCCGTTCCGGGGGGTCAGGAGGCGGGTGGAAGAGCTGCGCAGCCATCACGACCGCCGGTTGACGACCATTCTCGAGATATGTGCGGCACAGCAACCGTCGGCGTTCGAGATCGTTCAGACACTCTATCCGGCCCCGCTCGCCGCCTTTGACATGCAACTGGCGTTGGGCGAATGCCTGGCCCACCTGCGCTATCTGCTCGTCAACGGCCGCCTTGCGGCAACGCTCGACGGCCGGGGCGCTTACCGGTACCAAACTGTCGGCAGGTCGCTTACTTCCTCCTGACATTATGTCTAGCGGTGCGAGAGGCACGCGGAGCGAAGTGGGGCGGGAGCCGTCACGCATTCACGTCTAGGTGAGCCCGGCACCTTCTTGAGAGGCCTCGCCGGGCACTATGGCTTTTTCCACTATCTCCTGCTCGGCCGCCACAAAACGGACAAGTGTCGAACCTGCAGTGAATTTGCACGTCGCTTCCTCGATTTTCAGCCCGAGATTCTCCAGCCCAAGGTTGAGTTCCGCAACAATCGGTTTCAGATATTCATCCGTATCTTCTTCCCCTTGCACGGGAAACTGCCATTCCATCTGGACAGAGCTCTTGAACAGCTGCCGTTTGACCACCACTGACAGTTTATCCTGATAGCGGACAAAATTGTCATATGCCCGCTGCCACGCGGTCAGCTCCATGACGTAACCGAGATTGAGTGACAGGCGGCAGGAATTCAGCCCCCCCTTATTGTCGGGGAAAAATGTCTCCATCTTGTACGGCCGGTCGAGCAAGCCGAAGTGCGGCAATTCTACAATAGTCTGCCCTCGCGATGCAAAATCGAACCGGTCACGAACGGTCTTCTCGGGGATAAAGAAGACCACTTTGCCATCGCGCACTACAAGCGAATTCGCCTGGATCGTGACGCGGATCAGCCCTTTGTAGAGGACGAGGACGCACAGGATCATGAAGATCAGTGCTGCCAGCCATTGATCGTGCGAAAGAGTATAGACGACCCCGATCAGAAGCGGTAACAGCAACATATAGAATATCATCCGGCCTAAAATCCAAATCATCCTCTGAATCCACATCGGTCACCCCTTATTCAGGACTGCCTGCCCCACGAGCTTGATCTTCTGCAGGTCGTCAAGGAAGCTCGCCTGATCGCGGAAAAGGAGGGTCCGCAGCCCTCTGGCGGCAGCCCGTTCCACATTTCCCGGCAGGTCGTCGATGAAGAGCGCCTCGCCGGCCTTCACCCCCAGGGAACCGACCACATCGTCGAAGAGCGTTGGGTCGAGCTTCCCCTTGCCCAGACAGTAGCTGTTGAAGACCCGGTCGAAGGAAGCCATGAAGCCGTCGCGGCGGTCAAGCCGCTCAAGCCAGTCGGTCTGGTCGCTCAGGATGGCGACCGTCAGCCCCTCTGCCCGGAGGGAGCGGGCCGTATCGAGCATCAGCGGGCGGAGAACGAACCGGCTCAGAATCTCCCGGGACAGCGCCTCGTCCTCCCCGATGAGCCCGCACTCCTGGCGCAGCGCCTGCCAGAAATCGGCTTCGCTCCCCTGGCCGAGGACATAGCCGGTGCTGTAGACCGCTTCCATTCCGGCCCGGTGGACCGTGGCCGGGTCGAGCCCCTGGCTCCGGGCAATGGCCTGCAGCCCCTCGCGGAACCCCTCCTCTGCCAGCACGCCGCCGTAGTCGAAGAGAACCGCCCGGAGGGGGGGATCGGGACGCCCCCGCCGGACCCTGGCAATCCCCTTGCGGATGTTTTCCACGGTCTTCTCCTGCACGCCGGGAAGACCAACGAGTTCCCCCCTGACGGCGGCCTGCTCCAGGGTGTCGAGGTCGGTCACCCCCGTCTTTTCCAGGAGAAGCCTGGCCGTCTTGGGTCCGAGGCCGGGAACCTTCAGAAGCTCCGGGAACCCCGGGGGGATCTCGGCCAGCAGCTTCTCATGGGCATGGACAAGGCCGGTGGTGCAGTACTCCTCGATCTTGGCGGCCAACTCTCCGCCGATCCCGGGAATCTCCCGCAGCTCCGCCCGCGAGAGGGTCTCCACCCCCTGCGCCAGCTCTTCCAGATTGAGTGCCGCCCGGCGGTAGGCCCTGATTTTGAAGGGGTTGTCTCCCTTTATCTCCAGGATGTCGGCCATGGTGGAGAAGATATGGGCGAGTTCGAGGTTTTTCATGGCAAGACACCTCATTTCAGCCGGTGACAGCTGCCACAGCCCGGAAAGGCTCCCAGGGCCTGCGACTCCACAGCGACGGCACATCGTGCAAACGCGCTGCCTGAAATGAGTATACCGCTGCTGACCGGCGCGGCAACGGAGCCCGGGTGTCCCCGATCTTTCCTGTCTCACCTTATCTTAAGGGGGGGGTGGGGGGAGTTAGCCTACACCTTCCCCAGGATCTTCAGCAGGTGGGGCACCATCTGCTTCTTGCGGGACATGACGTTCTTCAGCTCGTACAGGTGGGGCTCCAGTTGCGGGTACTCCATGACGTGGGCGATCCGGGTATGCCCCTCCACCAGGAACAGGGTGGTCTCCGTGGCGATGTCGGTCACCATCAGCCCGGCAATGAACAGGTTGTCCCGCCGCTTCACCTCTGCCAGGGCCGCCAGCAGCTCCCCCTTCATGTCATGGAACTCGTCGAACCCCACCACCTCCACCTGCCCCACGCCGATGGCGTGCTTGTCGTGCTTGAACAGCTTGAAATCGGCGTTCACCGCCCGCGCAGCGGAACCGTAGTTCTTCAGCGAACTGCTGGCGGCAAAGATCTCCCGCCCGAACTGCGCCGCATCGACGCCGGCCAGCCCTTCCAGCCAGGCAACGGTGGTCCGGTCGCTCGGCGTGGTGGTGGGGGACTTGAGGATGACCGTGTCGGAGAGTATCCCGGCCAGGAGCAGGGCCGCAATGGTCCGGTCGGGCTCGATGCCGCCCTCCCGGTAGCGGCCGGCCACCAGGGTGCAGGTGCTCCCCACCGGCGCGGTGATGAAGTCGATGGGGGCCATGGTGTGGCTGTTGCCGAGCTTGTGGTGGTCGATCACCTCCAGGATCTCCACCGTGTCGGCGCCCGGCACCGCCTGCCCCGGCTCGTTGTGGTCGACCAGGATCAGCGCGTACGGCAGCGGCGCCAGGAGCGACGACTTGGTCGCCACCCCGGCCAGGGTGCCGTCCTCCTCCAGCACCAGGACGGCCGCCTCGCCCGAGGTGACCAGCTTCTGTCGCAGGTGGGTGAGCGGCTCGCCGGTGCCGATCGAGGCGAACTTCTTTTCGGCAAACAGGGCGACCGGGGTGGAGAGGCGGGCCAGCCAGGCCGCGGTGGCGGTGTCATGGGGGGTGAGCAGGACCGTGACCCCGTTGTCCCGCGCCATTGCCAGCAGGTCGTCGTCGGGTGCCAGATCGCCGGTAACCACCAGGAGCCGCACCCCCCGCTCGATGGCCGCCTGCTGGATCGTGCGCCGGTTGCCGGTCATGATCAGCAGCTCTTTCGGATCGAATCCCTCGATCCGGCTGGAGAATGACTCCTCCAGCATGGCGCCGATGAAGAGCTGGAGCCTGATCGCCTCGCCATCCGCCTCCCCATCAGCCCCGCCGGCCACGACCCGGCCGGAAAGGGTCCTGGCCAGAGCATCGAGCGTCGTGGTGATCTCCCGCTGCTGCTCGCGGCTCGGCACGAGGTACTGCTCCGACAGCCGCAGGAGCGACAGTACGCCACACGGCCGCCCCTGACCGTCCAGCACCGGCAGCACCCGCACCCCGCTGGCGTGGAACAGCTCCAGCGCCTCGTAGGCCGACGTCGTAGTCTCGACGGTCACCGGCCGGCGGTTCAGGGTATCGCGCACCTTGGGATGCACGTCCGCCAGATAGAGCGGATCGGGAACCCCCAGCCGGTCCAGGATGTAGCGGGTCTGGGGGTTTGGCTCCCCTCCCATGGCGGCGATCACCTCCGCCTCCCCTTCCCTCCCCTTGAGCTGCGCATAGCCGATGGCCGCGGCGATCGAATCGGTATCCGGGTTCTTGTGACCGATGACGTAGATTTTTGTGCTCATCGCGTGCTGCTCCTTTGGAAAATATTCGGCGCCATTGTGCCTCAGCGCAACCACAGGAGCAAGCGGATCTTCTGTATCGATGCTACGGCCCGAAGCCACAGTTTCGGAAGAGATGTTGTCTAATCGAGCGCCATTTCCAATTCGATATACCTGCCAGTCCGTAGGCCCATACTGCGAAAGAACGACAACAGCAGGTTATTGTCCCGGTCCGCCATGGTGCGTACCGTCCTCACCCCTGCTCGCTTCAGGCATTTCGAAATCTCTTCGAACAGCTGCTGGCCTATTCTCATCTGGCGGACATCCGGGGACACAGCCGTCGCAAACACCCAACCGCAGGGAGGCGAACCGAACTCCCAGGCGCGAACCTCACCGATGATGAAGCCCACGACCGCGTTGTTGAACTCCGCGACCAGAAAACACCGGTCGTTGTGACCGTTTATGTAGTGATCAAACACGCTGCGCCAATAGGCCGGCTTTTCTTCATCGGGGCCATCCAGGTCCAGGGAGACTACGGCATCAAAATCGGATGCAACGGCGTTGCGAATGGAAATCGGTTCGTTCATAGTTTGTATGCTTTCCTAAAGGGAGTTATCCAATATAGTCAAGGGACCCCCCCTGCTGGAAAGGTCCCTTGACGTGAACAGATAAATCCGTCCCGTTGGGTCTCCTTTGCAAAAGGGAGGCAGCGCCGTTTCCAGCGGTACCCATAGGCCGGACGCCGTGAGGAGGTCCTTTTAGGCGGTTCGGCTCGGAGATTGTTTACTCGGTGTTAATTGTGTATTCAAGTACCACAATACCTGTTTAATGTCAAGAACTAACGTCCATTTCCCGTGGAACAGATGAATGGTCCCTACTCTGTGGAGCTCTTACACTCTGTAGCAATTCCCCACACATCGACCCACTCTGTCGTCCAGGACAATAAAAGATTCCTTCTCCGGCTACAGAAACGGCTCACCGCTCCCCTTTGATTTCCGGTACAGGGTTGACCTGGAAACACCCAGCTTTCGGGCGGCGGCAGAGACGTTCCCGTTGCATTCGCGCAGGACGTCCCTGATCACGGCAGCTTCAAACTCTTCCAGACGGCCGGGGCCATTGTCCCCTTCCCGTCCCTGCAGACTGCGACAATCCCCCCTCTGTTCCCCAACCTGCTCCAGGAAATCCTCGGGGAGATGCTCGACCGATATTTCTGCCTCGTCTTCACGCAGGGCCAATGCCGTTCGGATGACGTTCGTGAGTTGACGGATGTTGCCGGGCCAGTCATGTCGGGAAAAAAGATCGATGACAAAGGGAGAAAAGCCGACGGTGTTATCCCCCCGTGCCAGCGTCCGCAGGATGCCGTCGGCCAGCGCGAGCCGGTCCGCCCGTGCCCGGAGGGACGGGAGGGTGACGAGCAGACCGTTCAGGCGGTAGTAGAGGTCCTCCCGGAAACGGCCGGCAGCGACCTCGTCCCGCAGCCGGCGATTGGTGGCGCAGATGATCTTGATATCGACCGGCAGCGACTTTGTTCCGCCCAGCGGCGTGACGGTCCGGTCCTGCAGGACCCGGAGCAGACGGGCCTGCATGGTGATGGGCATATCACCAATTTCGTCGAGAAACAGGGTGCCGCCGTCGGCCTGCTGAATCTTGCCGATGCTGCCGGTGCGGCGGGCACCGGTAAAGGCACCTTCGCGGTAACCGAACAGCTCCGACTCGATCAACCCCTCGGGAATGGCGGCACAGTTGAGGGCGACAAATGGGCCTTTGCCCCGGGGACCATCGGCGTGGAAGGCGCGGGCGAACATCTCCTTGCCGCTCCCGGATTCTCCTTCGATCATCAGCGGGATGTCGTGGCCGATGATCTTTCTCGCCTTGCGGATGGCAGCCCCCATGACCGGGTCACCCAGGTCCAGTGCCGCCAGGGCACCGGATGACGGCTCCGCCCCGGAAACACGCCCGGTTGCCTCGGTCTGGCGGATCGGCAGATAGGTGATGGGTGAGACCGAGGCGCCGAACTTCACCCGACCGAACAGTTCCACGCCGCTTCGCAGACGGAGCTTGATCACCGGCTGGGGTAGGACGCGGGCCTGCTCGAACAGACCGGCAAGGGTGAGATCGAAGATGCTGCTGATGTTGCGCTTTTCCGCGTCGTAGCGGTTGAGGCCAAGCTGGACCAGGGCAGAGCGGTTGCCGGCAACGAAGCGTCCGTCAAGGGAGAAGACCGCGATCCCCTCGTAGAGGGTGCCGATGAACTCCGGCCGCAGGTGAAAATGGATCAGTATTTCATCGTTGCATTCGTGGGCAAAGAACTGGTTTTCGATCATCTGCGCCGACATCCGCACCAGCGCCATGGTGTGGCGCTGGTAGGTTGCGGAGTCGCTGGAGACATCCAGCACCCCGAGCATCCTCCCCTTTGGGTCGAAGATCGGGGCCGCCGAGCAGGTCAGGAACTGGTTGATGGCGATGAAATGCTCGTTGCTGTGCACCGATACCGGAACCTGCTCGACGAGTGCGGTGCCTATGGCATTGGTGCCGTTGGCCTCCTCGGTCCAGATGCCACCGGGCTGGAGACTCACCTGCTGCGCCTTTTCCACGAAGTCCGTATCGCCGACCGAATGCAGCACAACCCCGGTCGCATCGGTCAGCACCACCACGCTGGAAGTCCCGGCGATCTGCTCATGGAGCTGCTCCATCACCGGCTCGGAATGAATGATCAGTCGCCTGCTCCGTTCGCGAAACCCGGGCAGCGCTCCGGTGGAGACCACCGGAATCTCCCTGGCCTGCCGCTCGACGCTGACCCTCCGGTCGACACACCGTTGCCAGGAACGGCTGATGACCTCGGGGAGAAGATCGCCGGGGAGCGACTCTCCTGCCAGGAATCGTGACTTGGTGTCGACCGCATTCCATGCTCTGCTGCCCGCTGACCACGACATACCACCTCCCGAAGATCGTGCCTGCCGATTTTAATGACGCATTGCCTGTTTACCACTAACACTGTTTTCTATTGCGACAGATGAAACAGCAACAGTTGTGCCATTTTGCAACAGGCGCTACACAAATGCCGCCACAGACAAACGGCAGACCAGCTCACTCCTCCCGACCCGACATCATAATCATGCGGAATATCACGCAGTTTAAGAGCAGCTTCACACGAATACAAAACATAAAACTAGGTTCTACATGTTGGCACATGCACTGCTAAGTAGATTCATTAACCGGACCTGTCTGACATCAAAACAAATCGCATGGGGAGAAAGGAAACAATTATGTCGAACGTATCAACGCAGATCGATCTGATGATCGCCAAAGCCAGAAAAGCAGCGGAGAAGTTCAACGAACTGGGGCAGCTGGAGGTCGACCGGATCGTCGCGGCCATGACCAGGGCCGGCGTGGCCAACGAGCGGAAGCTTGCGGAAATGGCGGTCGAGGAGACCGGCATCGGCAACGTGGAAGACAAGGTGATCAAGAACCACTTCGGCACCCAGGTAGTGTACGACTACATGCGGGGCAAGCCGTCGGTGGGGATCATCGAGGAAGACGACAGCATCATCTCCATCGCCGAGCCGTTCGGTATCGTGGCAGCAATAACGCCGACCACCAACCCGACCTCCACCACCATGTTCAAGTCGCTCATCTCCCTCAAGGGACGGAATGTCATCGTCTTCGGCTTCCATCCCCGCGCCCAGAAATGCAGCGAAGAGGCAGCGCGGATCATGCTTGAGGCAGCCATTGAGGCCGGCGCGCCGGCCGACTGCATCCAGTGGATCACCGAACCGTCCATCGAGGCGACCGACGCCCTGATGAAGCATCGCGACGTGGCAATAATCATCGCCACCGGCGGCGGCGCCATGGTAAAGGCGGCTTACAGCTCCGGCCATCCCGCACTCGGTGTCGGACCGGGCAACGTGCCGGTCTACATCGAGAAAACCGCCTGCCTGGAGCTCGCGATCCCGGACGTGATCGCCTCCAAGACCTTTGACAACGGTACCATCTGTTCCTCGGACCAGTCGGTCATCTTCGACGACAAGGAAGTTGCGGAAAGGGCGCTCAGTCTCTTCCAGACACACGGGGCCTACCTCTGCAACGAGGAAGAAAAGGCCAGGCTGGAAGCGGTCATGTTCGACAAGGAGCGTGGGGTCCCCTCCATGGCGATCGTCGGCAAGAAACCGCAGATCATTGCCGAACTGGCCGGTTTCACCATCCCCGCCGACGCGAAGATGCTGATGGTGCCTCTCACCACCACCGGTCCGGAAGACTGGATGAGCCACGAGAAGCTCTCCCCGGTCCTCGGCTGGTTCATCGTCGACAGCAGGGAGAAGGCCATCTCCGCTGCCGTCTGCCAGCTGGAATTCGGCGGCGCCGGCCACTCGGCAGTTGTCTTCACCGAAGACGAAGAGGTGGCAAAGGAATTCGCCCTCAGGGTTCCGGCCAACCGGGTCGTCTGGAACCACCCGTCGGTTCACGGCACCATCGGCGCCCTGTACAACGACCTGGTCCCGTCCCTCACCCTCGGTTGCGGGGCCATGGGGGGCAACATCACCACCGAAAACGTCGGCTACAAGAACCTGCTGAACATCAAGCGGATCGCCAAGAGAAAGGCTGCCTGATTCACCAAACATCCTTGACGGGTCGGCCGGCCAAAGGGCGCTGTCGGAAACGGCAGCGCCTTCCTTCTGGAAAGAGATCCGGTGCCCCCCTGTCCAGCGGGAACTTTTCTTGTCGCAGGTTTTTCTTGACCCAGATAATAGTAATGTGGTACCAGTTTACACCAATGCAAATTGGCAGTGAACAGCCGGTGGAGAGTCGAGCCTCCGGTTGAAGTAGGCAACATACCGCGAACAGTGTTCGCGGTTGAAAATCGAACAACAGTCTCCGAGCCGCGGCGCCTAAAAGGGAAATCCCTCATGGCGGTCCGGCCTATGGGTAACGCGGGAAACGGGGCCTTCCTTATGCAAAGGGGACCATGGCGGCGCGGAAGCATGACTGCGCCGTCAAGGGGCCTTTCTATCAAGAGAGTGCCCTTTTTGTTTTCCCGGCTGTCGTTGCTGGCAGTAACAGCCGTGGGTAAAAACCAAAAACTCAACAACTGTCTCCGAGCCGCGGCGCCTAAAGGGAAAATCCCCCATGGCGGTCCGGCCTATGGGTATCGCTGGAAACGGCCTTGCCTTCCTTATGCAAAGGGGACCCAACGCCCGGAAGATTGTCCGGGACGTCAAGGGGCCTTTCTATCAAGAGAGCGCCCCTTTTGTTTTCCCGGCTGTCGTTGCTGGCAGTAACAGCCGTGGGTACTAACTGAAAATCGAACAACTGTCTCCGAGCCGCGGCGCCTAAAGGGAAAATCCCCCATGGCGGTCCGGCCTATGGGTATCGCTGGAAACGGCTTTGCCTTCCTTATGCAAAGGGGACCATGGCGACCCGGAGCCTTGTCCGGGACGTCAAGGGGCCTTTCTATCCGGAGAGCGCCCCTTTTGTTTTCCGGCGACAGCGCAGTGGAAGATTAGAATAATCACACAGTTAAGGAGGGGGTAAACATGAAATGCGAAGAGGCTGGATGCTATTTGGAAATCAACGTGGCAACGGGAAACATTGAACGGGTGGCAACCGACCCCAAGCTCATGGAGCTTCATCTTGGAAACGGGGGGGGCAGCGTCAAGGAAGCATGTGGAGGTTTTTGCCAGCATTCGTTGCAGAAGTGCCTCAGGATAGCAGACTAAAGAAAGAGGGGGAAAAATGAGATACGCAGAGGCAGGATATTATTTGGAAATTGACTTGGCCACAGGAAACATTGAGCGGGTGGCAACCGACCCCAAGTTGATGGAGCTTCATCTCGGGGGTCTGGGTACCAGTATCAAGTTGCACTGGGACAGGGTTCCTCCGGAGGTCAAGGCGTTTGATCCCGAGAATCTGCTCGTCTTCAGCACCGGCCTGTTAAACGGCACGCCTATTTTCAGTGCCAACCGTTCCGTAGTTACCTTTGTTTCGCCGCAGTCGGACACATTGGTATATCCGATGATGGGAGGGTTTTTCGCGGCGGAATTGAAGTATGCCGGTTATGACAAGGTGGTCTTTCGCAACAAGTCCCCGGACTGGGTCTATTTGTACATAAACAATGACAAGATCGAGATACGTGATGCCACGCATTTGCAGGGGAAAGGCGCTCTTGAAACGCAGGACCTTATCCGCAAAGAGTTGAATCAGCCCAAAGCCCAGGTGGCCGCCATCGGCCTGGCCGGCGAGAACCGGGTCTTCACTGCTTCCATCGAGCAGTCCCGGTCCAGCGCCAGCAGACTCGGTGGCGGAGCCGTCATGGGCGACAAGAAGATAAAGGCCATTGCCGTTCGTGGAACCAAGGACGTCTACCTTGCCCGACCGGAAGAGTTCATGAAGCATATGCAGGACGTGACGGAGTATATACACTTCCGGAACAACAATCCCATTCAGGACGTCATGACCATCATGTCCGGTATCGGGTCGCCACAGGAGATGAAGCATACCGATGAGAAATGGCACACCGAAAATTTTGCCTGGGGCAATGCCCGGACCCGGAGAAGGGATTTCTGGACCGATGAGATCAATGAGTCCTGGACAAAGTCTCAACATGGCGCGGTAAAGCGGCTGATAAGCTGCTTCAACTGTCCCCAGCATTGCGGGGCATTGGTTTCCCCGAAGGATGCTCCCAGATACATGGCGAAATGTTTCGGGAAGCTTACCTATGCCATGGCGGCGTATGTCGACGACCTGGATTTTGGCTGGAAAATCCTGCAGCGCGCCTCCGAGTACGGGGTCGATTCCTTCTCAACCCCGCAGATTCTGGCATTCGCTGTCGAACTCTATGAAGCCGGCATTCTGACCGACAAGGATTTCGCAGGATGTCCGTCCGACAAGGAGGGGAGATTCTTCTGGCTGCTTGACAGGGTTGTGCGGCGGGAAGGAATCGGCGATGTGCTCGCTGACGGCGTCTATTTTGCGGCCCGAAAGATTGGCAACGGCGCGGAAGCTTTTGACCACAATACCATCAAGAAGCATGAACAGCTTCCCATCAAACTAGGAACCATGGATCCTCTTTATTACCTGATGCTGTCCACCAACGAGAAGATAAGTATTACCCAGATGGAAGGTCAATGGCCCCAATCGGCCTTTCCCACGATGGAGCAGCGAGAAAACTTTGTCAGAGACTGGCCTCAGCTTCCCGATGAAAAGTTCAAGCAATGGGTGCTCGACTGGGAGCCACGGGGAGAAAAGTCGATACCCTATTACCCGACCCCTGACATCGCCTCCGAAATCGTGGACTGGATGGAAATGATGCACAACATCGATGATGCCTGCGGCATGTGCTGCGGCATGTCGTCGTTTTGCTTCAAGCCCCCCTATCATATACACAACTACCCACTGTTGATCTCGGCAGCGACCGGGATGGACCTGGATGAGACCGGCCTGAAGAAGATCGTCAACAGGAACCGGAACCTGCACCGGGCATACAATAACCGGAAAGGGATCACGAGGGCCGATGAGAAGCCGCCGGCAGATCATTGGAAAAAGAGATTTCCCGAACTCGAGGAAGAACTCCTGTCCACCTATTACAGATTCAAGGGATGGAATCACGACGGCATTCCCACGCGGGAGAAGTTGGAAGAACTGGATCTGGGCTATGTTGCCGATGACTTGGAAAAGAGAGGTATATTGAAAAATGGCCAAAATTAAGAAAAAGATCAGGACGATCACGGTAAATGCCGACAAGTGCAACGGTTGCCGGACCTGCGAGATCATGTGTTCCGCCTTTCACGCCGTTCCGCCGTACAGCAGCAATAACCCGGCACGATCCCGTATTCAGATTGTCACGAACCGACTCGAAGACATCTGGATGCCGGTATTCGCGGGTGAGTACACCGAGTCCGAATGCATGGGCAGAAACAAGTACATCATCGACGGCAAGGAATACAGCGAGTGCGACTCCTGCCGGGCCTCCTGCCCCGCCAGGGACCTGTTCAAAGAGCCCGACTCCGGACTTCCTCTCAAGTGCGACATGTGCGATGGAGAAGACGAGCCCATATGTGTCAAGTGGTGCCTGGTCGATGCCCTGATCTACGAGGAACGGGAAGAGGAAGTGGACGAAGAGAAACCAAGCGAGAGCGAGATGGAGATTGGCCTGGAATCATTGATGAAGAAGCATGGGCTGCAGAAGTTGCTGGACAGTGTTGCCAGACTTTCACAGAAGTGATAGGACATTAGACGAATGAACGAGATAGGCCCCCCGGCTATGCCGGGGGGCCTGATTGAGACACAGATGAATACGTATGAGCAGACATGTTTGCATATCGCCGAGGATGTTCAGCGTCTTTTGGAGGATCGACTAATCCGGAAGGAAGACGTGCAGAAGGTAATCCATCATGCCGAGACCACCGGGAAGAAGCTGATCAACCCTTCCATCGACCGGTGTCTCGCCTGCTATCGGCCCAAAGCGGTCACGTACTGGGTGGAATACAGCCTGACTGATGCGGGCTATCGGGTGCATACCGCCTATTCCCACAGGATGGTGATGAAGTCGGGCGGGAGCACTGAGGAGTGGGTAAAGTCCGGCAGTAACAGCGACTGGCTCTGCAATCAGTGCCAGATCCCCTTGGAAGTCCAGACGGTAAGGCTTCAGTATATGCAGTCCATCTTCCCCATCAATCTTCCGGCGTGTTCCCGGTGCGGTTTCATCCTCGTGGCGGAGGAACTGGCCACAGGGAAAGTGGCCGAGGCAGAGCAGGCGCTGGAAGACAAGTAGCCCTCCCGGTGACACGGTGACATGATGAACGATACAGCTTTCAACTGGTCGGAGATCGGCCGTATAGTGGGGCCGTGCATACGGCCGGGAGGCCCTGAGCTCACCGACAGGGCGCTGGAGCTCTGCCGCCTTCCTGCCGGTTCCCTTGTCGCCGATATCGGTTGCGGTGCAGGGGGAACCCTGCAGCACCTGGAACGGACCGGTCACTACCGCCTGGTAGGACTCGACCATTCGGAAACGCTCCTCGGTGAAGCTGCCACCCGACTGGAAACGGCTCGCTTCATCCAGGGCCGGGCGGAAACGATCCCCTTTCGTAACGACACCTGCGATCTCCTGCTTTGTGAATGCGTCCTTTCCATTCTCGACGACAGGTCAGCGGCTCTCGATGAGTTTGCCCGGGTTGTTAAGGATGGGGGTTATCTGGTACTGAGCGACGTTTTCAGTAAAGGAACGGCTCCGGCGGATGACCTGCTCACGGAGGAGGAGATCCGCGACCTGGTATCGGCGCGCGGGTTCACCCTTCTGGCATGGGAGGCGCACGACCGGCTGCTGAAGGAGTTCGCGGTCCGGATGATCCTGGCCGGCGAATGCCTGCCGGACGCGTGGAGGGGCGATCAGAGGTGGAAAGAACGAACGATGGACCGGCCGGTGATCAGCTATTTTCTGCTGGTGGCCAGGAAACTCAAGAACGGCAGTCCATGGTAAAGGGTGACGTCATGGAAAAAGTGAACCCGAACGAGACCGAAAGCGTCTGCCCTGTCTGCCTCAAGCGGATCAAGGCGGTACGTCAACTGCTGGGCAACGAGGTGTTTCAGGACAAAACGTGTGAAGAACACGGTTCCTTCAGGACCCTCATCTGGCGTGGAGAGCCGTCCATGGCCAAATGGCGGCGGCCGAAGCCCCCTGTCCATCCGGATATCTGCTATGGAACCGTTGACAGGGGGTGCCCTTTCGACTGTGGCCTCTGCAGCGCCCATGAACAGATGCCCTGCTCGGTTCTGCTCGAAGTGACGGACCGGTGCAACTTGCAATGCGCCGTCTGTTTTGCCGATGCCGGCCATAGGGATACAGAGGATCCGTCGTTGGAGAAGATCTCAAAGCTGCTGGAACGGGCCATGGCGGCGGCGGGTCCGTGCAATCTCCAGTTATCGGGAGGGGAGCCCACCCTGCGGGACGACCTGCCGGAGATCGTCGCCGCGGCGCGGCGGATCGGGTTTTCCTTCATCCAGCTCAATACGAACGGTCTCCGCCTTGCCTCGGACAAAAGCTATGCACAGCGGCTGCAGGCGGCAGGCCTTTCGTCGGTCTTCCTCCAGTTCGACGGGGTCGACGACGGGATCTACCGCACCTTGAGGGGAAGAGCGCTCCTGGAGGAGAAGCTCCGGGCCGTCAGGAATGCCGGAGAGGCCGGCCTCGGCGTCGTCCTGGTCCCGACCCTGGTGAGGGGCGTAAACAGTGACGCCATCGGCGCCATAGTCCGGCAGGCCCTGGACCTAGCCCCGGTCGTGCGGGGGATTCATTTCCAGCCGGTCAGCTATTTCGGCCGCTTCCCGGAGCTTAACCGTGCAGACCGTTTTACCCTGCCCGAACTGATGGGCTGTCTTGAGGGGCAGACGGGTGGGCTGCTCAAGGTGGCGGACTTTTCTCCCCCGGGCGGCGAACATGCCCACTGTTCCTTTCACGCCAGTTACATCTACTCGGCCGATGGCGGTCTGCGGCCGCTCGGGGCGACGGACGGCGATAGCTGCTGTACGTCGGATTGCGGCAGGGGGGGGATCAGAAAGACCGTCGATACCGTGTCACGGCGCTGGAAGCTGCCATCCGCAGCACATACCGCCTGCTGCAGCGGGAGCAAACCGGATGCGGTCCGGGTCGAAGGGGTTCTTGATCTGGATCTGTTTCTCCAGGAGGTCGCCACCAGGAGCTTCACCATCTCCGCCATGGCCTTCCAGGATGCCGAAAACCTGGATCTGGAGCGGCTGCGGGGCTGCTGCATTTCGGTCATTTCTGCCGACGGCAGGTTGGTGCCATTCTGTGCCTACAACCTGACCAGCAGGGATGGACGGAGCCTCTACCGCGGTGCAATGAATCAAGGCGGTGCGGAGCTGGCATGAGGGAGGAGATCACGTGAAAAAGACGCCGCTGGAGGGGTGGCTCGCAGCCAGGGTGCCTGCCCACGATGACGGTACCCTGACGGAACGGATCGACCGGTATCAGTTGCAGCGACTGCGGGAGACGGTCGACTACGTGCGGGAGAAGTGCCCCTTTTACCGTGATCTCTTCGCCGGCATCGGGGTGGACCCGGTCAAGGAGCTGAAACGGTTCTCCACACTACCCTTCACGACCGCCGATGACCTTCGGGAGCAGGGGCCGAGGATGCTGTGCTGTTCACAGGACGAGATCGAGAGGGTGGTGACGCTGCAGAGCTCGGGAACCACCGGCCCGGCAAAGCGGGTCTTCTTCACCGCCCGGGACCTGGAAGCCACCGTCGATTTCTTTGCCCACGGGATGGCGACCCTCGTGGAGCCGGGCGCCACGGTGATCATCTTTCTCCCCGGCGAACTCCCGGACAGCGTGGGTGACCTGTTGGCCAGAGGGCTGATCAGGACGCGGGTGAATCCGGTGGTGTTCGGACCGGTGCGCGACCATGCGGCGGCGCGTGCCGCAATCATGAAGCACCCTTGCCCCTGCCTGGTGGGGATTCCCACCCAGATCCTGGCCCTGGCTCGCGGTGACCTTGCGGGGACGATTCCGAAGGGGTGGGTGGAAAGTGTCCTGCTTTCCACCGACTACGTCCCCAAGGCGATCGAGCGGGAACTGGAGCGGCTTTGGGGCTGCCGCGTCCTCACCCACTACGGCATGACCGAGACCGGTCTGGGAGGAGGGGTCGAGTGCGAAGCCGGTGACGGCTACCACCTGCGCGAGGCCGATCTCTACACCGAAGTCATCGATCCCGGAACCGGCATGCCGGTCGCCGACGGGGAGGAAGGAGAGGTGGTCTTCACGACCCTTCGCCGCCGTGGCATGCCACTGGTGCGTTACCGGACCGGCGATCTGGCGCGTCTCGTCCCCCCCCCCTGTCCCTGTGGCACCGTTCTGAAGCGCCTGGGACGGGTGCGGGGCAGGATTGGGGCGGAGCTTTCCCTCAAGGGGGGGGGACGGTTATTGATGTCCGCCCTGGACGAGGCGCTCTTTCCGATCCCCGGTGTGCTCGATTTCACGGCCGAAATCCGGTCGCAGGGGGTGTCAGATCAGCTCAACCTCTGCTTTCACACGGTAGAGCGCGGTGAGGAACAGGTCGCCAGTAAGGTGCTGCCGGCCTTGCTCCAGGGGGCGACGGGGATGCTTTTCAGGGAGAAGCTCTTGGCCTTGGGAAGCATCACCTTCAGCGAAGGCGGGTGGCCGGGGACCGGCGTGGCGAAGCGGCAGATCCAGGACAATCGGCGCGGTCAACGGAGTGGACCTCTCGCCCCGTCCCTCGAAGATGGTGCACAAAATCCACGGCCAACCGCCTCGACTTCCACTGGCACTCTGTTACAGTAAACATCTATACACACAGAGTTTCGGAGGGTTATGCAATGGCGCCACGACACGAAATCGAAACAAACATGAGAGGGGAAACCCTGGTCCGCAAGGGTCTGATGCGCAGGCAATCAGGGATCTCCACGATCAGACTCGTTCCCGACCTCCATGTCGTCAAGGTCGGTGGCCACGGGATCATCGACTACGGCCGCGAGGTGGTCCTGCCGCTCATGGAAGAGATCGGCGAACTGTCGAAACAGCACCGGATGCTGGTCGTCACCGGCGGCGGGGTACGCGTGCGCCATATCCTCGACATCGGCATCGACCTCGGCATGCCGACCGGCGTTCTTGCCGAACTGGCCAGCAAGATCAGCGAGCAGAATGCGGTCATGGTCACCCTGCTCCTCTCCAAATGGGGCGGCTCGCGGGTCAAGACCGCCGACCTGCTGGAACTGCCGACCATGCTGCACCTCAACCTTCTCCCGGTCATCCATGGCACCCCCCCCTACGGCCTCTATGAACACCCACCGGAAACCGGGCTCATCCCGCCCCACCGAACCGACACCGGCGCCCTGCTGATGGCGGAGGTGCTCGGCGCCAAGAGCTGCATCCTCGTCAAGAACGTGGACGGGCTCTATACCGAGGACCCACGGGTCAATCCGGACGCGGAGCTGATCGAGGAGATCACGGTCGAGGAACTGATCAAACTGGACATGGAAGACATGGTGCTCGAACGGAAGATGCTCTACCTCCTTCGCGACACGGTAAACGTCAAGGAGATCCGGATCGTGAACGGTCACAAGCGGGGGACCATAGAGAAGGCGATCAAAGGGGAGCGGGTTGGCACTGTCATAAGGATTTAACGGTGTGAAAAAGTTGAAAAAGGGGTATATTTTTCCTATGTAAACCCTCCGCAGTCCCCGGGGAGGAAACAAGGAAAGGAGGCACCCTTTCATGTCAGGAAAAATCTTTTACCGGCAGAGAACGAAGATGCAGGACGGGGCGAAGCAGCCGCGCTACGTGCTGGTGGCGGTAGCGGACCTCAACCTCAAGGTGTACGGTCAACATCTGCGAATGTGCGAGATGAAGCATATCGCAGAGTCGGTCGGGGCTGAACTGATCGCCCTGCCGCGCGGGCCGAAACACGAAGAAGGAGCAGAAGAGGATTAATCGGGCTGACAGAGTCGAAAACAGGCAGTACGGAGGGGGCCGTCGAAGATGGCCCCCTCGTTTATTGAAAAGCTGCAGCCGAAGTGGCTTTATCCGGAAACATTGCTTCTCGACCGAATAGTGGTTGACTAACGATTCAAATCACATTAAAGATAGCCACCCAATCCAAGAGGTTTGGGCACTGTTGCTGTCACAAATTATTTTCTGGATAAACACACAGTATTATGGTACTAGAATACTGACTTTGTATTGGAAATACCAGCGCACAAGCAACACTTGATAAAACAACCGAATAAACCATCTCCGAGCCGAATTTTCTAAAAGGGTCACCTCACGGAATTCGGCCTATGGGTTGCGCTGGAAACGGCGTCGCCTCCCTTTTGC